>CAKOQK010000008.1 GCA_934101225.1 uncultured Bacilli bacterium | reverse complement strand
CTTCACTTATTACAAGTTTTTTAGTTTCTATTGTCATAACTCAATCACTTTCCTTTCTTAAATAACAAAAAAACTAATCCATTTCTAGATTAGTTATTTATCAAAACTCGAAAAGTTCGAGCAGATTTTACTATGGAGCAGGTGATGAGAATCGAACTCACGTCATCAGCTTGGAAGGCTGAGGTTCTACCATTAGACCACACCTGCGTCAAATACAAACTAATTATATAATAAATTAGAATGTATTTGCAAGTATTTTTTTCTATTTTATTAAAGAAAGTTGAACTTTTCCCTTATTTTTGTCAATATCTGATATATAAACAGTTAAAATATCTCCTACACTAACAATGTCTTTAGGATCTTTAACAAAGTTTTTGCTCATTTTAGAAATGTGTAATAATCCATCATCATGTAAACCAATATCTACAAAGGCTCCAAATGAAGCAACATTTCTTACTGTTCCTTTTAATTCCATCCCAATAGATAAATCATCAATAGTTAAAACATCACTTCTTAAAATTGTTTCTGGAGCTTCACTTCTAGGATCTAATCCGGGATTTTTTAATTCTTTAATTATATCAGTTACTGTATAAATATCTGAATTTAGTTCTTTTGTTAATTTTTCTAAATCAATATTTTCTAGTTTATGTTTAAACTCTTCTGTTTTAATATCTTTGATATCCAAATTTAATAACTTTAATAATTTACTTGTTAATTCATAACTTTCAGGGTGAATTCCTGTATTATCTAATGGATTTATACTATTATTAATTCTTAAGAAACCAACACATTGTTCATAAACTTTATCTGTTGTTAATTTTTTGATTTCTTCTCTTGATGTAAATTCTTTTTTCTCTTTAAATTTTTGAATTTTATTAATTACAGTAGTAGTTAAACCTGATACATATTTTAAAATAAAGTTTGATGCTGTATTAATGTTTACTCCTACTTCGTTTACAACTTTTGATACTGTATTATCTAGGCTTTCAGTTAGTTTTTTAGAGTTTACATCATGTTGATATTCTCCTACGCCAATGCTTTTTGGATCTATTTTTACAAGTTCTGAAAGTGGGTCAATAACTCTTCTTCCAATACTTACTGCACTTCTTTCTTGGACTTCATAATCAGGAAATTCTCTTTGAGCTTCTTTACTGGCAGAGTAAACGCTTGCTCCTGCTTCACTAACTATTGTATAATAAACGTCTTTTAAATCCTTAATAGTGTTTGCTACAAATTCTTCACTTTCTCGTGATGCAGTACCATTACCAATAGCGATTAAATTAATGTTATAAGTTTTAATTAAGTTAAGTAATTTAATTCTTGATGCTTCTTTTTCATTTTTAGGTTCGTGTGGATATATTACATCTTTATGTAAAACGTTTCCTTTTTCATCAAGACACGCTAGTTTACAACCAGTTCTAAATGCTGGGTCAAATCCAAGAACACGATATCCTTTAACAGGTCTAGTCATAAGAAGATTTTCTAAGTTATCTTTAAATACTTCGATAGCGTTATCTTCTGATTTTTCAGTTAATTCACTTCTTACATCTCTTTCAATTGATGGATATATTAATCTTTTTAGAGCATCTTTTATTGCGTCATTAACATAATCTACAACAAATGATTCTTTATTTTTAATGATTTTATTAGATAAAGAGTTAAAAATATAATCGTTATCATAATCTAATTTAACTGATATAACATTTTCCTTCTCTGCTCTATTAATTGCTAACACACGATATGGTTTAATGTATTTAACTTTTTCAGTAAAGTCATAGTATATTTCATATGTTTTCTTTTCGTCAACGGCATTTTTCTTTATTTTAGATACAATTGATGCATTATTCCAAATATAATTTCTGACGAATTTACGATAATAAGCGTTATCACTAATCCATTCACTTATAATATATTTAGCGTTTTCTAGGGCAATATCTTTTTCGACATTGGGAACGATACCACATAAAGATTCTAAACTTCCTTTTGTAGGGAATGCCATAATTGCTTTAGCTAGAGGTTCTAATCCCATTTTAATAGCTTCAGTAGCTTTTGTTTTTTTCTTTTCTTTATATGGCAAGTATATATCTTCTACTTCAACTAATTTAGTACAGTTTAGGATATTCTTTTTGATTTCATCTGTAAGCATACCTTTTTCATCAATTAATCTAATAACCGTTTCTTTTCTTTCCATTAAATTATTATAATAACGATATTTTTCTTCTATTTTAGTTATTTGATTTTCATCTAATGCGCCAGTTGCTTCTTTACGATATCTAGCAATAAAGGGAATAGTTGATCCTTCTTCTAAAAGGGTTAAAACTGCCTTTATTTGATTTATTTTGATATTAAGTTCACTACTTAATTCTTCTATTACTATTTCATTCATATTTTACCTCACTTTATCTATTTTACCATAAAAAAAGAGATTTTAGTCTCTTTCTAATCAATTTTAGTAATATTTATGATATCTTCTTCTTGAAGATAAGATACTTTTAATTTATCACCATTATTTATAAATGGAAGGTTATCTGATAATTCAATGGATGCTTTATATTTTTGATTGTTTGAATCAATAATATAATAATATGTTGTTCCATTTATTACGCTAGATTTTATAGATTTAATTATTATTTCTTTTGATATATTTTCGCCATTTTGAGTGAGTTTAACATTTTTTAAATAGTTATTTGCTGCTTCATTTATACCTTTTGATGAATCGGTTACGATTACTTTTTGGTAATCTTTTACATCAATAAATCCATACATTTTTACTAATCCAGCAGCATCTTTTAAACTTACTAAATAGGTTGGATTTCCTTTAAGATTAATTAATAACGGGAAGGTAGATTTATATTTCATTTGTTGAACTGCACCTTCTGCTGATGCCATAGCACTATACTCTTCGGCTCCGGGTACGCTGTAAAAGCAAGTTGCACCAGTTCTCATATTAGTTAGTATGAAACCAAGATTTGATTCATCATTTACGATAGAGGTTAATCCAGTATAAAGATATATATCGTCGTTCATAGCTAGATAGTTATAGCCATCGGTTGTATTTACGACATTCTTTTGAGAAAAGATGCTATTTAAGAAACCATTTTGATATGTTCCCCAGTCGTCAACTTGTTCTATTATTAAATTAGCATTAAAGGCGATATCAATCCATGTTGGAATATTTCCGATAAGATATTCTTCACTTTCGCCTGTTATAGCATTTAAAATTATTACACCTTCAACTTTAGCACGCATATTTATAGCACTATATTTAAGAACAGGCATTACCCAATATGGATTACCTTCATTATCAATTTCAAATGATATATTACCAAAATTCTTAGTTGGATATTTAAATCTTAATTTACGATAAACATTATCATTAAATAAGCCAGATTCAACATATTTCATTCCTTTGTCTAGTCTAATTAGTTCTGATTTTCCAGTTGTACTATCAACAGTTATATACCCCTTTACTCCTTCTTTACGATTAGTTAGCCATTTTATAGGAGATGCATATTCTAAAGGTGTTACTCTAATTATTTTATTGTTATAGTTTATTTGAGTATAGATATTTGATACGTCATATTGACTTACTAAATCACTCATTTGTCCCATAACACGATCTCCTAGGGCTTTACTACTTGTTTTATCAAGTAATGGTAATTTTGAAAAATCAACTTCTTGAATATCAGTGTTAAATTCTTTAGTAGAATCTATTTCAATCCGATTTGCATATTTTGAAGCCATAAATAGTGGACTTTCTATAAAATTCCATAGCATGATTAAAACTAATATTGTTGGCACAGCTAGAAGTAAATAGTTTAATTTAATAATTCTTTTGTCAAATCTGATTACTTTTTTTAGGTTAAATATTAAACTTATTCCATAATAAAATAAGATTATAAATATTATAAATAAATACAAGGTGATATTATGTATATTTAAAGCAGGTAAGAATAGGTAATAATAAATAAACGCAAAAAGTATAGTTAAAATAATACTTAATATTTTTTTCATATGTTCCTCCGAATTTATTATATCAAGAAAAATTAGAATGTGATAGAATAATATTTGTGATTGGTATGTACTATAATAATTTAAGTGATTTTTATAAGAATAAATTTGGATGTAAAGTTGTTAAACTTTCTTTTGATGGTGGATTTAGTTGCCCTAATAGGGTTAATGGCTCTGGTGGATGTATTTTTTGTTCAGGTTCTTATGAATTTGCAGGAGATAGAAATAAGTCTTTAGAAGAACAATATCAAGAGCAAAGAATAGTGATGGATAAAAAATGGCCTAATGCGAAGTATTTAGCTTATTTTGGTTCTTTTACTAATACTTTTGATACACTTGATAATTTAAAGAAAAGATTTGAAAAGGTTTTAAGTTTTGATAATGTGATTGGTTTATCAATTGGAACAAGAAGTGACTCAATAAGTAGTGAATGTTTTGAGTATTTAGGTGAACTTAATAAAAGAACTTTTTTAACTGTTGAACTGGGATTACAATCTTCTTTTAATCAAACTTTAAAATACATTAATAGAGGCCATGATATAGAGAATTTTGATAGTTGTGTTAAAAAACTAAAGGAATTAAATATCAATGTGGTTGTACATATTATTGATGGACTTCCTGGTGAAACTGAAGATATGATGCTAGTTACAGTTAGACATTTAAATAAACTTGATATAAATGGGATTAAAATTCATAATTTATTTGTGGTTAAAAATACATTACTTGGTAAAATGTATGAGGATAAACCTTTTAAATTACTTGAAAAAGATGAATATATTGATTTACTTGTTAAGCAAATAAGAATTTTAAAACCTAGTATTGTAGTTCATAGATTAACTGGTGATCCTAGAAAAGAAGATTTGATTGCTCCTTTATGGGCTGTTAAAAAAATTGATGTTTTAAATGGGGTTGTTAAGAAACTTAAGAAAGATAAAGCTTATCAAGGGATTGACTATAAAGAAAATTAAAAAAAGTCGTTATGACTTTTTTTGAAATGTATAAATATTTATTTTATGTTCTATAATTTTACTTGATATTTTTGCAGACACAGTTTCTCCATATATTACATTAAAGCATTTAATGGCAATAGGTAAGGTTTTAAATTTAAAATATGTATTAAAAGTTTTTTCTAATTTAAATTCATTTTGTGTAATCCAGGAATTATATATTTTCGTTCTCTTATCTTTATCTCTATCACGTAATTGTTCAAATTCACTATTTTCGGCATTTTCGACTAAGACCATAATTCCATCTTTTTTCAAAACTCTTTTTAATTCAAACAATGCTTTATTTCTTTCTTCTAATTCAGTTATTGTACCTAATACCCAAGATGAAATTATTAAATCAACTGAATTATCTTCTAGTGGAATATTTGTTAAATTAGATGATATAAATATTGAATTAGATTTTTTTGATTTTGATTTTGCTTTTATTAATTGGTCATTTGATAAATCAATTCCAATATATTTTTGAGCATCTTTTTCTATTGTTTCTAAAAATTTTCCTGTACCACAACCAGCATCTAAAACAATTTTATCTTTAATAAGTGATTTTATATAATCCCTAACTTTATTTTCATAATCTTCTGCTTGACTAAATATTTCGTAATAATCATTATCTTCATAATAAGCTTTAGAATCTTTTAATAGGTTTTTCATACATAGTTTCCTTTTTCATATCTACTGTTTCAGGATATATCATATCTACAATATACTTGGCAATATTTCGAGATTGTCCAATGGCTGGTCGATAATGCATATGAATGCCTGGAACCGTATTTATCTCGATTATTTTATATGAATAATCATTTTGCTGATCTGATATAGAATTTGTCATAAAATCAATTCCAACATATGGTAATCCCGGAAAGGCTTTTAATACTTTTAAACCTATTTCAATAACACTTGGATGAACTTTGTCTGTATAATCTTCGCAAATTCCTCCCATAGCAACATTTGAATTTGGTCTTAAATAAATTTTTTCACCCATTTGAGGTACACTATTTAAACTTAAATTATTTTTTCTTAAATATGAAATTAATTCTTCATCCACTAAAATTTCACATAATGCGTTAGTTCTTGGATTCATTCTTTCATAATTTTCTTTATTAATTAAATATTCTATTGTATGAATTCCATCACCAAAAATATGGGCTGGATCACGTAATAAGACTGCATAGTTACCATTTCTAGTTATAAATACTCTATACTCTTTAGCATTATAATATTCTTCTATTATTATTCTGGTTGATTCACCACGATTGTTGATTATGTTAATTATAGCATTTTCAACATCCTGTTCAGTGATTAAATTTGTATATACGTCAAAACCATGAGAACCAAACACTGGTTTTATTACGACTGGACAGTTTAATATTTTAAATGCTCTTTTTATATAATCAATATCTTTAGCTAAAAATGATTCTCCAATTGGAACTGATATTCCATGTTGAATTAAATTTTTTTTAGTAAAATATTTATCACCAGCTAATATAGAAACATTATATGGCATAATTGAAGAATCTCTGTCAATTATTAGTTCTTCATGACCTTGAAATGACGTTTTTATTATTTCTCTTTTTTCATTTATTACTTCAACACTTATTCCTCTTTTTAGCATTTCATATATAAAAATCTTTTGATTTGAATGCAAATTTTTATATATGTTTTCCATTACCTGTTGTTCCTTTTTTTAATTCGCTAATTAAAATGTCTAATTCACTATTTTCTTGTTTTAATCTTTCTGTTTCTTGTTCATATTTTCTTGCTTCAGCCACTAATCTACTTAATTCTTCTATTTTTTGTTTTCTTTCTAATAAAATTTTGTTTATATTTTCATCTTCTAGATTATTACTTACAACTGTTGTTTTTAACCTTTCTATTAGTTTATCAATGTCATCAAGACTATTATATTTTCTTTCTTTAGGTAATGGAATTTCATCACCTAATGATTGAGGATAAGAGGTCGAAATATTTTCTGACGTTATATTTTGTTTTTCATTAGTTCTTGATTCTGATGTTATAAAATTTGAATTTGTTAGAGATGTTCTACTTTCACCACTTGAGTATGATGATTGTGGTGATGTTGTTCTACTTTCGCCACTTGAATATAAAGGTCGTGATAATGAGGTCCTACTTTCGCCATAAGACTCTCTAAAACCATAGTTACTTCTACTTTCAAAATTACTTTCCATTTTAAATATTCTCCTTTATAAATACGGCATCAAGTAAATTTGTTTTATTTATTAATGCGCTACTTAATGTTTCTATTTTTATATTTCCAAATATTTTTTTAACATTTTCTATATCATCTATCTCACTTCGTTTTGTATTTTTATTAACATCATAAACATAAGCAAAATAAATATAATGAACATTCTTTAAAAAATTATTAATTAATTTATTATAATTTTTCAAACAATTATTCTCAAACATTAGGTTAAGATAATCAGAAATATTTGATAAAAACATATAATCGTATTTATCTTCTAATTTTAAATTTTTTAAATTGGTTTCTAAATAAACAATATTTACGTTATCCAATCTTGTTTTTATTATATCATAATTATGTTGATTAAAATATAAATTATAGTCCTTTTTAGCTTTTGAGTCAAAATAATTTGTATTAAATAGGTCTGAATATTTAAGTTTCAATCCATCATTTTCATTTTTGGCTAATTCTTTAATCCAAAACTTTTTACATTTTTCATCCAATTTTAATGAAGTTATTATTTCGTACGAAAATGTTTTAGGCGTGTCAAATAAAATAAAATCTAAAAAATCATTATATTTTAATTGTTTTATTGCTGCTATTTTTAGTTCCATATAATATTTTGAATATGGATTAATATCAAAAGTTGTTATTTCATTGCATCCTTTTAAGATTGCATTTAAAATGTGATCAGCTGATCCTGTGACTGTGACAATCTTTTTATTTGTTAAATCAAGTTTGTTCATATATCCAGCTATATTTTCGGTTGTAAATAAATATATACTTTTAAATTTTTCCATAGCATATTCCCTTTGATTTATTTTTTAAAAATTTTTGGATATTATTATCATTTAAGACTTCCTTTAATGAATTATTTCTTAATGAGATTGAAGATATACATTTTTTATTATTTTCATATACCCATGGACAAGGACTAATAAATCCTTTGTTATTTATATAAAGAAATTTATCTCCTGCTGGACATTTTTTTATATATACTGGCTGTTGTCCAAAATTATAATTTATGATTATTTTATCATTATATTTTTCTTTTAGCGCATTTATTTGATTAATTAAATTTTCATTTGATTCAGTTTTAATCAAATCTTTACTTTGACCTTCAACTGGTTCCATTATGGAAAATATTATTTCATTAGCTTGTAAATTAATTGATTCTTCTATTACATTTTTTAAGCTATTTTCATTTTTTGCATGAATAACAGTACCAATTCTAATTTTATTTTTTGAATTTTTTAAATATTTTAATCCATTGATTGTTCTTTCATAAGTCGTTTTACCTCTTACTGATTCATGTTCTTCTTTATTACCATCTAGGCTAACGTGTATCATTTTTAAATTTATTTGATTTAGTTCGGTAACTATTTTGGGAGTTATTAAGGAAGCATTAGTTGATATATCTACTGTAAGATTTTTGCTAGCATACTTTAATATATCAATAATATCTGTGCGAATAAATGGCTCTCCACCTGTTATTTTTAAATGTTTATATCCATTGTTTACTAATTCGTCAATAACATGCTTACATTCTTCGGTAGTCAACTCTTCATATACTCTTTTTTTATCACATGAAAAAATACAGTAAGAACAACCATAGTTACAATTATGTGTTATTTCCCATATTGCTTTTCCTTCATCTTTTGGTAATGTAAATTTACAATCCATTTTATTTTCTATAAATTCGTTTATTTTATTTATTTCCATATTTTCCTCTACTATCATAAACTTTTTTGATTCATATTGTTTTATATTAGATATTCTTTGTAATTCAAATCGTTTTATTATTTCCTCCTGTGAAAGGTCACTTTCTTTTAATCTATCTAATCTAACTTTTTCAGGGGTATTTAGATATATGATTTTATCAAATTTTTCGATTAAATTATCATTTATTATTAAAGCCCAATCAATAATTATTGTTTTATTTTTCATTTTATTAATATAAGAAAATAAGTAATCATATAATATCTTTTTATAGTTATTCATATTATTTTGATTATTATAAATATACTTGTTTAAAATTTTTGAGTCTATTTTCTGATAGTTCTTCAATTCATTTATGTTTTGCTTTAATTTATTTATATAATTATTATTGTTGTATAAATCTCTTCTAAATACATCGACGTCTATATATTCAAAATTAGGATTTAATTCAATTAATTTTTTAGATAATGTGGTTTTGCCAGAAGACATACCTCCTGTAATTCCTATTAATCTATTCATACCAACACATCCCATACTTGATAGGAATAAATGCTGCAATTTTAGTATTTTTTTCTAAATTATTATATTTATTCCAATCAATGTCATCAAAAATTATACTATATCCTTTTTGTTTTAAATCTTCTATTAATAAATTTATTCCTTCTGTTAGTTCTTTATTAACGTTGTTAGGGTGATTAGAATGAATGTATTGAGTTTTATTTACAATATTTTTATTCTCTTCAAAAATAGGTGTGCCTACTCTATACGCTAAATAATGCAATCTTAATTCATGAGGTTCTATTTCGTTTATTAATTTTCTAGTTAAGTTTAAATCTTCTTTTGTTGTGTTAGGATAATCTAGAATAATACTATTTCTTACTCTGTATCCTATTGCTTTTACTTCTTTAATTATTCTTTTTATATTATCTATATTCATATTTTTTTGCATATAATTTAAGATTTTTGAACTTCCTGATTCAATTCCAAAGTGAATCCATCTAAAACCGATGTCATACATTTCTTTAAACATTTTTTCATCATAACAAGAAATACTACTAAGACAGCCAAATAAACATTTTATATTTCTGCTTTTTATTTCATTACATATATCAAACATTCTTTTTTTATCTACTGTCATATTATCATCTAAAAAAATTATTTTTTTAGTATTATAATTATTTATAAGGTATTCAATCTCATCAGCAACCTGTTTATAACTTTTTGATTGCCAATTCTTAAAAAATACCGGAGTTGTGCAAAATGTACATTTTCCTATGCAACCACGAGAAGTTATCATTGTTCTAGTATCCATATATTTACTGATGTCTAATAACTCTCTTTTAGGAATATCTAAATCTTTAAAATAACTTGTTGTTGTTTGATTAGAAGTTAATATTATTTTATTGTGATTTTTATAAGCTAAATTTGGTATTTTATATAAATCACCATTTGATATTATGCAATCTATTACTTCATTAATTATATTATCTGCTATGCCTTTAATTACGATATCAAAACCATTATTTAAAAATTTTTTGTAGTAGTATGAAGGAGTTTTTCCAATAATTATAAACTTAGCTTCTTTATTACAATTTTTTATTATTTCAAACATATTATTTATTGTTTCACTTGTGTGAAGTGGTAATTGATAATCAAAAACAAATATTACAATATTTTTATCTTTTAAATATTTATTAATGTTATTATCCATTCTATTTACATCCATATCGATAACATTTACTTTATGCTTTTTATTTATTATTGTTGCAATTTGAAGAACATCTAGTGGTTCAGCTAATATTGATTTATTTGTAAATGGTTTGTTTGGTGGATTAATGACTAAAATATTCATATTTCTCTCCTTAATTGTCTCGTTATTAAAATATTTTATCTAAAATGAATAAATTTTTCAATTGATATTGATACAATTTTATTTTTTAATAATCGTAAAATTAGATAATATTAAAAGAGTTAACTTAAGACCAAATGTTAACTCTTTTTTCTGATTCAATATACATTAAATCTTTTGAATCTATTTTATATGTTTCATAAAATTTATTTGTTGATGATAATACTCCGTTTACTCTTATTTCATTAGGTGAATGAGTATCAATTAAACTTTGTAATACTTTAGTGCTTTTACTATAATTATTAGCCCAAACTTTAGCAAATGATTCGTAGGTTGTTTGATAATCTTCTTTTTTTGCATTATTTTTTATTAAGATATTTGTAATGCATTCCATAGCGCCTAAATCAGCAATGTTTTCGCCAATTGTACGAGTTCCATTATTAGAAACATTATGAATAATTTCGTAGTTGTTGTAGTAATCTATAACTTTATTTTGAATTTCTTGGTATTTATCTTGACTTGCTGTGGTGTACCAATTACTAAGAAAGCCATTTTCATCAAATTTTGAACCATTATTATCAAATGCATGGGATATTTCATGTGCTATTATGAAACCAATACTTCCAAGATTTTCATATTTATTGTTAATATCTTTAATTACTTTAGTGCTTCCAGTTAAAATATTAATTGAGTTTGATGTAACATCATAATAGGCATTAAATGTATAATCTGGTAGAGCATTAGTTGTAGTAGTTGTATCTAACATTTCGTATGATGCAGTTCTCACTACTTTGTTAAGATTAATAATATTTTTTACTAATGAAATATTACTATCAAAATCATAGTATGAAGAAAAATCTTTAATATAGTTTGTACCAATATTTATTTTAATATTGTTTAGTTTAGTTACAGCCTTACTTTTTGTTTCATTATCCATCCAAGATGTATTTATCATATCTTCATATTCTTTTATTATTTCATTTGTAAGATTAGAGATATAATTTTTAGTATCATTGTTTAAATATTTGTTATTATAATTTTTGGAAATCTCATTTGGGTATATTTGTTTAATTAAATCATAAGCTGTTTCTTCTCTAGTATATTCTTTACCTAATAAATTTTTATTTAGTTTGGTAAATATTGTTTCATAATTTTCAGTTGTATATTCAGCATATGTTTGAAGTATTTTTATTGTTGCTATATTTTTCCATAAAGAAAGATTACTATTTGTTAAATATTTATTTAATTCTTGATATGATTTTTCATCAACTAGGCTTAGTTTATCTATTTTAGATAGTCCTAATTCATTAAAATATTTGTTAATATCTAAATTAGTATAAATTTTACTTAACGCTGATTTATCAATAATATTATAGTATTTTTCAGTATTTAATAAATCATCTTGTTTTAATGAATTATTAGCTAGATTTGTATAGAAGTCATCGATTTGTTTAGTTATATCTAGGGCTTCTCCAGCAGTATAACCATATTCTCTTAATAGTTTGTTATTATATAATTTAAAATTATTTTTTACAGTTGTTAATGTTTCGTTACTATAATAATCTGATGAGTAACCATAATCCATAGGAATTGTTGTTATATATAAAATGTTCTTTCCAGTTTTAAAATCTTTCATGATTGATTTAGACATTAATAATTCAATACTTAGTTCTTTTTCTAGTTTTATTGCTTCAGTAATAAAGTCGTTAATATTTGTTGTTTTATTAATTTTATCTATATATGGCTCTAAATCTTTTAATCCATTCTTGTTACGAAATTCAATATTTAGATATTCATTATAGAATTCTTTAATATTTTTTTCTTCACTCGTAGTTGGGTTATTTATTATTTCCTTTACAATGTTGTTCGCATCATTTGATATTTCTTTGTTTATATCATCAATATATGACCAACCATCTTCTTTATCTTTGATTGTTTCTTTATTTATGTATTCATAATAATTATCAATATAATTTTTATTTAAGTAAATAAAGGCAGCTATTATAGCAATAACAAATATTATTGCATATAGAATATAATTTTTTGTTTTATTTTTAGTCACCGAACAACACCTTCTCTTGATTATATTTTTTTATTATTAGAAATACAGTTATGACAGATAATATGAGTGTACTTATGATTGTCATTAAAATATTTAAAGTATTAAAGTTATTTGAGAATATATCCATAAGAATTTGAACACAGTTGACAATTGGAATTGCATAGTAAATTAAACTATCAGTTGAAATACTTAAGATGTTTGTAAATAAAGGTATCATAGTTATATATTGTAGAAAAGCGATTTTTATTCCAGCTTCTTTTGAGGTTTTAGTGTTAGCAACTAAGATTGTCGCAAGAGCGGAAATTACAAGTGATGCTGCTAAACTAATACATAATCCGATTAAAATACTTTTAGCTGATATGGAAACATTTAAAGTATTAAACGATTCAAAGTAGTGAGTTGAAATAGCCAATGTTAATATAATGGAAAAAAATTCAATTATAGATGCTAATGCACTTGCAATAAAATTAGCAATGTATTTACCTAATATTAATGCTTTTTTAGATATAGGAAAACTTAATATAGTTTCTAGAGTTCCACTTTCTTTTTCAGCAACTGTAGTTGAAATAGCCATTGATTGAGCGGTTGCTACAATGCCGGAAAATATTAGCATAAATAGACTTGAATAAATTGTTGTTAGAAAAAAGTCACTTCCTTCTAATTCTTTGAATTCATAATTATATTTGGCAGTTATTTCTTCATAATCAATACCTTCTCCAGCAACGTATGTTATTAGTTCATTGTTTTTTAATGATTCAAAGTAACCTCTAATTAAATTTTGAAGTTGATAACCATCTTGACTGTTATCAGTATAAAAATAATACTTTTTTTCTTCTTCATTATAATCTATGTAAGCATTTATATCTTTATCTTTATAGGACTTTTCCATTTCACCCAAATTATCATATTTGACTGTTTCTAATTGATACTCGCTACTTACAATATATTCGATAGTATTTAGTTCAAAATCCACACCAATTTTAAATGGTTCTGATACTTGACTTTGATCCATCATAACACCATAAACGATGACAAAAAACATTCCTATTATAGGCATAGCAAGTAAGGTTATAAATGTTTTTTTATCTCTAACGATAGAACGAAGTTCTTTTTTTATTGTTATTTTTATATTATTCATTATCTTCTCCTATTAATTTTAAAAAGGCATCTCTAATGTTGGTTGTATTAGTATTTTTTAAAATTTCTTCACTTTTTCCGTAGGCAATAACTTTACCTTTATTAATAAGTAATAGTTTATCACAGATGTTTTCTGCTTCTTCCATGTAATGAGTTGAATATAATATGCATTTGCCTTTAGTTTTTTCTTCGTTAATAAAATCTAAAATTGTTTTACTAGAAATAACATCTAACCCACTTGTTGCTTCATCTAAGATATAATATTTGGGATTATGAACTAGGCAACGAGCAATACAGGTTCTTTGGTACTGACCAGTAGATAAACTTTCAATTCTTTGATAAGCGAATGATTCCATATTAAATCTTTTAATAATATCATTTATGATTTTTTCTAATTTATCTTTAGGAACTTCATAATATTCACCGCACATTTTTAATAATTCGTATGGAGATATATCTTTATATAATTTAGTATTTCCCGACATGAAGGCGATATTTTTCTTAATTGTTTCATTATTTTTTTGATAGTTCATGTTGTCAACTAGAATCTCACCGCTATCTGGTTTCATAATACCTGATATCATTCTAAGTAATGTTGTTTTACCTGCTCCATTTGGCCCTAGAATACCTAAAACTTCTCCTTCCATGGCAGTAAATGAGATATTATTATCAGCAAGAAATGTTTCTATTTTATTTTGATTATTTTTCTTTTGAAAACTTTTAGTTACGTTTTTTATTTCAATCATTTTAACTCCTTTTTACTATACACAAGTATATCATTTTATAGATAAAATAAAAAGAATTATTGTGTATAATTCTTTGTTAATAACTTGTTAGATTTCAACATTTTCTTGTTCTAACATATCTTTAAATTGTACTTTAAATTTTTCAATTTCTTTCTTTAAACTATCAGGATAGATATTTTTAGCATTTTTAACTGCTTCATAAATATGTTTAATTCTTACTTCGGGTGAGTTTTCGAACACAGCGTAACTAAAAGCATTAGCAAGTAGTGTCAAAGTTATATCTGGATATCTACTAGAAATTTCGTATACTCTTTTATATTCACTTGTCATGTCTACTAAAAATGCGAATATTTTTTCTTTTTGGAAATCTGTATAAGCAAGTTTTACACCCATTTTCTTTTCGAATTTAGGATATGTTCCCATAAGAATTTTTACAACTGTTTCAGGATCACTTTCTGCAATATCTATTTTAATAAATCTACGAAGAAATGCTCTATCTCTTAGGATGTATGCTTCATATTCTTCGGTTGTTGTTGCTCCTATCATTTTAATTGTTCCACGATCTAAGAATGGTTTTAACATATTAGCAAAATCGATATTGTTATTTGGATTTTTATTTACTAATAAGTGAACTTCATCAATAAAAAGAATAGTATTTGTTTTAGTTTTTAATTCATTAAGTAATATTTCTAATCTAGCATCGGTATTACCATTTTCAGTTGTACTACCTAAAAGAGATGTAATGTTTATTTTAATAATACTCCATCCTTTTAAAGCATTTGGAATATCTCCTTTTTGGATGCGATAGGCAAGTCCTTCTACTAAAGCGGTTTTACCTATACCTGGTTTACCTGTTAATAATGCGGCTTTATCAGGAGTAATTAGGGCTAAAATCATTTCATTAATTTCTTTATCTCTTCCAATTGATGGATTAGTAATATATTCTTTTTTGGTTAAATCTTCCCCATATCTTTCAAGTACGCTTATTTTATTTTCTTGATTAGTTTCATTATTTTTTTGTTCATTATTATTTGTTTTAGTTGTTAATGTTTCAATATTTTCATCTAAAGTTTCTAATGTTTCCACTTTCATTACTCCTTTTTTAACGTAGTTTATTATACCTAATTGTGATTAAAATGGCAATATCTTCTTACTATAACCATTTTGAATGGCATAGCAATCATGGGCGGCAATAAATGCTTTACTATCATATTTTAAGATGTGATATTTAAAATTGTAATATTCATCAAATGGTAGAATAACTAATAATGTAGGCTCTTTATCAATAAATATTCCACCTTTATTGCCAATTTCGGTTACGCCTAATTTTAAATCGTTAACAATATATTTTTCTAAATTTTTCCAGTTTTTACTTTTAATATATATCATTTTACTATCATTTACTCCTAGCATAACTAGATCAATTATTTTTGATGATACGGTTAGAATAAAGATAGCATATATTGTTTTGGTTATACCAAACAGGAAGGCACCACTCATTATAATAAATGTGTTAATAATACTATTGCACTGTCCAATAGGGATTTTAAAATACTTATTTAAGATAGATGCTAATATATCTGAGCCACCTGTATTAAAACCAGATCGATATATAATGCCATTAGCTATTCCAATTGATATTGAGGATACTAAAACAATTAAAAATTCATTTTTTAAATATCCTTGTAAGTTATATGAAAATGTACTAGTAAATGAGAGTAATAGGGTATATATTGCTGCGCCAACTATAGTATATATAGCCTTATCTTTACCTAGAATAAAATAAGATATTATTACTAATATAAGTGTGCTTATATTAATAAATACGGTTGTTGTTAATCCAGTTATTTCTTTAATTACAATTGCTAAACCACTCATTCCTCCAATAACAATGTTGTTTGGAACTAAAAAGGTATTGTAAATTATTCCATATAAAAATGATGCTAAAGTAAAAAATATAAGTCTGATTAAAAAATTTTTTCTTTCTACTTCATTAATAATACTTATTTTTTTATGAAATAATTTAAAACTTTTCATTTGATACACCTTATTATAATATTACTATTTTTTTGAATTATAGTAAAGAAAAAAACACCCAAAGGTGTTTTAAATATTATTATTCAATGATTTCAGTAACTGTACCAGCACCAACTGTACGTCCACCTTCACGAATTGAGAACTTAGTTCCGTTTTCTAAGGCAACGTTAGCAATTAATTCAACTGTCATTTCTACATTATCACCAGGCATAACCATTTCAACTCCTTGAGGAAGTTCAATTACACCAGTAACATCAGTAGTTCTGAAGTAGAATTGTGGTCTGTAGTTTGAGAAGAATGGAGTATGACGTCCACCTTCTTCTTTAGATAATACATATACAGATGCTTTGAATTTTTTATGAGGATGTACTGAACCTGGTTTAGCTAAAACTTGTCCACGTTCAACATCTTCTCTATTGATACCACGAAGTAAAACTCCAGCGTTATCTCCAGCTTCAGCATAATCTAAAGATTTTCTGAACATTTCGATACCAGTAACAACTGTCTTTCTTGTATCTTTTAATCCAACGATTTCAACTTCGTCGTTAAGATTTAATCTACCTCTTTCAACACGTCCAGTAACAACTGTACCACGTCCTGAAATTGTAAATACGTCTTCAATACTCATTAAGAAAGGTTTATCAGTATCTCTATCAGGAGTTGGGATATAATCATCAACAGCAGCCATTAAGTCTTTGATAGCTTGAACGCTTGCTGGATCTCCTTCTAATGCTTTTAATGCAGATCCTCTAATAATAGGGCATTCTGAATCAAAACCATATTCTCCTAATAATTCTCTAATTTCCATTTCTACTAAATCTAGTAATTCTGGATCATCAACTTGATCACATTTGTTCATGAATACTACGATTCTTGGAACTCCAACTTGACGAGCAAGTAAGATATGTTCTCTAGTTTGTGGCATAGGACCATCTGCAGCTGAAACAACTAAGATAGCTCCATCCATTTGTGCAGCACCAGTGATCATGTTCTTAACATAGTCAGCATGTCCTGGGCAGTCTACGTGAGCATAATGACGTTTGTCAGTTTCATACTCAACGTGAGCAGTATTAATAGTAATACCTCTTTCTCTTTCTTCAGGGGCTTTATCGATATTTGCATAATCAACAAAGTCTGCTTTTCCTTCGTCATGTAAAACCTTTGTAATTGCAGCTGTTAATGTTGTTTTACCATGGTCTACGTGTCCAATAGTACCAATATTAACATGTGGTTTACTACGATCAAATTTTTCTTTTGCCATTTTATTTTTCCTCCTATTTCTTTTCTTTCTATAAAATTATTTTATCTAATTCTTGAACTTTATTCAAGTATTATTCAATTAGTTTACGCTGTTTTTCTTAATGATTTCTTCAGCGATTGATTTTGGAACTTCTTCATAATGATCTTTTTCCATTTGGAAGTTAGCACGTCCTTGTGTATTACTTCTTAAATCAGTCATGTAACCAAACATTTCTGATAATGGAACAAGAGCAATTATTCTAATTGAGTTTCCAATTGATTCTTGTCCTAGTGGTCTACCACGACGAGAAGTTAAATCTCCCATTACATTTCCCATGTATTCTTCTGGAGTATCAACTACTACTTTCATGATAGGTTCTAGAAGTACTGCTTTACATTTTTCTTTAGCAGCTTTTAATGCCATTGATGCAGCAATTTTGAATGCCATTTCTGATGAGTCTACATCATGATATGATCCATCAAATAATGTTGCTTTAACATCAACCATTGGATAACCAGCAAGGATACCACCGGCCATAGCTTCTTGTAATCCTTTATCTGTTACTGGAATATATTCACGAGGAACAACTCCACCAACGATTGCATCAACAAATTCATAACCTTTTCCTGGATTTGGTTCAAATTTAACCCAAACATGTCCGTATTGTCCACGTCCACCTGATTGTTTGATATATTTACCTTCACAATCTCCAGCAACTGTGATAGTTTCACGGTATGCAACTTGTGGTCTACCTTGGTTAACTTCTACACCAAATTCTCTTCTCATTCTATCGATAATGATATCTAAGTGTAATTCACCCATACCTGATAATACAGTTTGACCTGTTTCAACATCAGTTTTAACTCTTAATGTAGGGTCTTCTTCAACAAGTTTTTGAATAGCAATTGCCATTTTATCTTGATCATTTTTAGATTTAGCTTCAATTGCAATATCAATAACTGGTTCTGGGAATTCCATACCTTTCATCTTAGCAAATGCTTTTTCATCACATAATGTATCGGCAGTTGTAGTATTTTTTAAACCTACTGCAGCAGCGATTTCACCAGCATAAACTTCAGTGATTTCTTTACGTTGATTTGCATGCATTTGTAAGATACGTCCAATTCTTTCTTTAACTCCTTTAGTTGAGTTAAGTACATATGAACCTGCTTTTAACACACCAGAGTAAACTCTGAAGAATGATAAACGTCCAACGAATGGGTCTGTCATAATTTTAAATGCTAGAGCAGTAAATGGTTCAGAATCACTTGGATGTCTCTTAATATCATTTCCATCTTTATCTACGCAATCAATTGCTTCGACATCTGTAGGTGCTGGTAAATAATCAATAACAGCATCTAATAACGCATGAGTACCTTTGTTTCCTAGGGCATCAGCACATAATACAGGGAAGAATTCAACAGCAAGTGTTGCTTTTCTAATAGCACTCTTTAATTCAGCTACAGAAATTTCTCCACCTTCTAAGTATTTTTCCATTAAAGCATCATCAAATTCAACAACTGATTCTAATAGAATAGTTCTGTATTCTTCGGCTTTATCTTGCATATCAGCAGGAATTGGAATTTCTGTAACTTGTTGTTGTTCAGTTCCATCATACTCATATGCTTTCATTTCAACTAAATCAATATAACCAGTAAAATGATCTTCAGCACCAATTGGTAACATGATTGCAGCAGCGTTAGCGCCTAATCTATCTTTAATAGTTTTTAAACTATAATAATAGTCTGCACCCATTTTTTCCATTTTGTTAGCACAAATCATTCTTGGAACTTTATATTCATTAGCTTGTCTCCAAACTGTTTCAGTTTGAGGTTCTACACCAGCTTGAGCATCGATTAGGGCAATTGCACCATCTAATACTCTTAAACTTCTTTGAACTTCAATTGTAAAGTCTACGTGTCCTGGTGTATCGATTATATTAAGTCTATAACCTTTCCAGTGTGCAGTAGTTGCAGCACTTGTAATTGTGATACCTCTTTCTTGTTCTTGAGCCATCCAGTCCATTTGAGATTCACCATCATGTGTTTCACCTATTTTATGAGTGATACCTGTTAAGAATAAAATTCTTTCGGTTGTAGTAGTTTTACCGGCATCAATGTGAGCCATTATACCGATATTTCTTAGTTTATCTATTGAAACGTCTCTTGCCATAGTAACCTACCATCTATAATGAGCAAATGCTTTATTTGCTTCAGCCATCTTATGAGTATCTTCTCTCTTCTTAGCAGCTCCACCAACACCATTTGATGCATCGATGATTTCAGCAGCTAATTTGTTTGCCATTCCTCTTCCTGGTCTTAATCTTGAATAATTGATTAAGTAACGAAGAGCAAGCGTTTGTCCTCTTGTTTCACTAACTTCAATTGGAACTTGAACGTTAGATCCACCAACACGACGTGATTTTACTTCTAATGCAGGAGTAATATTTTCCATTGCTTTAGTAAAAACTTCCATCGGATCTTTATTTGTTTGTTCTTTTATTTTATCAAATGCCTCATTAACAATTCTTGTAGCAGTACCTTTTTTACCGTCGTTCATAACAGCGTTAATTAATTTAGTAACAACTTTTGAATTATATATAGGATCTGGTAAAACATCACGTTTAATTGCACGTCTTTTACGCATATTTTTTCCTCCTTATTTAACTATTTTTTCTTTGGTTTTTTAGTACCATATTTACTTCTTGATTGTTTACGATCATTAACACCTTGAGTGTCTAATGTACCACGAACAATGTGATAACGTACACCGATAAGGTCTTTAACACGTCCACCACGAACTAAAACAACACTATGTTCTTGTAAGTTATGTCCTTCGCCTGGAATATATGTATCTACTTCACGACCATTTGATAATCTTACACGAGCATATTTTCTTAATGCTGAGTTTGGTTTCTTTGGAGTTTTTGTACCAACACGAGTACATACACCTCTCATTTGTGGATGATCTGTTGCTGTAGTCTTTCTTTCCATACTATTAAAACCGATGTTTAATACAGGACTCTTTTTCTTTTTAGTTTTGTTTTTTCTTCTTGTCTTAACTAATTGGTTTATTGTAGGCATTTTAATACTTCCTTTCTATACACACATCCCGGTGTGTTGTATTACTCATAAATCAAGGTTCTATGCGACATAGAACCAAAATTTAAAATGCAAATATAATATACCACTTGACTATTGTAGTGTCAAGCATAAGTTTGATGTTTTGAGTAAAAATTGTTATATGAATTTTCGCAATTTTTTATTGACTTATTATTTTATTATTTGATAGTCTATTACTCAAGGAACATTTAATTGTTTAGATGATTACCTTATTTCTATATTTTTTATATGAAATGAGGTAATCTTATGAATAAAAAGTTATTATATTTTATAATTTTCAATTTATTTATAATTGTTTTGTTTTACTTCTTATCATTATTAAAATGATTGGGTTAAATTAAAAACACCATAAACACAGGAGGTTTTGGTGATTCACAACTTTTAGGTAATCACTTAACATCTCAAAATTAAGTGTTCCTTTTTTATTTTATGTAAGTTTTCCTTACATATTCATAATAGCAAAAATTAAACGGATTTTCAATATGTTAAAATTATAAAAATTGCATATTTTTACCAATTAACTAATTGTTGTTCTAATTTTAAATCAATTTTATATTTATCTTTTGTTTCTTTTTTAACTAATTTAATTAAATTTAAAATATCAGATGATGAAGCATTATTTTTATTAATAATAAAGTTAGCATGTTTAGTACTAATTTCTGCTCCACCAATGTTTTTTCCCTTTAGGCCTAGTTCTTCAATTATTTTACCAGCATAATTTCCTTCGGGATTTCTAAAGACACTACCAGCTGATGGATATTCTAAAGGTTGGCTGTTCTTTCTTTTTAATAAATTTTCTTTTATTTTACTAGCTATTTCATCATGATTACCATGTTCTAGTTTAATATTTGCAGCAACACAAATTAAATTTTTGTTAGCTTGAAATATTGAATATCGATAATCGAATTTTAATTTTTCTAATGGTATTTCTTTAATTTGTAATTTCTCATCTAGTACAATAACACTTTTAACAATGTTGCTCATTTTACTTCCATAAGCTCCAGCGTTCATATATATTGCTCCACCAATTGTTCCAGGAATTCCTATTGCAAACTCTAAACCGGTTAATTCATTTTTAACACTTGTTTGAACTAATTTACTTAAAATCATACCTGATTCAACATATATTTCAGTTTCTTTAATTTCAAAATTATTTAATTTATCTAATTTAATAATTACTCCGTTAAATTCTTTATCACTAAATAGTGTATTACTTCCTTTTCCTAAAATAAAATATTTAATATTATATTTATGAATTAGTTTTAATAATTGTTTTAAATTGTTAATATTATTTGGATAAACAACTAATTTAGCAATACCACCTGTTTTATAAGTTGTTAAGGTTGATAATGAAATATCTTTTTCGATTTTTCCTAAATTAAGTTTTTCTAATTCTAAAATAAAATTATTCATATTTATTCTCCTTCTTAATTATATGTTTATTTTATTAAAAAAAGGAAAGCATAGTTTTCCCTTTGTATTAACATCATTCTGTTCATGTACTTGATTGATTAACATATCCTTTGGTTGTGTATTCATTGCATTTAATGTATGCTTTATATTCAAAAATACCCATATTAGATGTAGTTTTAACATATCCGTTACATTCTTCTTCATTAACTTTATTTGTTAAAGTATTATCGTAATCTGATAAATCTTGTATTGAGATTGTTTCATTGTTTTTTAAAAGTCCAGGTTTTTCTCCATAATAAGCCTTAGCAACATCTGTCATTTTCTTTTCTAATGTTTTATATTCTTTGTTATCATTTTTAATTTTTAGACCAATTACAGTTAATCCACCAACTAATATTACTATTAAAATTAACCATATTACCATATTCTTCTTCATAACATTTCGACTACCTTTACTATTATTCCACTTAGAGAATCAATTTCACTATAAAATTTATATATAAAATAGATGGCTATTAATAATACAAAAATAAGTAATCCCATTAGAAATAACATCATTTTAAAGCCCCAACCATTTTTATTTAATTTCATATTCTTAACCTCTACTTAATTATAACAATAAATAATAAATTATGTAAACAAAAAACTCCCCAGTTGTGGGAAGTTCATTTTAGTAATTAAACTAATTCAACAGTAGCTCCGGCTTCTTCTAATTTAGCTTTAATTTCGTTAGCTTCGTCAGCAGAAACGTTTTCTTTAATATTTCCACCTTTGTCTGCTACTCCTTTAGCTTCAACTAATCCTAAACCAGTGATTTCTCTTATAACTTTGATAACACCGATTTTAGCAGCTCCAGCGTCTTTTAAAACTACAGTTTTAGTAGAAGGTCCTTCTTCAACAGCAGCAGCAGGTGCAGCAGCAACAGCAACAGCAGATGGGTCTACTCCGAATTCCTCCTTCATTGCGTCAACTAATTCTTTTACTTCAAGAATAGTCATTTCTTTTAATGAATTAATAAAATCTTCTTTAGTAATTTTAGCCATTTTTTATTTCTCCTTTCCTAATATTACTTTTCTTCTAATCCTTCAGCATATAAATTTAATGCTATAGATAGATTTTTAACGTGTTCTATCATACCACCTGCAAGCATAGTAAGTAATCCTTCCATAGATGGAATAGTTGCATATTCATTAATTTCATCTAATGTAGCTACTTCGCCATTAATAATTCCGCTTCTGATTTCAGCACATTTGTGATCTTTAGTAAAAGCACTAATAGCTTTAATAGGCGCTAATAATTCTTTACCAAATACAATAGCGTTAGGTCCTTCAAGAGTATCAGATAAATCAATGTTTAATTCGTCTGTTGCTCTTTTAACAAGGGTATTCTTATAAATCTTAACTTCACCATTAGCTTCTTTAACTTTGTTTCTTAATTCAGCCATATCAGCAACAGTTAATCCTTGATAAGAAAATAATACTACAGATTCAGAATTCTTAATTTTGTCAGCAATTTCGTTTACTACTTCTTTTTTTGCATTAAGAATTTTTGTACTTGCCATATTTTCCTCCTTTTTTTATAAAAAAACTTTCCATGAGGAAAGCACAAGTTCTTCCCTCGGCTGGATTATTAAGCTTAAAGCCCCAGCTGTCTACGGATAAAAAGTTTTTTTAACAATTTTTAATATACAACATTTGTAACTATTTGTCAAAAGAATTTGTGTTTAATTTAATTCCAGGACCCATAGTAGTACAAATTGATACACTCTTAACGAATGTTCCTTTAACTGTTTTAGGTTTGTTTTTGATTATTGTATTAACAAAATATGTTAAGTTTTCTTCTAATGATTTTTCATCAAAAGATACTTTTCCAATAATACTATGAACATTTCCTAAAGAATCAGCACGATATTCAATCATACCTTTTTTGATATCTTCAACAGTTTTTTCTGGTGTAGTAGTAACTGTTCCAGTCTTAGGGTTTGGCATTAAACCTTTAGGTCCTAAAACTTTACCAATTCTACCTAATGCAGGCATCATTTCTGGTGTTGCAACGATTACATCGTAATCAAACCAATTTTCATTTGAAATTTTATCAATTAGATCTTGTTCTCCTACAAAATCAGCTCCAGCTTTTTTAGCAGCTTCAGCAGCAGCTCCTTTAGCTAAAACTAAGATTTTTTTAGATTTTCCAGTACCATTTGGTAGTACGATTGATCCTCTTAATTGTTGATCTGATTTCTTAGTATCAATATTTAAATGCATAGCTACTTCAACAGAACTATCAAATTTAGTAGTACTTGTTTCTTTAACTAAGCTAATTGCTTCTTTAACATCGTATAATTTTGCTTTTTCGATTTTTTTAGAAGCTTCCACGTACTTTTTTCCTAATTTTCTCATTTTATTCCCTCCAATCGTGGTAGATTTTGCGGATTATTAATTTTCTTCAGTTTCTTTGTTTTCGCCAATAACTTCTACTTCAGCGTTATTGTTGTTTGCAGATTCTTCCATCTTTTCTAATGCTGCTTCACGTTTAGCTTCAGCTATTTCAGCTTCTTTTGCTTCAAGAGCTTGTTCTTTTAGTTCTTCATCATTAATTCCTTCAACGGCAATACCCATATTACGAGCAGTTCCTTCAATAATTTTCATTGCTGCTTCAATAGTATAAGCATTTAAATCTGGCATTTTAGTTTCAGCTATTTTTCTTAATTCTTCTTTAGAGATAGTTGCAACAACTTCGTTAGCACCCTTTTTAGATGCTTTGTTAATTTTTGCAGCCTTTTTAAGTAAGAAAGCAGCTGGTGGAGTCTTTAATACAAAACTAAATGATCTATCATCATAAATTGATATTTCAACAGGTAGAATATCTCCCATTTTATCTTTAGATGCATCATTAAATTTAGTACAAAATTCTCCTAAATTAATTCCGGCAGGTCCTAAAACTGTTCCAACAGGAGGAGCAGGTGTAGCTTTTCCAGCAGGAATTTGTAATTTAATTTTCTTTACGACTTCTTTTGCCACGAAATACACATCCTTTCATATTTTCGCTTAGTGGTATGGGCAAATCCGCATTCCCCTCCACTTACAATTAAACCTAATTGCAATTTGGACTATACCACAATTTCTATCTTTTTACAATATAAATTTTGCTTGTTTATTTAAAAATGTGAAAAAAACTCTAAATTAATAGAGTTTTAATAATTATTTAATTGTTGCTACTTGGAATAATTCTACTTCAACAGGTGTTTCTTGACCAAATAAATCAACTAAAACTGTTAATCTGCTGTTTTCTAAATCTAATGTACTAATTGTTCCGTCCATACCTTTAAATGGTCCATCAACAATTGTAACTTTAGTTCCAACAGTAAGTTCTTTATCAACATCCATTCTAGTCATACCCATATTAGCCAGAATTTTATCGATTTCTTGCGGTTTTAATGGAGTTGGTTTTGCTCCTTTTCCACTTGATCCAATGAATCCAGTAACTCCTGGGGTATTTCTTACAATATACCATGCTTCATCTGTCATAATCATTTCAACTAAAATATAACCAGGAAACATTTTTTTCTTTTTTTCTTTAATGCTTCCATCTTTCATTGTTTCTTTAACTGTTTCTTCAGGAACAATGATTCTAAAAATATTATCTTTGAATCCCATTGATTCAGCACGCATTTCAAGTTTTTCTTTAACTTTTGATTCATGTCCTGAATAAGTGTTAACTACATACCATTCTTTTTCCATATATTATAACCCCTTTACTAATGAACTAATCCATGCAAATAATGCATCTAAACCATAAAAATATAAACCAAATATTACAATAAATATAATAGTTGCTACACCATATTTAGTTAAATCATTTTTAGAAGGCCAATTTACTTTTTTTAGTTCTGATTTTACTTCAGAACTATATGATTTTTTTGGTGTTTGTTTCTTTACTTTTTTAGTTTCTTTTTTAACTGGTTTTACTTCATTTTTTATTTGTTTTTTTGTATCTTCAACTTTTTCAATATTTACTTTTGTTGATTCTTTTTGTACTTTAACTGTTTTTTTACTTGCATTTTTCTTTTTTACATCTTTTGCCATAATTATCTCCTTTTTTATTTCAAATAAAAAACGCTTTCTGCGTCAATAAGAATATATCAAAATCTTAGTATAATTGCAATAGTTTTTGAATGATTTATTTAGCAAATTTAAGCGTTTTTTCAACCATTTTGCGATGGATATCATAATAATTTTGAATTTGGGTTCTAATTTCTTTACATATTTTTATTTTATATTCTAATTCTAGATTATCAAATATTTTTGAAAGATCAAAGTTTAAAGCTTTTTCCAGAGAACAAACCATTTGAGAAAATTTTCTTAAAGTGTTCGTTGTAAAATAATCTTCATAGTCGGTACTAAAAGTAAGAGTTCCAAAGCATGATCCATAAATTAATATATCATTATAATCCTCTAAAAAGATACAGCCATTATCAAACATTGGTGCTAAACAAATATGTTCTTTTGACTTAGCAAAAAATACATTATATTCCCACCTATCATATTGTCCAAATAAAATGTCTACAGCAATAATTTTAAACATTTGATTTAAATAATTTTCGTAATCTTCATGTTTCATAGCTTTTTTTATTGAATTATTTATTTCAATAAAATTATTTTCACTATTATATCCTGTTATTATTTCAGAAAAGTAATAATATAATAAATTAGGTTTTCTATAATTTTGACTTATAATTCCTATTTCATCATTAAATTTAACTATTTGGTGTTTTACAGTCCTAACCTTTATTTCTTCAAATAATTTTTCTATAAGCAATTCTTGAAAAGCATTATTAGATTTAAAATAAAAATATTTGTTATTAATTTTCAGCCAATTATTATATGTTGACAACAAATCAGATTCTATATTTATTGATTTTGCTAAGTTCAAGATATATTTTTCACTTGAAGAATCATATTCATTTTGAAAACATGAAAATTCAGTCATATCTACAATATTATTTAAATCAAGCATTTCACTTAAATCTGGTATTTTTATCATAAGTTTATCGCCTCTTTACATGAGGTGTATAATAACATGTATTTTAATAATTTTCAATTATAGAACTTGCTTTTTCTCTTATACGTCCTAATGTATTATATATCGTTTTAATATTTAATTTTAATATGTTAGATATTTCTTTTGATGAAAAGCCATTAATGCATAATTTAAATACGTCTTTTTCTCTAGGGGATAATGATACTAATATTTTACTTGCTATTTCTTCATAATAACCATTAGTAATAACAATTTTTTCGGGATTATATTTCATATCGCAAAGCATTTCTAAATCAGATGTTTTTACAAATATATTATTTATACTTGTTTCATTTAAATAAGTTAAATTCTTATTTGCTGTTGTTATTCTAAAACGATTCCATAGCTTTCGTCGAATACATAAACTTATAAATGTAGGAAACGATGATGCAAGTTCATCTCGGTAATTAATTATAGCATCATTAAAGGCATAATAGGCTTCTTGTTTTACTTCCTCCATGTCAAGTTTTAGTGCTTTTATTGTCCCTTCATATTTATAAACAATCACATCTACTAAATAACTATATTTATCAAAAATAGCATCTGTTACATCTTCATTATTGTCACATATCATTGATGTTAATTCATTTTCGGCAAATTCCATTAATTTTCTATTCCAAACAGTAGAATTCCCGCTGATACTGATGCATTAAGGGAATTCACTTTTCCTTTCATAGGGATACTTAATATTTCATCGCAATTTTTTCTAACTAATTTACTTACACCAAATCCTTCTGATCCAATTATTAAACAAACTTTATCGGCATAATTTACTTTACGATAATCAGTTCCATCGGCTTCGGCTGCATAGATAAAAAATCCTTTATCTTTTAGCTTATTAATGGCGTTTACTAAGTTATTAACCATAATTATGTTAACTCTTTCTAAAGCACCTGTACTTGTTTTCATAACTGTTTCAGTAACTAATACTGAACGATCTTTAGGAATAATTATATTTTTAATTCCTCTTGCTTCACATGATCTAATTATAGCTCCAAAGTTGTGAGGATCTTCTAAATGGTCTAACATTAAAACAAAGGTATCGTCATTAATATCATCTATATTTCCATATTCATAATCTAATATTTCAAAAATTATTCCTTGATTATTTTTTAACATTTTATCCATTAATTTAGGATCTGTTAAAACATATTTTATATTATTATCTTTTATTTTTTTAATTATTTCTTGGTCTTTAAAATTTGTTGATAATAGAACTTTTCTTATTTTAGAAGGCTCTAATTCATTAAAAACATTTTTTCCACATACTCTCATAAAATCTTCTCCATTATTTCATTTAATCTATTTTTATCATTTTGATATAAATAACCTATTAGACATTCAAAGCCAGTGGCTTTATGATAAGTTACTATATCATTATTTTTACTACGATGCATTTTGGCGTTACGACCTTTTTTAACAATATCTAATTCGGTTTCTGTTAAGATATTTTCTTGTTCTAATTTTTCTAAAAGTTTTCTTTGACTTTTAGCACTTACAAAATTAAGACTTTCAGTTTGAAGGTCATTAACATTTTTTATTCCTTTATTAATTAAATGATTACGAACTATAAGTTCATATACAGCGTCTCCTAAGTATGCAAGGATTAAATATTCCATAAACATCACGGTTATAATATAGCATATTTAATTAAAAAGAAAAAGAATTAAATGGAAATAATTCTTATCTATTTTTAGTTCTTTGTTCTAAGGAATAAATTTTGGCATCAATTATGTTTGATTCAGTTTGATTTTGAATAGTTTCTTTATTTTGATCAATAGAAGATCTTATGTCATATTCTAATTTAGCTATTTCTTGGATAAAACATCCTTGGATTGTATATTCATTATCAACTGAAAGTTCATTTATTTGGGATAATCTTGATGCATAAGCTTCTTTAATTGATTTTATTTTTGATAAATAATTTTGAATGGTTTGTCTAGAAAGATTTGAAGTAGATAATAACTCAATAAGTTTAAATATTTCATTAAATACCGGATCTTGTATATTTTTAGTTGATGATTTTGATTCTACTTCAAGTAATTTGGATTCTTTTGGACTAGATAGTTCTAAATTTTTAAATAAATAATCAGAGTTAATCATTGCTTGAATTAATTGTTTTTTATTTTCTACATTATTTACATGTGAAATATGTCTTTTTTTTATGAAGTTTATTAATATGAAACATAAGGTTGGACATAAAGTAAATATAATCCCTGAGGCAATAATTAAAATAGAATATTCAAATGCTATCATAACTAATGTGGCTGTTACGCCCCCAAAAAATGTTGATAATTGTGAACATGTATATAAATCATCATGTGCTTTTACAAGTTTCTTAATATTAAATGCTGATATAAAATCTTTAAATAGATTAGAAAAATATTTTATAACTAATTCTTTCTTTATTCTTTTTATAGCTTTCAAATATATTTGCTTTTCTTCTATTGATTTTAAAGGACTAATATTATAATCGTTACTAATACTTACAATATAATCTAATTCTTTTAAAATAGATGTTTTAGGATTATATATTCCATTAGAAATATCTTCTTTTTCTTTTTTTGTTAAAATAATGGAAATTTCCTGACAATTTTCATTACCGCTTTTGAATTCAAAATTTTTATCTAAACTTATTTTGTCATGATACTTTGATGTTCTTATTTCCCTTAGTATTTGTTTATATAATTTTAACATTTCTTTATTTTTCATAATATCCCCTGACTTGGAGAATATAATAGCAGATTTTATTAATTATTTCAATTTATTTATGTTAATCGACTATGAAACGATTATGAAATCTTTAATTTTTATTTTAAAACTAGAACTTACAATTATGTTTAGTCTTTTTATATTAATTTTTCAATTAGTTCTTTATTACGTAGTAGTCTTGGTTCACTTGGATTATATTTTAAGGCTTTATTAATATAAATATAGGCTTCTTTATAATTTTTTAGATTATATTCACAAATAGTTAGAAGATCTTCAATTGTGCCATTGTAACAGGCAGGATCATTAATATATGTCTTTGGATTTGATTTAATTTGCATCGCAAGTAAAAGATATAACTTAGCTTTATTATATTCATTTAAATGATAATATATTAGTCCTGTTTCATAATATCCTTCTCTTAAATAAGGTGCTTCACTAATACTCATTATAGCGTATCTTAGAGCCTCATTATAATCTTTCAAATTATAATATGATCTTGATATGAAACGCATAGATGCACATCTCTCATCGTGCCATGTCGCATTTTTCATTTTAAGATGATGTTTTAAGGTTTTAATTGCTTCTTTGTATTTTCCATAAAACATATATTCTCTTCCTAAATAGTGATAGTTACGGTCATTTTTAGGATTTTCTTTAACCGAAAGTTCAAGTAATGGCAAATAAGAACTTCGCGATTTGGTATTGTCTGGGTAATGTTTTAATACAATGTCTTCTATTAAAATGGTTTTAGGGTTTTCTAGAGAACACTCTAAAACTTCATGAACTGGATTAACCCATTTATAGCCATGACGACTATGAATTTTTTCATAAAAGAAATTTACAGCGGGATTGTTGTTCTTATCAAATGACCATATATAGTTATATTTTACTAGATTATAGTTTTGGGCTTTTTCTAATTTTTGACGCCATCCTTTATCAAATACTTCATCTAAATCGGTGCAAACACATAAATCAGCATCTTCTGGAACTAATTTTAATGATTCATTTCTTGCTATATCAAATCGCCATGGAGTAATTATTTTAGTAGTTACTTTGATGTTATGTTTTTTTAGTTTTTCAACAGTATCGTCAGTTGAACCAGTATCAAGAACATATATTTCATCAGCTTCTTTCATAGATTCGTACCAACGATCTACGAATTTAGATTCATTTTTGCTAATAGCATATACACATATTTTCAATTTATCACCAATTAATTTTATGTTGTTTATTTCAAAAAAATGTGTTAGAGTATACTCTGCTTTAGGGGATGAAAATTATGGATAGGAAATTAATTCTTAGAAAAAAAGCATTTACTCTGTGTTTATTTTATTTATTAACATTTAATAAATTTTTTAATAAAAAACATGATGCTATTATAAAATATAATGAAGATTTTAATAAAGATGATAATTATTCGACTTTTGCATATTTAAACGATAAGAAAATAATATTTATAAATGATGAGTTTTATTATATTGATGATGATAATGTTTATGTTGTTGATTTAAGATATGTAACTAATTCGGATATAAAAATTTGTGGCTCTTATAAAATTAATTCCATAGAAGATATTCGTAGTATTTTAAATATTTTGCAGGAATATGAGAAAAGATATTCTTCTAAATGGAACAGAACAAATAGTTCAATGGAATATGAATGGATCGTACATAATTTAGCATATTATTTGGGTTTTTTTCCAAGCAAATCAATGGATGTAGATTTAGATAATGAAGATGAGGGAAAATTAATGCCTAAAATTTTGAAAAAGCTATACTAAAAAAAGTGAAACTAGGATAATTAATTTCACTTTTTTATTTATTATCATTTTGAATTGGTTTCATTGTTGGGAATAATAATACATCTCTAATTGATTCTTGTTCTGTAAATAACATTATCATTCTATCAATGCCATAACCAATTCCACCTGCTGGTGGCATTCCATATTCTAGAGCTTCAATAAAGTCATAATCAATATCATTTGCTTCATCGTTACCTAATTCTTTTTCTTTTAATTGTTCTTCAAATCTTTCTAATTGATCAATTGGATCGTTAAGTTCTGTATATGCATTTGCACATTCATGTCCTGATATAAATAATTCGAAACGATCAGTAAATCTTGGATCTTCAGGATTTTTCTTAGTAAGTGGGGAAATTTCAACTGGATGGCCATATAAGAATGTTGGTTCAATTAATGTTTCTTCAACATATTTTTCAAAGAATAAATTAATTATATGTCCAACAGTATGTTCATGGTCTGCTACTTCAATATCATTTTCTTTAGCAAGTTTTAGGGCTTCTTCAACTGTCATTTCTTGTTTAAAATCGATTCCAGTTTTTTCTTTGATAGCATCTACCATACTAATTCTTTTCCATTTGCCAGATAAATCAACATCATGTCCTAGATAATGGAAAGTAGTTTTCCCGCAGACTTTTTCAGCTATAGTTTGATACATTTCTTCTGTTAAGTCCATCATTCCCTCTAGGTTAGAATATGCTTCATAAACTTCCATCATAGTAAATTCTGGATTGTGTTGAGGATCCATTCCTTCATTTCTAAATGTTCTACCTATTTCATATACTTTTTCCATACCGCCAACTAGTAATCTTTTTAAATTTAATTCTAGGGCAATACGTAAATACATATCTAAATCTTGCGTATTATGATGTGTTACAAATGGTCTTGCAGATGCACCTGTTAATAGAGTTGTTAAAATAGGTGTTTCTACTTCAACAAATCCTTTATTATCTAAGAAATTTTGTATACATCTAATAATTTTAGGACGCATAAATGCGACTTTTTTAGAATCTTCATTCATTATTAAATCAACATAACGTCTTCTGTATCTTTCTTCTACATCAGTTAATCCATGGAATTTTTCAGGTAATGGGCGTAGAGACTTAACTAAATGAGTATATTCTAAACATTTTAAGGTTAATTCACCTGTTTTTGTTTTCATTACTTTGCCATAAACTCCTACTATATCACCAATGTCTGCTGATTTAAATAAATTATAGGTTTCTTCTCCAACATCATTAATAGAAATATAAATTTGGATTTTACCTTTTTTATCTTGAATTGTAAAGAATGATGCTTTACCCATTTTACGAATGAACATTATTCTTCCGGCTACTTTATAACAATCATTAATGTTTTCAAAGTCATCATGAGGAATATCTTTATATTTTTCTTTTAAATCTTCTGAGTAAGCAGTACGATCATATCTTGAACCAAATGGATCAATACCTAATTCTTTAATTTTAGCTACTTTTTCTCTTCTTACTATTTCTTGATCTGTTAAATTACGCATATTTAATCACTTCTTTCTTCCATAGTATACTTAAAAAGTAATAAAAAAGCAATAAAAGAATAATCTTAATTTAGGAGGAATATCATGAATGGAAGTTATTATCCAAGTGCAAAATATCCAAATGATTATAATTTAAATACAGCACCAATTGGAGGAGGCGCAAATGGGAATATTCAAGACGAACAAAGTTATATTGAAAATATTTTAAGATTAAATAAAGGTAAGAGAGCTAAGGCATATTTTTCTTTTCCTGATTCTAATGAATGGCGTGATAAAGTTTTTGAAGGAATTATTGAGGAAGCAGGAAAAGATCACCTTGTAATGAGTGATCCTAAAACTGGAAAATGGGCTTTAATTCTTCTTATTTATTTAAATTTTGTTGAGTTTGATGAGAAAATAAATTATAGTCATGCTTATTCGGAGATAACTTTTTAGGTTATCTTTTTTCTTTACCACTGAAAATTAGTGTCACTTTTGTCAATGGATTTCAATGGGACTATAAATAAGAATTTAAATTTTTTCTTTCATTTGATAGATTTGTAGATTGGCCATGCCCTGGATATATTTCTAATTCAGTTTTAAATGCTAATATTTTTTTAATACTTTTTTGCATTTCTTTAAAGTTTCCACCTGGCATGTCAGTTCTTCCGATAGTGCCTTTAAAAATAAAATCTCCACTAAATAATTTATCATCAAATAAGAATCCAACTAAATCTTCTTTATGTCCAGGATAAGCAATCACTTTAAATTTAAATTTTGATATTATTATTTCTTTTGCTGTATCATTATAATCGTAAACTGGGACATTTTTATATTTTAATATATCATTTAAGGCACCATAGTGATCTTTATGATAGTGAGTTATTAATACTCCAAGTAGATTTCCATGAATATGATTTAATATTGTTTTAGCTTCATCTCCAGGATCAACAATTAAATAATCATTATCAATATTTAATATGTAACAATTTTCTAATAAATTTCCTACAACTAATGTTTTAATATTCATCTTAATCATCTCTCTTTCTATCATAATTATACTATATTTAATGTTTTAATTTTAATAAATTTAATGTATAATTTAAGATAGGTGATATAAAATGGATGCAGTAAGTATTATTTTACTTTTAATAATAATTGGAGGAATATGTGGAATAGTTTATGTTATTGTGTACAATAATTTACAAGTATATACTTTAAGAATTAATGAAGCAGAAGGATTAATTGATGAATTGTTAAGAAAAAAATATGATACTATTTTAATGATGAAAGATATAATTATTGAAGAAACTGATGTTCCTGAAAAATCTTTTGATGAGATATTAAAATTAAAGAAACAAAATTTATCTAGTTTTGATTTAGAAAGAAAATTAAGTGTTTATAATAATTTAATTGTAAAAATAAATAGTGATTATGATAATTTACTTAGTAATATTAGATTTAATAATTATTTTAATGACTTAAATGAAATTAATCAAAAGTTAGAAGCAGCAAAAAGTTTTTATAATAAATATACTAATATATTAAATACATACACTAAAAAGTTTCCATCTAATGTAATAGCTTTTAGTCATGGTATTAAAACAAGAGCATTTTTTGATGGAAAAGATATGTTTGATGAAGATTTAAAGGATTTTAAATTATAAAATAAAAATGAAGATTAAGTAAGTCTTCATTTTTTAATATAATAAATTGTTTTCTTTAGCATATGGGATAAAATGATCAGTAATTGCAGTTGATAAATCACTTTCATCATCATTTAAGCCATGCCATTTATAATCCATAATTTCTTCATTAGGTAATAATTCTACATCTACTTCTTTAGATGATAGCATCATATGCATTTCAATAGTTAGGCTTGGATCTGATAAGGCAGGTTCTCTAAAGCAAAGAATTTCTTTTAAATCTTTTTCTTCAATGGTAAATCCATTTGCTATTTCTTCAATGCATTCTCTAACGGCTGCTTCTTTAAAAGTTTCGCCTTTTTCTACTCCACCACCAACTAAGGTGTATTTTCCTTTTTTAGCACTTCTTTGTGACATGCTTACTAATACTTTACCGTCTTTAATAAATATAGTTGATACAACATATATTAAATCTTCCATTTTAACTCCTTTTTATTTGTGATATGTTTCATTATTAATTATTTTAAATGAACGATAGATTTGTTCTAAAAGAATTCCTCTAAATAAACCATGAGGAAATGTTAAATCACTAAATGATATTTTGTAATCTACTTTTTCTAAAACTTTATCTGCTAGACCATCCGATCCACCTATAATAAAATCAATGTTACCATAGTTCATTAGTGATTTATCTATAAATTTTGAGAATTCTGGTGATGTATATTTTTTACCATCTATTGTTAAAGCAACTTTAAATGATTTATCTTTTAGTTTTGTTAAAATTCTATCTCCTTCTTCTTTTTTATTTGAATCAATTAATTCAACTATTTCTAATTTATGATATTTATTTATTCTAGTTAAATAATCATTTATTAAATCAAGAAGATATTTTTCTTTAATTTTTCCAATACATATTATTCTTATCATACTTCGATATTTCCTGATATTTCATTTTGTTTAGCAATAATAATGTTGTTAAATTCAATTTCATGATCTTTAAATTCATTTTGAAGTGTTTCAAGCGCTATTGCTGGAGTGTTATTTTCTTCGCTAAGGTGGGCTAATATAATTTCTTTAGTATTACTACCAATTATCTTACTAAGGTAGAAAGCGGATGATTCGTTAGAAAGGTGACCTTTATCGCTAGCTACTCTTCTTTTTAACCATCCAGGATATCTACCATTAAGTAACATATCAGCGTTGTGATTACTTTCGAAAATATAAACTGTTTTATTTTTTAATTTATTAAAATATTTTTGGTTAAGGTAACCTGTGTCTGTTATTTGGACAACACTATTATCTCCCTCGTTTATTATATATCCACGAGAATCTGATGTATCATGACTTGTTTTAATATTCTCAATTAAAAGATTATCAATTATCATATCATCTTCTAAAAGAATAATATTTTCATATGTTTTTAAATATGGTAAATCTTCTAACATAGGTATAGTTAATATTAAAGTTGGACTATATTTTTTAATTATATTTTTTATAGAGCTTACATGATCTGAATGAGTGTGAGTGATAAAAATATAATCGATATTATCTAAATTGGTATTATTTTCAATTAGTTTTTCATTTAAATATGTCATTGTACAGCCGGCATCAATTAAGATTTCGTGTTTTTTTGTTTTTATATAAGTTGAATTACCTTTTGAACCGCTTGCTAATACACTTACTAACATGAGTACACCGCACATGGATTAATGTATGATCCATTTTTTAAGATTGAAAAATGTAAGTGAGTTCCAGTTGATGAACCTGAGTTACCCATGTTTCCTATATGTTGTGAACGTGATATTTTTTGACCAAGAGATACATTAATATCACTTTTCATATGGGCATAAATAAGTTCAAAATCGCCGTATGATACTCTTACATAATTTCCCCAAGAATTACCGCACATTGAGCCTAAAAATCCTTGATTTGGGCATGATGTATTAATCGCAATTACTGTTCCTTCAGTTGCTGCATAAATTGGTGAGCCAAAACCAGTTCCAGAAATATCTATTCCGTTGTGATGTCTTCCCCAACGCCATGCAAATGGGCTAGTAATAACATATGGAGATAGAGTTGGCCAACGCCATTCATCGTTTCCGGTGTTAACATATCCATAATTAATTCCTGGATTAGAATAATATTTTGTTCCTTTAGCTACTATTTTGTTAACTGTTGGTTTTATTTCTTCAGATTTGGTAATAACTAGTTTTTCAATTTCACCATTTTTATATTGAATTGATTCAGTTACTTTAGAAATACCATTTACTCCTTCTTGGATCACTTTAGTTTGTCCAACATACATATCTTTATCTTCTTGATATTCAGTTACTGCTTTATTAGTTATATTTTCAACTACTTCTACTTCATGAATAATTTCTAGTAAGGGAGAAATTAAGCCAATAGATACCTCTTGGTTTTTCTTAAGTAAAGTATTTTTACTTGTTATTGTTGGATTAGCAATTAAGAATTCCTCAATACTTAGATTATTATTATCAATGATGTTATCTATTGAATCATTTTCTTTTACTGTATATGTTTTTTGTTTTTCAGTTGTTCCAAATAAAAGATATTTACTTAAATCATCCGTGTTAGTGAAGATTTTCTTATCAGTGCTTATTAAGGTTTTCTTTATAGTTATTTCATCTTCCCAGTAAACAGATGTTATTTTAGTTCCTTCATCTGTTATTTCTTCTTGAGTATTATTTTTATAATTATTTAATTTATCTTTACCAACAAACGCTGAAACCATATTATAGAATGCATCTTCAAAATATTCTTTTTTTAAAGTATAAATATATAAAGGTTCTTTAGTTTCATCTTTATATTTAATAGTAACTACGTATCCTTCAATGGTAAAGGGACTATCATGTTCGATTGTACTATATATTTGCTCAGAACTTTTAATATTATCATTATAAGTAGTTACTTTTTCGATCTCAAGTCCACCAGGAGGATATACTTTGTCTACACCATAATTGTTTTTTATTTCTTGTTGTTTTTCATCTACTAATTCTAGGAACTCATCTTCATTAGATAAATATCCAATGCTTTTTCCTTCAACAAATACTTCATAAACGTCTTTAGGGACAGCATTTTTTTTAGTTGTTGGCAGTAATAAAAACATTATTGCAGATATTAATACAGTTAATAATATTGAAATTAAAATTTCTTTCTTTTTCATTTAATCACTTCACTTTTTTAATTTTCTTCATTTTTCTTTATGTAATTTCTAAAATTACTCATGCTTCTTTCAAATAATAATTCGATTGTTCCAGTGCCACCGTTACGATGTTTTCCGATTATTAATTCGGTTATTGAGGTATCAGTTTGTTCAGCTGCGGCTTTATTATAATAATCATCACGGTACAAGAACATTACGATATCAGCATCTTGCTCGATTGATCCTGATTCTCTTAAGTCAGACATAATTGGTCTTTTATTTTCACGAAGTTCAACACTACGAGATAACTGGGCAAGAGCAACAACGGGAACTTTTAATTCCATAGCCATTGTTTTTAAGGAACGTGATATTTCAGATACTTCTTGAACACGGTTTCCTTCATTTTTGCTTGATCCGGAAATTAACTGTAAATAATCGATTACAATTAGTCCTAAACCTTTATCGCTTGTTGCTAGTCGACGACATTTAGCTCTTATTTCGGAAATTGTCATACCAGCATTATCTTCAATATAAAGATTTGTTTCACTAAGTTCACTCATGGCCTCATTGACTTTTTTCCAATCGTTATGTTCTAAACGTCCGGTTCTTACTTTATTCATTTCGATTCCACCAGCTGCTGCTATCATACGCATAGCAAGTTGTTCAGCGGACATTTCTAAGTTAAATAAAGCAACTGCTTTATCACTTTTTGATGCGGCATTAACAGCAAGGTTTAAAGCAAACGCGGTTTTACCCATAGCAGGACGAGCCGCAACTATAATAAGTTCGTTTTCGTGTAAACCACTGGTTAGTTTGTCTAAATCATAGAACCCAGTTGCTAGACCAGTAATTTCATTTTGATTCTTGGCAAGTTTTTCAATTTGTTCTTGAGCACTTTTCATTACGGAAGCAATTGATTTAAATTCGCCGGCTTTACGTGCTTTGGTAACTGAAAATATTTTCTTTTCAGCATCATCTATTAAATAATTAGTTTCTTCTTCTTCATTATAAGCATCACTATTTATTTTGTTAGTTACATCAATTAATTTTCTTCTTAAGGCTTTATCTTTAATAATATCAATATAGTAATCAATATTAGCAGAAGATATAACTGAATCAATTACTTCACTTAGATATTCAATTCCACCAATAGCGTTAATTGATATATGTTTTTCAATTTCATTTTTAATTGTTGATGAATCTAAAGGAATTTTATTTTGATGCAAAGTATAGATAGCATCAAATATGCGTCTATTTGCTTCACTAACAAACATATCACTTTCTAATTCTTCACATATTTTATCACAAGCATACCTTGTTAAAAATGCGCATCCTAAAGCCATCATCTCAGCCTCAAGATTTTGAGGCATTTTTCTTTCGGCCACTAAATTACACCTCTTTTACGGATATAGTTAAACTAGCAACTACTTTTTTGTGTAATTTGATAGAAACTTTATGAATTCCTAAGGTATCTATTTGATGATCTAGTTCAATAATTTTTTTATCAATATTAAATCCTTTTTTATTTAATTCTTCAGCTATTTGTTTAGAAGAAATAGTACCAAATATTTTACCATTTTGACCTACTTTAACTTTAAATGTTAATGTTAATTTTTCAATTTTTTCTTTATCACTTTCACATTTCTTAACTAGTAAGTCTTCTTCTAACGCTCTTGTTTCTAATTCATTTTGTAATCTTTTTTTAGAACCATCAGTATATTTTACAGCAAGTCCATTTTTAATAAGAAAGTTTTCAGCATATCCATCGCTTACGTCTAATATATCGTCTTTCTTTCCTTGTTTTTTTACATCTTTTAATAATATAACTTTCATGCAAACCACTCCTGTCTAATTCCCTAATAGTATAACAAATAAATTTAAAAAAAGATACCACTAACAATTTTGGAATAAAGTTTAAAAATTACTCTGTAGCGTAATTTTTTGGTAAATTTGGCAATTTATTACGCTATGGTGTAATTTTTTACTGGTTTTAACTTTTATTTTAATACAAAAAATACCACTATATTTTAATAGTGATATCTTTAATTACAATTTATTTTACAAATGGGATTAAAGCCATAAATCTTGCTCTTTTAACTTGTTTAGCAATATATCTTTGATGTTTAGCACATGCTCCAGTCATTCTTCTTGGAAGTATTTTTCCTTTTTCATTGATATATTTAGTAATAATATTTACGTCTTTATAATCTACGCTTTTTCCAGCACACATTTGACAAATTTTCTTTTTCTTACGATAAAATTCAGCCATTTTTAATTTCCTTTCTAAAATGGTAGATCGTCATCACTTAGAACTACTTCTGAACCGAAATCTTTAAATGGATCTTCATTAAAATCATTAGTTTCTACGTGATTAATATCTCCAGTTTGATTTACAGCAGGCATAACAGGTGCATTATTTGTGCTTCCTTTACTACTTAAGAAAGTAATATTGCTAGCATTTACTTCAGTTACATATACTGTTTTACCTTCATTATTTTGATAATTTCTTGTTTGAATTCTTCCTTGTACTCCGATTTGTGATCCTTTAGTACAATATTTGCATAGGTTTTCTGCTTGTTTTCCCCAAATTACACAATTAATAAAATCTGCATCTCTTTCGCCATTTTGATTTGAAAATTGACGAGATACAGCAATAGTGAATGAACAAGTTGTGTTTGTTCCATTCATTGTATTTACTGTTCTAAGTTCAGGATCTCTAGCAAGTCTACCTACTAATACGACATTATTCATTAACTACTCCTCATCTAATTTAATAATTTGATGTCTAATGATGTTTTCATTTAATCTAGCCTTACGATCAAGTTCAGCTATTGCTTCATTAGATGCTTCAACTGTTAATACATAGTAAAATCCATTAACTTCTTTATTAATAGGATAAGCTAAAGTTCTTTGTCCCATTTCTTTAACGTTAGTAATTTTACCATTTAAATCAGTTACAGTTGATTTTAAACTTTCAACTACATTTTTAACAGCAGCTTCTTCTAAAGTAGTTTTAACAATAAACATTACTTCATAATTTTTCATTTTCTATCCTCCTTCTGGTCTTTTCGGCTTATATTTAAATATAAGCAAGGAGCTTTCGCTCAAGCAGTATATTAGCATATTTTTCTTTAATATTCTAGTCTGTTTTTAGCCTTTTTTAAATAATTTTATTATTTTGTAAAAGATAATGGTAAAATAGTGCATTTAATAAATATGATTTACCACATCTACGAATTCCAGTTACAATTTTGATAAGACCTTCTTCTTTAGCTTCAATAAGTTTATTTAAGTAATAAGCACGTTTTATTTTCATTTTGTTGTGCCTCCTAAATACGTTTTAACTTCTTATTTAAACTATACGTTAAATCTAAAGTAAACAATATCGCCATCTTGCATAAGATAGTCTTTTCCTTCTAGACGCATTTTGCCTGCTTCTTTAACTTTTAATTCACTACCATATTCTTTTAAATCTTCAAATGACATTACTTCAGCTTTGATAAATCCTCTTTGGAAATCAGAGTGAATAATTCCGGCACATTCCGGAGCTTTCATTCCTTTTCTAAATGTCCAGGCACGACATTCGTCTTTTCCAGATGTAAAAAATGTTTGAAGTCCTAGTAAATCATAGGTAGCATAAATTAATTTATCTAAACCACTATTAGAGATTCCTATTTCTTCTAAAAATGCTTTCTTATCATCATCGTTCATTTCGGCTAGTTCTGATTCCATTTTAGCACTTACTACAATTACTGATGAGTTTTCGTTAGATGCATATTCTCTAACTTTATCTGTGTACACGTTATGACCGATGATGGCATCATCTTCACTTACATTAGCCATATAAATTATTGGTTTTAATGTGATTAGGCAAAATGATTTTAATAATAATAATTCATCTTCATTTAAATCTATTGTTCTAAGTGATTTATTTTGAAGTAGGGCTTCTTCACATTTTCTTAGGGTTTCTAATTCAAATAAATCTTTTTTATCTTTACTTGATTCACATTTTTTGGCAATTTTACCAATTCTATTTTGAATTATTTCTAAATCTGACATTATTAATTCAACATTAATTATTTCGATATCTCTAATAGGATCTACTCCGCCTTCAACATGAATTATATCTGAATTCTCAAAGCATCTTACCACTTCAACAATAGCATCTACTTCTCTAATATGAGATAAGAATTTATTACCTAATCCTTCTCCTTTTGATGCACCTTTAACTAGTCCTGCTATATCGGTAAATTCATAAGTTGTTGGTACTGTTCTTTCGGGCATATACATATTTTCTAAAAATTCTAAACGATAATCGGGTACTGTTACTACACCAACGTTAGGATCAATAGTTGCAAATGGATAATTAGCTGCTAAAATATTCTTTTTAGTTATAGCGTTAAATAATGTACTTTTTCCTACGTTAGGTAATCCGACGATTCCTGCTTTTAACATATTATCTCTTCTTTCTTTTTTCTTGATATTTTTTTGATGATAAAATTTCTTTTTTAACTGCTTCTAAATCAGGTTTAACTCCTCTATTAAGTAGAACTTGAATTAAATCCATTCCGGGGCCTCGATTTCCTTCAATTATTAATGGACCGTTTTCAGTTATTGCAACATCCCATCCAACAACGTTAACATCATCGTTAACTTTAGCAGCTTCTTTAGTCATTTTAATTATTTCTTTCCAATAGGGAATAACAAATCCATCTACTTTAACTTTAGTTGTAGGTGTATAATCTGATTCACGATTTTTCTTATCAATGGCTTTTCCTTCTAAAATACCTTTTTTGATATTCACGTTAACTCCTACTCCGCCACTATGAAAGTTATCTACTAATGAATTACCACTACCAATTCTAACGGCTGCAAATAAGATATCGGATTTACCATCAACACATTTAGTTACTACTCTTACGGTATTGATACTTCCTGGGTTTAGTACTTCCCATTTTTTATTTTGAATAATTAATTCTTCAATTAAGCAATTATCTTTATTTAAGTTTTCATAGAACTTTTTAATATCTTTAATATTTTTGGTTTCTATTTTTTCAACATTTGCTCCACCTAAACCAGATATTGGTTTTCTAACTATTTCTTTATGTTCTTTAATAAATTTAGTTATTTCTTCTAAACCATCTTGATATGAACGACATTCTCTTTTTGCAAATTTTTTAAAGTTATGATTAAAATTAACTTTGTTTGAAAAGAATGGTGCATATTCATAATTAGCAGCTAGTAAATAAAACTTATGTTGATAGCCAATGGTTGCATATGTACTTCTTTCTTTAAAGCTTTTATCATAAAATTTATAATTTAAATAGTCTTGCAAACCGGATTTAAATATAGCACATGATATGGCTGTATCTATAAACATCAAAAATGCACTTTTATGATTTTTCTTTGATAATTCTTTTAAATCGTTATAATATCTTTTATAATTTCCTCTTAACGCAAATTTTAATAGTCCCACTTCTTCTTCACCTATTGGTATAATAGCAAATTTTTGGAAATATAAAAAGCACTTTGTTTAATTTAAAGTGCTTTAACTTGCTTTTTTACTTAAATTGATTGTTACTGTATATTCTTTAGTTCCTCTTATGTATGTACATTTAACTTTGTCTCCTACTGAATACATATATAAATAATATTTTAGATATGATGAATTTTTTATTTGATAATCACCAAATTTAGTAATAACATCGCCTTTTTCTAAACCGGCTTTTTCAGCTGCTGAACCTTTTTGGGTATAACCTACAACAGCTCCTGAAGTAATTGAATCATCTATTGTAAATCCATATTGCATTTTCATAGCTAAGGTATCAGTTGTATCTAATGTTCCCACGCCAAGAACTGGTCTTTCTATTTTACCATTTTCAATTAGTTTTTCAGCATATTTAACAGCGTCTTCAATTGGAATAGCAAAGCCCATGCCTTCAACACCACTACTAATTAATTTCATATTAGTAATACCAATGACTTCTCCATTTGAGTTAGCAATTGGTCCACCTGAATTTCCTGAGTTAATGGCTGCATCTGTTTGCATTACTTTCATTACCCATTTATCTACTGACGCACTGCTGTTTTGACTTATTTCAACTAAACGATCTTTACCTGATAGGATTCCTCTTGTAACAGTCCATGAATATTCAGTATCAAGTGGAGCACCAATTGTAAATAAGGTGTCTCCTAATCTAGCGTCTTCGTATGAACCTATTTCAGCAACTTTTATAATATTATCTTTATTAACAGATAATACAGCTATATCTGAATAAGTATCACTTCCTACTATTTCAGCATCATATGTTTTATTATCAGTAAAAATTAATTTAACTGATGTAGCGCCTGATACAACATGAGCATTGGTTAAAACATAAGCCTTATCGCCATCGGTTTTATATACAAATCCTGTTCCAGATGACACTAAAGTGTTTTTTTGGTAATTTTGAACAACAGCAACTGCATCATATAATTTTTCAACCGCATCAGCTATTCCATTTTCATTAACTGTTACTTCTTTTTCTGATTTATTTATAATAGTTTGATTAAATAATCCTTTTTTACTAATTAAATAATATGTTCCGAATGATCCAAGTAAAAAACATACTATCATTATTACTATAATTATTATTCTATTTTTTTCTTTCATTTTTAATCCTTTCTTTTTAATATCTTATTATTTCTTTATAATTAACGGGTAAACCCATTGTATCTAATACTTTTTTAATATCAATTGTGTGTAAACGTCCGGCTAAAACATCTATTTCATAACTTAGTTCACTTATAAATAATCTAAATTGATCTTTAGCAAGTAATTGTTTTAAAATTATTACAAGGGCTAAGATATCATTTTTACCATATATATATTCTCCATTTTGAATAGGAATATCTAGATAGCTATGAATGCCATTATCTTCAATTATTTTTTGAGTACGATGATTAAAAACAATATCTTCATGAGCACATAAATTTCGATAATTAGCTAAGATTGGCAAATAAGTTATTAAATCATCTTTAGAGACATTGTAGATATCAGCAATAGCTTCTTGGTCGGATTCTTTCATGATGGTAAATAATTCACTAACGATACCAAAAGATAATACTTTTACCACTACCCATAAGGGAATATATCCATAATTTTTTATATAGTGCATTGTTGCTTGATGTTGGCCACCATTAATTCTAATTTGTCTTTTCATTTTTCTGATCAAATCATTTATCTGTCTTTGTTTTTCAGGACAACGGCTAAAATTAGTTGCTTTTAAATAATCCTTTTCTTTATAACCATATTGCTTTGATAATTGATAGGAAAAAATGCTTTTCATATTATTTTCTACGACTAAGAGATTTTTAAATAATATATTTCTCACTTGCCTATCAAAATTAAATAATGCAATTATTTCTTTAAAATTTGTTCCTTCTTGATAATACCTATCAGTACCATTTTTTAAAAATAAATGTCGATATCCATTAATAAAAAAGTAATTTTCTCTTATTAGGGTTTCTTTCGCAAAATCAATGTCATCTATTATCATACCTCTTTCTTGCAAAATTGATACTTGTTCATCGATTGTTTTAAAGACTTTTGTTTTCACACTTGCACTCCTCTACTTTGAAAAGTATATCACATTTCGCAAGATTATAGTACTAAGTTAATATGAAAAAAATGTGAAATTATGAAAAATATGTAATTATTCCTTCAGTTATGATTTTAGCTAGTTCATTTTGATAGGTATTGGTTTGAAGTTTTATTCTTTCATAATCGTTAGATAGAAAGCCACATTCAATTAAGACGCCTTTTTTATTTAATAATTTATACATATATGTATTATTAATTGTTTTAATTTTACGATTATTTTTAGTGTATTTATTTAAAGTATTTTGGATGTTTTCAGCTAATTTCTTATTATTTTTTACATAAAATACTTGAGGGCCTTTATATTTTTTATCTTGATAAATATTTTGATGAATAGATATGTATAAATCAGCTTTAGAATTATTTATTAATTTAATACGATTATCAAAATCACTTTTTTTACGATATAAAGCATTTGGGTTACTTATATCATTATCATCTTTTCTAGTTAAATAAACTGTTGCTCCAGCATTAGTAAGGGTTTCTTTTAATTTATAAACTATTTGTAAGTTGATATCTTTTTCATTAACATTTTTAACTGTTGCTCCATTATCAACACCACCATGGCCAGCATCTAAATAAATTATTTTACCAAGTAAGGGAAATGTTAAATTACTTGCGTTAACATTAAAAATAGAAATAAGTATTATAGAAAATAAAAGTAAAATTAAAGATATTTTTATAAGTTTATTTATTGTTATCACCAATAAATTATATGATATATATGTTATTTTTTATATTCTAAATAACTTTTTTATTATTGCATCCTTATATCCTAACATTTTTAACCTTTAATAATATTTCATCTCGATGTTATTAAAAACTAGTTATGTTCTAACTAGTTTCTATTGTTATAATTTATATCTTTTTATTATAATTTTTTATTTTATTTTCATCTTTATCTTTAAATGTTATTTTTTTAGAAAAGGAAACGTTAAATTACTTGCATTAACATTAACTTATTTTAAGCGATATGTTCTACCTTTGCTTACTTCTTGATAGTGTTCGTTTACGTATTCATCTTCATACCCCATATGAGTGTCTATGTCTACCATTTTATCAATTTTTAATGCTTGTTTTTGTATTAGTACAATGGGTATATGTAATCTTTGGCTTTCATATATATCATTTTTATTTATCTCATTTATTGAAACAATAAAATCTGGTTTTTTGGCAATAAATTTTTCTTCTGTTTCATTATCTTTAGAATTTATTATTTGGATTTCACTATACCATGAACATCCATTAGATAATTCTTCAACAGTCATTATTCTGTTGATCTTTATTTTATGGTGAATATCTTTTTCATTTAAATCATAACTATATGAATCTCTTTCATGAACATGAAGAACTTTTTCTATATCTAGATAATTATAACCATACAAAGTAGTTTCTCCATTACAAAATACATCTGTATTATCATTAGAAATAATTGAGTAGCAATTTCTTCTAGTAGTTGTTTTTTCTTGATGATTCTCTTCTCCCCTAATTAACATAAAAAATTCATTGTTTCTTAAATCATATATTTCAGTTTTAAATTTTAAACTTAATATTCCACTTGGAGTAAATTTTGTATAATTAAATAACTTACTATTAATTAATTCATATGATTTATCTTTTAATTTTCTTAAATCTTCATAAAATATTAAATTAATATTTTTATCTTTGAACTTATTATATAATCTAATTTTGTCTTCATTAGTCATCTTATCTATATTAATTATTAATTTGTAAAACTTTTGTTTTTCGGTATCAAGTATTTGTTCTGTTGGAGATAACTTATTATTAAATCTAAACATTTCATTAATATTATAAAACACATTATATATATTATCTTGAAATAAAGCATCTATAATAATTTCGCTTAATTTTTTACTTGTTAATATTTTATATTCTTCAAATATTTTAGAATTTTTTTTCTTTAAGTATTCTTTATAAATATTTTTTGCATTAAAATCTAAAATATAATTATTAAAATCTATCTCATTATTTAATTTATTTGTTGTGTTAATTATATTTACGTAATCATTAAACATATTATGTTCTTGGTTATAACTACTAATTAATTCTTCATAATATTTTTTTAATTGATATTCTATGGGTTCTGGTAAATTTTTTCTTTCAACATTATTAATGTTTGTTCTAAAAGATATTAAACTTTTTTCTTTTAACATATCAAAGAACTTGCTGTCATTAAGGACACTACTAGGAAAAATAACATCAGTATCAATTAATCTTTTAATGTTTAATTTGGTAAAAAGATAAGATAATCTTTTGTCGGTTTTAAATAAATAATTAATAGATTCAGTGCTAAAATTATTTGCAACTAAAACTAATATACTATCATCTAATTTAGCATCTACTAACTCTTTTTGAATATCAGAAGATAAATATGTTATAAAATAATATAAATATTTTTTTGCTTTTAACTCATTTAATTTTAATATTATTTTTACAATTAAATCACAATCTAGATAAGAAAAAACTTCTTTATAAAAAGATACATCTTTAAAAAATTCTATAAATAGTTCATCATTTGTTAATAGATAATTAATTAAATCAAGTGTTTCATTTTCATTCATACAAAGATACTTAAATATTTTACACTTTTCTATTCCATCTTCATTGTATACTTCATTTATTGTTTGCAAATCTATTAATGAGATTATTTCTTCAACTGTTAATTTTTGTTTTAGTTTTGTGAGGTCTTTATAATCACTATATTGTTCTAATATATAATATTTTAATTTTTCTTTAACTAAGGGATTATTTAATATTAATTCTCGATCTTCACTATTAAGTTTACATATTTTAATAATTAGTTCATAGGGAGTAATGGTACTTAGGTTATTTAAAATTTTGTCTATATTCAATATTTCAGGAGTTTCGATATTTTTTTGTACTGATACTTCAACAGATGCTTCTTTTGATTTAAAAATTTTATTAAAGATTTTTGTTATATTCATTGTACCTCCTAATTCAATTAATATTTTCTCATAATTTTTTCTATATTCCTAGAAGTAATTTAGCAACATAAAAGTAGATAAGTAAGCTACAAGCATCAACAATTGTTGTAATAAAGGGACTAGCCATAACAGCGGGATCAAATTTTAACTTTTTAGCTATAAGGGGAAGAGTGCAACCAATTAGTTTAGCAAGTATAATGGTAAATATAAGAGTAGTACAAACTGTTGTGGCAACAAATATTGGTGTTCGATCAATTACAATTAGTTTAATAAAGTTACATAATGCGAGAGTGATTGAACATAATAAAGCAACACGTGATTCCTTCCACATTACTTTAAAGATATCTTTAAATTCGATATCATTTAAAGATAAAGCACGGATAACACTGACGCTTGACTGACTTCCAGCATTTCCTCCTGTATCCATTAGCATGGGAATGAAGGCAGTAAGAATAGTATATGCTTTTAATTCTTCTTCAAAACTTTCAATGATTTTGCCAGTAAAGGTTGCTGAAATCATTAAAAGTAGTAGCCAAGGCATTCTTGCTTTATATGTTTCAAAGATAGTTGTTTGGTCATATGGCTTTTCGCTTGGCGTAATAGCGGCCATCTTTTCCATATCTTCGGTTGCTTCTTCTTCTATAATATCAACTACATCATCAATAGTTATGATACCTACTAAACGATTTTCTAAATCAACTACAGGTAAAACAGAATAGTCATAATCTTGGAAATATTTAGCAACTTCTTCTTGATCCATTAAAGTAGAAATAGCATGTTCACATTCTTCCATAATATCATCAATTAACATTTCAGGATCATTTATAAGTAAATCTTTAATAGAAATACGACCAAGTAGTTTACGTTCATTATCAGTTACAAAGCAAGCATCAAAGGAAGCAAATTCATCTTTTTGTTTTCTAATTCTAGCAATTGATTCTTTAATAGTTAATCCTTTTTTTAGATGAATATATTCTACTGCCATTAAAGAACCAGCTGAATTTTCAGGATATTTAAGTAAACGATTAATATCATTTCTGGTATCTTTATCTACATTTGATAAAAGTGATTGAACCATTACGGCTGGCATTTCATCAAATAGGTCGGCTGCATCATCAGTAAACATATCTTCAATTATTTGAGTTGCTTCCTTTTTAGATAGTAAATTTATTAAATGTTTTTGAGTTTCATCTTCTAAATTAACAAATGTATCTGTTGCTATAGTTTTAGGAAGTAATCTAAATACTTTAATCATTTCGCCTTCGTCTAATTCTTCTAAGAATTCGGCAATATCATATTCGTTCATTTCAATTAAAGTATTTTTTAATTCTTTTAAATTGTTGTTTTCTAATAATTCTTTTAAGTTTTCCATTTGTATCACTCCTTCTTTTTCGTAAATTAATTTACCATTTTATAATAAAAAAAGAAAGACTTTTTTCTTATTTATCTTCCTTATAGGTTATTTAGTTTTTTTAGAAATTGTTACATTTTTATTTATAGCTTCATAGTTATCGATAATAAATATGAAAGCATTTTGGTCTATTAAACTTACTCCTTCTTTTAATCGATAATAATCTTTGGTATCTATAACTGTCATTATAATTTTATTTTTGTTATTGGAGTAACCACCTTTTACGTTAAATTCGGTGTAATCTTGTTTTAATTCATTTAGTAAATATTCTTTTATTTCTTTTTCTTTGGTTGTAATTATAAAAAATGTTTTTGAGCTTGAAATACCTATTTTAGATTTGGTAGACATATATGTTATTAAAAATATCACTATAGCTGAATATGTGGCTGTTTCAAATCCGTATGCTAGAAATGTTATTAGAATGATTAATATATCTACAATTATAGATATTTCTTTATTTTTTTTCGTACGATAGTTATTAACTACTTCATCTAAAATAGTAAATCCACCAACGTGATAATTTTCTTTGTGTATTAAGCTATAACCTAACCCGGTTAAATAAGCACCACTTATAACTAATACTATTTGATCAATTGTTGAAACATCTATTTTGCTAGTAAAATAAAATGATGTATATATTATTATCGGAATTAAAAAGCTTGTTAAGACATATTTTTGGCATTTATCATATCCAATTGTTATTAAACCAAATAATAGTAATAAAATATTAAGTGCTAATATGGTAATTCCAGGGTTGTAGGGAAAAACATTATATAAAATTTCACTTATTCCAAATACGGATGTTGATATGATGTTATTAGGTAAGAAGAAAATATTATAGGTTAATGCGATGATTAAACTTCCTAAGATAATATTTAAATATTTTTTCATTTTTCCTCCTTTAAATAGCTTTCCATAAAGCCAATAATGTTTCCATTTAATACGTCATCGGCGTTGTAATTTTCATAACCGGTTCTAACATCTTTAACAAGTTTGTATGGTTCTAGAGTATAATTTCTTATTTGGCTACCAAATTCAATATTGGTATGATTTTTTAATTTATCAAGATTTTGTTCCTCGTTTTTTTCCATTAAAGAAACTATTTTACTGGTTAATACTTTCATTGCTTGTTCTTTATTTTTTAACTGACTTCGCTCATTTTGGCATGTTACGACAATTCCTGTTGGCAAGTGGGTAATACGGACAGCTGAGTCGGTTGTGTTTACTCCTTGACCACCTTTGCCGCTTGAACGATAAACATCTACTCTAATGTCATCTGGTTTAATATCTATTTCTTTTGGTGAATCTATTTCAGGAATTACAGATACAGCTGCAAATGAGGTATGTCTTCTTTTATTTGAATCAAATGGACTTATTCTAACTAAGCGATGAACTCCTTGTTCACTTTTAAAATAACCATATGGATAATACCCTTCAATTTTCATGGATACTGAATTTATTCCGGCTAAGTCATTTTTTTGAATATCTAATATTTCATATTTATAGTTATTTTTTTCACAAAACATTTGATACATACGAAGAAGCATACTTGCAAAGTCACAGCTTTCAGTACCACCAGCACCTGGATGAATTTCTAAATAGCAATTTTCCGAATCATATTTTCCATTTAAATAGGTTTCAATTTCTAGCTGCTCTATTTCTTTTTGAATAGATGGTAAGTTAGTTTCAATTTCTTTAGTTTCTTCATCTGTTTCTTTTAACATTTCTAATAATTCAAGATAATTGTCAATATTATTTTTAATTTCTAAATATTTAGCAGTACTCTTTTTTAAATTAGATAACTCATTATTTAATTTATTTGATAAATCATGGTTTTGATATGTTTCTTCCTTAGAAAGATTTTGTTCAAGTTCATTGATTCTTAATTTTTTATTATCAATGTCAAAGTGACCTCCCTATTTTAGATATTTTTTCTTTTAAATTGTTAAGTTCTTCTTTTAATTTGTAGATTTCCATATAATCACCATTTAAAGTATATAAGTTTTTAAAGAAAAAAACAAGAATGGATTTTCTTGCTTTATATAATTTTATTATTTTTTTTAAAGGTAACTGCTTCTTTAGTTGATTTAATTAATTGTTTACCTATATTTGGTTCATAATATTCGTAGTAATCTTCTTTGGTATCATCTATTATGCCACGATAGAAAACAACTTCATTAATAGCATAATATGGATTTAGTCTGCGATTTAATTCAGCAACTTTTATTTCTTCGGCCAGTAAATAAGAGTAAATAATTTTAATTATTCAAAATTAGGTAAAATACATAAAAAATAATTTTATCTAATTTTTTT
>CAKOQK010000007.1 GCA_934101225.1 uncultured Bacilli bacterium | reverse complement strand
TAAATTGTTTCATTATTTCTTAGAATATTTGATACACTTGTATTAAATGTATTTGCTACTAGGTTAAGAGTATCTCCGGCTTTTGTTACGTAATATGAATATCCTTCTTTAGGAACCATTATAGTTTCATTTGGATAAATATAATCATTTAGGTTTAAACCATTAAGTATCGCAATTAAAGCAGGATTTACGTTATAACTTTTACCTATTTGATATAAGTTATCTCCTTTTTTAATTTTATAGTAATCAAAGTATTTATTGGCATCTTGATTTACATTATACATATCAATCATTTTTTCATCCCCTAATATAGGGTATTCTTAAAATAATTATTTGTTAAAAATAAATATTTGATTATGATAATTATATTTCCATTCTTTATATTTAAGTAGTTGAACTTCCCCAGTAGCTTCATTATATTTGTACAAAGTATCGTCTACTAAATAATAAACTGTATCATTAATTATTCTTACTATTTCAGTTATTTTTTGATTGCTTACTTTTACTTTGTATCTATCAACACTTTTATATAAGTAATTATCTTCCAAGGTATAATTATTGTTAATTTCGCTAACAAATATTTCTTCATTTTTAACTAATGTATCAACTTTTACATGTTCTAGTTTATTATCATTTAGAAATAATCCATAATTATCTTTTTCATTTAGATGTTTAATTGTTTTCTTTTTTAAATTCAATTCATATTCATTTTTATTTTTTAGATCTAAAAAGTACAATTTATTTTTAAATGTTCCTAAATATAATAAATTATAAGATATTTCATAATTAAATGTTATATTTGATAAATTATTTTTTATGGTGTCATATATGTATATTTTTTTAAAGTAATATGATGAGTCATAGTCTGGAATAACTAGGTAGCGATCATTTTGATAGGTTGATTGGTTATTATATTTTTCTTCTTTTAAAATATTAATTTTTTCATTATTATTAGATATCTTTAAATAACCATTATAATTCCAAATAAGATATGTTTCGTCGGTATTATAAATCTTAATGTTTTCATAGGTTGTTTCTTTGATTGGTTTAATTATTTTCTCATAGTTTTCACTATAAAGTTTATCATTTATAAGTCGATAATCTTTTAGGCCTGATGAATCGCTACAAATAATTTTATTATTATCTAAGTAGTCAATATTTAAACATGTATCTTTTTCATCGGATGCTATTTTAATATTTTTAATTAATTTTCTTTTTTTTAAATATTTGGAATTTAATATTAAAGGGTAATCGGTATTTTCATAGGTTAAAATAAAAGTATATTGTTTAGTATGTTTATCATATTTTTCATTTATTTTTACTTTATTAATAATGTAATCTATTTCATAGTTTTTTGGTAAGTTGAGTACAATGATATAGATAATTATTAATAGAAATATTATAAACATAAATTTGACATTTTTATTAATCTTTTTCATACTTCTCCATTTTTGAAAAAAAGAATTCTTATTTGAACTCTTTATTTTTTTCTTTTTTGTAATATTTTGTTTTTGCTTCCATCATGTATGATGTGATTTCTTTTTGAATTTCAGGTAACGCTTGTTTTGATAGATTAGAAAAATAAATAGTTTCTTTCATTGTATCAATAGTTATCATTCCCCAAATAATTCCAGCATTTATTTGCATATCATTATATAAGTCTGGTGTAATTGAGTTTAAATCATATCCTATTAAAACATAATCTTGCGCAATTATTAGTCTTTTATTGGTAATAGCAAGTATTGCTGTATCAAATATACTTCCATGTGATGTGTTGTTTTGAGCAGCAAAAGCATAATTTACAACTTCATCGGGATATAAATTTTCGTCAACTAATTTTGCATGTTTTTTGATTCTCCAACATATTGTGCTAGGATATTTATTTTTAAATTTTTTTACAATTTCATAAGTAGACGCCATTTATATTCTCCTTTACTTCATCATTCCAACTGATTTTAATTTAGTTTCTAGTTTATCTTTGTTAACATATCCAGAAATACATCCTACTACTTTACCATTCTTTAAATATAGTGTTAAAGGTGTTCCAAAACCTGATGATAAAGGAGTTTCTTCTTTTGATGATGTACATTCTGCCGGAATGTTTATACCTGAATTTAATATTTTACTATATTCATCACTATTAAAGCTGTCTGAATCATAGTAGTAAATATCTAATTTATTTTCGGCAGCAACTTCGTTATATACTGGTTTAAAGATATTACAATAATAACATGTGTTACGTCCAAAAACATGCATAGTTACTTTTTTGCTCTTATAAATATTCATGAATTCTTTATATGTTGAAACTGTTTTATAAGCAACTTCATCATCTGGAATTACATTGTTAATATATTTGTTTAATTGAGCATCTAAGTTAATATTTTCTGTTTCTTTATCTACTACTTTAACTGTATTACCGTCTTGTGTTATAACAAAAACTGATTTACTATTAAATTTTTCATTTGAACTAGTTAATTTTTGTTTTTCATCTGTACTTAATTTAGATGTATTTACAGCATTAACTTCAATTGAATATTTACTTTTTAAATTAAGTAATTCTTCTTTAATTTTAGCATATTCTTCTGAACTAGTATCACCAAAATATGTAAGTGTTACTTTTTCTTTTGACACATTAGACGTGTATTTATCATATGAAATTACTGAAATCTTTTTGTTATTTACATAATTAATAATAATTGGTAATAGTAAAATAATAATAATAATTACAGGTAATAACAATTTTTTAACTTTTTCCATTTTCTATTCCTCCCTAATTTTTATTTTACTTGTTTTTTTTGTAATAATCAATTATTTATGGGGATTTTTTGTATATTTGTTGTGATATTTATTTATTTTGATTGCTTTTTCTAAGGCTTTTTTTGCTAAATTAGAATATTTTTGAATAAAATATTTATTAGATGTTGTTGCAATAATTTTGCAGTTAGTTTTATCAATTATTTATTTTAAATTCTTGGCATTTTTAATGAAATCATTGGATAATAATTCGAAATTAATATAGATAATATTTTCTTCTTTTATTCCTTGACTTATTAATTTATCTTTTATTTGAATTAGTATAACAGATTTTCCACTTCTTCTCATTCCATAAATAATTTTTATCAACGACTCAGTATGATAAAATCATTTGATTTTAGATAAATATTTTTCTCTTTTTAACATAACGTCACCTCTCTTACATTATACTATTACAAATAACTTTACAAATGGGGTTATATAGAATAAAAATTAACAAATAAAAATTCCACTATAAAGTAGAATTAATATTATAATAATCACTATATAATTATATACGTTTTTTTGTAGTTGAATTTTTTAAATATATATCTGATATTGCAATATTTGGTTCAAATGGTAAATTAGGATTTCCATTATACATATATTTTCCAAATATTTGCATTACTTCCCATATTTGCATTTGTGTATATCCATTTTCATCTATTTCTGGATATTTAAATTCCCCTGCATATTCTTTTAAGTACTTATCATGTTCTTCTTTTAAAATTGCTATACCGGTTTCTGTTAATTTAATGTTTACATAATCATTAAGATTAAATATTTTCATTTTAATTCACTCCTTTGCTAGATATATTTTATATAAGAATTATAATAATTGCAATTATTTTGTAGTTATTTGTAGTTATTTGTAGTTATTTTGATTAAAAGTTATATTTTTATCTTTGTATTAAATAATGATAAACTTTATATTTGATAACATTTATTGATTATTCCATCCAAAATTTAAAAAATATATTTTGTAATGCGATTCATTGTGAGTTATTTTATAATATCAAATTATAACTTGAAAATTATTTATTAAGATTTTTTGGAATAGAAAATTTGTTAAAATATTAAATATTTTATTTTAACAACATTATATTTTTAATTCTTTTTTAGTGGATTTTTAACTTTATTTTCTTCGATGTAATTCATCTAGTAGCGATAATCTTTTAATATTTAAATTATTATTTATCCCTGTACCTAATTCAATTTCTGGTTTAACTATCGGACCGTGGTAATCACTTCCTCCACTAACCAGTAAATCATATTTTTGAGCGATTTTTATATATTGTTTAATTTCAAGTGGTGTATGACTTGAGTGAAAAACTTCAATGCCTTTTAAGCCACAATTTATCATATTTTTTAATAAAATCAATAATTCTTTTTCAGTTAACTCAAGAGATTTTGGATGGGCTAGTACAGGAATACCACCACTTTTAGTAATTAAATCAATACATTCTTCATAACTTATTCCTTTGCTAAAACATCTTGTCTTGTTATGGGCATCTATTAAATATTTACTAAATGCTTCTTTAACTGAAGAAACATAGCCTTTATTAATTAATATTTTTGCTATATCTGGGCGTCCTAAATTATGTTCAAACTGAAATAATGATTTTATTTCATCATAAGTGAATCTAATATTATAATCCTTTTTTAATACTTCGATAATTGATAAAACAGAATTCAAACTATTATCTTTAAGTTCTAATAATTTTTTATTTAGGTTTATATCTTCTAAATTAATTCCATAGCCAAGGATATGCATTCTTCCTTTTGGAACTTTAACTGATAACTCTATTCCATTAATTATTTCAATTCCTGTTTTAACAATTAAATCATCATTTCTATCTACTTTTTTAATTCCTTCTATGGTATCATGATCAGTTATTGCTAAGGTGCTTATTCCTTTTTCTAGTGCTAGAGATATTAATTCATGAGGTTTTAATTCTCCGTCTGAGTAGCATGTATGAGTATGCATATCAATTATTTTATCTTTAGATAAATAAGGATTTATTATTGTATCATTTATATATTTATCTAATGTTTTTATAATTAGTTCTTCTTTATCTTCATATATATCATATGTGTAATAATTATCTTCCATTTTACTTTTCTCCTTCTGCTTGTATTATATAATTTTTGTTATTATAATAAAAATATATATTTGTTATCACTTTGATAACTGGAGGTTATTATGAATATTGATTTTGAATTATATAGAATATTTTATGAAGTTGCTAATTATGGAAATATTACTAAAGCTAGTATGCATTTAAATATTTCGCAACCGGCTATAAGTAAATCAATTAAAAATTTAGAAAATCAATTAGGTGGATCTTTATTTATAAGAACTAAAAAAGGAGTTGTTTTAACCGAAGAAGGAAAAGAACTTTATTATTATATTAAACAAGCTATAGAATTTATTAATAATGGGGAAAATAAATTTACTGATTTAATTAGTTTAAAAACAGGATGCATTAAAATTGGAACAAGTACTACTATAGCAAAGGAATTTTTACTACCTTATTTAGAAATATTTCATGAAAAATATCCTAGTATTGACATTAAAATTATTACGGGTATTTCTAATGAATTAATTTCAAAATTAAAATATGGGCTTATTGATATATTATTTTTAAATTTAAATAATGATAGCTATGAGAGTGATTTAAATATAACTAAATGTAAAGTGGTTAATGATTGTTTTGTTGTTGGAGAAAAATATAAAGATTTAAAAGATAAAATTATTACAGTGAAAGAGATTAATAATTATCCTTTGATTTTGCAAGCTAAAGGTTCAAACACAAGAAAATTTTTGGATGATTTCATGAAGGATAATAATGTTTTGTTAAAGCCAAGTATTGAACTTACAAGTTATTCTTTAGTTGTTGATTTAGCTAAAATTGGATTTGGTATTGGTTATGTTACTAAAGAATATGCAAAAAATTTATTAGATAGTGAATTATTATATGAAATTAAAACTGATATAAAAATTCCTTCTAGATATATTGGATATGTTTTATCTAAAAATCATATACCTAGTTTTAGTACGAAAAAATTAATTGAAATAATAAATGATAATAAAAATACGGACATAAAAAAATGAACTATTTAAGTTCAATTTAATCAATATTTGGTGGAGTCGAAGGGAGTTGAACCCTTGTCCAAGATACTTTCATATTATAATCTACAAGTTTAGATGATTTGTTGTTTCATTAATGGTAAAAAACCATCAAAATATCATTAACTAAGCTTATAGGATTCGTTTAATAAACTAAGCAATCTATTAAATATAATCTACTATTATGAACCAGCGTTAAAACTCTGTAGATTTAGTTCTAGGCCAGTGCTTGCGAGCCTTAAATTAGGCAAATGCTAAAGCAGTATTATAATTTGTATTGTCAGTTATTTTAACTGTTTTGTTATTTAGGTTTAACTACCACTGCATATAATATAAAACTATACCCTGTCGAAACCATAAACGACCCCATGCGTAGATATTAACATAATTTTTAAATTATATCAATCATCCACTTTAATAATTACTTCATTTTCTTTTGAATATCCATATTTTTCTCTGGCATATTTGGCAACATAATCTGGTTCTTGCATTTTTGTAATTTCGTTATTAAGTTCATCTTCTTCTTTTAATAATTTTTCGTATTTTGCTTCTAAAACTTTTTGTTCTTCTTTGTTGGCTAAGATTTGATTCCAGTAATGATATATAAATACGCCTAAATAAGAAATTATTATAGATATAACTAGAGTTCCTAATAAAATTCTTCTTTTATCTTTTTTAGTTTTCTTTACCATAATATACCTTTCTATTCGTAATATATTATAGCAAAAATTTTAAAGGATGTTATACATGTTTTTTTAATTTGACATTTTTTGTTGTAACTTTACACAATATATATCCTAGAACTAGTGATATTTTTAATAAGATAGATATGTTACCATTATAAATTTTATATAAAATAAATACATATAGTAATGTTGCTAAGATGGTGTATATGCTAAAAAGGATAAGATTTTTCTTAAATAAGTTCGAGGTTAAGGAGTATAAAAAGCCATATAGAATAGATAATAAAACTAATAGAAACTGAATCATTTAAATAATTTCATTAGGAAACTATTTTCTTTTGATGATGCATCGGTGTAATAAAAGCTGTTAATTAGACCTTTTATTGAGACATTTCCCTCAACTGTGTCTAGTTTTATCATTTCAAGATTTTCTCCTTTAATGATGATTCCACCCATTACTGAGTCAAGACTAAATTCCTTATCATCAAAATTGTTAATTTTTTTTATACCACTAATGATAATATTCTTACGATCACTTAGTTTTATAATATGTGATAAGTTAGGTACTTCAATCATTTTTTCCATAGATATCCTCCAGTTTAAATATATGATGAGGATATGAAAAAAATTCACTATGGAAGTGAATTTATTCAGCTGTTTTATATGCTTCTAAAATAGCGTCTTCAAATTGTTTACGTACTTCAGGATTAATTGGATGAGCAATATCTTTGTAACCGCCAGTGCTAGTTTTTCTACTAGGCATAGCAATAAATAAACCATTATCTCCTTCTATGATTCTAATATCATGTACAGCGAATGCATCATCTAATAGTACAGATGCTATACCTTTCATACGAGAACCGTCTTTTTCAATTTTACGAACGTTTACAGATGTAATCTTCATAACATTCACTCCTTTCAAGATTGTCTTCAATCTTTAATTTAATTTTATGCTATGATTTAAAAAAAAGCAATAGATTTTACATAAAAGTGACTTGAATATCTTTACTTAGAATATCAGAGTATGAATAACTTTTTTTACTACTACCATTACTTACTATGAAAACGTGTGAATAAATTTCCGATACATAACCATAGAAGACATCTGTTTTGCTACGATTTTCTTTGGACACTACTTTTACTTCTCTGTTTAAATGATTTTTAATGTCATTTTTTATTGCATCAATCATCTTGGATACCCCACATACATAAGTCCATTTCCCATTAAGCCTCCCATTCCATTTGAACCATATTTGGTTTTGTTTAATAAACTTATTAGATCTATTGGTTTAGATTTATCAGTTAGTGCGATTGTGGTTGCAATTATAGCAGGATCAAGAGCATGAATATTTACTCTTTTAGGGCTTGATGCGAAGTCAGCACCACTTTTAATTAAAGCCTCATAATTACTTTGACAAGCACCAGCTATAATTACTAATTTATCATGATTTTTTTCATAGTTTCTTGCTTTTGATACTGCCTCACAAAAATATTTAGAGTTACGATAGTTATCGAGATTGTTTTTATCATTTTTCTTGGAAAAATAGGAATCATGTCCAGTAATAATTACAATATCAGGATTGTATTCTTTTAAAAATTTAATGATTTTACTTGGTAATTCTTCTTCGGATACTAATTTTCCGATGGCTTGTAATTTATTTCTTTTATAATAATTTAGACATTTATTAATATAACTTTCATCAGAATCAAGATGTAAAAGTTTAGCAGGCAAATAAAAAAATGAATCACGATCTAAATGTTCTTCTTCGATACTATCGGCAAAATCATCAATATCTTGTTTATCATATATTTTTAAATCATCTAATTTACTGTCGGCGTATAATCTGATATTTGTTCCTTTTAAGTAAGCGATACTATCTGAGATATTTATGATTTTAAAGACTATGTCATTATTATAACTATTGCGAGTAACTAAATCACCTATTTTAAAATTCATGATATCACCAATTAAATATATGTATGAAATTAATATTTTAGAATTTTAGAAATTAAAGTTAAATGTATCACCTTTTTTTAGGTAAAGCCAACTTGATTTAGTTACTGTTAAAATTTTGGTATCTAAGTTAAATTTAAAGTAAATGTTATGGTTATTGGGATCTAAGGCTTTAATGCATATAATGTTGTTTTTCTTTTTAATAATTGTTCCGGTAAAGGTGGTTAACCGATAAATAGAAATGAAGACTTTATTTTCACTTTGGGTATGTTTTATTTCAATATAACTGCTGTCAATATTTTGAAATTTTAAATAATATGTTGATAAGTTTTGATTTATTAACATTTTAGTTTGATAATCGTTTATTAAGGATTTAATAACAATTAAAAACATAATAATTGTTAGGATAATATATTTTTTCAATAGATCACCTATTAATTATTATGTATATAATTAGCTATTAATGTTAATTTTTGATATAATTTGTTCTATTATATTTACTGTGTCTTTGGCTGTTTCGTTTGATAAATCTACTCTAAAATTAGTAATTCCCAGTTCTTGATAGGTTGGTATTTTATCAATTAAGTTGGTGGTTTGACAATTTAGAATATAGGAAGTGTGAGTTTGAGGTAATGTTAATATTTCGTATTCTTCCTTGTTACGATCTATCAATTTATATGTTTTGTTGTCTTTACAAATATGGCAGTTTTTGGCTTTAAATGTGTTTTTTAGTAGGCATGATTTCATCATCATAAGTTCTATTTTGCCGTAAACTAATAATCCTGTATTTGAAGTTGGATAGTTGTTCATTATGTTTTTTAACTCATTAAAATCATTTTCAAATGAGAGTGTTACCATCGTGTTATATTTGTGTGCTAGATTTAGGGCATAATGATTAGTTATGTTTAAGAAATAATCACTGATATTACCTGAATTTTCTATCATACTGGCATAAGATGTATTTAATACTTTTTCATTATATTTTGGATATGTTGGTAAATTTCTAGGAATTTTATATATAAAGTTTGGTTCTAATAAATCTAATTTATCAACAATTATTTTAACCGGATATTTTTTTAAAACTGTAATTTGTTCTTTAGTTCTTGCTAGGACATATATTTCCTTTGTTTTTGAAATATTTTGAAGATTTTCTTGGTAATTATTTTTAATAAACTCTTTAGAAGCTTTCATTCTTTTTAAAGATAATTCTTCAAGGGCTTCCCTTCTTAAATTATTTAAATCGATGTTACGAATGAATAGATTACCAGAAATATTTATATTTAGAGAACTTACTTTGTATGGTGTTGATCCAGTTTTGGTTAAACTTTTTTCGATGTTTTCTTTAGTTATTGGTTGGTTAATTGCTTCAGTTGGTTCTGCACCGTAAACTGTTATATTATTTATTCCATCCGTTACTTCTAATTTTATTTTTTCATTTAGTTTTGCGGTAAAATTCATGGAAACGGTTATTTTCTTAGTTATGTTTGTTTCTAATGGGAGTTTAGGTGATGTAAGATATATTTCATCTTCTTTGGTTAGGTTTAGAAAGTTATCTAAATAAATTGTTGTTCCTTTAGTACCACTCTTTATTAAATTATCTTTTGAATCATAGATAAAGTTTAAGGTTATTCCTTTATTGATATTTTTGATGCGAATTGAATCGCCTTGTTTCAAATCAATATCTAATTTGATTGCAAGTTTTTTAGGTGTTACTTTGATAATTTTACCAGCATACAAACCGATATGATTAGATGATTCATAGTTCATTATATCTTCATTATTAAATAGGAAACCAGGAGTGTAGCCTCTATAAAATATTGATTTTAGTTCATCTAAATCAGATTGGGAAACTTGTAATTCTTTACCACTTTCATAGTCATCAATTAGTTTACGATATATTTTTGTTACAATTCCGACATAAGCTGGTGATTTCATTCTTCCTTCTATTTTAAATGAATAGATATTAGAATCCATTAACTCTTTAAAGTTTTCAATACTACATAAATCTTTAGGGCTTAAAAGATATTTGTCAGAACTATTTACTAGTCTATCATCTTCTAATAGATTATATTTTAATCTACACATTCCGGCACATTCACCGCGATTAGCGCTTCGATTTAGAATGCATTTGGAAAAATAACATTGACCAGAATAACTTATACATAAGGAGCCATGAATAAATGCTTCTTTTTCCATTGTAGTATCTAAGTCATTTATAAAATCTAATGAAAGTTCTCTAGCAAATACGACTCTTTTTATGCCTAGGCTTTCAAGAAATTTAATATTTTCCTTAGAATGGTTGTGCATTTGAGTTGATGCATGAATTTCTAAATTAGGAAACATACTATGAACAACTTCGATTAAGCCGATATCTTGTAAGATTAGAGCATCTACGCCTATTTTATGAAGATACTCAATATATTCTAGACATGAGGAAAACTCTGATTCGTAAATTAAGGTATTTACAGTAATAAAAATTTTAACACCATAAAGATGGCATAAATTTGTGGCTTCTTCTATTTCTTCTAGGGTAAAATTTTCAGCAAAAGCGCGAGCACCATATTTTTTACCAGCAAGATAAACAGCATCGGCACCATTATTTATGGCATATATTAAGGATTCTTTATTTCCAACAGGAACTAATAATTCATGTTTCATTTAGATACCTCTTTCTTTGATGGATATAATTCGTTGAAACGTTCATCCGATGTTGCATATTTGTGATTCTCTTTAAGTAAACTATTTAAATAGATATTTCCATCAATGTTTGAAATAGGAATTTTACCATTTTCTAAATATGTTCCTTGATTTGTATAATAGAATGAGTCACAATATAGTTTTGCATTTTCTTCTGTCAATTCAATATATCCTTTGGAAACTAATTTATCGGCAAGTATTTGACCTTTCAAATTTTGAGTTAAAAACAAACCAGGATCAGGTGTTTTTAATATTTGATTATTATATATTATAAAGTTTTTAGAATTACAACCATTTAAAGTTAAGAATTGTCTGTATGTTGGATCAACAATATAACTGTGGTTAGGAAATTTAACTACCAAAAAAGAGTGTCCAACTACGTGAGGCATTATAGTTGTTCCAGTTTCTTTTGGATAAACTGTTATTCCTATTTTTTCTAAAGATGTTCCTAAAATTTTTTGAGCATAATCACATTTATTGGTCAATGCATTTGTTTTAATTTCAATATTAAAATATTTTTCCATAGTTTCCCAACATTTAGTAATTGAGTAATCTAGAATTTGATATTCTTCTTCAGTTGAAAGTTCTAAACCTAAATTAATTTTAGTTACAATTTTATTTATAGTAGTTTCGTTTATATATGATTTTCTAGGATATGAGTTATTTATAAACATTATTTCATCACCAATTTAAGTATATCATTTATTTATAAATAAAAAAATTACAACTTTTAGGATAAGTCGTAATTTCCTTTGGATACTGTATCGTTTGTTAATTTTAATGTTTTATACTTTCCTTGATTTGATAAAATGTCATATTCAATATCTAGAAATGTATCGGCAACTATGTTATTCATGTCTCTAACACTTTTTTCGTGTTTTTTTATTTCTTCTAAAACACCTTTAGCAAATTCTTCATCGCCAATTGTTTCGATTCCAAATTGAGCACTTAGTCTTTCTTTTTTTGCTAAATAATAACTTAGTTTTGATTCTAAAAGAATTTTCTTTTTATCTTCTTCACTTAAATTTTTATATGGAATGAAGTGTTGAAATCTAGTTAATAATTCAGAAGAAAAATATCCTTTTTTAACTAGTAATGATTTATCAAATTGTTCTTCTTCTAGAGATGATTTATTTCCAAAGCCAATTGGGGCTGTTTCTTTTTTGAAGGCTTCTTGGAAAGTACCTAAACATATCTTACTTGCCATACTGGTATTATATATTTTAGTTTCTTTCAATTGTCTAGAAATTGGGAATCTTCCTCCTTCTAAAGCTTTTAAGAAGATATTAACTAGTGAAGTCTTGGTATCTAATTTATCTACTCCGATTTTATCAAATTCATCAAAAACAAGAATAGCTTTTTCAGCTAATTTCATATTTCCATTGCATTCATTTATAAGTGCTTCAAATTCATCTTCTAAGGTTGTTCCGACTATTCCTTCTGGTACTAAATTACAAGTATTTATGTTTCTAAATGGAATGTCAAAGTATTTGGCAGCACAGTTGAATGTGGCAGTTTTTCCTGTTCCGGTTGGGCCGGGAATTAGTATAGATTCAGTTCCGTATATTGGATTCGATGTATAATTCATATAAAGAATTGTTGCAATCTTTTTTAGGGCTTCATCGTGTCCTATTATGTTACTTTTTAAATATTTGTATAATCCTTCTACACTTGTTTCATTAGTTGTTGTTACAATATTTTCACTATTAGGAGTTGAATTAATATCGTTTTTATTATTAACTTCATTTGAGGTAACTAATTCAATTGAAACTTCATCATCTGTTAATTCGGTATCATCTTCATCAAATACTTCTTTCATGTATATACCACTTTTAATTCCATCAGCTAATTCGAAAATTTCGATATTATATTTATCTGAATATGTTGCAAATTTACATATTTTATCACGCATAAATTTAAGTTTATCTTTTAATTCACTTATTGTTTTAGTTGTTAATAAATTATTAATTGAATCTTGATTTAGAACAATGCTAGATTCACCATCTATTATTTGATATAATTCAATTTTTTTTGATAATGTAATTAAGTTGCTTAAATCTAAGAAAGCATATTTACCATTTTTATAAACAATAATTGTATCTTTTGCTTCCAGTAAAATCAATTCTAAAACTTCTTGATCAGTTAATTCTCCAACTGGTAAAGCATACATTTTTCTCATATATTCCATGGTAAATGAGGGACCAACTAAATATTTTGTATTTATATTATTTGCTGTTATGTAATTATAAGCATACTTATTTGTTTTAAAATTATCTTCTTCTACACGACCTTTTATTATCTCTTTTGGCAAAAAGATGTTTGTTTTTTCATCTATTTTGATGTTTACATATTTTATTGCATATTCCATTTTGCATACTCCTTCTATTTGTTATAAATTGTTTTTAGTATAGCACTTGGATACTTGGCTGTAAATTTTTTTTACGCAATTTATTAAATTTTTGTTAATTTACTAACAATTATCTAGTTATTAGAAATGAAAAACATAATCTATGTTACTACATATACTTTTTTAGATATTAATTGTTTTTAATTTAAAAAAAGAATTTGATCAAAATTTACAAACTCTTTATTTTTCATATGTTTTTTACTTTTGATAAAAATTCTTTTAGTCTATCATCTTTGGGATGATTAAATATTTCTTCTGTTGGGCCTTGTTCAATTATTTTTCCATCTTCCATAAAAATTACTTTAGTTGCAAATTTTTTTATAAAATTCATTTCATGTGATACAACTATCATAGTCATTCCTTGGTTGGCAATTTCCTTCATCAAATTAGTTACTTCACCTATCATTTCAGGATCTAGAGCTGATGTAGGTTCATCAAATAACATCAAATCCGGATGCATAATAAGAGCTCTTATAATTGCTATTCTTTGTTGTTGTCCTCCTGATAGTTCATAAGGATAATAATCTTTTTTATCATATAAATCTATTTTCTTTAATAAACTTGTAGCCTCTTTTACTGCTTCATCACGTGACAATATTTTTAATTTTACAGGGGCTAAAATTATATTTTCAAGTACAGTCATATTACTAAATAGGTTAAATTGTTGAAATAACATTCCTATTTTTCTTCTAACTAAAGTTAAATTTTCTTTAAAATCTAAATTTTTTCCTTCAAAGTTAATTATACCACTTGTTGGTATTTCAAGTAAATTTATGGTTCTCAAAAGTGTCGATTTACCACATCCGCTTGGACCTATTATACCTACAATATCACCTTTGTTTACTTCTAAATCTATACCTTTTAATACTTTTTTAGAACCAAAATTTTTCTTTAAAGACTTAATTTTTAACATTTTTCAACCTCTTTTCAATTAAATTAACTATTTTACTTAATCCATAAGTAATAATTAAATATATGGTCGCAATTAAAATTAATGGGAAGAAATAATCATATGTTCGAGATGCAATTATATCACTGGCTTTGGTAAGTTCAACTATACCTATATAAGCACCTACTGAAGTTTCTTTTACAAGGGTTATAAATTCATTTCCGAGTGCAGGAATAATATTCTTTATTGCTTGTGGTAAAACAATATACCTTATTACCTTTTTATAATCTAATCCCAGTGCATAGCCTGCTTCTATTTGTCCTCTATTAACAGAGTTTAATCCAGCCCTTATAATTTCTGCTACATAGGCTGCACTATTTATTCCAAACGCTAGTATTCCAACCAAAACAATATTAATAGACACTGATTTAAATATTACATAATATATAATCATGAGTTGTAATATACTAGGTGTTCCTCTTATAATTGTTATATATAATCTTGCTATTGCATTTAATAATTTTAGTTTCTTGGTATTATCATGATAATTTCTAATAATAGCTAGTAACGTTCCTAAAAAAACTCCTATTATAACTGCTCCTAGTGCTATTATTAATGTATTTAATAATCCCTTTAATATATATTTATATCTTCCATCTAATATAATACTGTTATATATTCTATCAATAATTGTATTTTTATTTACCTTTTGGTCTATTCCCATATGATTTAAAATAATATTATCTATCTCACCATTATTTTTCATTTGTTCAATTACAATATTGCATGAATTTAATAATTCTTTATTATCTTTGGATATAACCATTCCATAATTATCAACTACAAGGGGATTTGGAAGTATAATCATATCTTTTGTAATTAATTTTTTGGCTGGCAACTCATCCATTACGACTGCATCAACTTTATTATCTTTTAAATCTTGGATGGCTGCTAAAATTTTTTTTTCACGAATTAATGTAATATTTGGATACTTTTCTGTTAGATAAGAATCAGCGATTGTCCCTAATTGAACTGCAACCTTGCCTTGTAAATTATTTGCATCTGTTATTAAACTATCATTTTTAACTATAATTACTTGTTTGCTTGATGCATAATTAACAGTAAAATCTACTTCCATGGCTCTTTCTTCTGTATAAGATATTCCGGCTGCTCCTATATCACTCTTTTTGGTTTTTACTTCATTTATTATTGAATCAAAAGCAACATCTTTAATTACTAATTCTTTATCAAGATAATCAGCAATCTTACGGGCTATATCTATATCTACACCTACAATTTTACCATTAGAATAATATTCATATGGAGCAAAGCCTGCCTCTGTTACTAATATTAGTTCTCCCTTTTTTTCTTTTCTACATCCTGTTAATATAGTACATATAGTAAATATTAACAATATAATTCGAAACTGTTTCTTTTTCGTACTACGTCGAGTAAACATTTCTCGACAACACCTCTCTTTCTATCTCAGTTAATTAATTTTCTTGTTGTCCTTACCTTAATTAATTTCAAAATTCAGACGATAGTCTCTATAAATAATCATTTATATTTCAATACTTATTATTCTTTAATTAATTTTAAATACACTTTTACATAAATAACTTTTTATGGTTATTATTTTTATGAAATTCCTATTCTATAAAAAGAGTTCTTTTGAACTCTTTTGTATTTTTATAAAACTAACATTGCAATTGTTAATATTACTATATTTGCAAGCATTATACAAGCTAATACTTTAAATACCCATTTTAACCAGGTTGTGTATTCTACTTTGGCAAGTGCTAGGCCTCCCATTATAGCGCCACAAGTTGGTGTAAATAGATTTACAAATCCGTTTGCTGCTACCATTCCCATTATAGTAGCTTCAACATTGTATCCTACTTGATGTGCAAGTGGAGCCATAATTGGAGTTGATAATGTTGCAAGTCCACTACTAGATGGAACTAATACAGAAAGTCCGACATGTATAATATAATTTAATGGAGCAAACACTACCTTTGGTAAAACTTTTAGTAAATTTGCAGCATTATAAATTATATAATTATCTAAGTGTGTTTCACTCATTAATACTGATGCTCCTCTTGCAAGTGCAATTATTAATATTACACCTACCATATCATCAGCACCATCAATTATTTTATCAACAATCTCGTTCTCTTTCATACGATTTACAAGTGCAATTACTATGGTCATTATTAAAAACCATAATGTTGCTTCTTGGAAATACCATTGACCAATTGGCACGCCAACTAACCATGATAAACCAAATACTTTAGAGTTTACAAATGCTGTAATACCAAAATCTTCCCAAGGGATAAAACTCATAATCATAATAACAAAAGTTAATGCGAATAAAATTAATGTAATTTTTTGTTTTCCTGTTAATTTAGCTTCAGCTCTTTCAATATCTTCGCCATAAGTAGCTTCCATATTTCTTTGTTCTTGTAAACTTAATATTGTTGAGCCTTTTTTCTTAATAACTTGTTTTGCATATAGCATTACAAATATTATAGAAATTATTAAAGTTGACAACCATAACATTGTTCCTAATCCAATTATTGTCCCTTGATTAATAGCTACTCCTGCTGGTAAGGTTGACTTTGCAGCATCAACTGCAACACCTACAGCAAAGGGGTTTACTGTTGAACCAAGAACTCCTGATCCGGCTCCTAAAAGCACAATCGCTGAAGATACAACAGTATCCATACCTGCTGCTACCATAGCGGCAGCAAGTAATGCGTAGAAACCAACAGTTTCTTCAAGCATACCATAAGTAGTACCACCTATTGAAAATATTATCATAAGAATAGGAATTAATACTAATTCATGTCCATGAAGTTTTTTAATTAAGACTTGAATTCCTGTTTCGATAGCTTGAGTTGAATTCACAATTTTTAGGAAAGCACCAAGTATTAATATAAATACACAAATATCAATAGCATCTGCAAAACCTCGAATAGGTGCCAATAATGTTTGGGATAATGTAGCACCTACTACTCCACTACCATTTACTATTTCTTCACCAATAAATGATGCTTTAGGAAGTAAATGGGTAATTATTGCAAGTATAAATATTAAAGCTAGGATTATAGTAAATGCACTAAGTGAAAATGAGATTCTCTTTTTCTTTTCTTCTTTCTTTACTTCAGGTTTATAAATTAATGTGCCTGTTTTACCTTCTAATGCTTCTTTTGCTTTAAATAAAGATGTAATAATTGCTTTATTTCCTGTAGCTTTAACAAATCCAATAGAAGCCTCTATTTTCGGTAACATGCTTCCTTCTTTAAATTCATCATGTCTAATACCAACTCTTGCTTCAGCTATAGATAATTTATTTATTTCTTCTTCATTTTTTTGTTTATAGTTATAAGATACTTTTTCAACATCAGTTAAAATTAATAAAGTATCTGCATTAATTTCTTGAGCAAGTAATGCGCTTGTTTTATCTTTATCTATAACAGCATCTATTCCCTCGTAGCCGTTTGTTTTTGTCATAACTACAGGTACTCCACCGCCACCACAAGCAATTACTATAGTGCCTTGCTCCATTAAATTTTTAATTGTGCCAAGTTCTATTATTTTCTTTGGTTCTGGAGATGCTACTACTTCTCGATATCCTCTGCCTGCGTCTTCTTTATAAACAGCTTTTTCTTGTTTTTGTTTTTCTAATGCTTGATCGCGAGTCAAAAATTCTCCTATTGGTTTAGTTGGATTTTTAAATGCAGGATCTAAAGCATTTACTTCTACTTGGGTAATTACTGTTACAACTTCTTTTTTTATATTTCTTTTATTCAACTCATCTTTTAATGATTGTTGTAATTGATAACCAATATAACCTTGTGACATTGCTCCACTTTCAGCAAATGGAACTTTATCTTCTTTCATGGAATCATAAATCATTCCTACTTGTGGACCATTTCCGTGGGTGATAACAATTTGATTTCCAGCTTGTACTAAATCTATTAAATATTTTACTGTACTTTCAATTCTATCATGTTGCTCTTGAGGATTTTTACCTAATGCATTTCCTCCTAATGCAATAACAATTTTACTCATTTTTCATAGTCTCCAACATTACAGCTTTTATTGTATGAAGTCTATTTTCTGCTTCTTCAAATACTCTGGATTTACTTGACTCAAACACTTCATCTGTAACTTCCATTTCTTTTATTCCAAATTTTTCTTCTATTTCTTTTCCTATTCTTGTTTCATTGTTATGAAATGATGGTAAACAATGTAAGAAAATAGCGTTTTCTTTAGCGTTTTTCATAACATTCATATTTATTTGGTAAGGGCTTAAAAGTTCAATTCTCTCTTTCCATATTTCCATAGGTTCTCCCATTGAAACCCATACGTCTGTATAAAGTGCATCTGCATCTTTTACACCTTCCATAATATCTTCAGTCATATTTATTGTAGAACCGCTCTCATAAGCAATTTTTTTACATTTATTAACTAGTTCCTCTTCTGGCCAAAGTGTTCTTGGTGCGCAACATGTAAAATTAACTCCTAATTTTGAACTTGCTACCATAAGTGAATTTGCTACGTTATTTCTAGCATCTCCACAGAACACTAATTTTCTTCCCTTTAAAGATCCAAATTCTTCTTGGATAGTCATAAAATCTGCAAGCATTTGGGTTGGATGAAATTCATTAGTTAGACCATTCCATACAGGAACTTTGCTATATTTAGCAAGATTTTCTACTATTGCTTGATCAAATCCACGATATTCAATTCCATCATACATGCTTGCTAAAACACGTGCTGTGTCTTCTATTGTTTCTTTTTTTCCCATTTGAGAACCGGTTGGTCCTAAATAGGTTGCTGCCATTCCTAGATCATGAGCTCCTGCTTCAAAAGCACATCTAGTTCTTGTAGAGTCTTTTTCAAATATCATAGCTATTTGTTTTCCTTCTAAATACCTATGAGTTATATTATTTTTCTTTAGATTTTTTAAATCTATTGCTACATTTATTAAATGTCTAATCTCTTCAGGCGTATAATCTAATAGTTTTAAAAAATCTCTACCTCTTAAATCTACCATTCAACATCCTCCCTCACAAGTGGCATAGACATACATCTTGGGCCTCCACGTCCACGGCTTAATTCTGCTCCACAAATCTCAATTACTTTAAGACCTGCTTTGCGTAATTCTTTATTTGTTACATCATTTCTATCATATACAACAACTACTCCTGGTGCTATACATAATGTGTTTGATCCATCATTCCATTGTTCACGCTCGCTGGCTACTTTATCTCCTCCAGCACAAGGAATAAGGGTTACTGGGTGATCTAAATATTTTTCCAATATTTCCTTTAATGATCCTTTTATTTCTTTTACATTTAAATCTTCGTAAGTTGTAGGATCAAACCCTTCAGTTATTTCAAATACTTGTAATGTATCTGAAATTGCAGGATGGTATGTAAATGTATACTTATCTATTTGTGTAAATACTGTATCAAGATGCATAAACGCTCTTGATACTGGAATATTAAATGCTAAAATAGTATCAATTTTACAAGTTGGATCTTTAAAAAAGTTTTTAGAAATTTGATCTATAGCTGCTGCTTCAGTCCTTTGCGAAATACCAATGGCTACAGTATGTTCATTAATATTTAATAAGTCTCCACCTTCTGTATGCCAATGATAACCTCTATTATAATATAAAGGTGTGTCTTTAAAATCTGGATGATATTTAAAGATATATTCGGCATAAATGCATTCCCTATTTCTTGTAACTGAATACATGTGATTTAAATTTGCTCCCTCACCAACGCTTGCAAAATTATCTCTTGTAAAGTATAAATTTGGCATTGGAGCTGCTATAAACTTTTCAGGCTCATCTACTAAATCCACCAATGTTTTTTCTATTTCCCTTTTTCTAAAAGGAAAGTCTTTAATTTGAATTCCTTCCATGGTTTGTAGTACTAATTTTTTAGAATCTTTTATTTTATCTAAAAATTTGTAAGTTAAAATTTGATACTTTATAGTATGAATTCCAGCCTCTATAATAAATTGTCGAATAAATTTATCACGTATTTTTTCATCACTATCAATTACTTCTGCTACTAAATCTTCAAGATAAACAACTTCTATGTCATTTTCAATTAATGCTTTTGCGAACATGTCATGTTCTCTTTGTGCTTCAGCTAAATAAGGAATATCGTCAAAAAGTAATTCATTTAAAGTATCTGGAGTTAGATTTAATAACTCATTACCTGGTCTATGAAGTAATACTTTTTTTAATTTTCCTATTTCACTTGTCACATGAATATTACTCATTTTTCTCCTACCTTTCTAAATAATAGTCTTCTTTACTATCTATAATTATTATATCAAATTTTAAATTAATGTAAACCTGTCTTTGATCATGTCGACATGTATTTTGCTTGATACTATGAATTCTATTTTTGATGTATTTGTTTAACACTGAACTTAGATAAAAATTTTAAATTTGATATTTTCGTCTTTTACTTATAATTTCCTGTTTCAAATATAAAGTAACCTTTAGTATCCACAGACTTAAATTCCGGTAGTCGCTATCTTTCATTTTTTTTATTGTTTTTTATTGTTTTTTTATTTGTTATTAGTCATATTTAGATAATTTATTTTTAATCCTTAAATTTTATACTTTAATATTATGTATATCATGCGTTTGTTTTTCAGTATGAATTTCTTATTGTATAAAAAAGATAGTTGCAAATCTGTCCGATTATTAGCAACTATACGTCTTTTAATGATATAAGTATCAAAAATATTAAAGTTTTTTAAAGGTTTGTCAATCAAAACCAAAATTAAGAAATAATTTACAAATAATTTAATTCTATCACTATAATATTAAGAGATTTTATTGTTGTTTAATTTGCTAATGATGATCTTGTCAGCAGGAGCAAATTCATAGTTTTTTAGATTAGATGGAACTGTCCAGGCACAATCTTGGTGTTCTAGTAAAGCATAATGATTATCATTTATTTGGCAATTTAAGACAATTAGATTAATAGTTTTATCGGGATATTCATAAATTATTTCAGTATACTTATCTATTACTGTAATATTCATGTCTAATTCTTCTTTTATCTCTCTAATAATTGCCTGATTTTCAGTTTCATTAGGTTCTATTTTCCCACCAGGGAATTCCCATAGGCCTCCTTGAGATTTATTTTGATTTCTTTGGGCTATAAATATTTCATTTTGATTATTTCTAATTATTGCAGCTACTACCTTAATCATTTTTTTACTTCTTTCTTAAATATTTAATTTATGTTATATGTTTTAGAAGAATATGTCAATTAATTTTAAAAATATCATATACTTTACAAATTAAGTTAGTTTATATACGCATTTTGCTAAGTTTATTACCTTTATTCTTTTTTGATAATTATTAAAAATCTTTTTATAGTAATAAATATATTCATTGTTTATTTTAATGATGGTTTCTTGTTTGTTAAGGTTGTATTCGTTTTCTATTTTGGTCATCTTGTTAGCGTAGTTATCAAATAAGCATAGTATGTTATCATCATTGGTTATATTGGTTATTACTAGGTCTTTTAAAAGATTAAACAGGTTTTCAACATCTGTTAATTTATCTAAATTATAGTTATATTTTATTTTTAATTTATTTAATTCTTGAATGGGAATATTATTTCTGATTTGTTTAAAAATAGTTAGGAAGTTAATAATGATTGTTTTTTTCATTGAATAAATAATATATTTATCGTTAAGTTCTTTTAAAGTAATAGGTGTAGTTAAAAATTCTGGTATATTTGTTGTTAATATTAACTCTAGTATGTGTCCTTTTTCTTTAATTGATGGAAAGTTGTTATGAAAGAAATCAACAAAGAAAGTTAGTTTTTCAATAAATGATTCTTCAACATTTTGATTATTATCTTCTTTTTTAAAATTAATTTTTAAAATTTTATCGAATACACCATTGTTAATTAATTCTTGCATTATTCCATAATGTTTCGGCTTAGTACTTATAAGATATTGTAGTATTTTAGTTTTATAATTCATATGATTACCTATTTTCTTTTTGTTTCTATACATTATAATAACATATTTTTACCAAATATATCCAAGTTTTATAAATAATTATTTTTTTAATGCAAAAATTAATAATAGGTGGTAGTAAAATGTACGAAAACAACTTGAAATATATTAGAGAATACATGGAAATGACTCAGAAGGAACTTGGTAAGGTTTTTAATGTGTCTGAATCTACCTATAGTGGATGGGAAACTGGTAGAGATGTTATTCCTTTAAAGCATTTATATAATTTTAGTTTGAAATATGGTTATTCCATGGATTATTTACTTAAGTTAAATAGTAAGAATGTTAAGTATGATAAACTTGATAGTATTGATAGAAAAATGATTGGTAACAAATTAAAAAGAATTAGAAAAGATTTAAATTTAACTCAGCAGCAAATTGCAGATGAGTGTATGATATCTCAAACTACTTATAGTAATTATGAATTAGGTAATAATTTAATTTCTACTATGAGTTTGTATACAATTTGTAAGAATCATAATATTTCGATGGATAGTATATTTAAGTAAAAATAAAATTAACAAATTCAGTTGTTTTTAGTTATTTATATGTTATTTTCCGAGTATATTTTGTATAAATATGGTTTTATTTGTTTATTATAATTTTATTGTGTAGTAGATATAATAATGTATTTACAATTGGTCTAATTAAATTATTTATAGATAAAATAACTAAATCCATGTAGGCGCTAAGCGCCGCTTAAGAAGGCAACCATTGGAGTTGGTTTTTTATTATTTTGTAATTGTTTTTTATCCAATTATTTTGGTATTTTCTATTAATTTAAATTTCTAAAAAATATAATTTTGTCTGTTCATATTTTATTTTTTCTAAGTTTATAATTACCTTATAAATATATTTTGAAATGTCTGACATTTGAAATATTCTTTTTTCATTTAATAATTACATTATTTAAATTATTATGTCAACTTTTGGAAGAGTTTTGGAAATATTTTTCCATAACTACCATTTTTGTTATGATTTTGGAAATATTTTTTACTTTTAATAAATTCACTAATTATAGACTTGATTGCACTCATTTTTATTAAACAAAATATAACTGGTGACATAATTTCACCAGTTAGAATTAATTGCAACTTTGTATTTTTAAAATGTTAAATCCGTTAACAATAATGTTAATTTCTCTGTATTTTTTTACATATTATGACTATTAACTACTTTCTGCTAGTTTCTAATTTCTTTGTTTCTTTATATTCATAATTTAATCTATTTTGTTTAGTAACAACTGATTCTCCTAAATTTTTTTCTATATCTTCTCTTGCCACTTTTGCAGCATGTCCACCCATTCTAGCAACTTCTTTATTTTGTTCTAAACCTTGTGGTCTATGTTTTTTAGCAAGTCTTTTAGTTGTTTCTTCTGATAAATCCGCTAATATTATTTCAATGTTATCCATATTATCCCTTAGAGACTCTTTACGAAGACCTTTATATTGTTTGTATTCTTTTGCGGTCATACCTGACCATTCTTTATAAATTTCATTAGTTAGTATGGCATATTCTTTACCTTCATTTATACCATTTTCTTGCCAGATATCAGTTAATTCTTTTCGATCCTGAATTCCTTTTAATCTTTTCGCAATCCATTTTTCATCGTAACCTTTAGCACGATAAATATCTATGGCTCTTTGGGCAGCAAGTGAAGGATCAAACACTTCATTAATTCTTTCACTTCCTAATTTAGCTAACCATACTTTTATTGGTTCAGCATTTTTGCTTGGAATAGATTCAATTATTCTAAACATACCTTCAATATCAACTACATCTGTTAATCTATATTTACCATCCTGAGCTTTTAACTTCAAAGCGTTACAATTTGTAACGGTTTCATTTCCTTCATCTTTAAGTCTTTTTTTCATTACTCTCCAATATACTTGTGGATTTTCACTTTCTGTTAAAACTCCTACTATATCAACAACACTTATATAATATTTTTCATCTTCCTTATCCCATACTGTTCTTATAGTTTCATTATTAAATATTTTATTAATTAAATGCATTTTATCCTGATTCATTTCTAACCCTCCTACTTTATTTCAAATTTAGATAATTCTATTATATCTTCAAGATTTCCTACTCTTCTTAAATATTGTAAACCACCATCAACTGCTATACTCTTACAAGAACACCATTTAAAATCATGAACATCTTTTGATTCAATAATATCATTACACTTTTTACATTGTATTTTATTTACTAATATCCTCTTATCAGATAAATTGTTTTCTTTTGATTTTTCTCTATTCATGCATCATACCTACATAATCCATTACAACTTCTTTTATACCTAGTTTTTCGGCATACAAAGATAGTTTAACAAGATCTTTATCCTTTCTTTTTAGGTACTCTCTTATACAATGTTTAACAAGTTCTAAATCCATTCTTTTTTTAGAACGAATTATGTCACAAATACATCTTTCAATATCATATGCTTTAACTTTATTACCCGTAGGAGTTTCTACTTCAGAAAGACCAAGTTCATAAATATTATTATCAACATAGAAAACATTGTGTTTCTTTAGATGAACACTGTTGTAACTTCTTTTAACTGTTATATCGTATACATCATTTGGGACTTTTGTAGATATACCATGAAAATATAATGCGGTCATATGAGAGTATATAGTATTAGGCATACTTAAACAAAAAATATAATAATTGTCTACAATTTTATTTGAATCAATATAAATACCAGGAGATACTTTTACAATAATTCCTTTTGTTTGCATATTTGATAGGTACATTCTATGTATATCAAACATATCTAGTTCTTTAGATGTTATGTATCCATTATTTTTATTCATAAGTTCTTCAATAATTTCCATATAACTTTTATCTTTAAATTCCTTAAGAGTTAGTTTTTCCATAATAATATCCTTTCTTGACTTTTCTACTGATATTATACGAATTTTCGATATTTATGTCAATAAAGTATTTATGGTACTTTACAATAATATTCCTTCTAATTTACTATACCTAAAATTATTGTTATAATTATTTTAGATGTGAGGTTATTATGTTAAAACTTTTAGATAAGTATTTTACTTGGTCTGCTATTTATAGTTTCTTTACTAATAAGTTAGTTAGAGTTATTGTAATATTAGTTGTTGTTACCGTTATTGGTTATTCTTATTATAGATTCTATCATGATCAGCATGCTAATGGGGATATTACTTTAAAATATGAAATTGATACAGAAAACTTAAGTGTTGAAGAAATAAAGGATTATTTAGAAAAAAATAAATTTAGTTTTTATGGTGGTAATCCATTAGAGTTTACAAACTTTAACTTACTTGATGATGGTGTTGCGTTTAGAAGATATGTAGATAGTAATCAAAATGTAGGATATCAGTATTGCAATATTTATTTATTTTCTAGATGTATAAATACTGATGTTGAAATATCTGAGTTATCTAAAACATATAAAGAAGGTAGTGATTCTTATAATAAAGCTGTAAATATTTATAAAGATTATTATAAAAAATTAGAACAACTTAAACTTACTGAAGAACAAGTAAGAAGTGTATTAGATTATTATTATGAACAGATATCTTGATGTTATAAATTATAATTTAGATAAATAATATGGTAAAAATTTTTAATAGCCATTCAATGGTTTAAACATTACTTAATTATACAATACATGTTATACTAATCTATCACAAAAATTTGTTTTTGTTATGTTAGGATGGACGTTAATTTATGCGTGATAACATAATATAAAGCATAATCCGATCTAACTAATAATTTATAAATTTATATTAAATTGATGGATAGATGATGATTAAAATCACTTATTAGCTATTTTTTATTTTTTGATTTAATATTCCTAAATCACTTTTGCTTTCTTTTTTATCAAATCTATCAAAAATCTTATCTTGACTATCTGAACTCCAATATACTTTTAGATTCTTTTTAGCTCTGGTAATTGATGTATAAAAAATATTCTTTGTTATTCTATCTTCTATATTGGGTGTAATAACTACTTTAACGCTATCATATTCCAATCCTTGTGCTTTATGAATTGATATTGCATACGATAAATTAAAAGGAATGATATGATCATATTCATTTTCGTCATCATCCTTATCCTTATATTCATTAACTTTGAATTTAATTATTATTTTATCTTTATTGTCACTATCAATTATTTGTATATCACTTGGAATAATTGTTTTTCTTACTGAGTTCTTTTCAATTTCTATTGAAAACCACATAGAATTTTCATCTTCTTCTATATCAGTTATTATTCCCTTTAAATTGTTATAAAGGAATTTATTAAATCTTGGACAATCATTAAATAAAACCGGATCCCCAACTTTAAAAGTATCTACACCAAAATTAAATTCTTTATTTTTGTTGGAATTTTGCATTACTTTATTAATATTGTTAATACCGTACATTCCATCATAATTTAAACATAAAATTATTTCTTCTGGTGTTGTTCTTGTAAATATATTTTTAGATATTTCTTCAGAATACTCTTTATTACTCATAATAGATATTGCACGTTTATCATTTTCTCTAACACAACTCCATAAATCTAATAGATCATCATCAGTCGTTCTATGAGTCATTTCTAATTCGTATGAAACACCACTTTTAAAATATCTACTACATATTCGAAACCAGTTTCCATACCTGATTGATTCTATTTGATATATATCCCCTACCATAACAATTGCCTTATATTTTATCTTATTTAATATTGATAACATATCATTATTACTAATTGTACTACATTCATCTATAATTAATATTTCACAATCTTCATCATAATTTTTTATAAAATTATTTATAGTCATGATATTCATATTATTATCTATTTCTAATCTATCATTCAAATTTGAAACGGCTGTAGTTGTATTTGCAATTATACATTTTTTGTAGTTTACAAATGCACTAGATAGCAATTCTATCATTTTAGTTTTACCTGTTCCTGCTGGGCCATAAATAAATGCTATAGAACCATTTTTAAAAATATCTTTTAAAATCTTTTCTTTATCATTTGAAATAGATTCATCAAGCATTAAATCCATATAAAAATCAACTATACCATTTAGATTGGAGTTTACTATATTTGAATACTCTTCTAATTTTTTTATAATTTCTATAGATTTTTTTTCATATTCTTTAATATAAATAAAATTATGTTCTAATATCAATATACTATCTGTATTTGGTAATATAGAAAGTATTTTATTATTATATTTTTCAACAAGTTTTGGAATATTATCAAAATATCCTATTTCATCAACAGGAGTGTATAATTCATCATTATTTTCAATATTATTTTTTATATAAGAAAACAATAATTCGTCATCTCGATTTCCAACATCAATTGCCTGAATTAAATCAGTAAATTGTGGATTATGATTATGAAGAGACATTGCAAATGGCATAGCATCAAACATTCCACTTTTTTTATGAATATATAAATTACTTAAATATTTATGTGGTATTATTCCTATTTGATCTTTAATTACTGTGTTTACCATTTTTGAGGTTAAATATCGTAAAATATTACATCCACGCTTATTGTTTTTTATTATTTCTCTTATATTTATTAGCATTATGCTTATATAATGATTTTCAGCATCCGTTTGTATATTTTTAATTACTAAATCAAATTCGCCTTTTTCCATACATAATATATGGTTAATTGTGCAATGATTATCTGTTAAATAATCCATCAAATTACGATATTCTTTATAATTTTCATCAAAGTTGCGTGTTACTCCTAATATCTTAAAAATATTTTTTAACTCACAAACTCTTATTGCAACCTTATAAGAAGTAATTACTTTTATTTTTACTTTACCTATATTTAAATCTACAAAATCATCGACTGCTGTTATATTTATAGAATAATTATCTGGAATATATTCTTTTGAGTAAAATGTTAACCTCTCAAATTTATTATTATAGTCTGTTGCTTTTGTTAGTGTTATTTCATAATAAATATCTTCTTTGGAATATATTGTATTAATTTTTTCAACATAAAATTTTCCCTTAATTGATTTTTTCTTGGAAATATCGATGTGTTCAACTTTATCACAAATAATATCATAATTTTCTTTCATAGATTTATCATCATATACGGGGAATAAATCTATATTATTAATAATGTCAATATTAAGTTCTTCTTTTAATAATTTTTTTATTAAGCATATATATCTATAATAATATTTTACTAGTCGTTCTGCACTATCTTCATTAGGTGTGTAATGAGATGCTGTTCCTTGTAAATAACTATGAAAATCAGATAAAAATTTATATTTTTTTATTCCTTTTATTGCTTCAAATGACGCATTAACATTATCATAATGTGTATCTAAAGTTAAATTATTTTGTTTATTATTTAAGAGAATTACAACGTCCTCGACTAAATTTCTTAACTGAGATAAAATATTTTCTGATAAAAAGCCTTTATCTTTAAGATAAGAATCATAATAATAAATGTTTTTTTCAATCACTTTGGATATGTATAGTATTTCTTTTTTTGGCATTATTCTTTTCATAATTACCTCCAATCAAAAAAGAGCATATTCCATCTTAAAAATGAAATATACTCATATTATTATGAATATTATTATATCATATTATTTCGAATAATGATACTATGTGATTATTACATAATTTTTGAAATTCAACAACACTACTTGACATTTCCCATCATTATCTGAATTTCATATAATATCATCTGATTGTTATTTTATTTATTTATGATGTTAACAAATTAATTAATGATTCATAACTATCAACAACGTCATAACCTACTTTATTGTTGCTAATACATTCAAAGTGTTTTTTAGCACAAGCAATCTTTGCTTGTTCAGATCCTTTTAGTTGCAAGGATGACATATCACCTTTTGTTTCTGCGACAAAATAAATATACTTAAATGTTTTATTATTAAATACAATTGCCCAATCAGGATTATAGTTTCCAACTGGGGTAGGAATTTTAAAGTCATTAGGCAATTTAGCATAAACAGTCACTTCGCCAGATTCTAATTTTTCTGCAAACTTCTTTTCTACAACTGAATCATATACTAAAAAATCATATATATGTTTTCTAACATTGGATATAGCATTTACATTTAGTTCTGCTTTTATATTATTCATTGTAAATATATCATTAGAATATTTTTTATCTGTTTTATGATATGTAATACCTTCTATAACAGATGTTGCTTTCTCATCATTAATTAAATTAGTTACTTTTCTTATAAATTCTTCCGGATTGTATTGATAATAATTAAATTTTTTAGGATTAATTTTAGATAAAATTGTTATTATAGTTTTTCTTGTTAATCCAGTATCCTTTGTTATTTCACCAATTAAATCATATTTAATTTGTGATGGGGTAAAATCATCAATTACAGATGTAGAAGTTTTTCCATTAGTCAAAGTTGTATGTTCTTTTAATGTTTCAGCAGACAAAGTATCTTTTTGTTCTCCTTGTGTAATTTTAACCGCCATTTTGGAAATATTTAATTTACCATTAATAGAATTTACAGCTTTATTTATTAATTCATTTGAATTAAAATCAACTTCATATAAAGTTTTAATATTAATCTTATTCCATAATTCTTGAAATTCCTTTTTCATAAAATTATCATTTGGAATAAGATCTTTAATATTATCTCTTCTTCCATCTGTTGTTGGTTTATAATTATCAGCATTGTAAATATTAGAAATCATTCTTGTTATATCATCTTTGAAGTCATTAAATAATTCTCCAAAATTTAACTGATTATTATCCCTATCTTCAATAAATTTTTCAGTTATTTTAAATTGATCATCTACATATCCTTCATTTTTCATTTGAAGCATAAAATTAAATGTATTCTCATTATTGAATTCTAATATTTTTCCTTCTTCATTAACAACTTGTTTATTCATAAGCCAATCCATAGTAAGTTTTGTAGGCCTTGAAGAAAGGCTATCAACCATTTCAGTTTGAAGTGCTTCAGCAAATTTATCATAAGATTCTGATGCAATAACAGTTAAATTATTGATTATATGAAAATTTCCTTCTAATACAGAATAATCCATTCTTTCACCGTTATTATTAACACAAATACGAAGGCCACGACCTATTTCTTGTCTTTTACTTATTTCTGAATTACTATGTTTTAAAGTACAAATTTGAAATATATTAGGGTTATCCCAACCTTCACGAAGTGCAGAATGAGAGAAAATAAATCTTACAGGTTCATCTAAAGATAATAATCTTTCTTTATCTTTCATTATCAAATTATAAGCATCTTCATCAAAAGATAAATATTCTTTTTTGTCATTAATTGCTGAATCTATTTCATGACCTTTTTTGTCTATTGAGAAATATCCCGCATGAATTTTGCCAGTTTCGAATGATTTTAAATATTTTGAATATTCATCATCAAATAAAGTAATATATTCTATAATTGCTTTATTATATTCTTCTTCAAATATCTTTGCATATTCACCTTTTAGAGCCTGACTATCATCATAATATTTATATTTTGCTACTTCATCAATAAAGAATAATGATAAAACTTTAATACCTTTTTTATATAATTCTTTTTCTTTTTCTAAGTGAGATTTAATTGTTTCTCTAATTTGAATTCTTGCTATATATTCTTGTTCAACATTTCCTTTAGCTTGACCTACTTGAATCACTTTTCCATTAGTGAAATACACTTTATCATAATCATCGTATCTTCCATCAATTTCACTAACTTTATAACCTTTATATTGTTGTAATTCTCCAGATTTTGTATATAAATCGTCACCAGCTTTAATTTTCATTAATTTTCTAGATACCCCAGATGAAGATTTGACTTCTATTTCTAAATTAGCAATTGGATCATGTTTGCTACTAATATCTACACTATCTAAGAATAAGTATGTATCTTCTGATTTATCATGTAATACTTCTATTCCTTTAACATTTATTTTTTTAACCAACTTTTGATTGTAAGCATCAATAGCATCTAATCTATAAACTTTATTATATTCTTTTCCTCTTTTATGAGTAGCAGAATATCTAATCTTAAATAAAGGATTAAACTCTTTAAATAACTCTTCAGTTTTATCACCAAACTTTTGAGGTTCATCAATAATTAATATTGGGTGAACAGATTTAATTACATCGATTGGTCTTCTTGATTGTAATTCATCAAGCTCTTCATATATTTTTCTATTACCAGCACCTTTTGAAGCAAAGGCTTGATAATTAATAATCATAACTTGTATTGAATCATCAGAAGCAAAAGTATTAATATTTGCTATATTAGAACTATTAGAAGAATTATATATAAAGTATCTTATTTTCTTATGATATAACTCTTGAAAATAATCCTGAGTTACATCAAATGATTTTTGTACACCCTCTCTAATTGCAATACTTGGAACCATTACAATATACTTACTCCAACCATATTCCTTATTTAATTCATACATGGTCTTTATATAAGTAAAAGTTTTACCAGTACCAGTTTCCATTTCAATAGAAAATTCACTTAAATCTTGTCCATCAGTTAAATTAATATCATTTCTTCTTTGAATAGATCTAATATTATTTCTTTCTTCTTGTTCAAGAAGTTCAATAGATTTATTGCCAAAAGATATTTCTTCAACTTCTTTTTCTTCTCTAAATATGCCCATTCCTTCAATCTTTTTATATCTAGCAAGTAAATCTTTTCTATATCCTTTAGTTTGACCTTTAAATACATCAACAATAGATTGTACGGCATCATCTTGATATGATTGGTGTTTAAATTTTAATTTCATTTATTTACACCTCCCTTATAGAATACTTATCTCTGTATCAGGTGAAAGTTTCTTCACTCTTTCTTCTAAATTAATTTTATCTTTATCAGACTTAAATGACATATCTTTAAATACTACTTTTAAAGGCTTGCATTTACAAATTTCATCAATAATATTAATATTTACACTATCATCAAAACAAGCTACTAAGGCATTATCTGCAACATAATAAACTTTATTATTTAAAATAGTTTTTTCTTCAATCTTCAAATCAAGAGTCAATCCTAAGTCTAACATTACTTGAGTTAATAAATCTTCAGGAGTTCTATCTTCTTTAATATTACTCATCATATCAAACAAATTTGTTTGACCTAACTCACTTGGTTTATAGTATACATCTTTCATATTAGAAGAATCTACTTTATAAACTCTAAATCCATAGTCTATATTAGCATTAGTTTCTTCTTTAATTTTTTTACCTGCTCTTCTAATGCGTTCTTCGCCCATATCACATATAGTTTCAAAACCATGTTTAATATAATCTGACTCCATTTCATTAATTTCTGGTATTTGAACAAGAATAAATTTTAAATTTTTATTATAAATACTATTATGATGCATTACAGCATGAGCAAATGATGCAGATCCAGAAAAGAAGTCCATGCATAAATAATCATCTCCAGTAATCATTTCAAGAAAATTATTTAGCATTTTTACAGGCTTTTTACCCGATCTAAAATCAATATTACCCTCATTTCTTATATTTCCGAAATCGGCACTATAATCTATATAAGTAGTTATTGGACTATATTTCTTCGTTGATTGTCCATTTTTTAATTGTTCAGCAGTTTCAGTTGGAACTCCAGAATACATTTTTCCTTTAGTAGCACCCTTTTTTTGTGGCCCTGTATAATACCTATATCCTAAACCATCTTCTCCTCGACCATGTAATTTATATAATGTGCCAAGTCCATCTTCTGAAAACCTTGGTTCCAAATATTTTCGGAAGACTTGTCCATAACTCATTTTAGAATAAATACTTCCACTTATCCAAGTTTCTTTCAAAAGATTCAAACTGCCACGATCTTTTTTTTCTACTTTCCACTCACCAGCCTTAAAAATAGTTATCTTTTGATCATTTACTTCAACAGTTTTACCACTAGATAACTCTGTTATCTCATAACAAAACGAATCCAATCCATATTCTTCGTATGGCAATACTGGTATAAAATTATCAAATTTCTTAGTATACACTAAGACATATTCTAATAATGGTGAAAAATTTTTTGAAGTATGAGTTAATTTATTACCATATCTTACTTGTATATGAAAAGTAGTTGCATGATTAGCTTCACCAAATATTTCATCACATATTTTTTTTAAATTATCATATTCGTTCTCATCAATACTTATAAATATTGCACCATCATTTGTTAATAAATTTCTAGCGATTTTGAGCCTGCTATACATCATTGAAAGCCAATTACTATGATATCTTCCTGAAGATGAAAAATTAGTTATCATTCTATTTCCGTTTTCATCAATTTGACCTGACTCAACAAGTTCTTGATTTTCAGATTTATTAAAATTATCATTATATATAAAATCATTGCCAGTATTATAAGGTGGATCAATGTAGATACATTTTATTTTATTTAAATAAGATTCTTGTAAAATTTTTAATACTTCTAAATTATCTCCCTCAATATAAATATTTTGAGTGTTGTCATAATCTACTGATTTTTTTTTAATTGGTCTTAATGTGTTTTTACTTGGTGTATTTGCATTAACTATAGCCTCTTTCTTGCCAGGCCAAGTTAGTTGATATTTTTCTTTTTTAGCATCTATTACAACCATAGATAATTCTTGTTTTAACATATCAAAATCTATTTTATCTTCTTGTACACAAGATGGAAATAATTCTTTCAATTTTTCAATGTTTGAATCAATTATATTTTTTGATTCCATATCTAATTTATTCATTATTAATCTCCTCCATTTCTTTTAATAATTTATTTAATTCAGTATTCAGTTCTAATTTTCTATCAAACTGTTTTTCTGATTTAATTTTATTTCTTAAATTAATTATTTTTTTATTTAAATCATCTTTTTTATTTTTTTCATCAATAATAATTTCAAAATTTCTAATATCATCTTTTTTATTTATAATTGTTTTAACAATGTTTTCATATAATACTTCTAAGTTTATTGCGTTAAAATCAATATTAATTTCTTTATTCCACTCTAAGTTATATATATCATCTATCTTTAATAAATAACAATATTCTTTGTTATACTTTAATAAAAATACTATTTTATATGGAATTCCTTTTGTTATAACTTTAATAATTTTTTTAGGTATTATTTTTTCTTTTAAATCAAGTTGAAATACTTCTATTTCCTCAACATTATCTGTTTTACTAATACCAATTGTATCAGGAGATATTTTATATAACCATGTTATTCTATCTACTTGATTAGTAAACTCTTCTTTAACTGATGGCGATATAGCAATTTTTTCATAAAATATCTTTTTTGGTAAAAATTTATTTACATAACATTTCTTAGGAATATCTAACATTATATCACCACCATAAATGTAATAAGTTCAAAGTCTTCTAATCCTTTAATGTTATTTTTTAACATAGTAGTACCACCTGTTCTAAATAAACTATCAATATCATTTTCTTCTTTGATATTTATTATAGAATCAATACTTTGGCTTAATAAACTAGAATATAATTTCATATCTTTACCGTCATTAGTAAATTCATTAAAGATATTATAAGCACTTTTAATTGGATTGCTTTTACCCTTTGAAATTATTCTTAAGATGTCTAAAGTATGTTTAACATTTAAATGATTAGATAATATCTCACCATCTTCTTTTATATAGACTAAATAGAAAGGATGTAATTGATTTATATTATCAATATTCACTTCATTATTTATATTTTTTAAAATATAAATAACTCCTTTTTCAACGCCTAGTTCTTTATTTTCATGAACTACTGAATGTAGACCAAAAGGAACTCCTTCTAAACTTCCATTGTTTTTTACATATTCTACTAAATCCATTCTAAATTCATTTAATCCTAAATCAGTTATTGAAATTCCTGTATTCATTTCTTCTAAGTCTACTACTTCTTCCTGTAATTTTTTTAATTGTTCTTTTCTATATTCCATATCACTAGATTTATTAGTTAAAACATTATCTTCTCCAGTTCCTGAAATATCCATCATTACCATTCTATTTTCAACTCTATTTTTTAAATTAATATAATCATCAAGAGATAAATTAGGCCAGAAGTTAACTAATTGTATAACTTTATTATCAGAACCTATCCTATCTACACGGCCAAATCTTTGAATAATTCTAACAGGATTCCAATGAATATCATAATTTATTAAATAATCACAATCTTGTAAATTTTGTCCTTCTGAAATACAATCTGTAGCAATTAAAATATCAATATCATCTGTAGAACTAGGATCTAACATATTTCTATGTTTTGATTTTGGAGAAAAGTTTAATAATAAATTATTAAATTCTTTATTCATATTAATTGTACATTCATTAATTCCAGAACCAGTTATTTTACAAGTATTAAGTCCATAATGGTTCTTTAAATTTACTGCTAAACATTTATATAAATAATCAGCTGTATCAGCAAAAGCACTAAATATTATAACTTTTTTATTATTGCTATTAATAGGATGATTTACTTTATTAATAATTAAATTAAATAATTCTCTTAATTTTAAATCATGCTCTGGATTTATTTTTTCCATTTCATTGATTAATTTTTTTAGTATTACACAGTCTGCTACTAAGTCTTGTCTCCAGCCTATTGTATTCATATCTTCTAAATTAATTTTGACTTTTTTACCAATACTAAATTGATCGTCAAGTAAATCTTCAACATCTTCATCTGAATTATAATTTGTTACTTCTATATCTTCGAATGATTTATTAATTCCTCTATTTTCAAATTCTTCAATTGATTTTAATATTGTTTCAATTTGATTCATTACTTTATTTAAAGTTAATCTAAACGATTCAACAGAAGATTCTAATCTTTTTAAAAAATTGATTCTCATTAGAATCTGCAAACTTTTTTCACGATCTGCCTGTCTAAAACTTGATTGTCCACCTTTAACTGATATATCATACTTATCTTCATACTCGGATAATTTATTTGGTAAAATATAATCAAACGGTGCATAAACACTCATATTTAATTTTGATAAAGTATCTGCTATTTCTTTAATTGACATAAAGCTATCTAAATCAGTTAATTCTGGTGTTTTACTTATTGGTTTTAATCGTGTAGGAAATTCTCCTATATCTTTCATATTATAGTATTTTTCAATATGTTTTCTACTTCTTGCAATTGTAACACTATCTAATAATTTAAAGAAGTCAAAATTAGTATTTAATCTATTTAATAATTCTTTTCCAGTTCTTTCTTCTGGATCAAGTTTACTCCATTCATTAAATATTGTCTGAGCATTTTTTAAAATTGTATCAATAGACTTAGTATTACTTATTTTCTCATCTATTCTATCAGTATGTCCTTCATAAGCAAGTGCAAGTTGATTTTTTAAATCTAAAAATTTATTATTTACTGGAGTTGCAGACAACATCAATACTCTAGTTTCTACACCAGCTTTCATAACATTGTTCATTAATTTATCATATCTTGTTTCTCTATCGTTTCTAGCACTATTATTTCTAAAATTATGTGATTCATCAATGACAACTAAATCATAATTTCCCCAATTAACTCTTGATAAATCCATTCCATTTGAATTTCCTTGTTTTCTAGATAAATCTGTATGAAATAATACATCATAATTAAATCTATCTTCTTGTAAAGGATTATCCTTGTAATTTTTTATAAATGTATTCCAATTTTCAGACAACTTTTTTGGACATAATACCAAAATACTACTTTTATTTCTTTCTTGATAATATTTAATTACACCCAGAGCAGTATATGTTTTTCCAAGACCTACACTATCTGCAAGAATACACCCTCTATGTCTTTCTAATTTGTTTATAATTCCAAGAACAGCATCTTTTTGAAAATCATATAATGAATTCCAAATCTTAGATTTTTTAAATCCTGTTTTTTCATTTGCAAGTTCATTTTCAGAAATATCTTCTAAAAATTCCGTAAAAATATTATAAAGAGTTACATAATAAACAAATTCTGGTGAATTTTCTTTATATAAATCAGATATAAAATCAATTACTTCATTTGTTATGTCTTTTAGTTGTTTTTCATCGTTCCATATTTGTTCAAAAGATTCAATATAACTTTTAGTAATAGCATATTCTTCATCTATTTTAGTTACAGGCATAAAGATTGAATTGTCTTTTTCATAACCAAATCCGACTGTAGAAAATTCTTCTACATTAGTATATCCAACTCTATTTATAGAATCTTCAATAGTCATAAATTTTTGAATAGCATTTCTATTAATATTAGTTTTAAATTTTGCTTTTCTTTTTATCCAATCCGCACATTCTGATGCAATTGACTTCCCATTTAGTTCATTTTTTAATTTAACTTCAAAATCAGAACCACTTAAAGATTTTTCTCTTATTTTTGAATTTATCTCAAAGAATCTTTGTTCTTTAGTATTTTTATTTTGTTCTACAAATGTTGGATCTGAGAAAATAAACTTAAATTCTTGTATTTTTGAAAGCTCTTTTTTTAATGCTTCATAACCATACATTGAAAAAATTGAAGAACAAATTCTTATTTTAGAATTTTCCTTAATTTCTTTTTTTAAGTCATCTCCTAATTTTTCTATATGATTGTCAATTAATTTCATTTTTCCTCCATTTTTTGAGTTTAGTAAAGTTTTTTAAATTTATATTTTAAACTATAATTAAACTTTTTTATTTCCCTACAAAAATTGTATCAAAATTTAAGAAAAATGTCTTTAAATGTTAATTATTTATCATAAAATATAATTATTACTATAGATATTATCAATATCAATGGAGTTTTTTTCTATTGCTACACAAATATTACCCAAAACTAATTTATAATGCATAAAACTTTGCAAACCCTTTAATTTAGGGCATAAAAAATGAGAGCACGGTTAAATGCTCTCTTCAGGGGGTTTTGGTTGATACACTCTAACAAGAATCGTTAGAGGATCAGTAAGGTTTATTACCTTACCTATTTAATAATATAAAATTATGAATAGTTTGTCAATTTATATTATTTAATTTTTTTTAATTTTTTTAAGTTCTTCATAGTATAGTGCTTTTGATACTGAAACATATGGTGCAACATATGCTATGGCAATACCCATTGTTAGTACACATAGTAAATACCAACCAAAGAAACTTAACATAAATACGAAATAATCCCATTTATAACCATACATCATCTCTTTAGATTTTTTGATGCAAGCAACTGGTTTTTCTTCACCATCTATCATGATAAACATCGCTTGACTATATAATATAGCAGCTATAATACATGGAATAACAGATAATAAGGAACAAAGACTATTATAAATAAACATATATAATCCTAACACTAACATAGGAACGAATTTAGAATAATAATTAGCGACTAAAATACCTGGAACAGCAAATATTAAATATGGAAGGCTAATAATAATTAACATTAATAATTCTAATAAGACTATATGAACAAATTTAGAATAATGTTTAAATATTTCATCATAATCTACTTGTTCTTTTCTTACATATTTAAGTATAAATACATCTAAACCATATGATAAAGGCATTCCCGCAAGTAAAAGTAAGGCTGAACACATTGTTCCTACGAATGTAGCTTGTTGTAATACTTTTTCTGATATTACATTTACAAAACCTAAAATTATCATAACAATTAACATTGGTTTTAAAATGGTCCATAGATTTCCTTCAATCATTTTTTTGGCTTCATTTTTAATTTTTTCTCTATTCATTTATCTCAACTCCTTCTACTATAAATATATCATTAATTTAGATTTTTTACACCTCTTATTATGTTTTTTTGAATAGGATATTTATCTATTTCGTTAATGTGTTTTTTTAAGAAGTCTAGGGAGTCTTCACTACATTTTTTTAATATTTTAAAATCCTTATTTAGATTAGCTATTTTAAAGACCATATCTCCACTTTGTTTTACACCAAATAAATCACCGGCCCCTCTTAATTCGAAGTCTTTTTCAGAGATGTAGAAGCCATCTTCACTTTCTTCTAATATTTTTAATCTTGGGGTGTCATAGTCGCTTATTAAAATACATTTTGATTCTATATCATTTCGACCTATACGTCCTCTTAACTGATGAAGGGTTGCTAATCCAAATCTTTCGGCATTAAATATAACAATCATCGTAGCGTTACTAACATCTACTCCTATTTCAATGATGGTTGTTGATATTAAGATCTTAGTTTTATTTGATTTAAAATCATTCATTATATTTTCTTTTTCTTCATTTTTTAATTTACCATGAAGAACACCTATAGGTACTTTACCATTAAGGGCTACATTTATTTTTTCATATAAATAATTAACACTTGCTAGTTTAGTATTTTCTTCTTCATTTTCGATTAGGGGACTAACGACATAGATTTGATGTCCTTTTTTAATTTCATCTAGCATTTCATATAAAACTTCTTTAATCTCTGATGTTTTATATAATTTAGTAATTTTAGGTTTTCTATTTAATGGTTTTGTTTTAATTTCAGTTATGTCCATATCTTTAAAAATAGTTAAAGCTAGAGTTCTAGGGATTGGAGTTGCACTCATATAAAGTACGTCAACATTTTCTCCTTTGTTTTGAAGGTTTTTTCTTTGATTTACACCGAAGCGATGTTGTTCGTCGGTTACAACCAGTCCGATATTTTTAAATATGACATCATCATTTAAGACTGAATGGGTTGATAATAAAATATCTATTTGACCGTTTTTTAGATTTTCAATTATTTTGTCACGATCTTTTTTAGTTGTTGAACCAGTTAGTATTTCAATATTTAAGTCTGTTAAGATTTTTTTGATATTTTCATAGTGTTGTTTTATTAATATTTCAGTTGGTGCCATTAGGACACCTTGATAACCAGATAAATAATTCATGTAAATGGCTAGAAAGGATATAATTGTTTTACCGCTTCCAACATCACCTAGAATTAATCTATTCATATGCTTTGGTGAGTTAAAATCATTTTTAATATCTTCTACGGCATTTACTTGTGAATCGGTTAATTTAAATGGTAAACTTGATATTAAATTATCTAATTTTGAGGTATCAAATGTTTTTATATATGATGTAGTTGTTTTATCTTTTAAATATTTTAAATAATTTATTTTTAAAGTATATTCAAATAGTTCTTCATATTTAAGACATACTTCAGCTTGTTTTAAATTATTAGTACTAGTTGGATTATGAATTTCTTTTATGGCGGTTAATTTATCTAATAATGAATATTCTTTAATGTATTCTTCAGGTATTAGACTGGGAACATAGATATTTTTTTCTAATAAATTATTAATTATTTTATGAATATTTACTTGTTTTAGTCCTTGAGTTGTGTGATAAATTGGTTCTATTTCATCTTTAATTATTGGGGTTAATTTTATATCACTGGCTGTAAATGTGTTGGTCTTGATGTTATATTTTCCTATTACGGAAATATATTTATTTAATAACAGATGTTGTTTAATGAAGGGACGATTAAAGATGGTAACGTTTATTAGTTTAGTACCAGTATTTAATCTGAAACTTATTTTATTTAAATTTCTTTTAATATAGTATATTTTGGCATCGGATGCGACATATCCATTTATTAAAACTTCAGTGTTTTCTTCATAGTTATCTAGGGTGACTGGGTGATATAATTTATACTTATAGGGATAGTATGTGATTAAATCTTGGATGGTAAAGATGTTTAAATTTTGAAATAATTTTAAGGTTTTGGGACCAATTCCTTTAATATCTTCTAGCATATTTATCTCCTTTAAAAAATATTTTAAATTTTAACAAAAAATTGTTGACTTTTAAGTCTTTTTCATTTAGTATAACAAGTACCAATTCACTTAAAGGCGAATTGGTGCTAGTATCACACTAGCCAACCCCTTTTTATTCTTTGAGGCTAACCCAGGGGGATAGCCTCTATTTTTTTATTTATTAGAAATTTCTTTATAATAGTTGTATCTTTGGACCGCTATTTCTTTATTTATAGCAAGCAATTCGTTTGCTTTTTTTATGTCTTTTATTTTTAATGCGTTGTATCTAACTTCATTAGATAGGAATTCATCATATTTATCAAAGTTTGGTTCTTTAGAGTCTAGGTATAGTTTATTATCTTTATATCTCATTAATAAGACATAACCTGAATCGACTGCTAGAGCTTCTTCTTTGATTGAATTACTCATCCCTCCTTTAATACCTTGTTCAATACATGGAGAGTAAGCAATTATAATTGATGGGCCATCATGTTCTTCAGCTTCTTTAATTGTTTTAATTGCTTGCATGAAATTACCACCTAAACTGATGCTTCCAACATATATATTTGGATATGACATGGCAATTTTAAATAAATCTTTTTTAGATGTTTTCTTACCGCCACTTGCAAATTCGCAAACTTGTCCTAAATGACTTGATTTACTTGACTGACCACCAGTATTTGAATATACTTCAGTATCTAGTACAAGAATTCTTACTTTCTCATTTGATGATGCTACATGATCTAATCCACCAAAACCGATATCATAAGCCCAACCATCACCACCGATAGTCCATACACTTTTAGGTGTTACAAAACTTAATAAATCTTCTTTAATGTATTTTTTGAATTTTGGTAATTCGGATTTTATTTTATCATAATCGTTAGATTCTAGTAGTTCTAATAGATATTTTGTATCTTTATTATTAATTCTAACTAATTCTTTTTTTATACGATTTTGTAAGTTGTTAAAACTATTTAAAATTCCAAAACCATATTCAGCAGCATCTTCAAATAAACTATTACTCCATGATACGGAATAAGGGGTATTAGGGCATGATGCTCCATAGATACTTGAACAACCTGTTGCGTTGGCAATAACTAATTTTTCGCCAATAATTTGAGTTAATAATTTGATATATGGTGTTTCACCACAACCAGCGCATGCTCCAGAAAACTCAAATAATGGTTTTCTTAATTCAATATTTTTAATTGTTGTTAATGGGTATTTAGGATTTTCATAATTATTAAATAGTTCGTTAGCTTCTTTTTGTTTTTCTTCATCGAATTTACCGTAGGACAAAGCATCTTTTGGACATGTGTTAATACATAATCCACAACCGGTACAGTCAGCTCCACTTATACTAATAATAAATTCTCCATTAGGTAATTCGAATGGTCTTATTACGGCATGAGGACATACTAAAGCACACATTCCACATTTAATACATTTTTCTTTATTCCAAACAGGAATATCCTCACTAATTTTACGTTTTTCAAATTTGGTTGTTCCACCTGGGAAAGCACCATCTTTATAATCAAGAAGATCTTTAACAGTCAATTCATTACCACGTCTTGAATTAATCATTTCAAAAATATTGTTACTTGAATTAATACTTATACTTTCATCATTAGTAATCTTGATATTAAATAGATTATTTGGAGTTTCTTTTATAACTTTGATATTACTTTCAACAATAGATTCTCCTTTAGTTACAAATCTTTCTTTAACGTTTTCAATTAAGATATTTTGGTAATTTGGAATATTTAATAAATTTAAAATTGAGGTTTCGATTATTAAACTTATTTTACCTTTAATTCCATTTTCTTCGGCTAATTTACTAGCGTTTATTATATATGTTTTGATATTATTTGCATTTAAATATTCTTTAATGGTTGTTGGCAGGAATTTATTTAGTTCTTCTTCGGTTTTTGAGGTATTTATTATTAAATTACCACCTGGTTTTAAACCGGTTATCATATCAAATTTATGGAAGTATTCGTCTTTGGTTACTACTAATAATTCGGGATGATTTGTATAGTATGGGGCATTTATTGGATTGTTAGATAATCTTAAATGGGAAACTGTTACGCCACCACTTTTTTTAGAGTCATATTCGAAATATCCTTGAACATAGGCAGATTTACCTAAGATTTTTAACATATCTTTTGATGCACTTACGGATCCATCTGAACCATAACCAAAGATTTTAAATTCTCTAAAATTATCTTCTTCAATATATTTATAGTGAGTTAGACTTGTATTTGTTACATCATCTATAACACCGACTGAGAAATCATCTTTAGGATTATTTAATAAATTCATGTATACATCGTAAATATCGTTTGGAGTGGTATTCTTACTTGATAGTCCATAGATTCCACCATAAATTTTGATATTGGTATTTTTAAGAGATGATACTACATCTAAATATAAGGGGTTACCACTAGCACCGTGTTCTTTAGTTCGATCTAATACGCCAATTCTTTGAGTTGTTTTTGGTAAGACGTTAAGTAGATATTCTTTACTAAATGGACGATATAGATGTACTTCGATTAAACCAAATAAGGGATTATTTTTTACAACTGATTTAATAGTATCACATACTGATCCCATAGCGATAAGAACTACTTTAGCGTTTGTTCCACCATAGTAATTAAATGGTTTATAGTCTGTTCCTATTTCTTTGTTTAGTTTTTGCATATAATCGTTTACGATATCAGGAACTTTGGCGTAATCTTTATTTCTTGTTAGGACTGATTGAAAATAGATATCTTCATTTTGAGCTGTTCCTTTAGTAATACTTTTATTTGAGTTTAAAGCACGATCTCTAAATTCAGTGATTTTATCATAATTTACTAGTTTTTTGATTACGTCATCACTTATTTCATTTATAACATTATATTCATGACTGGTTCTAAAGCCATCAAAGAAGTGTAAAAATGGTAAGCTACTTTCAATGGCTGATAAATGGGAAATTAAGGCTAAATTATGAGCATCTTGAACACTTGTGCTTGCTAAAAAGCAAAAGCCAGTTTGTCTTACTCCGTAAATATCTTGATGATCACCAAAAATACTTAAAGCATGGGTTGCTAAGCTACGAGCTGCAACATGAATTACAGCGGGCAAACATTCTCCAGCCATTTTATACATATTAGGAATCATTAAAAGTAATCCTTGACTTGCAGTAAAGGTTGTACCTAAGTTTCCAGCATTTAAAGCACCATGAAGAGCACCAGCAGCACCTGCTTCACTTTGCATTTCATAAACATTTACATTATCATTAAAAATATTTTTAATGTCTTTATTATTCATATTATCTATGTTACTTGCCATAGGACTAGATGGGGTTATTGGATATATAAAACTTATATCACTTAATTTATAGGCCATCATAGAACAGGCTGTATTTCCATCAACAACTTTCATATTTTATCTCCAATCTATCTTTATCATAATATATTTAATTATAATTTTATTCATAAAATCCTCTCACCATGTCCATTAACAAAATCAATATCAACATCTAAAATTCGAACTATTTCTTTATATCTACTATTTTTGGCAAACTTACTTTGTGAAATATTTATATTATGTATTTGCATTAAATATGTTTCTAACATGTTAAATATATCGTGACCTCTTGTATATTCAATTTTATTTTTAAATTTTATTGAAATATTATTATAGTAATCTAATATTTTTTTGTCATTTTTTATAGAGTTTTTCATTTTTTCATTTTGGATATTTAAAAATTTACGATTATAAAAATATTGATATTTTCCCAAAAAATCAAAATGAAAAATGTTTTTAGGTTCCATAACTCTTCCAGCAAAATTTCCAGAAGGTATAATGCATTTCGATGAAGGCAAGTATGTTTTATATTTTCCTTTTTTACATGCTATGGTTACTGAACTTTTTAATCTAGTATATGTGGAAGTTTCATATACTAGTTTATTTAAGTATTCTTCAAATTTATAATAAGAATTGCTTGATAAATTAAAATAACTAAATATTTTTTGCAAATTACTTTTAGTAAGAAAATAATTTTCAAATGCATATGGTTTGGTTATTGTGAATACTGTTTCATCCAATTCCCCTGGATCATATTTTTCACTAGTTAATCCTTCAAAATCATGATCAATAATGAATATGCTTTTTGATAGTAATTTCTTATAATTTGGAAAACGATATATGCTAAAATATCTGCTAATTACTCCTTCTTTACCTATTTCATCTGAAAATGCACCTTCCTGTGATGTCGGCATGCTAATGAATTCAATTTTTTTATTTGATAATGGACAATTTTTTAAATTACCATAAAATGTAGTGTCTGTTGGCCCTTCAACATAGCATATATAATCAATATTTTTATCATTTTTATATATATTAGTTTCCATTATAGAACTTGATATTGGTGGTTCTTCTATTAATTTTAAAAAACATTTATTTGATTCACTATACATTTTTACTTTCCTCCGGTAAAAAAACTAAAAATTCCAGTAATTCATTATTACTAATTAAGTAAGGTGATTGGGTTGCAACTATTAATTTAGATAAATTTGAATTATTATTAATATCCATTAAAATGTTTTTTTGCCATACAGGAGATAATGATGTTTCAGGCTCATCAAGTAAAATTATTAAATTATCAGAAAAAACAGTTACAGTAAATAATATAATTATTTTTCTTTCTCCGGCTGATAATTCTTCAAAATTTATATCATTTTCATAATTTTGTGTAGATATAGAAATACCAAAAGGTGTAGCAATAACATTTTTATTTCTAATATATTTCTTTAAAAGAAAATTTAATTTATCTAATCTACTATCTGTTAAATCAATGTATTTATCCTTGTACTTTTTCAAAAATTCACATAATAATGAATATTCTTTGTCAGATGAAAAGTTATTTGTGTATTCATTTAATTTATTATCTAAAATGTTATTTTTAGGTATTAAAGGTTTTAAGTAAAGTTGTAATTTGGAAAATATATCTTCAGTTATTTTATATTCTAAATTTTCTTCAATAGAATTATTTATATTATTAAATATTGTTTCATATAGATCATGAGAGAACATTTCTAATTTTTCTTTGTTGTATATTTTATTAAATAAAAATTTTCCTAAATCTATAGTGTTATTGATTTTTACTTTGTCTAATTTATATCCAAGATTTTGTAAAAATATATTATAATTATTTAGTTCAAAATATTTTGGATATTTCTCTTTAATAGATAATATATTTGTATCTAATAGTTTAAGAGGATTTTGTTTTTTTATCTCATCTTCAAATTTATTATAAGTATATTTAATATTAAAATCATTAATTATATTATAATTTGATGATAAATCCAAAAATAAGACATCATCATAATTTATTGTGGAAAATATATTTTTTAATTTTGAATGAATTGCATTTATATTGCTATGATTATAATATATTTTATCACTATTATACATAATATCATCTTTATAAATGTCATTAATAGATTTCATAAAATCTTCTAGTAAACCGAGATCATAATAATATTTTAATTTTTTTTCGTTTCTAAACAATTCTATCTTATTTTTTAATATTTTATACATTAGTCTATTATCTAATTCATTAACAAATGTAATAAATTCTATATAATATGGATCAAAATTTTCAATCATTTTACTTTCAAAATAGTTTATACTTATCTCATGTTTTTTGTTGTGATTTGATTGATTTTTATTTATTTCTTTTTTAATCTCAATATATTTTTCATAATCGTTTTTTAGATATTTAATTAGTAAGTAATCCTTATTAATTAATATATCATTATAATTAATTAGTAGTTGTTCTTCTTCACTTATTACTTCAATTGATTCAAAATAATAGTTTAATAATTTAATATATTTAAATGTAAATAAATAATTGAAAATTTTAATTGCAGTAGATTTTCCGATACCATTTTCACCAATAAGTATATTATTTTTTTTGCTTAAGTCAAGTTCGATATTATATTTTCCATGAATTTTATTTATTCTTATTTTCATATTTTATCTCCAATCTATCTTTAATTAATTATATCATAACTTTTTTAAGAAAAAGAAAAAACTCTTAGAAATCTAAGAATTTATGTAACTTGTTGAAGTATAAACAAAATCATTATTTACTTTTGCAAAAGTGAATTTATATTTACCACCATAACCTATAAAAGAATTTTCAGATATTTTTTCATTTAATTTTTCTATTTTATCAAAAGATACCACTAAATTTTGATACGATTTACCATAATTTGTACCATCAGTTATTAAAACATAACTATACATAATTACTTCATCTGTTGTAGATGACCATTTATAATCTTGTGTATAAGTTAATAGATTTGAACATTCTATATTATTTTCATTACTAATAAGACCAATATATAAGTTTTGATTAAATTGTTCTGGTAAAAATTCATTATTACAACTATTTTTGGGAATAAGCTCTTTTAAATTAGTTTTTAACTCTTCAGTTATTTCAATAGGCTCATTTATAATACTTATTTGGACATTTTGATTTGGCAATGTAGTAACAATTTTTTTCTGAGATAAATAAGCACTTGATTTAAATATTAAAAAACTACCAGTAATTAGCAAAAGTGTTGCGATTAAAATAACTGATATATAAGTTATTTTTTTATTATCCTCTAACATAATTGGTACTCCTTTGTTATTATAATTATAAAATAAACATTATTAAAAGTAAACATAAGACTTTGTCGAAAATTGTCCTATAAGAATTTTCGTATTCTAAAATTTTACAATTGTTTTTCTTTAATATTTGAGATTTTAGGTTTTGATAATCCTCATTATAACCTATTAATATATAATCTTTATTTAATAATTTATCTACTTTTTTATCTTGATAATATAGTTTTCCACCACTTGTTAAGAGATGATTGTTATCAAAATAAGTACTTGGATGAATTATTTCAACTGTTAAATTAGATATGTTTTTAAATAAACTTTTGATTAAATATATTTCACTTGGAGAACTTTTTTCAAATAATAAAATATTTATTTTTACTTTAAATAATGAATTTAAAATTTTGTATTTATTAATTATGTCATACATTATTTTATTTAATTTAAGAAAATCGTATATTTTATTATTGATAATTATGTTACATGGTATTTCTTCTTTAGAAAGTATATTTGTTTTATGATTAAAAATTAGAATATAGTTATCGGTTAATTCGAGTGTATACATTATTCTAATTCATTTATTTCTTTGTCATAGATTTTTGATGGGTTAATATTGTTACCATTAAAATTTACTTCAAATAACATCATTGAAATAGCAGATGCATCTATTTTATTTGTTCCACTTTTACCGATGATATCGCCTTGATTAACAGCTTGGCCAACAATTACATCAACGTTATTTAGGCTTTCATAAGTTGTAGTTAAGTTATTCGTGTGTCTTATTGTAATAATATTTCCTAGGATATCGTCAGTTGTTACTGATTCAATTGTTCCATCTAAAACGGCAAGTACATCAAATACGTTATCACTTCCATACATAATACCCGTATTTGGCATATAGGTGTTTTCATATAATATTAAGGAATTTTCTTGAGTTATATTATCTGAATCTTTATCATAGAAGTTTTTTATTATTTTAACTGTTTCATCTTGATATGGCATAATAATTTTTTTATTTTTAGTAGTACTAATAACGGGTACGGCATCATCTATTAAACCACGATATACGTATGATAATGACTCATTTGAATAAATCATTCCTTGTAAGGTTTTACCTACTAAATATAAACTTGATATTATTGTAACTATAGATACAACATATACTGAAAAAACTACCCATCCTTTTAATTTGTATTTCTTTTTCATTTTTCCTCCTATTAAAAGTTTGGATAGTTTATTTTAAATTATACTTTAAATTTCAGATATTTCGGTATTTTCATAATAATGATTTAATATTTCTTTATAAGATGCTCCTGCTTTTGCCATTTGATTTGCACCATACTGACTCATTCCAACACCATGGCCATAACCTATTGTGGTTATAATGTAGTTGTTATCTTGTTTTTCAATGGTAAAATCTGTAGAACGAAGATTTAGTAATTTACGAAACTCAATACCTGTATATGTTTTGTTATTTATAGTAATAGATTTAACGTGATTTGTTTCATTTCTTTCAATATTTTGAATATCAATATTGGACACATTTAATAGTTTATTAAGGTCTGAAGAAGAAAATTTTTTTTGAAATTTGTAATTTGGAGTATTTTCATTTTCAAGAGATTTAACACTTGTAAAAGTAGTATCATTAAAGACAGTTTGAGAGTTTTCGGTATAACCATTACTCATAGAAAAATAGTAGGTTCTAAGTATTTTATTATCTCTTTTTATTACTTTATTATGAGTGGATTTAACACAGTTATAAATTTTATTATAATATTTATTATAGTCATCATTCCATTTTTCTTTTAACTTGAAATTAGGACTATATACTTGATCACTTATTCCAGATGTTAATTCTAAAAAGTTATTTTCTATTTTTGATGTTGCAAAACTTCTAGCTGCTACTGCTTGGGCTTTTAAGGCTTCTTCATTAAATAATGCAGGCATTTCGGATGCAACAACCCCGGTAACATAGTCGTTTAAATCTAGATATAAGTCTAAATCAGTTAAATGAACTATTATTGTTTTTTCGTTATTGGAAAATAAAAAAGTAGCTTTATTAAAACTACTTATAAATATTGGTATTAAAAATAAGATTAATAATAATAATTTTTTCATAGGTCTCCTTAGATAATTCTACTTACGTTTAAAAACTCTATTATAAAACTTCCTAATAGATATCCCATAATTAAGCTTATGATGATAACAAAAAATCTTGCTTCAATTATGTGATTTTTTTTAAAAAAATTATTAAAATTAATTCCATTTAAAACAAATACGGATAATAGGACACAAACTATGTATATAATCGTTTTAATCATTATTTTTGTTCATACTCCATTATCTGTTTATTTCTTCTTACATGTCTTTCTTCATTTTTAAAGTCAGTTGTTAGGAATAAATCAATCCATTTAATTAAATCATTTACTTTATGATTATTTACTCCTAAGGCGATTATATTAGCGTTGTTATGGGCACGGGCTAGCATTGCTTCTGTATTACTTGTTACATGAGCACAGCGAATACCTTTAACTTTATTAGCGGCAATACTCATTCCAATACCAGTTCCACAAAGTAAAATTCCATAATCTGCTTCTTTAGATGATACTACTTTTCCTACTTCAAAAGCATATAGTGGATAATCATCGACTGCTGAATTATGTTCACTTAAATCAATGGTTTCAATATTGTGATTATTTAAAAATCTAATTATTTCTTTTTTGATATTAACGCCATTATGGTCTGTTGCAATTGCTACTTTCATGTTAATTATCCCTTTCTACTATCTAGATATCATTGTTGAAAGAACTTCATTTGATTTACTCATACTTTCACTTATGTTATTAATTCTTTCTGCTCTTAATTCTTGTAATTTTTCAGGTGTAATTCCGGTTAAGTTAGAAACAATTTCTAAGGCTTGATCTTCTCTTAGGCCATATTGCATTAAAGTTCCTTTAGTATATAAACTTATAGAATTATTCAATAATTTTTCATAATATTCTTTTTCCATTATTCCTCCTATATATTTTTATATTACCACAAATATTTATAAATATTTAAAATTTGAAGTATATTTGACATGTTATTAACAAAAAAAGTGCCTATTTTAGCACTTAATTTAAATTATATTTCTTATTGAATTTTTCTACAGTACCAGTTTTCTTAGCAGTTTTGCTCATTTCTGGATTATATGCAGGTGAACATGCACTACATGTTTCAACAAAATGTGTTGGTTTATTAGATTTTGTTTGGAAAGTATGTCCACATGCACAAGTTACTGTACAATCTACAAATGATGGATGTAAATTTTTCTTCATCTTTTATTCTCCTTCCGCCATGATTTAAATTAAATCATAGAAATTCGTTTTACTTCGATAGTATAACATATATTTGAAAAATTGCAAGAGGCAAATATACTTTGTCCATTAAATTATGATTTAATTTGTTCCCATGTTAAGTTTAAATCAGTTCGTCCAAAATGACCATAGGCTGCTAAATTGTAATAGATAGGATTTAATAAATCTAATTCCTTAATGATATTATCAACACTGAAGTTAAAGTTTTTATTAACATAATCATAGATTTTTTCTATATGTACTTTATTAGTGTTAAAAGTATTTATGTAAACTGATATTGGATATTCTTTCCCAATAGCATAAGCAGGCTCTATTTCACATTTATCTGCTAAATTATGAGCAACTATATTTTTGGCAACGTATCTAGCATAATATGCACCACTTCGATCTACTTTTGATGGATCTTTACTGCTAAAGCAACCACCGCCTACTTTACCTATTCCACCGTAAGTATCTGCAACTATTTTACGACCGGTTGTACCGCTATCGCCAAATGAACCGCCAATTGTAAATTTACCGCTAGTATTAATTAATATTTTGGTATTTTCGTCTAGTAACTCTTTTGGGATTATCGGTTTTATTACCTCATCTATAATTAAATTTTTTAATTCTTCATAATCAATATTTTCTTTATGTTGACTTGCGATGATTATTGTATCAACTCTTTTAGGTAAATCATTTTCATATTCAATTGTTACCTGTGTTTTTCCATCTGGCTCTAATATTGAGTCTTTGGCTTGCTTTCTTACATCAGTTAATCTTTTAGCAAGTTTATTTGCTAAAAGAATGGTCAATGGCATATATTCTTTAGTTTCATTAGTTGCATATCCAAACATGATTCCTTGATCTCCTGCCATTATTTTATCTTTATTGACAGCATTATTAATTTCAATTGATTGTTTATTTACCTTAACTATTACATTATACTCTTCCGTATAACCAATTTCTTTTAATACTTGTTTAGCTAGTTGTTCGTAATTAAGTTTGGCATTTGTGGTTGCTTCTCCATAAATTAATATTAAGTCATCCTTAATTGTTGCTTCTACTGCCATTTTACTATTTTTGTCTTGTTTTAAGGCCTCATCTAAAATATAATCACTTATTTTGTCACATATTTTATCTGGATGTCCTTCCGTTACAGATTCACTTGTTAAATAATATTTTTTCATAATCTACCTCTTTTCATTTTTATCAAAAATAAAAAACTCTTGAAAGAGTTAGTAATAAATCTCTTTCATCGATATTAGCATTACCACCTTGCCTTAAGTAGGTTGGTATGAGTTCTTAGAGCTAATTCTCTCCCTCATTCTTGATAAAATTAATATTATTTATTTAACGTATTATTTCTAATACATGTTTATATTATCATATTTTAGTTATTTTGTGAATAGACATATAAATTGTTGTTAATCATATAAATTGTATGAAACTTCTTTAAGAGTTATTGATTGATTATTATATGTTAGAGTTAATAATTTACCATGTTTATTAAAGTTTAAGTTATCAATCTTTCCATAATAATCTTTATTATTAGTTTTAAGATAATAATTCATATTAGAATCTATAATCATTTCAAAATTATCATTTTTTAAGTAGTACTTTACTTTATTTATTTTGGTTTTATCAATATCATCATTTAGTATTAAACCACTTTGATCAATTTTGATTGAAGCTCTGGCTAGGGCACATGTTCCTAAATAATCTATCAAATTATCAGAAAAATATTCTGAATAATCAGTTGCTAACTTTAGTTTATTATTACTAATTAGATATGTTTTATTATTTATAGATAAATATAAATTACTATAAAGATGACATGAAACTGGTTTGTATTTTTCAATCACACTTTCCACTTTAGCATCAATAACGTTATATTTTAATTTGCTATATTTTTTATTAAATTCTTGTAAACATTCATCGCTTAAGTCCGGATCAATTCCGTCTGGAATCTCAATAATATAAATTTTATTTGTTGTTATTGCGATAAAACTATAAATCCTTATGTCGCCTGAATTTTCATATTTAAAATATTTTATATCTTCTTTAATATTTGAATCTGTTACCCATTTATTATTAACTTTCCAAAATAATTTACTATTTTCTATTTTTAAAAAAGGAATATAATCAAATTCAAATACTTTATTTTTATTGTTTTCGCTTGATTTATAAGCAGATGATTCATTATTCTTTTCTTGAAATAAATTGTTTTCCATTGTATATTCATATTTATTTAATTCTTCAATGTCGATAAATCTTACCTCTTCATTATTTAATTTTGATAAGTCAAATTGATTTTTTTCATCTATTTGTGTAGATGAGGCTGTTGTAGTTGTTGTTGTACTTGAGTCTAATTCAGGTTGTTTTTTTAATTTGTTTGTTTTAATTATTAAGACCATTAAAAGTGCAATTACAATTGCAAATAGGATTCCGATTAGTATTATTAATTTTTTATTATTTTCTTTTGTTTCCATAAATCTCACACTTTCTAATATAATAATAGCAAATTAATTAGGGTTATTGATAATATTTAATTTTAATATCAAATAATTAACGTTAATTTTACATTAAATTTTAATGTGGAATAGTTATAACTTATCAACAAATATAGAAAAAAGAAGATGTTACTCTTCTTTAAGTTTTAAAATTAAATCATACAATTTTTTGTCATTAAATTCGATTATTGAATTATTACTAAGAACTATTTCATATAATTCTTTTTTATTAAGAGACTTTATATCATTTAAGTTTATTTGATAATATACTTCTTTATATTGAAGTGCTTGAGATCCACGGGCGATTCTTAGAACTTCTAATCCTTCATTTTGAACTATATAGTCTAAAAATAATAATCTTTGGTTTGTTAAAATTGCTGAGGTTGTTTTCTCATTACTTCCTTGTTTTATATATAGATTATCAAATATTTTAATGATATCTTCATTATCATTTAATGTGTATTTATACATATTTCCTCACTTATTATTCATCTATTATTTTGATATTCGCTCCTACTGTTGT
>CAKOQK010000006.1 GCA_934101225.1 uncultured Bacilli bacterium | reverse complement strand
GATTTATTTATTATTAAATTAACTTAATTATATTGTACTTTTTTAGGTACTAATCCCCAACATATTCTACACTAACTTTTTTTATTTAAAACTTTTTTATTTTTTTATTATATGTTACAATTATCTTGTTAATAAATATTTATAGTTGGGGGAATTAAACAATGAATAAGGAAGATTTATTAAAATTAAAAAAGAAAATTTTAGAATTATCAGAAGAAGATAAAAAGCAAAGGGATAAGTATTTAAGAGATATTGCTATGGATAAAATTTTAGGGCCACAAATAGGTTATCCTGAAATTGATAAACCATGGTTACAATATTATGATCTAGATAATTATAAAGATTCTATAAAAATGACTGTTTATGAGTCTTTAGTTTATTATAATCATAATTATTTAAACGATATTGCTATTGAATATTTTGGTGCGAAGATTTCTTATAGAAAGTTATTTAATACTATAAATAATTTAGCAAAATCATTTAAATATAATGGTGTAAAAAAAGGTGATTTTGTTACAATATGTTGTCCTGGTATACCTGAAACAGTATGTAGTTTTTATGCATTGTCTAAATTAGGAGCAGTAGCAAATATGATAGCACCTTATTTTGATAAAAAAGATTTTGTTGATAGAATTTATGATTGTAAAAGTAATTTATTGATTGTTATGGACAGTTTTTATGATGATATTAAAGATGCAGTAAATAAGTCTAATATAGAAAAAGTAGTTATTGTTCCTACTTTAAATTCATCTCCATTAGGTTTAGTTAGTAAAAAGATTAAAACTAAACAAAATAATGAGATATTATGGAATGATTTTCTAAAAGAAGGAAAATATTTATCAAATGTTGAAACTATTCCTTACGAGAAGGATTTACCACTTGCTATGGTTTATTCTAGTGGCACAACAGGAGCATCAAAAGGAATTCTTTTAACTAACGATAGTTTTCAAAATTCAATAAGTAATTATTTTAATACTGGTTTAGATATTCATAGAAATCAGAAATTTTATCAGATAATACCGACTTGGTATTCAACTGGCATTAGTACATCTGTACATTTGCCACTTGTTTGTGGTGCAACTGTATTTATGGATCCTAGATTTGAGAGAGATATTTTTATAAAAAATGTTTTAAAAGCTAAACCTAATTATGCTGTAGCTCCAACAAGTATGTATGAAGGATTTATAAATAATCCAAGATTAAAAAAACAAGACTTATCATATTTTATAAATGCTTTTGAAGGTGGAGAACCTTTAAGCAAAGAGTTGGCAACAAGAATTAATGAGGTGTTTGTTAAACATAATAATAATTCGAGCATTAAAGTTGGATATGGTCAATGTGAATGTGGTGCTACTATTACAACACAAAATAATTTGACAGAACATTGTAATGGGTCAGTAGGAGTACCATTACCAGGAATAAATATTCAAATTTGTGATGATGATATGAATTCATTAGTTTATGGTGAAAGAGGACAAATAGTTGTTGATACTAATTCTAGTATGATTGATTACTTTAAAAATGAGGAAGAGTCTAAAAAGTATTTTTATGTAGATCAAAATGGACACAAATGGAATTGTACTGGTGATATTGGCTATATTGATAGAAAAGGAAATTTATTTGTTGAAGGAAGAGCATCAGATTATTCAATTATAAATGGCGAAAAATTTTACAATTTCGATATTGAAAATATTATTAAAAATGTAGATGGCGTTAAACTTTGTGATGTATTACATAGAGATTTAAATGGTAAACAAGAATTGGTTGTCCATTTAATATTGGAAGAAAAAGATGGTAAATTAAATTATGATGAATTATTTAAAAATATTCAAAATAGGATTTATCAAGAAACACATAATTTGAATATGGTTCCTTATATTTATAAAGTTAGAAAAGAGTTTCCTTATGCAAAATCGGGAAAAAGAGATACTGGAAAGATGATGAGTGAAACTGATGGTTTTGTGGAATTAAAATTTGATGAAAAAGAAATTAAAAGATTAGTAAGAAAATAAATTTAATCAATAGAAATTTATTTTCTTTTTTGTTATTATTAAGATGGTGATGATAGAATATGACAAATAAAACATTGTTAATAATTTTTAGTTTAATTTATATGTTTGGATTAATATTTTTGTATTTTTCTAAATCAAGATTAAACAATAAAGAAAATAAAGTTTATAAAATAATGCTTATAGTAAATGTTATTGGATTAATTCTACAATTATTATGTGATTATGTTTCATTTAAATATGACGTAGTTTCTAAAACATTTTCCTCTTTTGTTTTTAAAGCTTATTTAGTTTATTTTATAGTGTTTGTAAATTTAATGTTGCTTTATTTAATAATATTAGTTTTTAAAAAATATGAAAAATTATTAATTAAATGTGATATTGTTATTACATTTGTTGAATCATGGATAGTTTGTCTTGCACCATATAGTTTGTATAGAAATATTGAAACAAGAACATTTTATACTTATGGATTAGCAATTAATTTGTCTTTTATATTTTCGACCATAGTATGTATGTTTATGTTTATAGTTTTAATTGTTAATTGGAATAAAATTTCTAAAACAAAAAGTATTCCGATATATTTGCTAATTTTTTCAGGACTTATTTCAGCAGCGATTCAACACACATATCCTGATATTATAATAATCACTTCTATGGAAAGTTGTATTTGTTTTTTAATGTATTTTACAATTGAAAATCCAGACTTACAATTGCTAGAAGAGGTTACTAAAATTAAAGAAATTACAGAAAAAACGAATGAAGATAAATCATCATTTTTATATCATGTTACTGATGAAATGAATATTGTTTTAAATAGTGTTAAAACTAAATTAGATAATATCAATAAAATGGATGATGTTAATGAGATAAAAAGTAGTTTAAGAGAAATCAGTGCGATAGTTAATAATAGTAAGAAGAGAGTAAATGCGTCTATAAATATTTCGGAAATGGATTTAAAAGAATTAAAAGTAATGAATAGTAGTTATAATATCGTGAATTTGTTAAATTCAATAATAGCTTATAATAGAAATAAAATTAATAATAAAGTTGATTTTAGATGTAATATAAGTAATACATTACCTGAGATGTTGTATGGAGATTCTATAAAAATTAAACAAATTATTAATAGTGTTATAGATAATTCAATTAAAAATACAAATACCGGTTTTATAGAACTTCGAGTTTCTTGTATATTAAAATATGATATTTGTAGATTAATTATTGCGATAGAAGATTCAGGAACAGGAATAGATTTAGTAAAACAAAATAAGATATTAAGTGATAACTCTGATTTAGATACCAATGAAATAAAAGTAAAAGATGATTTAATTGTAAATTTAAAAACTGTTAATAAATTAATTAATATGATAGGTGGTACATTGTCAATTGAATCACTTAATAATAATGGTACTACAATTAATATTACGTTAGATCAAAAAATAGTTCAACGTGGTGGTACTAATTTGGATGAAGCTATTGATTCTTATAACAAATATATGAAAAATAAAAAAATTATAGGAATAATAAGCGAAAGTAAAAATTGTATTAAAGTGATTAAATCAATTGGAAAGAAAAATGGGGATGTAGTTGAATCTTTTGACATGACTAAAACTTGTTTAGATAAAATAAGAGCCGGAGAAGTATTTGATGCAATTGTGATAGATGAAGATATGGATAAAATAGATGCTAGAAGTTTTTTAGATAAAGTAAGAAAAGTAGATAGTTTCAAAGGAAAAGTTTTTGTTATAACTAAGAAGAAAAATATTCAGTTAAAGAAAGAATTAAAAGAATATGGCTTTGATGCTGTATTAATTGAGCCTTTAAATAAAAAAGATGTAGAGGTTAATTTTATATAATTCGACAAAAGTTTACATATCTTGACAATAGTTGTCAGGATATTTTCTTTTTATTTGTCACATTTAAGTGTATAATTAAATTATGTGGTATTTATATAATAAAAGATGAAAGGGAGAGAAAATGAAAACCAAAATACAGGTATTTATGGTAGATGATAACAAAGAGGTTGTCAATGAAGTAAAGAAGTATTTTAGTAGTAAGAATGTTGGTGTAGAAATAGTAGGATCTTGTTTTAATGGAGAAGATGCTTTAAATGAATTAAAAAAGAATTATGGTAGTTATGATTTAGTTTTAATGGATTTAGTTATACCAAAAAGAGATGGACTTAGCGTCTTAGAAGAATTAAAGAAAGAAAATATAAATATTAAAAGTATAATTACTACATGTATAAATTCAGTAGATATAATTAATAAGTGTATGGATGTAGGAGTAAGTTATTATATGTTAAAACCATATAATTTAGATTCTTTAGCTGATATTATTAAAAGAATTGTTAATAATCAAAATAAAATAAGAATTGATAATAAAGACTTACAACAGGCTATTACAAATTTATTACATTCACTTGGAATGCCTAGTCATATTAAAGGCTATAGTTACATTAGAGATAGTATTAGTTTAATGTATAACAAACCTAGTATGTTAGGTGCTATTACAAAAGAATTATATCCGGAAATTGCTAGTATGTATGATACAACTTCATCAAGAGTTGAAAGAGCAATTAGACATGCAATTGAGGTTAGTTGGACTAGAGGAGATTATGAGGTAATGGAAGAGATATTTGGTCACTCTGTTGATTATGATAGAGCTAAACCAACTAATTCAGAGTTCATAGCTACTTTGGCAGATAAATTAAGATTAGAAATACATTAATTAAGAATAGTTTAGGCTGTTCTTTTTTGTTTTTCAATAATTTAATTATTAACAAATAATTAAAGCATGTGCTATAATAAAAACATTGAATGAGATGTAATTACGAAGGAGTTGATTGTCATGTACAATTTTAAAGAAGTAGAAGAAAAATGGGAAAAGAGATGGGATGAAGAGAAAAGTTTTAAAGCTATAGATTTTCATCCAACTAAACCTAAATATTATGTGTTATATGAATTTTTTAATATAAGTGGAAATTTACATATGGGTCATTTAAAAGGTTCTGTTCCAGCGGATGCACTAGCTAGAATGAAAAGATTTCAAGGTTATAATGTCTTATTCCCAATAGGTGGTGATTCTTTTGGTTTACCTGCTGAAAATGCGGCAATTAAAACAGGAATAGATCCTAAAATATTTGTTACTAATGGAATGAAAAATGTTCTTGCTCAATCTAAAAGAATTGGTTTGTCATTTGATTATGATAGAGCGTTTGCAACTAGTGATGAAGATTATTATAAATGGACACAATGGATATTTTTACAATTTTTTAAAAGCGGCAAAGCATATAAAAAGAAAGGCGTTGTAAACTTTTGTCCTAATTGTAAGACCGTACTTTCTAATGAAGATTCTCAAGGTGGAATTTGTGATAGATGCCATGGTAAAGTAATTCAAGATGAAAGATGGGTATGGTTCTTAAAGATGAGAGAATACTCTGAAAAACTTCTTGGTAATGTTGATAGAATTAATATGAATGAGAACTTGAAAGAACTTCAAAGAAATTGGATAGGTAAGAGTGAAGGATTAAAAGTATCATTTGAAATAGTTGATGAAAATAATAATAAATTGACTGATGCGGAAATATTTACTACTTGTCCTGAAACTATATATGGAATTACATTTATGGTTATGGCTCCTGAACATGAATTAATTAGTAAGTTAAAAGATAATATTAAAAATTATGAAGAAGTTAAAAAATATCAAGAAGAAACAAGATACAGAAGTGAACTTGATCGAATTAGTAATCAAAAAGAAAAGACTGGATGTATATTAGATGGATTATATGCAATTAATCCAGTTAATGGAAGAAAAGTTCCAATTTATATTGCTGATTTTGTTTTAGCAGGATATGGTACGGGAATGGTTATGGCTGTTCCTACTCATGATCAAAGAGATTATGAATTTGCTAAAGAATTTAATATTCCAATGATTCAAGTCATAGAAGGCGATGTAAGTAATAACGCAGTTGAAAAGATGGAATATTTAGCTAATAATTATAAAATGATGAACTCTGAAGAATTTAGTGGTTTACCAGTTAAAGAAGCTAAAGAAAAGATTATTGATAAATTAGTAAATACTCATGTTGGTGAAAAAGTTGTTAATTACAAAATGCAAGATTGGTCATTCAATAGACAAAGATATTGGGGAGAACCGTTCCCAATCGTATTCTGTGATAAATGTGGAACTGTTCCAGTACCTGAAGAAGAATTGCCTGTTAGATTACCAAAAACTGATGATTATATGCCAAGAGAAGATGGTGCATCTCCTTTATCTAAAATAGAAGATTGGGTAAATTGTAAATGTCCTAAGTGTGGCGGACCAGCAAAAAGAGAAACTGATACAATGCCTAACTGGGCTGGATCAAGTTGGTACTGGCTTAGATATTGTGATCCTAAAAATAATGAGAAATTAGCAGATTTTGATAAACTTAAGTATTGGGGAAGTGTTGATTGCTATACAGGGGGTACTGAACATATAACTAGACACGTGCTTTATGCCTTTTTCTGGCAAAACTTCTTGTATGAAATAGGTGCTGTACCTTCAAGAGATCCATTCATAAAAAAAATGGGTAGTGGTTTAATTTTAGATGATACTGGAAAGAAAATGAGTAAGAGTTCTGCTAATGGTGTATCTCCTATGGAAGTTATTGATAAATATGGCTCAGATGTAGCAAGACTTCATGTTCATTTCTTAGGCGGCTATGAAGATAATATAGCTTGGACATATGATGGAATAAATGGAATAGTTAACTTTATTAATAAAGTATGGGATTTACAAAATATTGTAAAAGAAGATGAAGAATTATCAAGTGAACAAGAATATGACTTAAATTCACTTATTAAAAAAGTAACTGAAGATTTAGAAGATTTAAAATTAAATACATCAATTGCAGCTTGCATGAGTTATCTTAAAAAAGTTAGAGAACGTGGATATATTACTAAGAGAGAATTAAAATCATTCTTAATTGTATTAAACCCACTTGCACCTCATATAACTAGTGAATTATTTGAAATCGTATTTAATAAAAATATAATTGAAGAATTATGGCCAAAATATGAAGAAAATAAATTAGTAAAAAACACCTTTAATTTAGTTGTTCAAGTTAATGGTAAAATTAGAGGAAAAATAGAAGTTACAGCAGATACTACAGATGAAGAAATGGTTGAACTAGCTAAGTCTATTGATAATGTTAAAGCATTTATAGATAATAAAGAAATAGTTAAAGTTATAACTGTTCCTAAGAAGCTAGTTAATATTGTTGTTAAATAAAATATATTAAATATTTAGGGAAACCTGAATATTTTTTTAATACTTAAACCATTATATTCATAGAATATTATGGGAGATAAATCATGAAAAATTGTTATAATAGTGAAACAAATAAAATTCTTAAAGTTGCAGAAAAAGAAATGCTTAGTTGTCATCATCCTTATGTTGGAACTGAACATTTATTATTATCTTTATTAAAGAATAAAAATATTAGTAAGATGTGTTATAAATATAATTTAAATTATTATAATTATAAAAAAAATTTACTTAAAATTATAGGAAGTGCTACTAAAGAGTCTAAATATATTTTATATACTCCTTTATTAAAGTTAGTAATTAATAAAGCAAGAGAAAATTCAGATAAAGATAATAAAGAATTAGATGAATATTATTTATTGTCTAGTTTATTATCTTATAAAGATGGAATAGGTTATAGTATAGTTAATAATATGGGTATTGATTTAGATGCTCTTACTTTAGAACTTAATAATCAAGGTGTTTTAAATGAATTTGGTACTGTTTTAAATGATGAGGTAACTGATAAAATATATTTAAGAGATAAAGAAATAACAAATATTATGGAAGTTCTTTTAAGAAAAAATAAAAATAATCCTTTGTTAATAGGGCATGCGGGAGTTGGGAAGACGGCTTTAGTTAAAGAACTTGCTAGAAGAATAAAGTTTGGAGAAGTTCCGGTAGAACTAAAGGATAAAAAAATAATTTCAGTTCAAGTTAGTTCTTTAATATCAGGAACTAAATATAGAGGAGAATTTGAAGCAAGAGTTAATGATTTAATTAAAGAGTGTATTAAAAATAAAAATATAATTTTATTTATAGATGAAATTCATACAATTATGAAAACTGGTTCTAGTGAAGGAGCAATAGATGCTGGTAATATATTAAAACCTTATTTATGTAATGGGGATATAAAAATTATTGGAGCAACTACTATAAGTGAATATAACGAATATATTAAAAAAGATCAGGCTTTACTTAGAAGATTTACTCCTATTATGGTTAATGAACCAAGTTTAAAAGATATGGAATTTATATTAAATAAAGTTAAGAAAAGTTATGAAGAGTACTATAAATTAAAGATAAATAAAAATATAGTTAATTATATTATTTGTAATACAGATAAATATATGCCTAATTTATATAATCCCGATAAATCAATAGAAGTGTTAGATACAGTTTGTTCTAAGAAAATACTTGATAATTATGTTAATAAATCTAAAGATATGAACATTAAAATGATAGATGTAGATAATTTAATTAAGGAGAGAGTAAATATTATTAATATAGATGATAATAAGTTTAATGAGGTTAAATGTGAACTTGAGAAAAAATATAATGAATTGATTGTTAAAAATATAATGAATATTATTAGAGATAATAAGTTTAATAAGTATATGTTTTTAAATGGTGAGAGTAAGAGTAAAGAGAAAATAATTAGTTATATTGCTAATAAGTTAGGAATTAATTTAATTAATATTAATTGTTTAGAGTTTAATGATGAATTTGGAGTTAATAAGTTAATTAATAATAATTATTTATATGATAAGATAGATGAGAATCCTTATTCAATTATTTGTTTTAATAATTATGATAAGGCTGGTAGAATTATTAGGAATTTAGTTGATTCGATGATTAGTAATGGTTATGTAAGTAATATGAATAATGAGAAGGTATATTTAAATAATTCGATTATATTTGTATTTAATAATGAAGAGACAAGTAGAATTGGGTTTAATGAGTTAGTTGCTTAGTGATTATGGTAAAAGTAATCACTTTTTTAAGTTATTTTGTTTTATTTTTTTATTATAAATGATAAAATTAGATATATGAAGGAGGTAATTATGAAGATTTATAATACTTTAACTAGAAAAATAGAGGAATTTGCACCTCATAATAAAGATAGGGTTACTTTTTATTCTTGTGGTCCTACTGTATATCATTATGCACATATTGGTAATTTAAGAAATTATGTATGTAATGATTTATTAGATAGAACTTTAAGATATATTGGTTATAAAGTTGAAAGATGTATGAATATTACTGATGTTGGTCATTTGAAGAGTGATTCTGATTCTGGGGAAGATAAAATGGTTGCTAGTGCTAAGAAGGAACATAAAAGTGTTTTAGATATAGCTAAATTTTATACTGATGCTTTTTTTAAGGATTTTGATGCTTTAAATTGTAAGAGACCAGAAATTGTAAGCAATGCGAGTGATAATATTGATATGTATATTAAAATTATAGAGAAGTTACTTAAGGATGGTTATGCTTATCAAGCTGGTGGTAATGTTTATTTTGATGTTTCTAAATTAGATGATTACTATAAACTAACTAACCATAAGGAAGATGAAATGGTTGTTGGGGTAAGAGATGGAGTAGAGTTTGATGGTAATAAGAAAAATCAGGCTGACTTTGCTTTATGGTTTACTAAAAGTAAGTTTGAAGATCAAGAACTTAAATGGGATTCTCCTTTTGGAACAGGTTACCCTGGATGGCATATTGAATGTTCTGGTATATCAATTAAAAATTTAGGAGAATATTTAGATATTCATACTGGTGGAGTTGATAATATTTTCCCTCATCATACTAATGAGATTGCTCAAAGCGAGGCTTATTTAGGACATAAATGGTGTAGTTATTGGGTACATACGGAACATTTAATGAGTATTGATGGTAAGATGAGTAAGAGTCATGGTGATGTTGTTACTGTTGATAGTTTAATTAATAAGGGATATAATCCTTTGTCATTTAGATATATGTGTTTAAATAGTCATTATCGTAAACAATTAATATTTTCTTTTGATGCTCTTAATGCGGCAGAAAATGAATATAAGAAGTTAAAGAATAAGATTGCTAATTTAAAAGAAGATGGAATGCTTAGTGATGGTGATTTTGAAAATTATACTAATTTATTTACTGCTTGTATTGCTGATGATTTAAATAGTGCTAATGCGATCACAGTTATTTATTCTTTACTTAAGGATGAAACTGTAAATGGTACTACTAAAATTGAACTTATTAGATCTTTTGATAGGGTTTTGGCACTTGATTTATTAAAGAAAGATGAGGCTAAAAGAGAAGATCATGATTTAATTATGAAATTAATTGAAAAGAGAGATAAGGCTAAGAAGAGTAAAGATTATGAACTTGCTGATTCAATAAGAGATGAATTATATAGTAAGGGTATTAAATTAATTGATACTAGAGAAGGTACTACTTACGAGGAGGTATAGATTATGGATTACATGTATTTACTTATGTTTTTGATTCCAATGGCTTCTCAAATTTATATTTCAATAACTTATGGAAAATATAAAAAGATTAAGAATTCTTATGATATGACAGGATATGATGTTGCAAGAAAGATTCTTGATGATAATGGTTTAAAAGATGTTTATATTGTAGAAACTAGTGGTACTTTAAGTGATCATTATGACCCTAAAAGAAAAACTGTTAGGTTGTCTAATGAAGTTTATAATGGATCTAGTGTTGCTTCAATGGCTATTGCTGCTCATGAATGTGGCCATGCAATTCAAGATAAAGAAGGATATTTCTTTTTAAGATTAAGAAGTTTTATTTTTCCAGTTGTTAGTTTAGGTACTAAGTTTGCATATGTTGTTCTAGTTATTGGATTACTTTTAGAAACGATGAATTTAATTACTTTAGGTATTGCGCTTGTTGGACTTGGATTGTTATTTCAATTAGTTACTTTACCAACAGAAATCAATGCTTCTAAAAGAGCTCAAAATAATTTAAAAGAATGTGGATATGGTGATGATACCGATGGAACTAAGAAAATGCTTGTTAGTGCAGCTTTAACATATGTTGCCGGAGTAATATCTTCTGCATTAGAAGTAATAAGATTAATTAAAATTTTTGGAGATAGGGATTAACTATCTCTTTTTATATAGATTTTTGATTTAAAAATTGTTATACTAAATAGTAGGAAAGAGTTAAATGATATGAATAAGATAAAAAATGATGTTACTGTGTCAATTTTTTTAGTTATTTTAATCATAGTTACTACTATGAGTGTTACTTTTGCTTATTTTAGAGCGGTTATAAACAGCGCTAATAGCAGTATAAATGCTAGTGGAAGTTCAGCTAATGTAAGTTTAACTTTTGCTAATGGTACAACAAATGAAACTATTGTGGGAGATAAAATTATTCCTGGATGGAGTGATATTAAGAAATTTACTATAACTGGAATAAATACAAATACTAATAAAAAAGATTTAACTTATGATATATTAATGGTTGTAGATGCAAATACGTTTGATAGTGGAGAATTACTTTATGATTTAGTGGGTAATGGATATACTATTAGCGATAAAATAATACCAAGTTTAAGTGAAATAACAAATAATAAATTTAGTTTATTTCCTAGTGGAACTAGTTTGCCGGTTGTTGCAGGTGGAACTAGTAGTGTAACTCATAGTTATACTTTAACTATCAAATATCCTAATTTAGAAAATGTTCCTCAATATGTAGATGGAAAGACATTTGCTGCACATATAATTGTTGAAAGTTCTTCTAAAATTACTAGGAGTTAATATAAAAACATGGAATTAAGTTTTCCATGTTTTATTCGTTTGACAGATTATCAAAATAGCCTTGAATTAGTACAACTGGAGTTCCTTTATCACCAGAACCACTGGTTAAATCACATAATGAACCAACTAAGTCAGTAATTCTTCTTGGAGTCGTTCCTAAAGAAATATTTTGTCCTACCAGGTTATTTTGTTTTTCTTTTATTTCATTAATGATAGCCTTTTTTAGATCATTGCCTGTTAAACTAGCATATTTATTATCAGCAACATATTTAAGTTTTATTTCGTTTGGAGTACCAATAAGTCCATTAGTAAAAGCAGGGGATACAACTGGATCAGCAAGTTCCCAAATTTTACCAACTGGGTCTTTAAAGGCACCATCTCCGTAAACCATTACTTCAATTATTTTACCAGTTTTTTCTTTTAATAAATCTTGAATTTTGTGTACTAATTCATTACCTGTTTTAGGAAATAATTTTAATTTTTCTTCGGTAGATTTATTTGAACCTAACAATCCATATTCAGGATTAAATCCGGAGTTATTAATTGGTTTATTTAATATATCTGTTAAAGAGTAGACATTCGCATTATGATTTTTTAACATATTTTTAGTTTTTTTTCTAGTGTGAATATCGCAATTTATTATGTTGTTATTATATTTTAAAATTTCTAATGGATTATTGGAAAAGATGAATTCAGCTTTACAATTTTCTTTTTCACATAGATCTTTATAAAATTTAACCATATTGATGCCAGTAAATGGGTGAATCCAGTCACCAAAGTATTCATTATATTCTTTTTCAGTAAAAGAACTACCTAAATTAAAGTTACTAGTATCTAATTTATTTTCATCAAGGATGCCATTTCCAACTTCGTCAGCTGGAAAAGATAATTGAATTGTTATTTTATCCATATTTCTAGCTATTCCTTTTAAGATATTAGAAAAACGATTTCTAGATAATATTGGATAAACTATTCCTATTTCTTTAGTATTAAATTTAGAAGATACATCAAGTGCAATGTCATCTATGGTTACATAGTTTCCTTCACTTATACCAACAACTGCTTCAGTTATACCAACAATATCTTTATCATTAAACGTAAAGTTATGTACTTTACTTGCTTCTAATAAAGAATCTACAACAATGGCAGCTAGGTCATCTCCTTCTTTAATAATGGGTGTTCTTATTCCTCTTACACATGTTCCTACTATTCTTATATATATCACGTCCTTACAATAAAATTTTACTATATTATTATGATATGAAACAAGATACAATTTATAACTTTACACATAAAAAAGCCAATTTATGGCTTAATTATTTTCATTTTCTAGTAATATTTTAGATACTTCTTGCCATCCTGTTTTCCAGTCATATCCAGCTCTAATAATATTTTTTTCTTTTAATAAGTTTTCATCAATATTTTTATTATGGTAGGCTGGAAAAAGAATTTTAAGTTTAACGTCGTTATCAAAGTTAGATAAGCAATCATCTATTTGAATATCGGCTTTTACCATATGTTTTGAACTAGTTAAAATAATGTTTCTAGGGTTAATAAATGGTAAATTTTTCCTTAAAAAATCATATTTATTTTTAAATTGGATTCCAGAGTTATCTAAATCAAAGGGATTTATACAAGCAGAACATATATAAATATTATATTTTTCACTTAATTTTTTTACTGTTTCAATTGAATCGGGAAGTAAAGATGTAAAATCATATAAATTTCTTTTACTTATATATTCATTAAATTCTTTAAATCTTTCTTTAGGAATAACCTTTTCATCAATATAATAACAATCAAAATCATCAATATTGTAATTGGTATTTAAAAAATCATTTACTGCTTCTAAATAACCAGAAAAGCATATAACTTCATCAACATCTAATAATAGGTCTTTTTTTTTCATTTATTCATTCTCCTCGTAATATTATTGTATAATAAATTTATGATTGTTCCAAGTAAAATAATTTGAAATAAAAAAAGATGGATAATATTCCATCTTTTAGATTTTTCTTTGGTGGAGAATAAGGGACTCGAACCCTTGACCCTCTGCGTGCAAGGCAGATGCTCTAGCCAACTGAGCTAATTCCCCAAGAACAAGAATATATTATCATAATCATTTTGGAAATTCAATAGTAAAATTTAATAAAAATAATGTTTTTTGAAAATAATTTTGGATAAAATTATAAAATATGTCAAATATGTAAAATAAATGTATATCAAATGTAAATTGACACGGGGGGGTAATATTATATAATTTTCTTAATTGTAGGAGAAAATAAAAATGAAGAAAAAAATAATAAAATTATGTAAAATGATAAATAGTGATAAAAAAACAAGAATTCTTGTAATAATTTTTGTGATGCTTTCGTTTATTTTTACGTTAGGATATTCATTATCAATTTTTACAGCTAGTAAAGAAGCATCTGTTGTCAACATAAATGTTAATGGTCTTGTATTTAATTTAACAACTAATGCTGGTGAATCTGATGATAGAATATTAAAATTAGCAGCGGGAATGACGGAATCATTTGAAGTTAATATAATAAATTTAAATAATATAAATGTTAAATATGAATTATTATATGATGTTTGTAAGGATGTTAATTGTAAGGAAAAATTGAATGGTTTGCCTGCTAATGTACAAGTTGCTTTAAATATGTTGAAAACAAAAAAAGCAAATGGTTTAATATCGCCAGGAAGTAATAATGCAAAAAAAATAAGTTTAATAACAATAAATAATACGGAAAATGATTATTATATTAAATTAAATATGAATGCAGGTTACGAATGGAATGAATTAGAACTTGCTAATAATTTTAATTACCAATTAGTTGAACCTTCCATAGGCGTTGATGTAATTGCTTATGTTGATGGGGTTAAAACTAATGCATATCCGGCTTCATGTAATTATGTTGCAAAAGTAAAAGCATATGATGGTACTACTGAAGTTGTATCAGATAATACTTTAATGTCTTGTGATAGATATACAAATAAGTGGAAATTTATTGTTGAGGGTTTTGTTGATAGAGTAGTTGTGGAATTTTTTACTCAACCAGGAGCACCACCTTTTACTTATACTGGAGAATATGAAATCGTTGATGGAGATACGATTGATTGGAAAATTAGATTTTTAAGTAGTGGAACTTTAACATTTACTGGACAGGTACCATTATTAGATATATTTCTAGTTGGTGGTGGCGGCGGTGGCCATGATAAATATACTAACCATTATGACTATGGTGGCGGTGGCGGTGGTGGTTATACTACTACAAAGCTAAAGAAAATTGCTTTATCAGATACTGAATATTCTATTGTGGTGGGTACTGGAGGTAAGTATTCTACAACAAATAATGTAGGAAATAATGGTGGCGATACTAGTGCTTTAGGCGAAATAGCAGCTGGTGGAATAGGTGCTTCAAGTTGGAAAGGAGGAAATGGTGGTTCCGGTGGAGGCGGTGCATCAAATACTTCTACTACTGGAGGATCAGATGGCGGAGATGGCACTGGCAATGGCAAAGGAACAGGTCAGGGAACTACAACAAGAGAATTTGGCGAATCTACTGGAACGCTTTATGCTGGTGGTGGAAGTGGTGGAAAAAATGGTTCTAGAGGTGAAGGATGTACAGGCGCTGCTAATACTGGTGATGGCGGTAATGGACAAAATAAAGATGGAACAGGTGCTGGTGCCTCAGGAATAGTTATCTTACGTGCTCATCAAGAATAAATAAAAGATACTTGGACTTTAAACAAGTATCTTTTTAAATATTATTCTTCTTTTAGAGAATTCTTTAATTTAGTATGGCTTTCATTAATTTTAGTTTTGGTTGTTTCTTCTAAGGTATACCAATTATTATTAAAACCAATAGTAAATAAGTTTTTAGCAGAAGTTGAGATATCTTCGAATATTTCATGATATAAATTATAAATTTCATCGCATGATGCTTCATTTAAAGCAGTTGCTGTATTTATTTTCATGTTTTTTTCAGTGTTTAACATATCATATAGAATAAATTTATCATTCATTAATAAAACCTCCTATATATTTGACTAACTTATCACAATTTTTATAATGCATTTTACTTATTTTTTTAAGTTCTGATTGCAAATCTTTGTTAGTCACTTTTTTTAAATATTCTTCACATTTTTGATATGCTGTTATATTCCAATTAAACATATCTTCAATGTAAGATGTATCTTTAGTAGATAACATACATGGTACTTTTTTCATTATTTTTCCTCCATTTATAATTATGGCTTTATTCTTTTTTAATATACGTGTATAATAAATTTAGAGGTAGTGATAATATGAATAATGAATTTATACCAGTAATATTAGGAATAGATGTAGGTGCTTATAGTGTTGCAAGAACTATTTATGAACATTATAAGATAAAATCAATTGTTATTGGAAAATATACTTATTGGATGACTAAATATTCTAAAATAACAGATGTACTTACTATTGATAATATGACAGAAGAAAAATTAATTGATTTTTTAATAGAACTTAAGGGTAAATATGAAGATAAAAAATTATTACTTTTTGGTTGTAGTGAAGATTATGTTGAAATTATTATTAGGAATAAAGATAAATTAAGTAAATATTATGTTGTACCTACTATTGATTATGATACTTTAGTTAAAGTTTCTTCTAAAGAGGGATTTTATGAAATATGTGAAAAGGTGGGTATTAATTATCCTAAAACTATTGTAGTTGATAAGAGTAATTATGATAAAACTAAGATAAGTTTTAAGTGTCCTTTTATTGCTAAAGTAAGTAATAAAGCAATGTATCAAAGACTTAGTTTTGAAGGAAAAGAGAAGGTATTTTTATTTAAATCTTTAGATGAATATAAAGAAATGATGAAAAAGTTATTTGCATCTGGTTATGACGATACAGTAGTTGTTCAAGAGTATATTAAAGGAACAGATGCTAATATGAGAGTTTTAACTTGCTTTGCTGATCAAAATAGTAATGTTATATTTTCATCAGTTGGTAAAGTATTATTAGAAGAAAAGGGACCTGATGTAACAGGAAATTATTCGGCTATATATAATATAGAAGATGAAAAAATTGTAGAAGCAGCTAAAAAGTTTATTAAAGAAACTAAATATGTAGGTTATGCTAATTTTGATATTAAGTATGATGATGATACTAAAGAATTTTATTTCTTTGAGGTTAATGTAAGACTTGGTAGAAGCAATTTCTATATGGGCACATGTAATACGAATTATTTAGCACCACTTGTAGATACTTTTATTTATGATATACATGATAAAATATATAAACAAGAAGGATGTGAACTTTATAGTATTGTTCCTTTTGGAGTTATTAAAAAATATTGTAAAGATAGAGAATTAGTTAAAGTTGCTAAAAAATTAAAGAAGAATAATCCATTAGATTATAATAAAGATTTTAGTTTTAAGAGAAAATATTATATTATTGGTGCTTTAATTAATCATATTAGAAAGTTTAGGAAATATTATGAATAATTTAATTGGGGTTATTGGAGGACTAGGTCCTAAAGCAACAACTTATTTTATGGATTTAGTTATTAATAATACGATAAGTGAATGTGATCAAGATAATGTTGATTTATTAGTTTGTCAATTTTCAAGTATTCCAGATAGGACTAGTTTTATACTTGGTAATTCAGATAACAGTCCTGTTCCAGAAATGATTAAATGTGCTAGAATACTTGAGAGAGAAGGATGTAAATATATTGTTATTCCTTGTAATACGGCAAGTTATTTCTTTGATGAGGTTCAGAGTAGAGTAAATTCTAAAATTATTAATATCTTAGAAGAAACTAGTAAATTTGTGCTTAAAGATAAACCTAAGAAAGTTGGTTTAATGGCTACAGATGGAACTATTAAATCTGGAGCATATCATAAATTTATTGGTAATGATTTATTATTTGTTCCAGATGATGTGCATCAAGAAAAAGTAATGAATATTATTTATAACAAAGTTAAGAAGAATAAAGAAGTTTCGTTAGATGAATTTGAAGAAATATTAGATTATTTTAGAGATAATGGTTGTGAAAAAATAATTCTTGGTTGTACAGAATTATCAGTTATTTATAGTTATTTAAAAGTAAGTTATAGTGATGTAGTTGATAGTTTGACTGTTTTAGCAAGAAAGGCAGTAGAGTTATCAGGAAAGAGTTTAAAGGAGTAATAATTGAAGAAATTAATAATTTGTATATATGGTATAGTATTTTGTTTATTTATTTATACTTTTGTAGTTAGATTTAATAAAATGAATATAAATGTTTCTAGTCCTTTAATTATTAAAGAAACAAGTGAGGATAGTCCTAAAAGCGATAAAAAGAAAGTGACTTTAAGTTTTGTTGGAGATTGCACGATTGGATGGGATCCAAGGTATGGATATGGAACCAGATTTGATAAATATTTGGATGATAATAATGGAGATTATGCATATTATTTTGCAAAAGTTAAGGATTATTTAGATCAAGATGATATTACGGTTGCTAATTTAGAGGGACAGCTTACTACTTCAAATGACATAGTGGAAAAGGCATTTAATTTTAAAGCGCCTACTAGTTATGTTGATGTTTTAAAAAAAGGTAGTGTTGAAATGGTTAGTTTTGCTAATAATCATGCTTATGATTTTGGTAAAAGTGGTTATGATGAAACAATTAAAACTCTAAATGATAATAACGTATTACATTATGGATATAGTGATTATCTAATTAAAGAGGTAAATGATATTAAAGTTGGATTTATGGCTTTTCATGATATTGATTGTGTTAAATATGCAGAAGCTAAAAAAGGACTTGATTATTTAAAAGAAAATGGTGCTGAACTTATTATTGTTAGTGTACATTGGGGAATTGAGAAAGATTTAATGCAAAATGAAGCACAAAAAAAGATGGGACATTATTTAATTGATAATGGTGCTGATTTAGTAGTTGGAACACATCCTCATGTAATACAGGGGATTGAAAAATATAATGATAAATATATAATTTATTCTTTAGCTAATTTTGTATTTGGTGGTAATCAAAATCCACCAGATAAAGATACATTTATGTTTAGACAAACCTTTAATTTCTATAATGGCGAATTAAAATTAGATGATAATATTGAGATAGTGCCAACATCTGTATCTGGAAAAAAGAATGTTAATAATTATCAACCAGTTATCTTAGATGGAGAAGAAAAAGTTAGAGTATTTAATAAAATTATGAAATATTCTAGTGGATTTAATTATGGAATGTAAAATAAAAAAGAAATATTATTAGTTATTTTAAACTTTAATATTTCTTTTTTTAATTTATGGAAGAAATATAATTTTATTAACGTAGTTTGATATCATATAATGTATCAGCACTGTCTTCTAGAGTTTCTGGATTTTCAAAAATATATTCTAATAATTTGAGAGATTTTGCAAAATAAAATCCGTCTGCTATTCGTTCATCTATAGTTATTCCAATATCTAACATTTTTCTTATTTCAATTTTACCATTTATTACTTTAGGTTCATCTTCAATTTTGCCAAATGTGATTAAGGCTTCATTAGTACCAAAATCAGTTAGATGATGATAAATAGAATTGCAATTAATTGAACCTAAGTTAGATAATAAGGCACTTTGATAATATATTAAGTTTTCAGTAAGTGATTCAGGAAGAAGATCATGATTATCCATAAATTTAAATATTTTAATTGCAATATATCTAATAATTTTAGGCATATGACCTAAAACATTAATTAAATCATCAGTGTCATTAGTTTTATTGTTTCTTAGGTTAGTTACTTTACCACTTGTTTTATCACTAATGGTTTTTAAATTATCATCTTTATTAATTCTTATAGAGGTAAATACTTCTTCAGAGTGATCAGTAAATTCCTTTTTAGCAACAAAACCAAGAGATATATATTTTCGATCATAAAAAGTTTTATTAATTATAAATCGATTAAGTAAGGGTCTATTATAGATTAACTTTCCTATAGCGATACAAAAAGTATGAAAATATGTTAAATTTTCGTATTCTTTTTTCTTTTTTAATTTATTAACATATTCAACTAAGTTTGTAACATCTATTTTTGCTGATATATAAACATCAGAATCACATCTTTTTGGCATTATTTCTAACATTAAAGTATGCATTCCATCTAAATTTTTAACTTTAATACCATCTCTTCTATTCATTTTTATTCTCCAATCTAAAAAAATTATAGCATATATTAAAATTATATGTCTATTTTCTGGGCAAAATTTATAAATTTGTGCTATAATAGGTCTATTGAATGGAGGAAATCATGAAGGTTTATAAAAAAGAATTACCTAAAAACGTTAGAAAAATGTTTAAATATGAAAAAGGTGTTAAGGTAAAAGTTTTAAATAGTTTATACTATGATAAGAAGAAACAAAAGTAGTTTCTTTTTTCGTATAATTTTGCTAAATTAAATATAGTTTGGGATGATAAAGTAATGGATACAAGTAAATTTTCAAAATTTATAAAGGAATTAAGATTGGAGCGTGGACTTAGTCAAGAACAGTTAGCTGAGAAATTATTTGTTCATAGGACTACAGTTAATAAGTGGGAAAATGAGGATATAATTCCACTTAATGATAAGTTAATTTCTATTGCTAATTTCTTTGATGTTTCTATTGATGAATTATTAAATGGTAAGAGAAATGAAAGAAATATTGATACTACGCCTACTAGTAATACTTTAATTACTCTTATTAAATCTAAAAGTAGAAGTAAGAAGATAATAATATTTTTAGGTACTGGTTTATTATTTGTTTTAGTATCATTTTTATTTTATTATTTTGTAAGCACTTATAATTCTGTAAAAGTATATATGATTTATGGAGAAAATGATTCTGTTAGAACTAGAGATGGATTACTTGTTATGAATAAAGAAAAAGTATATTTTAGACCTGGTAATTTTTATGATAATAAAGATGAGTTAATTAGTGTCGATATAATAAGATTATATTATTATGATGAGAACGATAATGAAGTTGTTTTGTTTACAGGAAGTTCACATGAATTACTAATGGAATTAGAACAATCTCAAGAAACATTTATGAACTTGATAAGTAATAAAAAAGATTTTTATCTTGATGCTTGTTATAATAAATCATGTTCTAAAATTAAACTTGATTACTTTAATGATTTTAAAAATGATAATCTTATGGTTAATAATTTAAATGATGAAAGCGTTGCTAGATTAAGTGCTAAAAGTAATAATAAAGATGATTTAATAAAAGGCTTAATTAAAAATGGTTTTAAATATAATAGTGATGTTGGATATTATTATTTGGTAGAGAAAAATGTAGAATATTATTATTTCCCTAAGAAGAATATGATAAAGATAACGTATGTTTCCACTTCAAATAATAAAATATTTGAAAATTTATATTTAGATAATTATATTTATGAACAATTAATAATAAATGATAAAAAGATTATTAATAAAAAGGTTGTTAATAATTTTATATATAAAAATGATGAATCTTATCTGAAATTATATAATCATTATTTATCTAAGTATTTTAAGGATTTTTTAGAGGTGTGAATGACATTCACTACCTTTTTTAGTTAAAATGAAGTATGGTTTAACTAAGAAAGGAGTGTGATGTATGTTTAAACTAGTTAAGTTATTTTTCTGTCTTATTTGTTCATTATTTGTAATTAATGTTTTAAGCGTTAATGTCCATGCAGATGATGTATTTTATACAAATAAGAATGGAGTTAGTATGACGGAAGAACAGTATAATTTCTTAGGCGAGTTATATTTTGATGGCTATCAAGAATATATTACTCAAGAAAAATTTAATAAATATTTGTCTATGGGATTATATGATGAAAAAGTTTATAAGAAAGAGACCGAAGATTTTGAAACTGGCGTGGAATCACCTCGAGCCTTAATTCATGAAACGACTGCGAAAAAATTAACTCTTTCTTATGCTTGTAGTGGTAAATATTGTACTATGATAACAGCGTTGGAGTGGAAAGGAGCACCAAAGGTTATAAGTTACGATGTTATAGGCTCATATTTATATGGTAATTTAACAAGACTTACAGAACCAAATACTGATTTGTATTGGTCAGGTACTGCAATTAGATTTACTGATCGTGTATATAGCGGCAATGGTTATGGCTGTACTGCTCTTTTACAAAAAAGTTCAACATTAATGAGAATTGCACAAGACGTCGAGATTTATGTAGATGGCGATGGTACTTTTTATTCTTCATATCAACATGCTACTAAGAGAATAACATTAGAAACTAGCAAGAAATATACAACAGGATATGGTGGATATGGCGGTGTATTCTTCTTCTATGGATCTGCTGTCGGAGTCTACGACCAAATGGGTGGTGTAAATGTTCACCTATCATAATATGCCAGAAATAGATGTGCTAGGTTGTACTTTAACCGAAAAGAAAAATGTCGTTCGTTTAAAAAAATTCTTCAATGAATACTGGACAATGGTTTTGACTAGAAGCGATTAGAAAGGTGCTTCTAGTTTTTCTTTGCAAATTTTTTCTTTATGAAGATACATATTTGTGATATGATTATTTAGAGGGATATAGATGAAGAAAATAATTATATTAATACTAAGTATTACCTTATTATGTGGTTGTACTAAAATAGATAATAATAATATGGAACAAATAATAAATAAAGTAATATCTAGTAAAAGTAATAAGGCTAATCAGTATAAAAATGGTTATAAATTTTATTTACCATCTAATTTAGTAATAGATAAAATTAATGAAAGAAATATAGTTTTTAGAGAAAATGATCTTAAATATTATATGTTTGTGGATATTGTTAGTTATTATCATAAAGTAGAAAATAGTTATAAAGTTAAGGAAAATACTTATATGAGTAAGTTAATTAATTATGATAATAAGAGTGGGTATATTGAAATAAATGTAAAAAATAATAAATATTTAATTGAAATAATGTATAATTATGCTAAAATAGAAGTAATGGTAGATAGTAATGATATTGCTAAAGCTATTGCAAATAGTTTAATTATTTTGTCTTCGGTAGAGTATAATGACGATATAATTGGAAATTTACTCGAGGAAGATGTACTTAACTATAGTGAAGAGAGTTTTAATATATTTGAGACTAATTCAAATGATTCAAACTTCTTAAAAGTAGTTGAGGAGTATGATAATTATAAAGATGATGAAGTACCAGATTATGATTTAATAAAGGAGAATAACTAATGAGTGTTTTTAAGAAAATAAAAGATGTATTATTTGATATTGAAGATGATGAAGAAGAAACAACTTATGAGAAAAAAAGTGTTGTAAAGGAAAGTAATCCAATTAAAGAGGTTAAAATGCCAGTTGAAGTAAATGACAATGATGTTGTTAGTGAACCTCCTAAAAAGACAAGTAATTTTAATTTTCCTTTAGACTTTGATGATGATTTACCAACTAGAAGTGATAAGGATTCAAGTGTCAATAAACGTAATAGTTATTCACAAACAAATAGTAATAATAGTTTTTTTGATGATGATTATGATGTTCCTAGAAGAAATAGAGATGAATATGTAGTAAAGGAACCTGAAAGAAAGAAAGAACAACCTAGAGATTATTCTAAATTCTTACAACAAAAGAAAGAAGAAAAGAAAAAAATATTTACGCCATCTCCTGTAATTTCACCTGTTTATGGTGTTTTAAATCAAAATTATACTAAAGATGATGTAATTATTAAAACTGATACTGGGGTAAAAGGTCCAAGTTTAGAAGATGTTAGAAAAAAAGCGTATGAAATTAAAAAAGAGGTAGAAAATAAAAAGGTAGAGGATGAATTTGCTGAACCTTTAAAAACATTAGATGAAATTCTTATAAGTAATCAGGAAATTCAAAAAGAAAAATCAATAGAAAAAGATAATAAATCTGATGTTCCTGAAGAAATTACTAAAGATGAATTTATAAGTGAAAAAGAAGAAGTAGAAAATACTACAGAAATGCCTAAAATTGATAGTAAACCCGTTGAATCAGAAGTAAAAGATGATGATGATACTTTAGAAAAAGACTTATTTAATTTAATAGATTCAATGTATGAAAATAAGGATGAGGAGGAAGAAAATTAATGACATTAATAGAAATATTACCGATTATTATTTATATTTTACTTATTATTTTATTAGTTATAGGCATTATTTTAGGAATAAAACTTATAATTACAATAGACAATTTCAATAATTTATTAGATGATGTAACTAGGAAAGTAAAAAGTTTAGATAAGGTATTTAATATATTTGATTTATTTACTAATAAAATTGGATTTATTACTGATTATGTTGCTAATTTTGTAAAAGGAATTGTTAATAAAATTGTAAGTTTAAAGAAGAGAAAGGAAGAGGAAGAAGATTATGAGTAAAAAAGGTGGATTATTTGCAGGACTTGCAGTAGGAGCTACATTAGGATTATTATTTGCTCCAAAAAAGGGTGAAGATACTAGAAAGGATTTAGTTAATAAGATGAAAAATCTTTGGGAAAAGGCTAAAGATATTGAATATGATGATGTAAAAGAATCAATTGAAAAATCTATTAATGATATCCAAAAAGAATTAAAAGATTTAGATAAAGAAAAAGTAGTTTCTATTGTTAAGAAAAAAGGAAAAGAAATAGAAAAGAAAGCTAATGATTTATATAATTTAGCTGTTGAAAAGGGAACTCCTGTTTTAGAAAAAGCTGCTTCTGATGTAAGACAAAAGACTATTGAAGTTTTAAACGATACTGTTGCTAAATTAGAAAAAGCAGAAAATAAAACAAAATAAAAGTAACTTTTTATAAGTTATTTTTTATTTTGTCTAGTAAAGCATTAATGTCATTTATTGGAATTCTTGTTTTATTATTTGCTTTTAATAGATGGCATGCTTTTATTGTTTTAGATTTAGATATTTTGTGTTTATCATACATTAATTTTATAATTTTGAGTGTTCGATATACTTCAATACCATTATGTTCAGAAAAATTTTTAAGTCTTTTATCTCCCGTTGCTAAAATTCCTTCATAGTCTCTTGCTATTATAAAATTAATTAAATCATATGTTGATAACTTTTTCTCAATTGCAGATATTTTACTGACTTCCAAAAGTTGCAGATTAGTTGTAGGTAAAGTTTTAAACTTTTTAATCATTTCAATATTACCTGTTTTGTTATTTATTTCATCATTTTTAACCAAGTCACTAATATAAACATTATCAAAATTAATAAATTCTTCTAAAATATTGGCATTAAATAAATCAGTTATAATGTTTGTATCAGTAATTATTATTTTCTTCGTTATACTCATCAGTTGTTTCCCCTAGTAATTCACATGCTTTATTAAAAGTTATGAAATCACTTGATTCTAATTTGTGAACTAATCTTTTAAATTCACAAGATTTTTCAGGCGTAATTGTTGATATTTTAATTTTATCATGTATTTCTTCTTGTAATTTTTTATAAGTAAATTCTGATATAATATTTAATTCTTTAAGTCTATGAGTAGTAGCAGTATAACTAACTTTATATTCTTTTACAAATGATGTAATTTCAAATAAACTGATATTTTTTCTTTTACTACCAAATTCATTAATTACTGCTTGTTTTGGCATTAATAAGGAACTAGCAAATTTATTGCATATTTTTTCTTCATCAGATCCTTTAATATTTAATAGTAAATGACCTAATTCATGAGCTATGACAAATCTTTGTCTTGCTCCGTCTAATTGATCTTCAAGAATAGTGATAACTGAAATGTTATTTATGATTTCACTAAAACCATCAAATCCATTAAATTTGTTGTTAATATTTTTTATTTCAATAATAACAATTCCTAAATTTTCTAAAAGTGATGTTAAATCAGATATTGGTTGAATATCAGAAATATTAATTTTTTTTCTAAAATTATCAACAATATTTTCAATTTCATTTATGTTACTACAAGAATATTTTTTGAATTCTAAATGATTTTGATTAAAATCCATTAACTCAATTACTTCTAGATAATTTGCTATGTTATTTTCAATAACATTTTTTAACAAGTTTAGATTTTCTCCAGTTAATGTTTTTTTCTTTCTAAATGATGAAAAATTTAGAGATGGTTTATTATATATTTTTAAAAGTTCTACAGTTGTAACATTATAGGCATTTGCAAATTCGATTATTTTTTTAGAATCTGGTATTATTAATCCTTTTTCATATTTTGATATAGCTGTTGCTGACATATTTAAAAGATTTCCTGCTTGCTTTAAGGATAAGTCTTTTAAGAGTCTTGTTCTTTTTAAATTATTTCCTATTTCGTTCATAAATTTCTCCTATTGGTTTATATTTTATCATTAAAAAGTTGAAATGTAAACTTAAATATAGTATTATTGTAATGTAATTTAATTTTCAAACTTAAAACACGCTTTTAAAAAAATGTGCATTTACTTTGAGAATTAAATTTGATTTAACTTTTGTTGAATTTTGAATTGACTATTAAATAATCAAGTGTTATTATAATTTACAAGTTATGGGGGAATGACTTATGTATGAAAGTAAAAAAGAAAAATTTGATTGGAAAGGATTAGTAGTTAAAATTCTTATTATACTTGCTGTCTTAATATTATTTTTAATGATATTTCCATTAGGTGGTAAAAAGAAAGATAATTATAGCAATGGTTTTAAAGATAATTTAACAAAATTAAAAGATGTTGGTGGTAGTTATTTTGATAAAGATAATTTACCTAGTGAAGTTGGTGATTCTATTAAAGTATCATTAAAAGATTTAATTAACAATAAAAAAATTGGTACTTTGAAAGTTGGAAAGACTACATGTAATGAGGATGATAGTTATATCAAGATTGTTAAAAAATCTAAAGGATATGAACTTGAAACTACATTAATTTGTGGTGATGAAAAAAATACTTCTTATAGTTATTTAGGATGCATTGATAATTGCGAAGATAGTACAACATCTACAACAACAACTACGACTACTACTAAAAAAACTACAACAACTGCTAAGAAGGTTACTACAACAGTAAAACCTACGACTACAACAACAACTACACAAGCAAAATTTGCTGTAATCTTTAATAGAAATATGGGGTCTGATGTTTCTACTGTTTATGTTAGTAAATATAGTATAGTTGGAAAACCTGTTGATCCGGTTAGAGAAGGTTATGTATTTGCTGGTTGGTATTTAGATGGTGAATTATATGAATTTAATACACCAGTAAAATCAAATATAGTACTTATCGCTAAATGGGTAAGAAAATAAAAAAAAAGTTAGAATTTTAGTATTCTAGCTTTTTTCGTTAGCTTTTAATTCAAATAAGATATCTCTAAGTTGCATTGCTTTTTCAAAATCAAGTTCTTTAGCTGCTTTACGCATTTCATTTTCAATTGTTTGTAAATCTTTTTTACTGGCTTTTTTAGTGCTGGTATCTTCTTTAATTTCATTAGAAATAAGATCTCTAACTTCTTTTTGAACAGTTTTAGGAGTTATTCCATGTTCTTTATTAAATTCTTCTTGAATCTTTCGTCTTCTTTGAGTTTCATTTATGGCTTTATCCATAGATTCTGATATTGAATCAGCATACATAATGACATGACCATTTTGATTACGAGCAGCTCTACCTATTGTTTGAATTAAACTGCGTTCACTTCTTAAGAATCCTTGTTTATCGGCGTCCATTATAGCAATTAAACTAACCTCTGGAATATCTAATCCTTCTCGTAGTAAGTTTATTCCTACTAGTGTATCATATTTTCCTAAACGTAAATCTCTAATTATTTTTAATCTTTCAAATGTTTTAACTTCACTGTGAAGGTATGCAACTTTCATATTTAAACTTTTTAAATAATTTGTTAATTCTTCAGCCATTTTAATAGTTAAAGTAGTAATTAAAACTCTTTCATTTTTTTGAACTCTTATATTTATTTCATTAATTAAATCATCGATTTGGTTTTTAGTTGGTTTAACTTCAATTGTTGGATCAAGTAATCCGGTAGGTCTAATAATACTTTCAACAACTTCATTATTAGTTAGAGATAATTCATAATCACCAGGTGTTGCAGAAATATAAATTGCTTGATTAATTTTTTGTTCAAATTCTTCAAATTTTAATGGTCTATTATCTAGTGCACTTGGCAATCTAAAGCCATAATCAACAAGAGTTTGTTTACGCATTCTATCACCATTATACATTGCTCTAACTTGAGGTAGTGTAACATGAGATTCATCAACTACTAAAAGAAAATCATCTGGGAAGAAATCAATTAATGTTGATGGAGTTTCACCTTCGCCTCTTAATGCAAGATGTCTTGAATAGTTTTCAATACCATGACAAAATCCAGTTTCTTTTAACATTTCAATGTCATATTCACAGCGTTCTTTAATACGCTGGGCTTCGATAAGTTTTCCTTTTTCTTTAAAGTATTCGATTTGTTTATCTTTTTCTTCTTCAATTCTTTTAATAGCTTCTTTTAATTTTTCTTCACCTGTAACAAAGTGAGAAGCAGGGAATATTGTTATATTTTTAAGTACTTTTATAATATTTCCAGTTAAAGTATCAAATTCACAAATACGATCTACCTCATTACCAAATAATTCAATACGAATACCATTTTTTCTTTCGTTAGCAGGTATAACATCGATAATATCGCCATTAACTCTAAAAGTTCCACGATGAAAATCAATTTGGTTTCGTTCATACGTCATAGATACTAGTCGGTCAATAATAAAGTTTCTTCCAACATTATCGCCTTGTTTTAAAATTAACATATTATTTTTATATTCTTCTTTTTCACCAATACCATAAATACATGATACAGAAGCAACAACTATAGTATCTCTATAATTAATTAAACTAGATGTAGCACCGTGTCTTAACTCATCAATTTCATCATTAATACTAGAATCTTTTTCAATATAAGTATCAGTTTGAGGAACATAAGCTTCTGGTTGATAGTAATCGTAGTAAGATACAAAATACTCAACATGATTTTCAGGAAACAATTCTTTAAATTCACTATAAAGTTGGCCTGCTAATGTCTTATTGTGAGCAAGAATTAAAGTAGGTTTATTTGTTCTTTCAATTACATTAGCAATCATAAAAGTTTTACCAGTACCTGTTGCACCTAGTAAAACTTGACTTTTTTTACCTTCATTTATTCCTTTAACTAATTTATCAATAGCCTCAGGTTGATCACCGGCAGGTTTATATTTAGATATTAATTTGAACATAAATTCCTCCATAATTATTTTGAATTTTTGAGTATATATTATACTAAGTTATTATTATTTGCAAGTATCATTTATTTTTAAAGGAATAGTATAAGTTATAGTAGATTCATTTTTCTTTTTTAATTCAATTTTAATATATAATTCATTTTTATTATAATCTAAACAAGTAGATTTATAATTATCAACATGATAAGTTAAATCTTTTAAATAATCATTTAATGATAAATTATTTTTTTCTTTATTGGTTATAATAATTTTTTCTTTATTATTTTCATTTTGATATAACGTACTTATTATTGTATCGTAAACTTGATCTTTATTTAAACCACAGTAATCTATTTCAGAAATATATATTGCTGTTTTATCTTTATTATAAGCAATTGTTCCAGATAAATTAAAATCATTACAAGTTGTTTCAATAGTACGCATTTCAAAATCATGAGAGTGATTATTAAGATATAAGATACCTATGCTTGATAATAGTATTAATATGATAATTATTATTAATAGATATAATTTATTAGGATTTTTTTTATTTGTATTTGTTAAATTATTTAAATCAATATTATATAATTCAGATATTTTTTGTAGTATAGCAATATCTGGTATGCTTTTATTATTTTCCCATTTTGATACTGCTTGATATGTTACAAATAATTTATCAGCTAGTTCTTTTTGAGTTAGATTATTATTTTTTCTTATTTCTTTTATTGTTTTTCCAAAATCGTTCATGTTACCTCGTTATTTTTCCATATAGTATGCGTAGTATTCATCATAGGTAATTCCTTCGTTATACACTTTTGTTGCTAAATCTACACCTAAATATCTATAATGCCATGCTTCATAACTATAACCAGTAATATTTTCTTTATTTTCAGGATATCTTAAGATATATCCATATTTATGGGCATTATTTATCATCCAAGTATAACTTTCAGTATCCTTAAAACTATCATTTTTATCATAAAAATCAGATACATCAATTGCTAAACCAGTTACGTGTTCAGATGCACCAGGTCTTGCTACATAAGTATCATCTTTATCACGATTCCATAATTTTTCTTGATATTCATAAGTGCGATAAGAAGATAAAATTACAATAGTATGTCCTTCTTTTTTAGCATCATTTGCTAATTGTTTGAATGCTTCATATGCTTCTTTATTTAATTTATTGTTAGCATATCCATAAGTACTTGATACATTTACAATATCTTTTCCTTCAAAGTTTTTTTCTAGGAAATGATACTTATTTACTAACATTTCATTATAATTTGTTAAATCAGTTAAAGTAGGGTTTTTATAAAATTCATTATCTCTATTAACATTAACTAAAGATACAACATCACTATAACTTAGAGTAGGATTAGCACTTAAATAATTTAAGTATCTATCTAGGTTTTTAGATAAATAATATTTTTCATTAATAATATTTACAATATCTTTATTATATTCTTTAGTTAATAATTCATTTATTTTATCACTAGTTAATTTATCTAATAATACTTTTATTTCTTCTTTAGAGTAATTTAGATTTAATAATTTATATTCATAAGTTTGTTTATATTTATAATTTTTAATTAAAATTATTCCTACAATTAATAAAACTACGATTATAAATACTTTTATTAAGTTATTTTTAACTTTCTTTTTTAGCTTATATTTTGTCATATCACATACCACCTTCTAAATAATTATAACACATAATAACTATATTTTTAGATTTAATTAGTGTATAATTATTATGTTTGGAGGGCTATTATGGATAAAGTATATATATTTGGTCATAAGAAACCAGATACTGACTCAGTTGCAGGAGCAATTAGTTTTGCTTATTTAAAGAGAAAACTAGGTGTTAATGCGGAACCGAGAATTTTAAGTGAGATAAATAAAGAAACTACTTTTGCTTTAAATAAATTTTGTTTTGATGTTCCAAAGTATTTAAATGATGTTAAAGTAGAACTAAAAGATATTAAATATAATAGAAATTATTATGCTAATCAGGATGATTCTATTTTTAAAGTTTATAATTATTTTATGGAAAAAGGAATAACTGGTATTCCTCTTGTAGATAATCATAAGAAGTTCATAGGATATGTATCTTTAAAGGAACTTGCTAATGAATTAATTAAGGGAGACACTAATGAGATTAGCGCTAAGTTTATGGATATTGTAGATGTACTTAATGCATCTAGTTATTATAAATTTGATGATTTTATAAGTGGTAATGTTTTAGCAGTTGCACTTCCTTTTGCTCAGTTTTCTGATTTTATAAATATTTATGAAGATACTATTTTGATATGTGGAAGAGATTCTATTATTGAAGATGCAGTTAAACATAAAGCAAAGTTAATTATAGTTGTTGCTAATAAGGAATTAACTAAAGAAGAGATTGAACTAGTTAGATATAATAAAGTTAATGTGATTGTTACTCCATATGATACTTTTAAAACTAGTAGATTAATAACGTTAGCTAATCCGATTAAAATGATTAAGAGATCTAGTTCAGCTGTATGTTTTGGACCTAATGATTATTTAACAGATTTTGTTGAAATATCTAATAAACTTAAACATACTAATTATCCAATTGTTAATTCTAAAGGATATTGTGATGGAATGCTTAGACTAATAGATACTAATTTAATTACAAGAAAGAAAGTTATTTTAGTAGATCATAATGAACCTAGTCAAAGCGCTGATGGACTTAATGAAGCAGATATCTTAGAAATTGTTGATCATCATAATATAGGTAAGATTAGTACGCTTTTACCAATTAACTTTAGGAATATGAGTGTCGGATCCGTTAATACAATAATTTATACTTTGTTTAAAGAAAATAATGTTGAAATACCTAGTGATATTGCAGGATTAATGCTTAGTGGTATTATAAGTGATACCTTGTTACTTGCAAGTCCTACTACCACTGAATTAGATAAACAAGTAGCTAAAGATTTAGCAGAAACGGCAAATGTGGATTTAAATAGTTATGGCAGAGAATTACTTAGAAGTGGTGTTTCTAATGATGGACTAACTATTAATGAGATAGTTTATAAAGATTTTAAATCATATGTTGCAGGTGATAATAAATTTGGTATCGGACAAGTATTTACAACTGATTTTGCAGAATATGAAAGTAAGATAAATGAATATGTTGATGAACTTAATCATATTGCTGAAAATAATGATTATAAGGTAGCTTGTTTATTTGTAACTGATATATTAGAAAATAATTCATATTTATTATTTAATGAAAATGCGAAAGAGTATTTAAACGATGCATATGAACTTACTAATATAAAAGAAGGAGAAAAATTGATGGGTGTTATCTCTCGTAAGAAACAAATGGTACCACCTATAATGGGAGTGTTGGAAAAATTATGATTTGTAATGAGAAGATTAGTGTTAGAGCTAAAAGTGAAGATGAAGCTATAAAAAAAGCGTATGAAACTTTTAAAGAACAAAATAAACATAATGTAGCAATAAGTAAGTTAATTCCTAGATTTGATGGAATTAGTGAAGTTTATGAAATAAGTTATAGTTATGAGAAATTGGATAAAGACAGTCATTTTGAAATTGAAAGAAAATTTTTACTTGGTGAGCAAATTGATTTACAAGATTATGATTGGGTAGAAATTAATCAATCTTATATTGGTGTTAATCCAGTTTCAAGAGTAAGAAAAATGGGAAATAAATATTTTTATAATCAAAAAGGAACTGGTACTTTAGTTAGAGAAGAAAATGAAAAGGAAATAACTGAAGATACTTATAATAAGATTATTAAATATCGAATAGGAAGAACTATTAATAAATTAAGATATAGAATTCCTTTAGATAATAAATTAGTTGCTGAACTAGATTATTATTTAGATGATTTAAGTCCTCTTGTTACTGTGGAAGTTGAATTTAAGAGTTTGGAAGATGCTAATTCATTTGTGGTACCTACTTGGTTTGGAAAAGAAATAACAGAAGATGTAAGATATAAAAATGATAATATGGCTATGGTTACAAAAGATGAATTAAATGAATTAATAAATAATACTAAAGAAGTACATTTAAGTAGATAATTTTATGTTTATTTATAATGGTGAGTGCAATGGAAAGAAAAGCAGATAATGGGTAATATTTTGCTCTAAATTTAGTGTGATATATGTTATAGTAAGGACTAATGAAGGAGGTTTTTGGTATTTATGCAAGATAATAAAATGATAAATATTGATAATTTGATTACGTTATGTCATATTTTAGATGATTATGAAGAATTCGAAAAGAAATTAATAAAAGCACTGGAACATGGATCTAATAGAGATTTTGTGTTTCAGTTAGATGATGTATTAAAGGGAAAATTTAGATTAGGATCATATAAAGCTAGAAGATTTTACGAAGAAAATAAATTAATAATAGATGCTATTAATTATTATTCAACAATTCCAGGTTTTATTAATTTAAATTATGGGATAAATGGTAAAATTGTTGGAGATATAAGATTTTTTTATGAATATTTAGTTAGTCATAAAGAAGATATTCAAAAGATATTACTTTTGATGAATAAATTAAAAGATTTAGGTTTTGATAGTATTGAATTTAATGAAGAGTTAGATTTTACAAAAGAAGTTTATAAAACAAGTTTATCTCAATATGGTAATTTTTATTTAACGTATGTTGCTAATCCTGAAGTAATTCCAAATTATACAAATGAGATTAATTATGTGACCAAAGATTCTAAATATAAAATGATTTTACCAGTAACTGGCTATAAAGAAAAAGAAATTTCAAAATATAATAGAAAAATTATATTAAATAGTTTAATTTCTAATTCATATATGTTACCTGAAAAATTAGATTTAGACCATACATATGGTAATTTAGTAAGATTAAAAGAAGAGCAAAGTGATAAAACATCTCTTATTAGAGATTCAGTAGATTTAAATGTAAGTATTTTAGATTTAGATAAACAATATGAATCTACATATAGAATTATAAATGGATTAAATGATAGCATTAAGCATAGAGAAGAATTAGTTATTCTATTAATGGAAGTTAAGGCAAAATTAGAAAAGTTAAAGTTGCTAGGTTTAGAATATAATAGGAGTATTTCACGAAATGATCCATTATTGTCACAAGAATTGTTGGAACAAGAAAAGGTATATTATTTAAGAAGAAGAGAAAATAATTTGACTAACTTATAATTTAACGGAAAAATATTTAATTATATGTAAATATATATTATAAAGTAAGTATTAATGTTTTTAACCGTCAAGCGAACATTTTTCAAAAATTTTATAAAAAAGACAAATGTTCGCTTGACGGGGGGGTAAACCGAGTTATAACTCCACTATGGAATATGGTGATTTACATGTATAATAAGGAAGAACAAATCAAAGTGTTTGTTATGATAGGAACAATAATAATGCTTCTAGTAATATTTTCAGGAATAACATATGCTTTTTTTAGTGCAAGCAATAATAAAGGAAGTACATCTATAATATCAGCAACAAGTGGTAAAATGACAATAAATTATGCCGATGGTAAAAGTGATCTATTAGTATCAAAAGATATACAGCCTAGTGATAAAATCTTAATAGATAAAACATTCACATTAACAGGAACAAATACAACAAGTGGCTTAGTTATGCCATATAAGGTAGGAATAAAATATACCAGTGGATTTAGTAATGGTCAATTACATTATTACTTAAAGAGAACCAATCAAAATACAAATATCACAAGTAATTTAATAGGAATAAGTAATCAAACAATATCAGGAAATACAACAGAAACAGGATATACAACTGGAATCTTTATAAAAAATAAAACTGAAAGTTATTTAGAACTAGCAAATGGAGAATTTAAAGCAAATACAAGTAATCAAACAATAACATTTAATTTAAAGATTCAATTTCCTGATACCAGCGAAAACCAAGATAGTGAAAAAGGAGCAACATTTAATGGAAACATCGTCGTAAATTATGAAAATGAAACAGGAGTAGATTACATAACAAGATTATATAATGGCGATAAAGAAAATAATGTGTTATTAGCAGATGATACTAAAGATGCCAACATAAGATACAGTGGAAGTAATCCAAATAACTATGTCGAGTTTGGAAATAGTGGCGAGTTATGGAGAATCATTGGAATATTTAACATAACTGATTCATATGGCGTAACAAGTCAAAAGCTAAAAATAGTTAGAAATAGTTCTCTTGGTACATACTCATGGGATGCAACAGGTAATAATAATTATGGAATAAATGACTGGACAGATGCCGATTTAATGAAAGAATTAAATGGGGATTATTTAGATACAACTTTAACTGAAAATAAAAAAGATTGGTATAATTCAAAGTGGGATTCAAGTACAAACAAACCAAAATTTAGTCAAACAGGAGAATTTGATTATACAAAGGTAATAGAAGAAAAATATCAAAATATGATAAGTGAAAGTGTATGGAACATTGGAGGAAGTAACTATAATCCAAGTACTGATCCTAAAAGTTTACCAACACTTGAACAATACAAAGCTGAAAGAGGAACAATGACATCTCAAACTGATCAAGCTACACTATGGACAGGAAAAATAGGACTTATATATACAAGTGACTATGGCTATGCTTCAACAGATGAAGAATGCCGAAATGATTTAAACGCAGGACAAGTTTATAATGCAGATACAAAAGTCTATGATTATACGAATGTAAAATGTAAAAATAATAATTGGTTATATTATAAAACAACATATTGGACTCTAGATTATTTATATAGTAAAGATAGAGTTGTGTTATGTATTAATGCTAAAGGCAATGTGGCTAACAATGGAGTATATAATATGGTATCAACTATCCCAGCAACATATCTAAAGTCAGATATATATTTTAAGAGTGGAACAGGGGAAAAATCAAATCCATATATTTTGTCAATATAAATATTAAATATAGAAAATCAAATTAAAACTACGTGTGGGTAGTTTTTTTCTTTTTTAAAGTATGGTAATATATAGTTGGGATGATATAAGATGGAAGATAAAACTTATATAATATTAGGAATAGTATACATAATAATAGCGATTATTTTAGTCGTTGTTGTTTTGGTGCTTATTAATAAGCATAATAAGAAAAAATTAGAACAAATACTAAGAAATTTAGAATTAGATAAAAATTTAATTATATCTGCCAATATTCTTACTGAACTAAACAAAGTAGGATCATTAATTAATAATAAAAATTTAGAAATAAAATATGAGAATTGGAAAGAAAGATATAGACAGATTAAAGATGTAGATATTCCTTCTTTAGATAAAAAATTAAATGATTTAGAAGAATTGATTAGTCTTAAAGATTATAAAAAGTTTGTTAGTGACTCATCAAAATTAGAGTTAGAAATTTATTATATTAAATCTAAGAGTGATTTCTTATTAGAAGAAATTAAAGAAATAACTTTGTCTGAAAGTAAAAATAGAGAAATAGTTACTAAGTTAAAGAAAGATTATAGAGATATTTATTTAAAATATAATAATAGCCCTAGTGATTATGAAGGAATAAATAATACTATTGAATTACAATTTGAAAATATAGATAAATTATTTAATGCTTTTGAACTTGCAATGGAAAATAATGATTATAGTGAGGCTAGTAAAATAGTTAAGGCACTTACTGATAATATTGGTAATATAGGAATTATTATTGATGAGGCATCTTCTATTATTTTAATGGGTAAAAAGTTAATACCGTCTAAGATAGAAGATATAAAAAAGATATATGAAAAAATGACTAAAGAAGGGTATTTATTAGATTATTTAAATATAGATTATAATATAAGTGAAGCGGATAAAAAGCTTGCCGATATATTTGATAGATTAAAAGTTCTTAATGTTAATGATTCAATTATTGAACTTAAAACTATTTTAGATTATTTTGATAGTTTATATGGAGATTTTGATAAGGAAAGAGATGCTAAAAAGAATTATGATTCATTATCTAGAAAGATTGCTATTAAAAATAAGAAATTAAGTACTATTGTTAGGAATATATCATCTAAGATAGAAGATATTAAATATAGTTATGATTTAAGTGAAGATGATGTTAAAGTTATTGATGAAATTAATCTAAGTATTAAAAATATTCAAAATGACTATGATATTATAATAGAAAATTTTAGAAATAAGAGTTTTTCTTATTCACAATTATATAAAGAATTAGAACTTATTAATAATAGAGTAAGCGTAACTGAAGAAAAAGTAGAGCAAACTGTTAAATATTTAAGTAGTTTAAAAGAAGATGAAATTAGAGCTAGAGAACAATTGGATGAGATTAAAAATATTTTAGAATCAAGTAAAGAAAAGATGGAAAGTTTTAAATTACCTATTATTCCTAAAGATTACTATGTTGAGTTAAGTGAAGCAAATGATGCTCTAGATAATATGATTGAAGAGTTAAATAAGAAGCCTATTTCAATTAGAGTTCTTAATTTAAGAGTAGATACGGCTAGAGATTTAGTTCTTAAGTTACATAAAAATACAAGTGAGACAATTAAGAATGCTAGTTTAGCAGAGTCAACGATAGTTTATAGCAATAGATTTAGATTCAATAATAGAATAAATAATGCACTAAATAGAGCTGAAGATTATTTTTATGAAGGAAGATATAGTGAGGCTTTAGAACTTGCTATTAAAGCTGTAAGTGATGTTAATCCAAATATTTATAATGAAGTAATGATTGCGAAGGAGACTATTTTATAATTGATAATATTTGAGTTTTTGAGTAAAATAAGATTAGAAGAGGAGTATTTATGAAAGAAGAATTATTTAAAGATATTATTGAAGGAGATAATGTAACTAAATTAAAAAATGAAGTATGTGATGCTTTAAAGAAAATGGATAATGAAGAATTTTTACATTTGTTTATGGCATTATGTTCTTTAGGTGAATTTGATGATGATTGTTGTGGTGGACATTGTGATTGCGAAGATTGTGATTGCGATGATTGCGACTGCGATGATTGCGACTGCGATGATTGCGACTGCGATGATTGTGATTGTAAATAAGTAGAGAAATCTACTTTTTTTTTTTATAAAAACATATATGTGAAATTTTGTTTGCATTTTTATTAAAATTATGCTATAATACATGTATTCATTAGGGGGAAAGATATATTATGAATAATAAAGAAGTTTTATCAATAAAGGATATTCTTGAAATAGAAAAGAAATTAATTAATGAAAATATTAGTGTTGATACATATTTAGACTATTTCTTTAAAATTAATACCGCATGTAGTACAGGGATTGCTAAAAATCCGTTAAGACTTTATTTAACACTTAGAAATGCGAACGTTATAGTTAGTGCAGATGAAAATGACAATTTATTTGAGGCTTATAAAAACGTTGTTAATACTGTTAAATACTTAATTAGTTTTTATGCAAAAGAATATATAACTGAAGATACTAATTTAGAAAAGTATAGTGAAAATTTACAAGCAACAATTTTAAAAAATGATTTTATTACTTTTGAGATGTTTAAAAAATGTTACTATTTGTTTGAATTATATGTTTTAGCAGGAATAAGAGGAAATAAATTTTTTGAATTTATTAATTTATTAAATGGTGTATATGTTAAAACAGATAAAATTAATGAAATAATTGATTTAATCAATATAAAAACTAGATTATCAACTTATATTGAATCATATAAAAAAGAACATAGTAAGAAAAAAATTAAATAAGGAATGAATTAAGAAGGAGCTAGTTTGTGGAAAATAATATAAATGAAATATTAAACAATCCAATTTTTGATAAAGATTTAAATGATATAAGTGAAGATTTTATTCCAACTGATGCCATCTCTCTTAAAAAATTTAAAGAAAAATTACTTACTGAACGTATAAGTATTGATACTTATTTTAGTTGTTTGGATAAAATTAATTGGGCATTTGAAGAAGCATCCATAAAAAATCCTTTGGAATATTATTTATTGTTAAAAAATGCTAATGTAGTAGTTACTATGGGGACTAATTTTTCTGAACTAAAGAAATATAAAGATGAAAATTATCTTATGTGGAATACTTTAATAGATAATTGTGCAATGAAATATATTAATGAATTAGAAGATTCGTTTATTCAAAATGGAAGTATAACTTTTAATCAATTTATAGAAGTATATAATATATTTGAGCGAGTAAAAGGTTGTAAAGTCGATACTAGCAGAAATATGTTTTATGAGTTAATTAGATATTTAAGTGAAGTATCTGTTAAAACTGATAATTCTGTTGAAATGATATATTTGATTAATATGAAAATAGAATTACTATCTTATGTTGATTCATATAAAAAAGGGAATTCTAAAGGAATGTAAGGTGGGACTCATTGGAGTCTTTTCTTTTTGCTATATTTCTTGACTTTTAAGGTAGTAAATTAATATAATAAATACGTGTTATACGTATTTAGAGAGGATTGATAATATGTTTGAATATATGGGTGATAGATTAAGTAATGCGATTAAAAATATTAAAGGTATGGGGAAAATTACTGAAGACAATATAAGTGATGCAATAAAAGAAATAAGAATGGCATTATTAGAAGCAGATGTTAACTATGAAGTTGTTAAAGAATTTACTAGAAATGTTAAAGAGAAGGCTTTAGGATTAGAAGTTGGTAAGAATTTAAAACCAGAAGAATTATTTATTAAATTATGTAAAGATGAGTTAATAAGTTTACTTGGAGATAATTATATTCCTCTTGAAGTTAATAAAAAGCCAACAGTTATTATGTTAGTTGGTTTACAAGGATCTGGTAAGACAACAAGTTGTGCTAAGATTGCTAATTTAGTTAGAAAGAAAAATAATAAAAAACCATTACTTGTTGCGTGTGATGTTTATAGACCTGCTGCTATTGATCAGTTATGTGATTTAGGCAAGTCTTTGAATATGGACGTTTTTACTAAGGGTAAAGAAGATCCTAGAGAAATAGTTAAAGAAGCTTTAGAGTTTGCTAAAAGTAATAATAATGATTATATAATTATTGATACGGCTGGTAGATTACATATTGATGATGATTTAATGATTGAACTTGTTGATATCGAGAATATTGTTAAACCAGATGAAATATTACTTGTTATTGATGCAATGATGGGACAAGATGCTATTAATGTTATTAATGGATTTAATGATAAATTAAAATTAACTGGTGCTATTTTAACTAAATTAGATGGTAATACGAAAGGCGGGGTAGCTTTATCTGTTAGACATTTAACTAATATTCCTATTAAGTTTGTTGGTGATTCGGAAAAATTAGATGGATTAACTGAGTTCTATCCTGAAAGAATGGCTAATCGTATTTTAGATATGGGAGATATTTTATCTATTGCCGAAAAAGCAAGTAATGCAATTAGTGAAGATGATGCTAAGGATTTAGCCAAAAAAATGCGTAAGGGTGATTATGATTTAGAAGATTTCTTAACTAATTTAAAGCAAATTAGAAAGTTAGGTCCACTTGAAAATATTTTAAAGATGTTACCGGGTGCAAGAAATATGGGATTAAATCAAATTAATATTAATCCAAAAGATATGGCTCATATTGAAGCTATCGTTTTATCTATGACTCCTTATGAAAGAAGACATCCGGAAGTATTAAAAGCAACAAGAAAACAAAGAATTGCAAAAGGATCAGGAAGAAGTGTAGAAGAGGTTAATAGATTACTTAAACAATTTGAAGAAATGAAAAAAATGATGAAAATGATGAGTAATGGAAATTTTAAAATGCCATTTTAGATAATGAAAAAAATACTTCGATTTTGAAGTATTTTATTTTGATTCAACAATTAATTTTATAGCTGTTTTTTCTTCACCATCTATTTGGATATCTGAAAAAGCAGGAATAATTACTAAATTTTTACCACTTGGAGCAACAAAACCACGGGCTATAGCTACTGCTTTAACTCCTTGATTTAAACTTCCGGCTCCAATTGTATGGATTTCTAATTCATTTTTGCCATCTCTAAATATTCCGGCAATTGCCCCTGCTACTTTACTAGGGTTACTTTTACTTGAAACTTTTAGTATTTCCATTATTTCCTCCTAGTTAAATTTATGAGGAATAGTTTATTTTATGATACCTTTTTCATATTCTTTAGTGTTTTTTAAATAATTAGGTACTTGTTCAAGTGTTATTATTTTGTCAATAAAATTATTTATTGATTCAGAATCTAAATCTGATAATAGGCAAAATACATTATTTTTATATTTTGTTTGGCCTGTAAATAGTTCTGACCAATGGCAGTTTACACAAACTATTATTGGAACTAATTCTAATTTTCCGTTGATATTTTTTACAGTAAAGGCATTTACACCGTCGTTAGGTAAAAAGTTTCCTACTATAGGTAAAAGATATGTTTGAGGAGTTATTTTTACTTTTGTATTAAATCTATCTAAAACATATTTACTATTTTTTTCAATTTTAATTGTATTTCCTATTAATTCTTCGGGAGATATTGCCATATCTTCATATTTTTCTTGTAAATCTAATGGTAAATCATTTAATTTATAAAATAAAGTTTTTTTATCTAATGTTCTTTTTCTAAGTAGAAGAGGCATAACTTCTTTAAATACTCCATTATGATTCATATAAATCTTAATTCCTTTTATTTCAGAAATATATCTTTTACTTATATATTTATCTTTCATTTTTTTCCCATCTTACTGTTGTTCCGCAAGGAAGTTTTAGGTTTTCATTTGTTTTGAAACCAAGTTCTGTTCCTATAATATTACCATTTTGTTTTATAGTTAATTTTAATATATTTTCTATTACGGACATTGATAGTCCTGTGGTGTATGTATTAACTATAAATAATAGGGCATTATCTGATAGCAGGGTACTAGCATCTTTTATAAGATTATATAAATCTTTTTCTACTTGCCATACTTCATTTTTAGCACCTCTACCAAATGAAGGAGGATCCATTATAATTATGTCATATTTATTGCCTCTACGAATTTCTCTTTTAACAAGTTTTTTTACATCATCTACATAAAATTTAATATTTTCATTTTCTAAATTATTTGATAAAACATTTTCTTTAGCCCATTCTATCATTCCTCTTGATGAATCAACATGAACAACTTCAGCATGTTCTTTTAATGCTGCTATACTTGCTGCTCCTGTGTAGGCAAATAAGTTAAGAACTTTACATTTATGATTAGTTTTTTTAATTGTTTCTCTTATTAAATCCCAATTATAAGCTTGTTCAGGAAATAATCCTGTATGTTTAAATCCCATAAGTTTAAGATTGAATTTTAAGTCTTTATAATTAATTGTCCAAGATGATGGAACGTTATTTAGTGTCCAATTACCTCCACCAGTATTACTTCTTGTATATTCAGCATCTACTTTTATGGTTTCATTACCTGGCCATATTATTTCGGGATCTGGTCTTTTTAAGTAATATTTTCCCCATCTTTCATATTTGTAGCCATTACTTGTACTTAGTACTTCATAATCATTAAAATTTTCAATTATTTTCATATCACATCACAGGTAAATTATAACATGTAAAATAAAAAAAACATACCAGTAGTTGATATGTGTTAATTAAATGATATTTTTATCAGTTAGAATTCTTATTAAATCTTCTGTTAAATCTAGTATTCCTACACAAATAAAGAAGAAGCCTAACATTAGAAATTGAACTGTTTCACTAAAATATAAGTTTATACTTGTTAGAAGTCCTAATAATAAGAATAAGAAGAATGTTCCTAAATTAATGTACATCATTTTATCGTTTCGATCATGTAAATAATCGATTTTAATTAATTTAATTATAGCCATAGCACATACCCATACGGCAAGGGTTAGGGATAAAACCATTGGAGGATTATAATCAATATATTTGAAACCACTAAAGGCGGCGATTGCGCATACGATGGTTGTGTATAATTCTTCATTATCATCTTGCGGCTTTGTTAAGAAATATTCTAAGATTTTAATTAATGAGTAGACCACAAATGTTAAATAAAGCATTGTTATTGGGGCATAATCAGTTGCTGGAGATAGGATTATTAACATTAGTCCTAAAAATAAAATAACGCCTGATATTATTAAATTAATTTTGTCTGTACGATCTAATTTTTTATTAAATATTTTCAATTTTCTTCACCTATTATAATAATAGTTTATATTGAAGTTAAAGTCAAATTTTATTGATATTATTTAGTTATTTAGATACACTTATGATGAGAGGAGTATGTGAAATGTTTTTTGTCATTATTATAATTATTGGTTGTTTTATTATTTTACCATCTATTAGACAAATTGATGAATATGAAAGAGGTATTAAGTTTAGATGTGGTAAATATGATAAGATGTTAAATCCGGGATGGCATGTTATTTTACCAATATTTGAATCTTTAAAGAAGGTTGATATTAGAACTAAAGCAGTAGATGTACCTGAGCAAGATGCTATTACTAAAGATAATGTATCAATAAGAATTAATGCGGTTTTATATTATAAAATTTTTGATGCATCTAAAGCTATATTAGCGGTTGAGAATTTCAGATTTGCTGTTGCACAACTTGCTCAAACAACTATGCGTAACGCGGTTGGTGCAGTATCATTAGATGAGTTATTATCAGAAAGAGATAAAATATCAGAAGAAATTTGTAAAGTTGTTGATTTAGCTACAGATCCTTGGGGAATAAAGGTTGAAAATGTAGAATTAAAAGATGTTTCATTACCTGAGGAAATGAAGAGAGTTATTGCTAAAGTTGCAGAAGCAGAAAGAGAAAAGGCAGCTGTTATTACTAAGGCTGCTGGTGAAGTAGAAGCATCTAAAAATTTAGCAGAAGCGGCTAAAATTATGGCATCTACACCGGGAGCACTTCATTTAAGAACTTTATCAACAATAAATGATATTTCATCAGACCAATCTAATACAATTATCTTTGCTATTCCAATTGAAGTAATGGATGCTTTTAAGCAAGGAAATAGTGGTGAAATTGTAAAAAAAATAACTAAAAAGAAATAGTTATTTTTTCTTTTGAAAAATTTGTGCTATATTATATGTAAGTGGGTGTTTTTATGAATGCAATGGATATGAATCAATATATTGATAGATTAAAATTAGAAAAAGAACTTAAGGATTTTATTAATAAGTATAAAGATAGTGTTTATTTTAAGTATGCAGATTTTATTTATAACATTTCTTTAATGCTTAATGGGTCTATTAGAGGAAAATATGATGAAAATGATATTAATGATTTACCTAAATATTCTGATGAAGAAATACTAAAGTTTGTTAAAGATTTTTATAATAAGTATAGTATTAATTATGATATAGATGATGTTTTAAGAAATAAAGTTGTTTATTCAGAAGGTAATGGTAGACCTTTAATTTATGGTGAATGTAATAAATCTAGTTACAAAATTGAAATAAATAAAACTGGTACTATTGTTGATTCAATTTTGTTAACTCATGAACTTGGTCATTATAAAAATGAAATAGAAGGATTAAAAAACGAATCTAAATTATTTTTATCAGAAATATTACCTATGAGTGAAGAATTTATTATGTGTGATAATTTAAGTGGTCATGATGATGAAAAATTATTTTGGTATAAACATAGAATTAATTCATTATATGAAAAGATAAGAAGAATTAATTCATTATTAGGAATGATTATGATTTATATAAATAATGGAAATTTAAGTAGAGAAGCATATTTAAGTGAATTTGACGAAGATTATTATGTTAATGATTTTAATTATTTAAAGGATTACATTAATAAGCATAATTTAGAAAATATATTTATGGATATGATATATTTAATTGGATATGTTATGGGAATAAATAATATGTTTAAAGTGAGAGATAATAATAGTTATATAGAGGTTGTGGCTAATGCTCATGGTAAAGTAAATGATTTAAGTGTAGAGGAGTTTTTTAAGTTATTTGATACTGATGTTAATGATATGGTTTACTTTGATTTAGTTGATAATGTTTTAAAGTTTGTTGGAGAAATTGGAAGTTATCCGAGAAAGAGATTAGGATAAAAATTATGATTAGTGAAGAAATATTAGAAGAATTAAATAGTTTTTTTGTTAATAACGATAATAACATTATTGATAATTTAGATTATTTTTTATTTGTGGGAGAAAGTTTATTAAAAATTATTAAAAAATTAAATATTGATACGGATATGCTCGATAAATATAGTGAAGTTATAGATATTTGTAAGATACAAGATGTTTTTGATTTAGTTGATAAATATAATAAAAAGTTTAATATTGATTTAGATATTAATAAATTAATTAATGATGGTATTATTGTATATGATTCTTATGCGTATGATGAACTTCTAAGTGATAAAAGAAAAAATATTATTGATTTACGTGGACTTTGTAATATGGATGGAACAACAATTATGATTAGAAATAATGCTTCCCTTAATGATGTTATTATATTTATTCATGAATTGTCTCATTATAAAGATATTTCAAATAAATTTAATGAAACTAGATTTTGGTTTACTGAAGCGTTAGCAATTGCGGAAGAGTTAATAGCAATTGATGAAATGGATAATTTTAATTTAAAGATATATAATTTTTATGATAGAATTTTATATATAAAAAAATGTTTAAATAATGTAATGGGAGTTTTGCCAATTATGATAGTTTATCAAAATTTTGGTGATACTAGTAAAGAATCTTATAGTAAAATTTTTGAAGATGATTTATATGAATCGGATATAAAAAATTTTTTAAATTATGTTAATTATTATTTAGAAAAAAAGAAAAAATTTAATTTAGATGAATCAGTTTTTGAACAATTGGTTGGTGCATTAAAATATGTTATTGGTTTTATAGTAGCAATAAGTTTATATGAAAAATATAAGTTAGATAATAATTATATGATTGATTTACAAAATTTACATAAATTAATAAATGAATTAGATATTTATGATTTTTTAAAAAAATTGAATTTTGATACACAGATTAGTATGGTTAGTGAGACTTTAAAAGAATATATATCTATATTTGTTGGATGTGAAAATAAAAAGATAAAATAAAATAATGTGGTAGTTAAAATTTAAAATCAAGTTTATAATAGTGGATGTGATGTAATATGAAGTTGAATAAAGAATTTATTGAAAATGTATCTAAAAGTAAAGGGGAACCTGAGTGGATGCTTGAGTTTAGATTAAAGTCTTTTGAGAAGTTTTTAGAACTTGATAATCCTTCTTTTGGGCCTAAACTAGATATAGATTTTGATAAAATAAATTATTATAAAAAGATAAGTGATGTAACTGATTCATGGGATAATGTTGATAAAGATATTAAGAAGACTTTTGATGATTTGGGAGTAATAAAAGCGGAGAATACTTATTTATGCGGAGTTTCTAATCAGATTGAAAGTGAAGTATTTTATCATAAATTAAAGGATGATAATGGAGTTATATTTCTATCTACTGATGAAGCATTAAAGAAGTATCCTGAACTATTTAAGAAATATTTTAATAATTTGGTTAAATATGATGAAAATAAATTTACAGCTTTAAATGGTTGTATGTGGAGTGGTGGATCTTTTATTTATATTCCTAAGGGGGTTAAGTTAGATAGACCATTACAAAGCTATTTTAGGATTAATGAAGTTACGATGGGACAGTTTGAAAGAACTATTATAATTGTCGATGATGATGCTGAGTTATCATATATAGAAGGGTGTACGGCTTTATCGCATTCGGAGAATTCTCTTCATGCTGGGGTTGTTGAAATTTATGTTGGTAAGAACGCTAAATGTAAATATAGTACAATTCAAAATTGGAGTAATGATGTATATAATTTAGTTACTAAAAGAGCAATAGTAGATGATTATGGTTTAATGGAATGGCTTGATGGTAATATTGGTAGTGGAGTTACGATGAAATATCCTAGTTCAATATTAAAAGGGGATTATAGTAAGGGAAATTCTGTTTCTATTGCGTTTGCCAAAGAGGGACAAGTTCTTGATGCTGGTGCTAAAATGATTCATATAGGAAAGAATACAAGTAGTAATATAATATCTAAAAGTATTGCTAAAAATGGAGGAGAGGCTGATTATAGAGGTTTAGTTAAGATATGCGAGTCAGCTATTAATTCTAAGGCAAGTGTTAAATGTGATACTATTTTGTTAGATGATGAATCAATTAGTGATACTATTCCAACTAATATATTACTTAATGATTCTAGTTATTTAGAGCATGAAGCAACGGTATCTAAAATAAGTGAAGAAAAAATGTTTTATTTAATGAGTAAGGGATTAAGTGAAAATGCAGCTAAAGATTTAATTATTTTAGGGTTTATTTCTGATTTTAAAAAAGAATTACCTCTTGAATATGCAGTTGAACTTAATAGATTATTAAAAAATATTTAAATGTGATAGTTTTTATATATTTGATTAGATAAATTAAAAATTTTGTTTAGAAGATATTTAAAATTTGTACTTTTTTAGGTGCAAATTTTATTTTTTTGTCTTTTGATACCTTAAATTATTTGTGGTAAAAATGTTAGTGAAAGGAGGAAATATGATGTATAACACGGTTATGTTGATAGGTAGACTTACTGCTAATCCGGAAATTACAAAAGCTGATGATAAAAAAGATGTATGTCATGTTACTCTAGCAGTTCAGAGGGTTTATAAAAATTCTGATGGAGTATATGAAGCTGATTTTATTAGATGTACGTTATGGGATCAGGTTGCTTTAAGGGTTAAAGAGTATTGCAAAAAAGGTGATTTGGTAGCAGTTAGAGGTCAACTTAAGACATCTACTTACGAAGTTAATGGCGAAAAAAAATATTCAACTGAAGTTGTAGTTGAAAGACTAGCATTTTTATCTAATATGCCTAAACAAGATGAAGATGAAGAAGAGGAAGAGTAGTTAAGTATATTTAAATAATTAAAAACATAAGATTAAGTGGTGAATAAATTTTGAAAATAAAATATTTGTTAGTTCTTTTATTAGTAATTGTAAGTTTCTATTTTACAGATAAAGTAATGATTTATATTAATAATAAAAATCCAATTATGAGGGAAATTGTAACTGTTAAGGATGATTATACAGTTGAATATGTAAATGCGGTTATAGAGGATAATACTATAATTCCTGGTGTTAATGGAAAAGAGGTTGATGTAGATAAATCATTTAACAAAATGGAAAATTATGGGTATTTTAATGATCTTTACTTAATATATACAGCAACGTCTCCTAAGATGAGTTTAAATGATAATAAGGATAAGATTATTATAAAGGGTAATTCTAAAAAGAATATGGTTGCGTTTATAGTTGATCATAACGATGAAGTTATAAATTATTTTAAGGATAATAATATTAAATTTACTTTAGTAGGAAAAGTAGGTGATGTATTTGATAAAGAAAATACATATATTAATGGAGAAACTGATGAGAAGCTATTTTCAAATTTAAATTCAATACTAAATCGTAAAAAAATTAATTCTAATATTTGTTTGGTTGGTTCATCAAATTTAGAGTTATGTAAAAGGAAAAAATATTATCTATTACAATATTCAATTAATATGAATGAGAACATAATAGATAATATTAATAAGGTCGGTTCTGGAGATATAATTTATATATCACAAAATACATCATTATCTAATGTAAAAAAGATTATAAATGAAATCTCTAGAATAGACTTAAAAATTGATTATTTAAATATTTTAATATCAGAAAAAAACTAAAAATGAGTTTTTAATGGAGCAAGATTAGGAGAATTAATGAAGAAGATTTTAAAATATTTAATATTGTTAATACTTATTTTACCAAGTATTGTATATGCAAATGTTTATAATGATAAGATTATTGAAAGATATAAATGGATTCCTAATGATTTTATAATTAAAGAAAAAAATGGAACTAGAAAGTATCAACAATTATCTCTTATGGTTAGAGATAGTGATAAACAATTTGTTTATTGTGTTGAACCGGGAATTTCAATAAATAAGAATAATAGTTATGTTGGAAGTGATACTAATCAATATGAATTTGCTAAGATTAGCGAAGATGATTGGAAGAAAATAAATCAAATTGCTTATTATGGATATGGATATAGAAATGCTTTTGTTAATCATGAAGATTTAAAATGGTATAGTGTTACTCAGTACATGATATGGCAAGTTATGCCTAATGGATATAATATTTATTTTACTGATAAATTAGATGGAAAAAAGATAACTAAGTACTCTAAAGAAATTAACGAAATAGAAGATTTAATTGATAAACATAATGTGGTTCCTGATTTTGGAATTAGCAATTTAGATATTAAATTAGGGGAAGAAATTAGGCTAAATGATAAAAATAATGTTTTATCTAAATATAAAGTTATTGTAAGTGATAAAATAGATGCTAAAGTAGTTGGTAATGATTTAATTGTTAAAGCTAAAATGGTTGGTAAATATAATATTAGTTTTGAAAAAAATGATGAAAAGTATTCGTTTCCACCAATAATTTATTATGATAATAATAATCAAAATGTTATGAGAGTTGGAAAATATGATCCAGTTAAAAGTAATATTAATGTTAATGTTAGTGGTGGTAAATTACTTATTAAGAAAATAGATGCTGATACAAAGAAAGTTATTCCTATTAAAAATATTAAGTTTAAAATAAAAAATTTAGTTACAAATGAGTATTTAATGAATGGTAACACTGATATATTTAAAACTAATAAAGATGGAATAATTGTTACTTCTTTTAGTATTTTAAATGGTAAATATGAAATAGAAGAGCTTGATCAAAAAATTGATGGTTATTTATGGAATAAAGAGGCTATTAAATTTGAAATAGATGATAATACTAAATATGTTCAGGATAATGAATATGGATTAGTATATGAAATTAAATTTGCTAATAAAAGAGTTAAAGGTAAGGCTGAAATAAATAAAAGTGGTGAAACTTTAGATGTTATAGATGGTAAATTATATGAAAGTACTAAAAAACTTAAGGGAGTTAAATTTGGTTTATACGCTCATGAAAATATATATGATGAAAATCATGATTTAATATATAAAAAGGATACTCTTATATTAGAAAAGATAACTGATAAAGATGGAAAGATTAACTTTGATAATTTGTATCTAGGCAAATATTATGTTAAAGAACTAGATACTCTAAAAGATTATATTCTAGATAATAAAAAATATTACTTTGAATTAAAGTATAAAGATCAGTATACCGAAGAGATTAGCTATAAATTAGAAATAAATAATTATTTAAAAAAGGGAGAATTAGAATTTACTAAAACTGATTTAGTTACAGGTGATGCTATTTCTAATACTAAGGTAGAAATATATAGTATAAATGATGAATTAATATATTCTGGTGTAACTGATAATAATGGTAAAATTTATATCAAAAATTTACCAGTTGGACAATATTATATTATAGAAAAATTAGCAGCACCAGGATATAAATTAAGCCAAGAAAAACAATATTTTACAATTCTTAATAATGAAGATGTAGTAAAAACTAATATGACTAATGAAAAAATGGAGGTAGTTGTACCAGATACTTTAAAAAATAATTATTTAGGTATTTTTTTAGAATCAATTATTTTATTATCAAGTGGAATAATTATTTATGAAAAGAAAAATTATTAGTGTTTGTTATTTATTAATAGTTATTTCTTTAATCATAGTTGTAGGTTTAAAAGTTAAGAATAATAAAGTTATTAAACAAAATGAAGATAATATCAATATATATGATAATAATGATAAAGTTGTGAATGATAATAAAACAAAGGAAAAATATGTTGGAATATTGGAAATTAAAAAGATAAAACTTAAAAGAGGTTTTTATAGTATAGATTCAAATAAGAATAATGTTGATAAAAATATTATGGTTATTAATTCTTCAGATATGCCTGATGTTAATTTAGGTAATCTGATTTTAGCTAGTCATTCTGGAAATAGTAATATATCTTATTTTAAAAATTTAGATAAATTAGAAATAGGTGATATAGCTAGTGTTTATTATTTAAAAAATAAATATGATTATAAATTAGTTAATTATTATGAAGTGGATAAAATAGGGGTTGTTCAAATTATAAAAAATAATGACGTTAATTGTTTAACACTTATAACTTGTAAAAAGAATACGAATAAACAATTAGTGTTTATATTTGAATTAAAGAAAGTTATTTAGGAGGAAAGAAAGAATATGAGAGAAATTAAAGAAAATAGTAAGAATAAAAAGAAATTGTTGGTAGTAGGAGCACTTGGAATGTTAACTGTGCTTGGAGGAACACTAGCTTATTTTACAACTACAACTAATATTGTTAATAAGTTTAAAACGGGATTATATCAAAATAAAATAGTCGAAGAATTTGTTTCACCAACTAATTGGACACCGGGAACTGTTACTGAAAAAACAGTTAAGGTTACTAACAATGGTGATATTCCAATGGCAGTAAGAGCAAGCATAACTGAAAAATGGGTAAGTGCAAGTGGTAAAGAACTTAGTTTAAAAGATTCTAACAATAATGTTGCATCAATAATTGAATTTGGTGAAGAATGGACTAAAGATAATGATGGATTCTATTATTATGGAACTAAGGAAAATAAAACTGTGTTAGACGCTAGTGCAGAAACTACGTCATTTATTAAAAGTGTAAAATTTAATGAAAATATAAAAGCAACTTTAAAAGAAAGTGTATCTAGTGATGGTAAAACAGTTACTTATACCTCTTCAGGAGATGGATATGATAACGCAACTTATACATTAACTGTTAGAATTGATACTGTGGAGTATGATGCTGCTAGAAATTTATGGAAATAATTAATTAAATTAAAATGAAAAATTTATTAAAAAATATAATAATTAAGTTACTTTATATTTTAATTAGTATTTATTTAATAATTTTTATACCATCTATTTGGGGAGAAAAGCCTTTAGTTATTCTATCAGGATCAATGGAACCGATTTTAAAGGTTGGTGGTATTTTATATTATAAAGAAGAGAACATTAATAATTTTAATGAAGGAGATGTTTTAGTATATCAATTAAATGATCATATTATTTCCCATCGAATTGTAAAAGTTCTAGATAATTCTTTTATAACTAAAGGTGATAATAATAAATCAATTGATACATATGATGTCTTAAATTATCAAATATTAGGTAAAGGAACAAATTGGTCAATACCTTACATAGGTTATTATGCTGATTTTATTTATAATCATAAATATTTGTTGGTTATTGCAGCAGGATTAATTTTTATGGATATTTTATATGATAATAAGAAAGAAAAGATGAAAAATGAAGAAGTTAATTAAAATATTATTAATTTTAATAGCAGTTATTTTGGTTATAAAGCCAGTATATTCATATTTTAATTTTAGTTTTAGTAATGAATCTATTTTTAAAACGAAAAAATATAATTTTATACTTAATGGGAATGGTGGAGTGTATGCTAATTTAGATAAAGTAGTTGTAAAAAATAATAAAGTAATATTACCTGAACCTATAAGAAAAGGATATACTTTTTTAAATTATGATGTTGATAATAATATTGAAAATATAAATAGTAAAGAGATATATGCTAATTGGAACATTAATATTTATAAAATAAATTATGAGTTGAATGGTGGATATTTAAGTAATAGGAGAGATGATTATACGGTTGAAGATACATTCAATTTAGATATTCCATATAAAGATGGAAGCACTTTTATTGGATGGACTGGTAGTAATGGAGATGTTCCAAACTCAAATGTTCAAATTTTAAAAGGAACTACTGGTGATTTAAATTATGTAGCTAATTGGAATACACAAAAATATACTATAGATGTTAATCCAATTATTCAAAATAATTTGCATAATTCTGGTTTGGATGGCTTTACATTTTCTATATGGTTAAATGATATTTTAGTGGCTGATCATGTCATAGATTATTATAATACTGAAATAGAGTATGGAACTAAATTAAAAATTTATGTTTATGATAGAGATGGATATAGTATAAGATCATTTAGGGAAAACACTTATGTAATTAATAGTAATTTAGATATTAGACCTGAATGGTATGATGATATTCCACCAACTATTACATCTTTTAGTGTAACTAATTTAGGTTATTATGATCCAAAGTATGGTGCTTTAAAGGGATGGAACATTAGCGTATATATTAATGGTTATGATAATGGGACTGGAATTAATAAATATCAAACTTGGTTAAAACCATATGGAAGTGGATTAGGTGCAGCAAGAAAAGACGGAAATGATAGAACGCTTAAAAATGTATTATATTTAGAAGAGGATAGCGGAAGAACATTTTGTGCTTATGCAATTGATAATGCGGGTAATGAAGCAGAAATGTGTGAAACAATTAAATTTTAAATTTATTTTATTAATATATTTGTGGTATGATAGATTTGTTGGAGTGATGTATAAATGAATAAAAAAATAAGAAATTATTTATTATTAGTTATCGTTATATTTGTAAGTATATGTATTATGCTAATAATTGGTAATATCTATAAATATGTTAATAGTAGAAAAGAAAATAGAAGTTATATAGTTAATAAAGTTAAAAGTTATGATTTTGAAAATATTGTTAAGGGAATTGATGATGTAAAAAATAATGGTTTATTATATATAAGCTATATTGGTAATGAGAAAATATATAATTTTGAAAAAGAATCTTATAAAATATTAAAAAATAAAAATTTAATTTCTAAATTTGTTTATACAGATTGTACTAAAGATGTAAATAATGGAAAAGTAGATAATTTAAATGATAAGCTAAATGTAATAACTGATCAGGGTATTATATTACCAACTATTATTTATTATAAAGATGGAAAACCTGTTGATTATATTGACAGTACAAATCAAGTTTTAACAAGTGATAGATTAATACAATTAATAGAGAAATGGGAGATTGATGTAAATGATTAATGTAGTTTTGTTTGAACCAGAAATACCAGGTAATACGGGAAATATAATGAGAACGTGTGTTGCAACTAATACAACGTTACATTTAATTAAACCTTTGGGTTTTAGTTTAGATGATAGTTATATTAAAAGAAGTGGTGTTAATTATATAAAAGATTGCAATTATTTTGTATATGAAAATATTGATGATTTTTATAGCAAAAATGAAGGTGAATTTTATTATTTTACAAGATATGGGCATAAACCACATACATCATTTGACTATACTGATAAAAATAAAAAATATTATTTCTTTTTTGGGAAAGAATCTACAGGAATTCCGCCAAAGCTATTAAAACCTCATTTAGATAGATGTGCAAGATTACCGATGACTGATAAGGTAAGAGCCATAAATTTATCTAATACAGTTGCTATAGTTGTGTATGAGGCATTAAGACAACAAAATTATAATGATTTATTATTTGATGAACCTCATAAAAG
>CAKOQK010000005.1 GCA_934101225.1 uncultured Bacilli bacterium | reverse complement strand
TCACAAGTAGGATCTATTTCTTTAACTCTTGCTGATTTACCTTCAGATGATGGACCATGTAAAAATACTGCAACTCCGCTTTCTATTGCTCCTTTTATTATATCTTCTTCACTTACTTTTCTAAATTTTAAACCATAAGGGTTTCTTCTTCTTTCAGCTTGTTTTTGCGCTTCTTCAAACCTTTCTTTTTCTTCTGGTGTCATATCTTGAACACGAGTAAATGTTACAGTTTGAATTAAATCTCGAAGCATATATTTAGCAAGATATTCTTTCATTTCTGTTCTATCAAAATCACCTTTATAATTAATTTTTCTATCAAGGAATCTTATACCAGAAACTAATCCATATTTGGAAATTAATTGCTTGTTTTCATCATCTATTAACCATTTAACTGGTGATACTTCTACCCAAACATAATCACCATTTCTATATTCAACACCATTTGAAAGTTTGAATTTATTGCCACCAAAATCAGAGTTAGCTTTTATACGAATATATTCCTTTCCTTGATATTCATATTCTTCATAAGTTACAGGCTTAAATCCCGTATCGTATGCATGATATTCTGTAGAATCAAATGTGTAACTTCTTCCTGTCTTTTTCAATCTTCTATTATATTCTTCCTCTAGTATATTTTGCATTCTTGAATCAGCAGCATTTTGAGGATATTCTCCGAATTCAACCTCTTCCGTTCCATTGTATCCATTTACTCTGTTCGGGAAGGTTAAAGAAAGGATTGCAAAAGATTGCAAAACAGGTCGAACAGCACAACAACGTGCACCCCTACGGTAGCTGCCCAAAAGACCATACTCATCAACTAAATGAACGTTATTATCGCCATCATCAGATCTAGTCCAAAACCAACTAGTTCTACCAGTTAAAGATCTATCTTCTTTTATATTATAAGCAGTATCTGCACATAAATAACTACCTGTTAAAACACATAAATCTGTAATTGCAGCTTTTGTTCCATATTTTCTAATTACTTCTAATTGAGATTCATTACTGTTTCCCCAAATTTGTCCTTCAGACAATAAAGTTAAATCATAATCCATCAGTTATTTTCACCTTCTTTTTTTTATTTATATTTAATTCAGCGATTATTTCTATTCTTGATTCATCACCATGTGTCCATAATGCATCGAATATAGCTTTAAATTCGGAGCCTAACTTTAATGTAAAGTTTCTAACTATTTCTAAATTTGCTTCATCTACTTGTGATAATCCCATCGTTGTTGCATATCTTTGGGCTGTATTTAATGATTTAATATCTTTATCTATATAACTTTCATTTATTACATCTTCTAATGTTATTACTTCTTGCTTACAAAACTCAATAAATTCTCTTGTTATATCTTCACCTATTAATGCCCTTAACATTTCAGGATTTCCTGTAGCATACAGCATTTTAGAAGCCATTTCCCACTTTCTTGGATCAGCGTTAGGTTTTTCACCATCATACTTACTTCGAAGTGTTTCACCATTTTTATAAGCTATATATGAATATATGGCTGGATGTATATCATGTTCACTTGCCCATTTTAGCCAGCTTCTAGTTGTTGTTTTAATATATACATGAGCGAATCTATTAAATAATGGTTCTGCTAATTGGTTTGCTGCTAGAGAATCTTTCATATCATTTCCTGCAGCTACTATTCTAGCATTATCAGGTAATTTCCAAATACCATTTACTTCTCGATCTAGTACGATATTAAACGCAATTCCTTGAATACTTGGTAAGGCATTTGTTATTTCATCAAAGAATAATATATGAAGTCTATTTGGTTCGTTTTCACACTTAGCTTGTAATTTTTTAAGCCAAGTTGGTGGAACATCTATCATTTCACCAGTTTCTGAATTATAAACACTTTTACCATTTAAACTATCTGGAGTAGCATTTCTTAAATAGATTATTTCACAAGTAGGATCTATTTCTTTAACTCTTGCTGATTTTCCTTCAGATGATGGACCATGTAAAAATACAGCGACTCCACTTTCTATTGCTCCTTTTATTATATCTTCTTCACTTACTTTATTAAAACTTAAATTATATGGATTAGTTTTTTTGATATTTTCACTTTTATCTATTGAATATTCCATATCTTGTAAATATTCAAAATCTACTGATTGAAATAAATCTTTAACCATATATTTATCAAGATATTCTTTCATTTCTGTTCTATCAAAATCACCTTTATAATTAATTTTTCTATCAAGAAATCTTATACCTGAAACTAATCCATATTTGGAAATTAATTGTTTATTTTCATCATCTATTAACCATTTGACTGGTAATACTTCAACCCAAACATAATCACCATTTCTATAACAGGCACCATTTGAAAGTTTGAATATATGGAAACCAAAATTAGAAGAGTTAGCTTTTATACGAATATATTTATTTCCTTGATATTCGTATTCTTCATAAGTTACAGGTTTAAATCCTGTATTATCGTCATAATCTTTTACAGAATCAAATGTGTAACTTCTTCCAGTTTTACTCATTCCTCTTTTATATTCTGACTCTAGTATATTTTGTAATATTGAATCAGCAGCATTTTGAGGATATTCTCCGAATTCAACCTCTTCCGTTCCATTATATCCACTCACTCTGTTCGGGGAAATTTTGGAAAAGATGACAGAAGATTGCAAAGCTGGGCGAACAGCATCATAGCGTTTATACCTGTATATGTTGGCACTATCACCATCCACATCGACCTCGAGAACATCATTATGGCCATCATCAGATCTAGTCCAAAACCAACTAGTTCTACCAGTTAAAGATCTATCTTCATCTATAGTATCTTCACACAAATAAACACCTGTTAAAATACATAAATCAGTAATTGCAGCTTTTGTTCCATATTTGCTAATTACTTCTAATTGAGGTTCACTATTATTTCCCCATATTTGTCCTTCGCTAAGTAAAGTCAATTCATAATCCATCATTTATTTTCACCTTCTTTTTGAATCATTTATTAAATCTAATTTATCTAGTTTTTCTATTATACACATTATTTATTTCAAAAGAATATAATCTATCTAATTGTTCTTGAGTAATATTTATTACTTTTCCACCTTTAGGATTTATTTTTTTATTGCCAAACACGATCCAAACTGCATCAAGTGTCATTTTAGGCATTGATGCTTCTCCATCGGTAAACACTATTTTATTTTCAACACGTCTTGAGAATGCATTTACAGCAGCATCAAAATTGGTGCCACCGCCGCCTAAAAATTTCATATTCTCTAAATCTTCTTCAGTTCTTATTTCAGTAAAACCATAAAACTTAGTATCAAAACATCCAACTTTTAGTTTTGAATGTTTTAAAATATTTTTGCATTCTCTTAAAAAATTTCTTAGAAGCACTTCATTTATTGATCCACTTGTATCCAAAACAATTTCTGTTTCAGGGAAAGGCTGTTCTTCTAGATTTGCACTAACAACTCCATTTTCAATAGTAGCATTTTTATAAGACCAATCAACATCATATTTTATAGCTTCTTTTAAAATGTATCTCCAATCAATTAAAGGCTTAGCATAACTTATATCGTTAACTGTTCTAATATCACTATTCGTTGAGTTACCTGCTTCTGAAGCTTGTTTTAAAATAGATTCTTTTAATTCTTCTAACTGTTTTTTCTTAACATCTCGATTTTTCTTAAATGCATTTTTTCGCCCATATTTTCAAGCTCTTCCTGTTTCTTTTCAAGTTCATTTTTCTCTTTAGATTTTTTATCTTTATCTGTTCCTAATAATTTATCTAATAAACTCTCTTTTTTATTAGTTTTTTCTTGTTGTTCTTTATGTTTTTTTACTGCTTGTTCCCACATACTGTGAGTATCATGTCCAACATCTTGTTTTGATTTATCTTCTTTTTGCACACATTTTCCAGATTCACCACAACTATGTTCTTGTAATTGATTATCTTGTTCTTTCAAACTTCCACTTCCTGAATTACATTGCTGTTGTGATTGAGATTGTTGTTGATTATTTTCATCTTGACTTCCACCACTATTTTGCTGCTGATTACCTTGTCCACTTTGTTGTTTTTCTTGTAATAATTTTTCATATAATTGTTCAGCATCATAATTAATAGCTTCTGCAATATCAACACCACCTTGTGGAATTTTTAAACCATCTCTTTTTAAAAATTGGTTAATAACTCCATCAGTAGCAATATTCCATAATTCAGGGTTCTTACCTTCACTTCTTAAAATATGGTTAAAAGCAATATGACACACTTCATGGGCAAATATAAAAGTTTGTTCCTCAACACTCAATCTCTCTAAAAATTCCGTATTATAATATATTGTTTCCCCATCTGTACCTGCAGTTGGTATATCTTTGTTTTCTTTATAACATACATTTGCTAGTACGCTTCCGAAAAACGGATATTTAACAAGCATTTTTCTTTTTAATAATTCAATATCATATTTCATAGCTTACACCTCAAATTCGTACAACTAATGAAAATATTTCTTCATTTATTTTATCTTTACTAATTTCATTTGCAGTAACAATAATTATACAGTTGTTTGGTAATTCAAAGGTAGATACTTTTCGATATTTTAATATTTCGATAAATTTCATTTGTTCTTCTTTAGAAATTGTTTCTATTTTATCAATCACTAGTATTTTACAGGTATTTGAATTAAGTATTTCATTAAGCCATTTGGGCGGAACAAAATTTTCTCCCTCATAATGACCGTTTAATTCTTTTGCATCTATATTAGATGACAATATAGTAGCATCCGGCAGATCTTTACCAGACATAAAATCAACTAATATTGGTGCAACATTCGCTTTAATATATGATAATAATATTTCTTTCTTGTTTTTCATTATCTTCTTATACCTCCTCTAGGTATTTCAGCAAGTTTTGCTTCTGCAAGTCTTTCTAACTTACTTTCATCGCCATGTATCCATAAAGCATCGAATATAGCTTTATATTCGGAGCCTAACTTTAATGTAAAGTTTCTAACTATTTCTAAATTGGCTTCATCTACTTGTGATAATCCCATAGTTGTTGCATATCTTTGGGCTGTATTTAATGATTCAACATCTTTATCTGTATAATTTTCATTTATTACATCTTCTAATGTTATTACTTCTTGTTTACAAAATTCAATAAATTCTCTTGTTATATCTTCACCTACTAATGCTCTTAACATTTCTGGACTTCCAGTTGCATAAAGCATTTTAGAAGCCATTTCCCATTTTCTTGGATCAGCATTAGGTTTCTCACCATCATACTTACTTCGGAGTGTTTCACCATTTTTATAAGCTATATATGAATAAATGGCAGGATGGATGTTATTTTCACTTGCCCATTTTAACCAACTTTCAGTAGTTGTTTTGATATATACATGAGCGAATCTATTAAATAAGGGCTCTGCTAATTGATTAGCTGCTAGGGAATCTTTCATATCATTTCCAGCGGCTACTATTCTTGCATTATCAGGTAATTTCCATATTCCATTTACTTCTCGATCTAGTACGATATTAAACGCTATACCTTGAATACTTGGTAAGGCATTTGTTATTTCATCAAAAAATAATATATGAAGTCTATTTGGCTCTTGGTCACATTTAGCTTGTAATTTTTTTAGCCAAGTTGGTGGAACATCTATCATTTCACCTGTTTCTGAATTATAAACACTTTTACCATTCAAACTATCTGGAGTAGCATTTCTTAAATATATTATTTCACAAGTTGGATCTATTTGTTTAACTCTTGCTGATTTACCTTCAGATGATGGACCATGTAAAAATACAGCGACTCCACTTTCTATTGCTCCTTTTATTATATCTTCTTCACTTACTTTATTAAAACTTAAATTATATGGATTAGTTTTTTTGATATTTTCACTTTTATCTATTGAATATTCCATATCTTGTAAATATTCAAAATCTACTGATTGAAATAAATCTTTAACCATATATTTATCAAGATATTCCTTCATTTCTGTTCTATTAAAATCACCTTCATAATCAGTTTTACTATCAAGAAATCTTATACCAGAAACTAATCCTTTTTTTGAAATTAAAATTCCTGCTTTATCATCTATCAACCATTTAACCGGTGATACTTCTACCCAAACATAATCACCATTTCTATAACAGGCGCCATTTGAAAGCATGAATTTATTGCCAATAAAATCAAAGTTAGCTTTTATACGAATATATTCCTTTCCTTGATATTCGTATTCTTCATAGGTTGCAGGTTTAAATCCTATATCATAGTCATAATATTTTACAGAATCAAATGTGTAACTTCTTCCAGTTTTACTCATTCCTCTATTATACTCTGACTCTAATATATTTTGCATTCTTGAATCAGCAGCATTTTGAGGATATTCTCCGAATTCAACCTCTTCTGTTCCATTGTATCCACTCACTTTGTTCGGGGAGATTTGAGAAAAGATTACAGAAGATTGCAACACGGGGCGAACAGCAACATTGCGTTCATACCTACATAGGCTGGTCCCATTACCATACTTATTGACCACGCAGACATCATTATCATCATCATCAGATTTAGTCCAAAACCAACTAGTTCTACCAGTTAAAGATCTATCTTCATCTATAGTATCTTTATATAAACAACTGCCAGTTAAAATACATAAATCTGTAATTGCAGCTTTTGTTCCATATTTGCTAATTACTTCTAATTGAGATTCACTATTATTTCCCCATATTTGTCCTTCGCTAAGTAAAGTCAATTCATAATCCATCATTTATTTTCACCTTCTTTTTTTTATTTATATTTAATTCAGCGATTATTTCTATTCTCGATTCATCGCCATGTGTCCATAAAGCATCAAATATAGCTTTAAATTCGGAGCCTAACTTTAATGTAAAGTTTCTAACTATTTCTAAATTTGCTTCATCTACTTGTGATAATCCCATCGTTGTTGCATATCTTTGGGCTGTATTTAATGATTTAATATCTTTATCAGAATAATTGCTAGTAATAACATCTTCTAATGTTATTACTTCTTGTTTACAAAACTCAATAAATTCTCTTGTTATATCTTCACCTACTAATGCTCTTAACATTTCTGGACTTCCAGTTGCATAAAGCATTTTAGAAGCCATTTCCCATTTTCTTGGATCAGCATTAGGTTTCTCACCATCATACTTACTTCGGAGTGTTTCACCATTTTTATAAGCTATATATGAATAAATGGCAGGATGGATGTTATTTTCACTTGCCCATTTTAACCAACTTTCAGTAGTTGTTTTGATATATACATGAGCGAATCTATTAAATAAGGGCTCTGCTAATTGATTAGCTGCTAGGGAATCTTTCATATCGTTTCCAGCAGCTACTATTCTAGCATTATCAGGTAATTTCCATATTCCATTTACTTCTCGATCTAGTACAATATTAAAAGCAATTCCTTGAATACTTGGTAACGCGTTTGTTATTTCATCAAAGAACAATATATGAAGTCTGTTTGGCTCTTCTGAACACTTAGCTTGTAATTTTTTTAGCCAAGTTGGTGGAACATCTATCATTTCACCTGTTTCTGAATTATAAACACTTTTACCATTTAAACTATCTGGAGCAGCATTTCTCAAATATATTATTTCACAAGAGGGATCTATTTGTTTAACTCTTGCTGATTTACCTTCAGATGATGGACCATGTAAAAATACTGCAACTCCACTTTCTATTGCTCCTTTTATTATATCTTCTTCACTTACTTTATTAAAACTTAAATTATATGGATTAGTTTTTTTGATATTTTCACTTTTATCTATTGAATATTCCATATCTTGTAAATATTCAAGATTAAGTGACTGAAATAAATCTTTAACCATATATTTATTAAGATATTCATACATTTCAGTTTTATTAAAATCTCCATTATATTCATTATATTTATCAAGAAATCTTATACCTGAAACTAATCCATATTTGGAAATTAATTGCTTGTTTTCATCATCTATTAGCCATTTAACTGGTGATACTTCTGTCCAAACATAATCACCATTTTTATATTCGACACCATTTGAAAGCATGAATTTACCGCCACCAAAACAATAAAAGTTTGCTTTTACACGAATATATTTCTTCCCTTGATATTCGTATTCTTCATAGGTTACATGTTTAAATCCTGTATTACTGTCATCATATTTTGCAGAATCAAATGTGTAACTTCTTCCCGTTTTATTCATTCCTCTATTATATTCTTTTTCTAGTATATTTTGCATTCTTGAATCAGTAGCATTTTGAGGATATTCTCCGAATTCAACCTCTTCCGTTCCATTGTATCCACTCACTCTGTTCGAGGAGATTTGTGAGAATACACTAGATGATATCAAGGCTGGGCGGACGGTGCCATAGCGTGCATTCTTTATTATGTTGGCCCTATTACCATACTTATTGACCGCGCGGACATCATTATCGCCATCATCAGATCTAGTCCAAAACCAACCAGTTCTACCAGTTAAAGTTCTATCTTCATCTATAGTATTTTCACACAAATAACGACCTGTTAAAATACATAAATCTGTAATTGCAGCTTTTGTTCCATATTTTTTTAGAACTTTTAATTGATTTTCTTTATCATTTCCCCATATTTGTCCTTCACTAAGTAAAGTTAATTCATAATTTATCATTTATTTTCACCTTCTTTTTGAAACATTTATTATATTTAATTTATCTAGTTTTTCTTTTGTACGCATTTTTTGTTTCAAAAGAATATAATCTATCTAATTGTTCTTGAGTAATATTTATTACTTTTCCACCTTTAGGATTTATTTTTTTATTGCCAAACACGATCCAAACTGCATCAAGTGTCATTTTAGGCATTGATGCTTCTCCATCGGTAAACACTATTTTATTTTCAACACGTCTTGAGAATGCATTTACAGCAGCATTAAAACTAGTGCCACCGCCGCCTAAAAATTTCATATTCTCTAAATCATCTTCAGTTCTTATTTCAGTAAAACCATAAAACTTAGTATCAAAACAGCCAACTTTTAGTTTTGAATATTTTAAAATATTTTTGCATTCTCTTAAAAAATTTCTTAAAAGCACTTCATTTATTGATCCACTTGTATCCAAAACAATTTCTGTTTCAGGGAAAGGTTGTTCTTCTAGGTTTGCACTAACAACTCCATTTTCAATGGTAGCATTTTTATAAGACCAATCAACATCATATTTTATAGCTTCTTTCAAAATGTATCTCCAATCAATTAAAGGCTTAGCATAACCTATATCGTTAACTGTTCTAATATCACTATTCGTTGAGTTACCTGCTTTTGAAGCTTGTTTTGAAATAGCTTCTTTCAACTCTTCTAATTGTTTTTTCTTGACATCTCTATTTTTCTTGAATGCATTTTTTTCACCCAAATTTTCAAGTTCTTTTTGTTTCTTTTCAATTTGATTGTTATCTTTTTCTTGATTTTGATTATTATTTTCGTTAGATTTTTCCTGTTGCTTTTTATGCTTTTTTACAGCATCTTTCCACAAATTATGAGTATTATGACTAACATTATTTTTTTCTTCATTTTCATGATTGCTATTGTTACTTGTTTGATTACTTTCTGTTTCTTGTTGTTCATTAGAACTCGATTCGTTTGAATTTTTATGTTCGTTATTTTTTTGATGATTGTTTGAATTACCTGTGTTTTGATTATTACTTTGTCCATTTTGATTTTGGTTTTTCAATAATAATTTGTATAAATCTTCAGCATTATAATTTATTGCTTCTTCTATATCTACTCCACCTTTAGCAAGTGGTAATCCATCTTTTTTTAGAAACTGATTTATGACAGCATCGGTTGCAATATTCCAAATGTCCTCATCTTTTCCTTCGCTTCTTAAAATATGATTAAAAGCAATATGGCACACTTCGTGAGCAAATACAAAAGTTTGTTCTTCTTTTGATATATTATTTAAAAAATTAGGGTTATAGTATATTTTTTCTCCATCAGTTGCTGCAGTTGATATTTCATTATCTTCTATATATTCTACTCCTGCCACAACACTTCCAAAAAATGGATATTTTACAAGCATTTTTCTTTTTAATGATTCTATATCATATTTCATAATTTACTCCTAAATTTGTGCTACTAATGAAAGTATTTCTTCATTTATTTTATCTTTGTTAATTTCATTTGCAGTAACAATTATTATACAGTTTTTTGGGAATTCAAAGGTAGATACTTTTCGATATTTTAATATTTCAACAAATTTCATTTGTTCTTCTTTAGAAATTATATCTATTTTATCAATCACTAGTATTTTACTGGTATTTGAATTAAGTATTTCATTAAGCCATTTGGGCGGAACAAAATTTTTTCCCTCATAATGACCGTTTAATTCTTTTACATCTATATTAGATGACAATATAGTAGCATCAGGCAGATCTTTACCAGACATAAAATCAACTAATATTGGTACAACATTTGCTTTAATATAAGATAAGAAAATTTCTTTTTTATTTTTCATTATAGCTTTTTACCTCCTAACGATTTTTCAATAAGTTTTGACTCGGCGATTATTTCTAATCTTGATTCATCACCGTGTGTCCATATGGCATCGAATAAAGCTTTAAATTCGGAGCCTAACTTTAATGTAAAGTTTCTAACTATTTCTAAATTGGCTTCATCTACTTGCGATAATCCCATAGTTGTTGCATATCTTTGGGCTGTATTTAATGATTCAATATCTTTATCAGTATAATTTTCATTTATTACATCTTCTAATGTTATTACCTCTTGTTTACAAAATTCAATAAATTCTCTTGTTATATCTTCACCTACTAATGCCCTTAACATTTCTGGACTTCCAGTTGCATAAAGCATTTTAGAAGCCATTTCCCATTTTCTTGGATCAGCATTAGGTTTTTCTCCATCATACTTACTTCGAAGTGTTTCACCATTTTTATAAGCAATGTATGAATATATTGCTGGATGGATGTTATTTTCGCTTGCCCATTTTAACCAACTTTCAGTAGTTGTTTTGATATATACATGAGCAAATCTATTAAATAATGGTTCTGCTAGTTGATTAGCTGCTAGAGAATCTTTCATATCATTTCCTGCAGCTACTATTCTGGCATTATCTGGTAATTTCCAAATACCATTTACTTCTCGATCTAAAACTATATTAAACGCAATTCCTTGAATACTTGGTAAGGCATTTGTTATTTCATCAAAAAATAATATATGAAGTCTATTTGGCTCTTGGTCACATTTAGCTTGTAATTTTTTAAGCCAAGTTGGTGGAACATCTATCATTTCACCTGTTTCTGAATTATAAACACTTTTACCATTTAAACTATCTGGAGTAGCATTTCTTAAATATATAATTTCACAAGTTGGATCTATTTCTTTAACTCTTGCTGATTTTCCTTCAGATGATGGACCATGTAAAAATACAGCGACTCCACTTTCTATTGCTCCTTTTATTATATCTTCTTCACTTACTTTATTAAAACTTAAATTATATGGATTAGTTTTTTTGATATTTTCACTTTTATCTATTGAATATTCCATATCTTGTAAATATTCAAAATCTACTGATTGAAATAAATCTTTAACCATATATTTATCAAGATATTCCTTCATTTCTGTTCTATTAAAATCACCTTCATAATCAGTTTTACTATCAAGAAATCTTATACCAGAAACTAATCCTTTTTTTGAAATTAAAATTCCTGCTTTATCATCTATCAACCATTTAACCGGTGATACTTCTACCCAAACATAATCACCATCTTTATAACAGGCGCCATTTGAAAGCATGAATTTATCGCCATTATAACAATAAGAGTTTGCTTTTATACGAATATATTCCTTTCCTTGATATTCGTATTCTTCATAAGTTACAGGTTTAAATCCTGTATCATAGTCATTATATTTTACAGAATCAAATGTGTAACTTCTTCCAGTTTTACTCATTCCTCTTTTATATTCTGACTCTAGTATATTTTGCATTCTTGAATCAGCAGCATTTTGAGGATATTTTCCGAATTCAACCTCTTCCGTTCCATTGTATCCACTCACTTTGTTCGGGGAGATTTGAGAAAAGATTACAGAAGATTGCAAAGCTGGGCGAACAGCAGCATAGCGTCCATACCTAAAACCGATGTCCCCATTACCATCCTTATTGACCGCGCGGACATCATTATCATCATCATCAGATCTAGTCCAAAACCAACTAGTTCTACCAGCCAAAGATCTATCTTCATCTATAGTATCTTTACGTAAACAACTACCAGTTAAAATACATAAATCTGTAATTGCAGCTTTTGTTCCATATTTTTTTAGAACTTCTAATTGATTTTCTTTGTCATTTCCCCATATTTGTCCTTCACTAAGTAAAGTTAATTCATAATCCATCATTTATTTTCACCTTCTTTTTTTATTTATATTTAATTCAGCGATTATTTCTATTCTTGATTCATCGCTATGTGTCCATAAAGCATCGAATATAGCTTTAAATTCGGAGCCTAACTTTGATGTAAAGTTTCTAACTATTTCTAAATTTGATTCTTCTACTTGTGATAATCCCATTGTAGTTGCATATCTTTGGGCGGTATTTAATGATTCAATATCTTTATCAGTATAATTTTTATTTATAACATCTTCCAATGTTATTACTTCTTGTTTACAAAACTCAATAAATTCTCTTGTTATATCTTCACCTACTAATGCCCTTAACATTTCTGGACTTCCTGTTGCATAAAGCATTTTAGAAGCCATTTCCCATTTTCTTGGATCAGCATTAGGTTTTTCTCCATCATACTTACTTCGAAGTGTTTCGCCATTTTTATAAGCTATATATGAATATATGGCTGGATGAATATTATGTTCACTCGCCCATTTTAACCAACTTTCAGTAGTTGTTTTTATGTATACGTGAGCGAATCTATTAAATAATGGTTCTGCTAATTGGTTTGCTGCTAGAGAATCTTTCATATCATTTCCTGCAGCTACTATTCTAGCATTATCTGGTAATTTCCAAATACCATTTACCTCTCGATCTAAAACTATATTAAACGCTATACCTTGAATACTTGGTAAGGCATTTGTTATTTCATCAAAGAATAATATATGAAGTCTATTTGGTTCTTCTGAACACTTAGCTTGTAATTTTTTTAGCCAAGTTGGTGGAACATCTATCATTTCACCTGTTTCTGAATTATAAACACTTTTACCATTTAAACTATCTGGAGCAGCATTTCTCAAATATATTATTTCACAAGAGGGATCTATTTGTTTAACTCTTGCTGATTTACCTTCAGATGATGGACCATGTAAAAATACTGCAACTCCACTTTCTATTGCTCCTTTTATTATATCTTCTTCACTTACTTTATTAAAACTTAAATTATATGGATTAGTTTTTTTGATATTTTCACTTTTATCTATTGAATATTCCATATCTTGTAAATATTCAAAATCTACTGATTGAAATAAATCTTTAACCATATATTTATCAAGATATTCTTTCATTTCTGTTCTATCAAAATCACCTTTATAATTAGTTCTTTTATCAAGAAATCTTATACCAGAAACTAATCCTTTTTTTGAAATTAATTGGTTGTTTTCGTCATCTATTAACCATTTTACAGGAGACACTTCTACCCAAACATAATCACCATTTTTATATTCGACACCATTTGAAAGCATGAATTTATAACCAGCACAATAAAAGTTTGCTTTTATACGAATATATGCTTTTCCTTGATATTCGTATTCTTCATAGGTTACAGGTTTAAATCCTGTATCACAGTCATAATCTGTTACAGAATCAAATGTGTAACTTCTTCCAGTTTTACTCATTCCTCTATTATACTCTGACTCTAGTATATTTTGCATTCTTGAATCAGCAGCATTTTGAGGATATTTTCCGAATTCAACCTCTTCCGTTCCATTGTATCCACTCACTTTGTTCGGGGAGATTTGGGAAAAGATTACAGAAGATTGCAAGGCTGGGCGAACAGCACCATAGCGTTTATACCTGTATACGTCGACCCTATCACCATCCACATCGACCTCGCGGACATCATTATCGCCATCATCAGATCTAGTCCAGAAGCAACTAGTTCTACCAGTTAAAGATCTATCTTCATCTATAGTATCTTCACACAAATAACCACCTGTTAAAATACATAAATCAGTAATTGCAGCTTTTATTCCGTACTTTCTTATTACATCTAATTGTCTTTCTTTATCATTACCCCATATTTGTCCTTCACTAAGTAAAGTTAATTCAAAACTATTCTTATTCATCCAATACCCCTCTTTTGCGTTATATACTACCATTTTTGCTTAAAAATGTCAATAAAATACGAACATAAAACACGAACATATGACTTGATTTTAACAACAAAAAAACTAAGATATTTCTATCTTAGCTTTTAATATTATTGATTATCGCTAGTTTCAGTAGTTTCTTCGTTATTTTCTGAAGCGTTTTCTTCTACTTCATTAACTTCGATATTTGGTTGTTCTTCATTATCTAAGAATTCTTCTTCTAATACCTCACTTGGTTCATCTGATAAAAACTCTTTTTCTAATGTTATATCTACATCAGCATATTGTCTGGCACCAGTACCAGCGGGAATTAATTTACCTAAAATAACATTTTCTTTTAAGCCTCTTAATTCATCAACTTTTCCTTTAATAGCAGCATCTGTTAATACTCTTGTTGTTTCTTGGAATGATGCAGCTGATAAGAATGAATCAGTTTCTAAACTTGATTTTGTAATACCTAAAATAATTGGATAACCTTTAGCAGGAACTTTACCTTCAAGAATAATTGGTTTATTCTTTTTAGCAAATTCTCTAATACTAACTGTTAAACCTGCTACCATGTCAGTATCACCAGCATCAGTTATTCTAATCTTATTAATCATTCTTGATGCAATAACTTCAACGTGTTTATCAGCAATATCAACACCTTGTGATTTATATACCTTTTGAATTTCTTTTAAGATATATTCTTGAGTTGTAATTGGATCAGTAACTGCAAGTAATTCTTTAGGTGCAATAATACCTTCAGTTAATCTATCACCAGCATTAACTTCTGATCCTACTTCTACTCTTAGTTTAGCACCATAACTTGTTGTATGTTCTCTAGCTTCATTATCGTTCATAACAGTTACTTTCCATTTCCCAGAAGATTCTTCTATTTTAGAAACTTTACCAGTAATTTCAGCAATTGTTGCTTTTCCTTTTGGACGACGTGCTTCGAATACTTCTTCAACTCTTGGTAAACCTTGAGTGATATCTTCTTCTGAAGCTACACCACCGGCATGGAATGTACGAAGTGTTAACTGTGTACCTGGTTCACCGATTGATTGAGCAGCCATAATACCTACAGCTTCACCTGTTTCAACTAAGTTACCAGTTGCTAGGTTGTAACCATAACATTTTTGACAAATTCCGTGTTCACTCTTACAAGTTAATACGCTTCTGATTTCAACTTTTGTAATACCTGCTTTAACAATCTTGCTTGCAATACTTTCTGTAATTGCTTCACCTTTATCAACAATAACTTCTTTAGTTTCGGGATTGATAACCTTTTTAGCAGCATATCTACCAACGATTCTTTCAGCCATTGATTCAATAACTGAGCCATCACTGTCGTTAATAAAGTCTGATACTATTAAGCCTGATGTACAACCACAATCTTCTTCTTTAATAATTATATCTTGACCAACATCTACAAGTCTTCTTGTTAAGTAACCTGAATCGGCTGTCTTAAGAGCTGTGTCGGCAGATCCTTTACGAGCACCGTGAGTATTAACGAAGAATTCGTTAACTGAGTGTCCTTCATAAAGTGATGTTAAAATTGGAATTTCTACTGCATCACCGTTTGGTTTAGCCATTAATCCACGCATACCTGCCATTTGGGTAAATTGGTTTAATGAACCACGAGCACCAGATGACATCATGATAAATATTGGATTTGTTGGGTTTGTGGCAGCAATATCTTTTAACTCTGCTTCTACTTGACTTCTTACTTCATTCCATACAGCACATACTGAATTATGTCTTTCTAAATCAGTAATTAAACCTCTTTGGAATTGTTTATTTATTTTATTAACCTTTTCTTGACCAGCAGCAATATATTCTTGTTTATGTTGACTAGTCATAATATCCATAATACTGAATGTGATACCTGAAATTGTAGAATATTTAAATCCTAAATCTTTTAATCTATCTAGCATCATAGATGTTTCTGTTGTTTTATAACGTTTAAATATTTGAGCAATTATTTGTTGTAATGTCTTTTTAGCAAACGCTGGTGTTAAAGGCATAGCTTTAATTGCTTCAGGAATATTAGTTCCCATTTCTAAGAAATACTTGTTTGGTGTTAACCCTTCAATATTGTCTTTAGTTGGTTCATTAATAAATGGATAAGTATCTGGTAATATTTCGTTAAATAATAATTTACCAGCTGTTGTAACTAAATATTTATCTTTAACATCATCTGCAAATATTTTATATTTAAATGATTTAACTGGAAGAGCGATTCTTGTATGTAAAGTTATTTCTCTTCTTTCATAAGCCATTAATGCTTCATTTGAATTTTTATAAACTTTACCTTCGTTTGGTTCTCCAGCATATTCTAATGTGATGTAATAATTTCCTAATACCATATCTTGTGATGGAGTAACGATTGGTTTACCATCTGATGGTTTTAAGATGTTATTAGCACCTAACATTAAGATTCTTGCTTCTGCTTTAGCTTCTTCACTAATTGGTACGTGAACTGCCATTTGGTCGCCGTCGAAATCGGCATTAAATGCAGCACATACTAGTGGGTGTAATCTAATAGCTTTACCACCAACTAATTTTGGTTCGAATGCTTGAATACCAAGTCTATGTAATGTTGGGGCACGGTTAAGCATAACTGGATGTTCAGTAATTACATCTTCAACTACATCCCATACACAGTCATCTTTATTATCTATTAATTTTTTTGCCCCTTTAATGTTGTGAGCTAGGCCTCTTTCTACTAAACCATTAATTACATGTGGTTTAAATAGTTCTAAAGCCATATCTTTTGGAAGACCACATTCATACATTTTTAAATTTGGTCCTACTACGATAACTGAACGACCAGAGTAATCAACACGTTTACCTAATAAGTTTTGACGGAAACGTCCTTGTTTACCTTTTAACATAGAAGATAATGATTTTAATGCACGATTACCTGCACCGCTTACACTTCTTCCACGTCTACCGTTATCAAATAATGTATCTACTGCTTCTTGTAACATACGTTTTTCATTTTGAACAATTATTGATGGAGCACCAAGCTCTAACAATTTCTTTAAACGATTGTTACGATTAATGATACGACGATATAAATCGTTTAAGTCAGATGTTGCAAATCTACCACCATCTAATTGAATCATTGGTCTTAAATCCGGTGGAATTACAGGAATTACGTCTAATACCATCCATTCAGGTTTATTTCCTGATGTTTGGAACGCTACTAAACAGTCTAATCTCTTAACTAAACGGATACGTTTTTGACCAGTTGCTCCATCTAATTCAGCACGTAATTTTTCAATTTCTTTATCGACGTCTACTTCTTTTAATAATTTTTGGATTGCTTCAGCACCCATACCTACTTCAAATGAATTACCATATTTTTCATAATATGCACGATATTCTTTATCTGATAGGGTTTGTTTTTTCTCTAGTGGAGCTGTTCCCGGATTAATTACTACGTATGATACGAAATATAATACTTCTTCAAGTTCTCTTGGAGACATATCTAGTACTAATCCCATTTTTGATGGAACACCTTTGAAGAACCAGATGTGAGAGCAAGGTGCAGCAAGCTCTATGTGTCCCATACGTTCACGACGTACTTTAGAACGAGTAACTTCTACACCACATCTATCACAAACTACGTTTTTATATCTTAATCTTTTATATTTACCACATGAACATTCAAAATCTTTTGTAGGTCCAAAGATTTTTTCACAGAATAATCCATCTCTTTCTGGTTTTAATGTACGATAATTAATTGTCTCTGGTTTTTTAACTTCACCAAATGACCAACTTCTTATCTTTTCAGGGCTAGCAATACTAATACGAATACCTTTAATATTATTAACTTCCAACATTTTTATTCCTCCACTTCTAGATTTCCGTTTTCGATGTCTTCTAATTCTTCAAAATCAGGTTCTTCGTCATCGAAATCTTCATCTTCTTCATCATCATCTGAATAATCATCTTCTAGATTATCATTTAAATCTGCATTTACTTCAGGTCTTCTAAAGTTTTCAGGAAGTGGTGCATCTTTTTTATGGACTATATCACCAGTTTTTGCATCTATTTCATCAATAGTAATTGCATCTGATGCAGCATCTTCTTCGGCTTCTAATTCTTTTAATTCATGAGCAACACCATCTTGGTCGATCATTTCAACATTAAGTCCTAATGCTTGGAATTCTTTAATTAATACTCTGAATGATTCAGGCATTCCAGCACCTTTTGGAGTTTGTCCTTTAACTAAGGCTTCATATACTTTAACACGTCCAACTACATCATCTGATTTAATTGTCATGATTTCTTGCAATACATGAGCAGCACCATACGCATATAATGCCCAAACTTCCATTTCTCCGAATCTTTGACCACCAAATTGTGCTTTACCACCTAATGGTTGTTGTGTTACTAAACTGTAAGGCCCAGTTGAACGAGCATGAATTTTATCATCTACCATGTGATGTAATTTGATCATGTACATAACACCTACAGCAACACGGTTTTCGAATTTTTCACCAGTACGTCCATTATATAGATCTGTTTTACCATCTAAGTCCATACCAGCTTTAGCCATTTCTTCTTTAATTTCATCAACTGTTGCACCATCGAATACTGGAGTTGCATATTTAACGCCTAATTTTTTACCAGCCATTCCTAAGTGTAACTCTAAGATTTGTCCTAAGTTCATACGAGATGGAACACCTTGTGGGTTAAGAACAATATCAACTGGAGTACCATCTGGTAAGTATGGCATATCTTCTTCTGGTAAAATTAGGGAAATAACACCTTTATTACCGTGACGTCCTGACATTTTATCTCCGACTTGAATCTTACGTTTTTGAATTATATAAACACGAACGATTTTTGAAACTCCAGGAGCTAATTCATCGGAATTTTCTTTTGTATAAACTTTTACGTCATGAACAATTCCGTCAGCACCGTGAGCAACTCTAAGTGAAGTATCTCTTACTTCTCTAGTTTTTTCACCAAAGATTGCATGTAATAATTTTTCTTCACTAGTTAATTCTTGCATTCCTTTTGGAGTAACTTTACCAACTAGGATATCGCCTTCATGTACTTCAGTACCAATTTTTACGATACCATTAGCATCTAAATTCTTACGAGCATCTTCTCCAACGTTTGGAATATCTCTTGTAATTTCTTCAGGTCCTAATTTTGTATCACGACAGTCTGTATCATAATGTTCAATATGTAATGTTGTATAAACATCATCTTTAACTAATTTTTCATTTAATACAACGGCATCTTCATAGTTATAACCATTGCATGTCATGAACGCTACTACCATGTTTCTACCTAGTGCAAGTTCTCCATTTTGAGTAGCTGGTCCATCAGCGATAACTTCACCACGATGAACTTTTTCACCCTTTTTAACAATTGGGTTATGAGAAATATTACTTTCAGCATTACTTCTTTCGAATGATGCTAAATAATATTCATCTTTTCCTTTAGCGTTTTTAATAACAATTTTTTTACCATCAGCGTATTCTACTACACCGTCGGCTTTAGCAACGATTGTTGATCCTGAATCTCTAGCAGCAACATATTCAACACCAGTTCCAACTATTGGTGATTCTGGTCTTAATACAGGTACTGCTTGTCTTTGCATGTTTGAACCCATTAGGGCACGTCTTGCATCATCGTGATCTAAGAATGGAATACAACTTGTTGTAATTGAAACGATTTGTGATGGTGATACATCAATATAGTTAACTAAATCTGATTTAACCATAACTGATTCACCATTAAGTCTGGCAACTACTTGTTCATCAACAATATTATTATTTTCATCAATATTGATTGTTGATTGACTTATGTAATAATCTGCTTCTTCATCAGCTGTTAAATAAACTACTTCATCTAAAATATGTTTATTTTCTACTTTACGATATGGAGTTGTAATAAACCCATATTCATTAATTTTTGCATAACTTGCTAGTGATGTAATAAGTCCGATGTTTGCACCTTCTGGTGATTCTATTGGACAAATACGGCCATAGTGTGATTCGTTAACGTCACGTACATCCATTCCAGCACGGTCTCTTGATAAACCACCTGGTCCTAAAGAAGATAGACGTCTCTTATCTGTTAACTCAGCAATTGGGTTAATTTGATCCATGAATTTTGATAACTGAGATGAACCAAAGAATTCTTTAAGTGCAGCTGTTACTGGTCTAATATTTATTAATGTTTTTGGTGTAACTGTATCTAATTCCTGAGTAGTCATTCTTTCACGAATAACTCTTTCCATACGAGCCATACCAACTTTAAATTGAGTTTGAACTAATTCTCCAACTTGTCTTACGCGACGATTTCCTAAGTTATCTATTTCGTCAATATTACCAATATTTGCAAGTAAATTTAAATAATAACTTACTGCTGCATACACATCAGAAATAGTTAATCTTCTTTCAGCAATAGTTTGATCATTTCCAATAATATTAACTTTCTTAGTAGGATCTTTCTTATCATATACAACAACTTCTTGAATCTTGTTATATGTATCTAAATCTTCATTTATTGTAACTTCTTTAACGTTTAATCCATCAGCAAAGTATGGTCTTAATTCTTCTAAACGTTTTTTATCAATTACTTCGCCTTCTTTAGCGATTATTTCTTTACCATTTTTTAAGTTTTCAGCAAGTGTACAACCTAATAGTCTGTCTAGTACATTTAATTTACGATTAAATTTATAACGTCCTACTTTTGCTAGGTCATATCTAAATTTATCGAAGAATCTTACTACTAATTGATTCTTAGCACTATCAAGGGTAGCTGGTTCACCTGGTTTTAATTTTTCATAAATTTCAATTAAAGCCTCATCAGTATTTTTAGTACTATCTTTTTCTAATGTATTATTGATAAAGTAATTATCTTCACCAAATACTTCTTTGATTGCTTCATCACTTGATAATCCAAGTGCTCTTAAAAGTGTTGTGATTGTAACTTTTCTAGTACGATCAATTCTTACGTAGATAACATCTCTTGCATCTAACTCGAATTCTAGCCATGTTCCTTTATTTGGAATAACTTCTCCAGAAACTACTGGACGACCGTTTTTATCAATTTCACGTTTAAAGTAAATAGATGGACTTCTTACTAATTGTGATTGAATAACTCTTTCTACACCATTAATAATGAATGTTCCAGCTTCAGTCATCATAGGCATGTCACCTAAGAAAACCTCTTGTTCTTTTACTTCACCTGTTTCATTAATGAAAACTCTTGCTTCTACTTTTAAAGGTGCTGCGAATGTAAGCATTCTTTCTTTGCACTCTTTAATTGAGTATCTAGGTTCATCAAAGGAATAATCTCCAAATTCTAGGGAAATATTTCCGGTGAAACTTTCTACTGGGAATAAATCTTCAAATACCTCTTTTATTCCTTCTGTTAGAAACCAATCAAATGATTTCTTTTGAATATCTAATAAATCTGCCAATTCGTAATTATTAGATGTTTTTGAGAATGTAATTCTCTCGGCATGATCGCCAAATTTAGCTTTTTTGTACGCCACTCATTTTCACCCCAAACAATATATTTTTTCTGCTATAACCGGATAAAAACCGGCACAGTTCCAATCTAAATTATATCAAGTAAAAAAAGAGTTTGTCAAACAAATTCTTTTAATTATATCAATAAATTTAACATTTAGGTATATTTTATTTAAAATATTTACACATGGTTAACATTTTTTGATTTTTTTAAGATGATCTTGTTATTGTTTAACTACTCTTTTTTACTTGTTTTCTAGTTTTTTTCTTTAACTATTTTAATTTAATAAATTCTTCATCTGATTTAAAATTAAAATAATCTTTATCACTATTAATTTTTTCTATATAATCTTTAATAGCTTGTTTATACGCTTCTTCAATATCATTATTATTTTCGTATTTTAAATTTTTCTGGTTGTTTAATGCTGGATTATTTAATAATGTATGATCGCCAATACTAGGCAAATGGTCATTTTTTTCATATGGTGTTGCTAGTTTATTTAACATTTCACTAAAAATAGTATAATAATCAGAATTTTCACCTGTTTTAAATTCTTTTATAACCATAAAAAATTCATAAAGTAAATGATACAAATAATTAAAAATTATTTTATTATTGTGCTCATTATTATTGGAAAAGAATATTATTGAAGGTAATACTATAGCTTCACAAATTTCAAAAATTACATAATATAGTTGATAAAGATAATAATCATTATATACGTTAGACATACTAATCTTAATATTTAACGGATCTAAATCTTTTGACAATATAATTTGCGTATCTTCAACTTTATATTTTGAGTCATATGGAGGCAATTCTAATATTAATTCATTTAAACCATTATTAAGATAAATTTTTGTTAAACCAACATTAATTTTTGAATAATCTATATAAAGTTTTTTCGTTTTATCTGGTAGATATAATTGATGATATTGCATATGACGATCTTTATTTATATCACAACTCTTGTAAATGTACCAATCAAGCTTATCTATACTGCAAGATTCTAACAAAAATGGTAGGATATTGAAATTTATTTTATCTTTATACAGTAAGCTAAATAATTTGCAATCATTATTTATTTTATTTAATTTTTTGCTATCACATGATATGTTATCTTCTATGCAAGTATCTGATCCTAAAATGTATTTATAAAATTCTTTTCTAATGGTATATTTGTCAATATAAATATTAAGATTGTCCCATTCAAACATAAGTGGTTCATTAAAATATAAATCAAATCCATTTGGGTAATCTAACGTTAAAAGTAAATCTAAATTTTCAAATTCTATAATATCAAATGAATCACTTATAAGATTATCTTTAGGTAAGCCTGTTTTTTGCCAGTCATCTACTTGATTCGAATTAAAGATTTCCAAAAGATGATCATATATTTTATCGTTTATAATATTTGTTTCGAATATTTTTGACTTTTTTAAGAAAAACATTTCTAATTTTAATTTTAAGAAGTTGTTATATAGTTTTAATTCTTGTTTATTTGCTTCAATTTCGCAATAATTTTTAAACCCATTATTAAATGGGAAATACGTATATACATTAAATATTATTTGATATAGATCTTCGAAATCTTCTTGAGTTAATTTATTTCGACTATATTTATTAAATATATTATAGTACATTTTGATTTTCATTAAATTATCTATTATTTCTTGCTGCATCGTTTTATCTTTAATTTCACTATTTGCAATTTGATCTAGTTGTTCTTTTAATTTATCTATTAAATCTTTATTTTCATATATAAACTTATCTATTATAATTTCTATATACGTTGCTTTGTCGGTTGCTGTTAGATTATCATCTAAATTAATTGATGAATTAAATAATTTTTTATAATCTTTCTCTACTTTATTATAACTGTTTTCTAATACATATTTTGTATTTTTGTTTATATTTTTTGGATAGTTTGCGATTGCACAGGTACAGTAATCAATTATTTTTTGGTCGGCGATAACAAACATATTGTTTATAATATTCATTTGATGATCTAAAGCTTTTAATATGTTTATTTTTCTTCTTCCTAAAACATATAGTCCCATATGTTTAGTTAAATATTTTTTATCTTTTCTTAATTCGTTTAAGGCAATATATTTATATTTTAAAGTGTTATTTATTTCAGTTATTTTTTGAGAATAATATGCTAGTTTTTTACTGTCTATTATTGAGTTAACGATATTACCTAAATGATCTTTATGCATAATATCTAGGGCTAAATCTTGATACATTTTTATTTCATTAAATAGTTCATTATCTAAGTTAATATAATTATCTTCATTTTCATAAAATTTTAGATATTCTTCTTTTAAGTTACTAACATATTCTTGTTCTTTAGTAGTTAATTCTTCAAATGAAGGTATTTTAGAAGATGTATTATTAACTATTTCTGTATTAAATATTTTATTTTTCTTTTTAAATAAATTACTCCAAAACATATTTATTCCCCTTAAGTAAGTTATACTCTATCACATGTAAAGAAATAACACAAGCAAATGTTTGTGTTATCATATATTACTAGTTTTTTAATTATATCAATAAATTTAACATTTAGGTATATTTTGTTTAAAATATTTTGTTTAAAATATTTACACATGGTTAACATTTTTTGAGATTTTAAGATACTTTTGGTTTTGTTTAACTACTCTTTTTTACTTGCATCTATGCCTTTTTGATTAATTTCTTTGGCTCTGTTGATATTTGCTTTTCTTCATACATTAATTGAGATTTTAGTTCTTTTTTATATATATTAAGATCTTTTATATAATATTCAATATAAATTTTATACGCTTCTATAATATCTTTTGCTTTACTAATTTTAACACTTATATCATAAGATTCTCGGGGATAATGTTTCACATTGTGGTAGCCAACAGAATATAAATTATTGTCTTCTTCTAATATTATTAAATTACGAAATAAATCACTAAATGGATCTTCATAATTGCCTAAAATAAACCCTGTATTAGCTTCATTTTTAAAAAAATAATTCATTCTCAATGCACTTTCATAAAACAAATAAAATAAATAATTAAAAAGCCATTTGTTATTTTCGATGTTGTCTTCCATATAAAAAATTTTATTCGGTAATACAATACATTTACTAAGTCTATAAATTGTACCTGAAAAGCCGTATTTCCTTAATTCGTAAGATTCTAATTTTTTTAAAATAATACTTATGAAGTTAGATCCTTCTGGAAGTATTATTTGTATTTTTTGCTCTAGTAATGGGTTGTCTTTTCCTATTATTATTTTTTCTAATTGTTCATTAGCATACACTTTTATTAAATTTTTTTCATCTTTTCCAAAAGTATATAAATTTAAAGATAATGTTTTAGTTTTGCTTGGTATATATATATTAATGCTTTTATCTTTGCCTTGTTTGCAAGAATTCCTACGATAATTGATAAAATTACTCAAATCACAATCTTTTGATAAATATGGCAAAACATTAAAATTTATTTTGTCTTTATATAATAGATAATAAAGCATAATCTCTTCTGAATCGGAATACAATGACAATTCACCTATATTTATTGAAGATTGTTTTTTTTCTTCACTATTTTCTTGTTCTGAACTAGGATTGGTACATAAACCCAAAACATATTTATAATAGTCTTTTTTTAAGACATTTTTGCTAATCCAAGGCTCTTTATCAAATATTTTAAGAAGATTGTCAAATGCTTTTTTATCAAAATACTTATCAATACCATCTACAAAATCTAACGATAAAAGCAATTCTACATTTGGAAAAAATTTAATATTAAAATCATCATATATAAATATATTTTTATAAATTTCATCACTTTCGGTTAAATTGAAAATTTTCAGGAACAAACTATAAGCTTTATCGCTAACTTTATTTGCTTCAAATATTTTTGATTGTTTTAGTATGAATGCTTCAGATTTACCTTTTATTATTTTACTATATAATATTAGTTCGTCTTTATTTGCTTTCTTATTAAAATACTCTGTGAAACCACTACTAATAGGGAAATAAGTATATACATTAAATATTATTTGATATAGGTCATTAAAATCGTCTTTGGTAATTAGATTTCGTCCATATTTGTTAAATATAAGATAGTACATTTTTATTTTTTTAAGATTTGATATTTTTTCCTGTTGCTCCATTGCATCAATTATTTCATTAAAAGCTATTATATCTAACTGTTTTTTCAATTTATTTATTAAGTCTTTATTTTCATATATAAATTTATCTATAAGTATTTCCATGTATGTTATTTCATCTGCAATAGATATACTATCATCTAATTCAATTGATGAATTAAATAAATCTTTATAATCTTTCTCTACTTCGATGTATCTGTCATTTAATGCTTTTTCAGTGGTTTTATCGATTTTTTTTGGATAGTTTGCGATTGCACAGGTACAGTAATCAATTATTTTTTGGTCGGCGATAACAAACATATTGTTTATAATATTCATTTGATGATCTAAAGCTTTTAATATGTTTATTTTTCTTCTTCCTAAAACATATAGTCCCATATGTTTAGTTAAATATTTTTTATCTTTTCTTAATTCGTTTAAGGCAATATATTTATATTTTAAAGTGTTATTTATTTCAGTTATTTTTTGAGAATAATATGCTAGTTTTTTACTGTCTATTATTGAGTTAACGATATTACCTAAATGATCTTTATGCATAATATCTAGGGCTAAATCTTGATACATTTTTATTTCATTAAATAGTTCATTATCTAAGTTAATATAATTATCTTCATTTTCATAAAATTTTAGATATTCTTCTTTTAAGTTACTAACATATTCTTGTTCTTTAGTAGTTAATTCTTCAAATGAAGGTATTTTAGAAGATGTATTATTAACTATTTCTGTATTAAATATTTTATTTTTCTTTTTAAATAAATTACTCCAAAACATATTTATTCCCCTTAAGTAAGTTATACTCTATCATATACAATGAAAAAACACAAGCAAATGTTTGTGTTATCATATATTACATTTTATAATTTTATTTAGTTTTTCTTTTTAATGAGCTAATGTATTGTTCTATTTTTAAATTTCTATAATTTTTATATTTTATTAATTTGATGACAAAATCTTTTAAGGCTTTTTCATAGCTCTTAAGAATATTATTATTACAATCACTATGTATTTCTTCATTTATTGATTCTTTATCAAATAAATCATTATTAATTTTATATTCATTAGAATTTTCTTCGAAAATTATTATGTTGTTAAACAATGTGCTAAATAACTCGCTACTATCAGATTCTTTAATTGAATTTGACTTTTCAATAAAATATTTAACACTTTTATAAAAACCATAAAATAGTGAATATAGATCGTTATACAATTTTTGATTATCTTCTGACGAATTAGATACACTAAATATCTTTTTTGGTAAGACCAATGTTGAACCAATTTTTTCAATGATTGCTAACAATGCTTGTTTATTTAAAATTCTTGCTTTAGGAGAATTTGCATTATAATTTAATTCATTTTCTACGATAAAATTAATATTTATTTTATTAAAGTCTAATGGCAGATAAATTTTAATGTGTTTTAACTTTTTATAATCAATATCATTGCCATAAAATCTTACGTCAGAAATATCGTTATTTAAATATATTTTTATACCATTATATGATTTATCAACATATATTTCTAATTCTTTAGTTCCTTCTGGTAAGAGTACTGTTTTATCGTGACAACTTTTATTGATATAATTAATAAATTTATCCATATCACATGTTTCATTTAGTAATGGTAAATAACTAAAGTTAATATTTTCTTTATATAATTGATAATATAATTTCATTTCATAAATATTGGAAACATTAAAACAATATTTATCGAGAAAATATTCTCTATCTATATCAATATCTTCAAATTGTGTTTTGTCACATAAGCCGATAATATATTTAAATAAATTTCTTTTAATTGTGTCGTGATCAACTGGTAAAGCGCTCATAATATAATCAAATAATTCAAAATTAGTTTGATTAAAGTATAAATAAAATCCATTTAGATTATCTAAACATAGCAGTAAGTCTATGTATTTCATATCAAAAACTTCAAAATTATTTTTTATAAACATTTCATTATATATAATTCCTGTGGAATCCAATTCAAATAATTTTAAAAGAATTTGATAAATATTATCATTAATAATTCCTGTTTCAAATATTTTTGATTTTTTATCTATAAATAATTCTGCTTTTCTTTTAATGATTTTGCTATAAAATATTAATTCTTCCTTATTTGCTTCATTTCTACAATAACTTCTAATGCCGTATGTAAACGGATAGTAATTAATCGTATTAAAAATTGCTTGATATATTTCTTCAAAATCTTCTTTTTTTATAATACTTCTTCCATATTTATCGAAAATATTGAAATACATCTTTATATTTCTTAAATCTCTTATGATATCATTTTGATCTTCTATCTCTTCTATTTCAGTATTTGCAATTGCATTTAAACGTTCTTTTAATTTGCCTATTAAATTTTTATTTTCATAAACAAATTTGTTTAGCATTATCTCCATATATGTAATTTTATCGGTATTATTTATCTTTTTATTTAGTGTGTTTGAATCATTGAATAAATTTAAATAATCTTTTAATACAATATCATATCTTTTTTCTAATTCATAATCTATATCTTCATTTATATTTTTGGGATAATTGGCAACTGCTTTAGTACTATAATCATATATTCTTTGATCAGCAATAACTATTAAATTATTAATAAGATTCATTTGATGATCTAGGGCTTTTAATATGTTTATTTTTCTTCTTCCTAGAACATATAAACTCATGTATTTAGCTAGATATTTTTTATCTTTTCTTAGTTCGTTTAAGGCAATATATTTATATTTTAAAATGTTATTTATTTCGGTTATTTCATGTGAATAATATACTAGTTTTTTACTATCTATTATTGAACTTGCAATGTGTCCAAAATGATCATTATGCATAATATCTAGAGCTAAATCTTGACACATTTTTATTTCATTAAATAGTTCTTTATCTAAATCAATATAATTATCTTCGGTATCATAAAAATTTAAGTACTCTTCTTTAAGTTTATTAACGTATCCTTGTTCTTCAGCAGTTAATTCTTCAAGCAAAGGCATTTTAGTATAAGAACTATTTACTACAATATCAACATTTGATAGTTTATTTTTCTTTTTAAATAATTTACTCCAAAACATATTAATTTCTCCAAGTAGGATATACTCTATCATATATAATGAAAAAATACAAATTTATTTTTTAAGGAAATTATTCTTTATATGAAATTTCGTGTTTTATATTGATTTGATAATTAGTATTCTGATATTCTATTACTTAAGGAACATTTAATTGTTTAGGCAATTACCTCTACTCTAGCAATAGAAAGAGGTGATGGTTGTGAATAATAAATTATTATATTTTATTTTAATTAATTTATTTATAATTATTTTTATTTTATTCTATATTAATATTAAAATAAAAACACCATAAACACGGGGTTTTGGTGCATTTCCCATAAAAGGTAATCACCCAACATTCCAAAATTAGGCGTTCCTTTTTTATTTTATGTAAGTTTTCCTTACACATTCATAATATCAAATTTTAATAATTTGTACAATTGTAATTTTTTAGGAAAATTTTATGTTTTATTTTTATTTTCTATAAGGATTTTGAGAATAAATATAACTTCTGTAACGCATATTCTCATTTTCTTTTAATTGAACACTTATTTCATTTTCTACTCTTATATTATTTCTATATGCTGCTATCCTTGAACTTAAATAATAAACATATCTTTCAGTCATTGTTAATTGCTCATTAAAATATGAATCTCTCAATTTACGATATTCGCTCTCGAAATCTGTTAATGATAAATTTTCTATTCTATTAATTTCACTCTTTACATAATTAAGTTCTTCAGCTGTTAATTTACTTATTATTAAATCTTCCAAAGACTCTATTTTCATAAAATTATATACTTTTATATATTCCTCTTGTGTACAAGTATTTGTTTCATACTTATTAAATAAATCGGCATATGTTTGATATTTAATATAATGGCTTAACTCAATTTGTTCAGATTCATTTAGTTCTTCAAATTTTCTAGACATTAAATAATTTTTTCTTTGTTTTTCAAATTCTGGCTCATAATTTAGCCAAGCAATCCATTCTTTATAATCTTTTGTTACTGTTTTAGCACTACCGTTTGATTTAGACATTTCTTGAACAAGTATTTTCCATATATTTGACATTAGTGTTCCTCCATTCGATATTATATTCTATAATAAAAATTGCTACTTGTAAAGTTTATTTCTTATTTGTTCTCTTTTGTTCTCTTTTGTATATTTTCATTAAATGAAAGAATTTTAACTGCTTGTTTAGCATCTACTTCAGTTAAACCAGTTGCATTATTCGTAATGACATGGCGATCTAATTTTAATGTATCATCGTTATCTAAAACTACATATTCAGTTATACCTAATTTTTTTAGTTTTACAGCTATTTCTTGAAGTTTATCTTTATATTTATTACTAGTTGTTAGACTTATAACATTCTTATCTAAACCATATTCTTCTAGTTTATTCATCAATATGTATAAATAGTCAGGAAATAAGCGCCAAATAGATGTGATTATTATCTTAGCATCAGTTTCATCTACTATATATTTTAAATTATATAAACAATCATCATCAAATGGTTCAATCATATTATCACTATAAGTTACAAATGATTTAATAAATGCGGTATGTTCATTAGAATTTAATACACCATCGATATCTAAAAATATTGCTTTCATCTTGTTACCCTTACTACATAATAGCCCTTATCTCTTTTTAATATTTCAGCATGATGTTCTTTATTTAAATCAGATACAACTGTTTTAACACCATGATTGTTACGCATTACAAACCATAATTCTCCATTTTCAGTAAGATAATTAAAAGAAGAATTAAGTATTGTTAAGTATACTCCTTTTCCTGCTCTAATAGGTGGATTAGTTATAATTAAATTATATTTATCATTAATTTTATCGTACATATCACTTACAAATACGTTTGCTTTTACCTTATTAGATTTTATATTCATATTTGTTAAGTGAATAGCTCTATTATTAACATCAACCATATCAAAAGTTATATTTTTTAACTTAGATAACATTATACCGATAAAACCTACTCCACAACCCATATCTAAACCTTTAACATTATCTTTGCCATATTTTATATATGTTTCTACTAATACTTTACTTCCTTCGTCTATTTTATCTTTAGAAAATATTCCAAGATCACTTTTAAATTTAAATGTTTCATTATTATAAGTATAGTAAACATCTCTAAGTTCACTTCTTAAATTTTCATTATTATCAAAATATTGCATATCTAACCTTTTATATCTTAAATTGTATATTTACGATATCCTTTCTTTTTTAAATATTTATATGCTTCTAATACATTATCATCTATTTCTATTTTAGGTAACCCAAATAATTTATAGTGCTTTAACATAAATATTTCACCAACTATTTCATTTATAACATCTGATTCAGACATATTATTTTCTTTAACTACTTTATTTATGTACTTTCTTAATGAAAGATTAACTGATGTTATTTTGCAATCAATATTATATTTTTGACAGATTAACTTAGTTCTTTTTAAAGTATATGGCTTATGAACAATTATTAAGTTTTTATAATCTACCTTTTTTAAGGATTTTATTATGTTTTGTTTAGTTGTTTTAGCATGTTCTTCTAACACTATTTTATCATTATTAATACCTAATTTAAGAGCATATTCTTTAAACCTTTTTGCTTCACTTGTTTTTATTTTACCAAGTGTTCCTTTACCTTTATATCCACTAAAAATTATTGTTTTAAAGTTGTATTTATCATCTAATTCTTTTACTACTTCAACGATTGTAGTATCGATAGACCCACAGCCTAAGATAACATCACTTTTACTAATTTCATCTTTAGTATTTAAATAATTATATATAATTTCTGCTTTATTTAATATTTCTTCCATAAATATAATTTTAACACTAAATTCTTATAATTTATAACATTTATTATATGTTTTTTCTATATTTTTTTATTTTTTCTTCTGTTATCGTCATTTCATTTTCAACTACATTGGCATTAAAAAATAAATCAACTAAATCACCAAAATATGTATATTTTCTTATTTTACTTAATGACAAAAATAACAAATCCTCATCTTCTTTTGATATATTTGCAAATAGAAAATTAAGTTTTTCAATTATTATCTTTTTATCTTCATTATCTAAAATGTTCACTATTTGAGCAAATACGTGTAAATCACGCATAGAATTTAATGAATTATCACCATACACATTTATATAATATTTTATGATATCCTGTTTATACTCTGGTTTAATATATTTTAGCACTATACCCAAATAATAATTAAAAACTGAATTTAAACGAACAGCTAGACAATGAAACATATAATTATATAAATCTTTTTCTTCAGAACTAGATTCTTCTCTTATTATTTTATTAGTTTTGATTTTTGTTTCGCTATTGCACACATTTTGATTTTGTCTTTTGATTTCTTGCTCAACTAAATAAACAAAATTATCGCTAGTTTCATATATTTTTTTATTTTCAATTTCAATATAACCTTGCATACCAGCATCTTTTATATTTTTAAAGCTTTCAATTATACCTTCAATTGTTGATTCAGCATAAATCTCAATTTTATATTCATTATTTATCATTTTCCATTTTCCTTAATTTTTATCTTAGGTTTTTCAACATTTTTAACACAATTAAATATGGCATTTTTTAATTTTGGATTTTTGCTATTTAATATTTTATAAATAGGAATATTTAAAATTATATCATTTGAATCATAAATTAAATCTGCAGTCCAAAGATTGTTAACGTTTTTGATATTTTCTTCATCTGTACAAAATACCTTTACTATTAAATCGGAATTATAATTTGGATTTTCCTTTAATAAGTATGTAGATAACATCATAAGGTTAATATGTTCATCTATTTCAGGAAGATAAATGCTTAAATTACTTTTTAATTTTTCGTTTTCATCAATGCTTCTTATTAATGCTTCTTCATTTAAATAAATATTAGGTCTGACCATCCATACATTTATATTTGGCTTACATTTTATATTTCCATATTCTTTAGAAATTTCATTTACCAAATCAGATAATTTAACTGTTAATGTATCTTTAAGCAAATTTTTACTATCAATTTCTAAATTTACTAGTTCTTCTTCAAGATCTTTTTGCGATTCTTTAAAATTCTTGATTAAACTATCAATATAAATTTTAAATGCTTTTTTACGACTTTCAATTTCTTCGATAGTACTTTTTATTTCTTTTTTAGTTGCTTCATATTTTCTAATTTTTTCTATGTCTTTCATTGTTTTTACTCCTGCTAATATCTTTCCAATAATTTAGTTTTCCCTTTTACTTCTTGCGATTTTAAACAATTTATAACTGCCTTTTTTACTTTCTCATACATTACTATATCATATAGTGATAACTCAATAAGTATTTTATCTAAGTCATAATTAATATAAATTGATTTATCTAGTAAATTTTTTAATTTAAATAATTTTAATAAACAATTATTTTTATGATTTCCATCTCTTTTTATTAAATAATATATACTTGATTACTAAAATGAAAATCAAGGTATGGATCAAAAAATGTTCTATTATTATTTAATTTTATCGCTAATTTGCATGATAATTTATCAAATTGTTCAAATGTTGCTTCGATGGTTGATTCACTATAATTTTTAAAGTTTTCAAATGGCATATTAACAATAAGGTTAACTTCTGGTTTTTCAAATTGTTTTTCTTCTACAGCTTTATCAAAATCTTCAAATTGTTGAATTTTTTCTAAATCTATCATTGTAGTTTCTTCTTTCTAGTTTGATTATTGCTTATTGCAATTATTTATTTAAAATTTTATGTTTAATTTTAGGTTCTGGTCTTTGCAAGCAGTTTATTACAGCTTGTTTAATTATATCGTATTCAAAAACGTAATATATTGGTAATTCAATAAGTGCTTTGTCTAAATCATAATTAATTTGTATGGATTTTCCTGATAAATCAAATAATTTTAGTAAACAATCGTCTTTGCGAGGTTCATCTCTTTTCATTAAATGAATATATGCAAAACTAAAGGTATAATTGGCATTTGAATTTGTTCTATAATTATCTAGCTTAATTGTTATATTACAATCTAATCTGTCAAATTGATCAAATGTTTCCTCAATATTTTCTTCACTATATTTTTTTAAATCATCAATAGGCATTCCAACTATAAGATTAGCTTCTGGCTTAATTTTAGTTAACTTTGCTAGTTCATCTAATAAATCAGCTAAATTAATTGTTACTGTTTTATTTTCAATGTTATCATATTTTTGATTTCTCAATTCTTCTATTTCATTTGTTATCATTGCTTGAGATTCATTAAAATCTTTGGTTAGTTTAGCAATATATTCTTTAAATGCTTTTTCTCTTTCTCTTTTTTCAATTTGTTTTAACGCTATTTGTCTATTATATTCTTCATAGGTTTGAATTAATTCTAATTCGTTCATTATATTCCTTCTTTCAAGTTCTATTTTAGTCTACTACATATTAATGTTTATTTTCAAGAAATTAAAGCAAAAAATAAAAGTTAATCTTCTTTATTAACTTTTATAACTTCTTTTCCCTTATAAAAACCACATTTAGTGCATGCTCTATGAGGTCTAATTGCCTCTCCACAATTTGGACAACTTACTACGTTAGCAGCAGTTTTCTTTAAATGTGTACGACGCATTCTTTTTTTAGTTTTACTTGTTCTACGAAATGGAACAGCCATGGTATCACTCCTATTCTTTAATTATTCACTTACAATTTCCCAGCCATTTCCTTTTTGGCTTTCTAATTTTGCTCCCTCTTTAGTAACTCTAATGGGGACTTCCAAGATAACATTCTCCCACAAAATGTCGAATAAATCAAGATAAAAATCATCTTTTAAGGTATTTTCTAGAATTTCTTCTTCTATATGGGTATTAATTGGAACTAGAACATCTTCTAAAGTTATTGCACAAGGCATTACTATTTCTCCATCAATGTCTAAGTCTAATTCAATATTATCTTCATAATTTACTTTAACTAAACCTTTAACATGCATTCTATTTATTTTTCTAATATTTAATTTTTGATAATCTACTTTAGATAAATCTAAATCAGTATCTATTTCTAATTTTTTAAATGCATATAATTTTCTTAAATCTAGTTTCATTACATCATTTGATTCATTTGACGCATAACTTCTTTAACTTGTTTTTGACTAGGTTTTCTTCCCATACTACTCATCATAGTTTCAATCATTTTTTCATTAATTGGGGGATTTTTCTTTAAATATTTTTGCATAAAATATCTTGCTAAAAAGAAACCAATTACAGCACCAATTAAAAGTCCTACAACTACAAGTAAAATATCATGTAACATTTGTAAATCACTCCTTACTTTTTTAATTATACTATATATTAACTAAATTAGATAGATAAAAATAATCTCCTTTTTCAAAATCAATTAAAAATAAGTTAGGTATATCTTCTAAATAGTCTAAAAAATATGGGGTTATGGTATTAGTTTTTAAGATCATATAACTATTATTAACAATTAGTTTACTTGCTTCATCAGTATAATAACTATTAAATGTATGAACACTGTTAAAAAGATTGTAGCCATCTAACTTGCTCATTTTACCATAAATATATTTATTTAATTCTCTTTTATTATATTTATCAACTAAACTATTATATTCGTTTTTTAAATAAGTAATATTCTCTTTTGTACCTAGTTTAATATTAAGTAATGCTTTGTATAGATTATATGGCATGTTTTTAGTTAATTTATAGTAATCATTATTAATTTTAAAAATATAAAAAGTTCGCATTTGTTATCACCGAACTTAATATATCAATTTTTTATTTATTATTTTGTCGAATAATGTCAGTCTTTAAGATATTTTCTTATTTTTTCTTAGAAGCTTTTTTAGTAGTTGTAGTAATTTCTTCAAATTTTGCTTCTACTTTCATATTACTTTCAACAACTGTTTCGTTTGTTACTTCTTTACCATTAGTGTACCATCCAATAAACTTTTTGCCTTCTTCTGTTGGATTTTCAGGTAATTTGATTGTTTCTCCTTTAACAACTTTTATTGTTTCAACTGTTTCGTTATTGTTTGCAAATGTGACTGTAAATGTTGTTTTTACAAAGAATAATGAGTAGATGAATAACAATGTTAAAATGACAGAAACCACTAATGTTAATATACTTGTTTTTTTCATTATTATTTAACCTCCTAAATTAATAGTACTATATTATTCTTTAAAATTAAAGATATAATCCATTATTTTAACTTCATCGCCACGTTTAGCACCTAATTCTTCAAGTTTTTCATCAACACCCATTTTTTTAAGTTTATAGGCAAAATGCATAACGGATTCATCTTCAGTGAATCTAGTCATTTTAAATAATTCTTCGATTTTAGGTCCAGTTAATACCCAAATATTATTTTCTCTATGAATTTCAAATGGGACTTCTTCTTCATATTTATATATTTTTTCAGTTGTTGTAATAGTTGGTGCTTGATTATCACTTTCTTCAACTATTTCACCCAATCTTTTAATTAAAGCATCTAATCCTTCATTATAAACTGAACTGATTGGATATACTTCTAGGTTAGGGTATTTTTCTTTAAATTTAGCTAGGTTTTCTTTAGATTCTGGTAAGTCCATTTTGCTAGCGATTACAACACTTGGCTTCTTAATTAATGATTCATCGTACTTAGCGAGTTCATTGTAAATTATTTCATAACTTTCTAAAGGACTAAATGAGTTTTCTCCTGACATATCAATGATATGAGCAATTACTTTAGTACGCATAGCATGTTTTAAAAATTTAAAGCCTAGTCCTACTCCTTCTGATGCTCCTTCAATTAATCCTGGTAAATCAGCAATTATAAATTCTTTACCATAAGTTTTTACAACTCCTAAATTAGGAGATAAAGTTGTAAAATGGTAAGCAGCAATTTTAGGGGAGGCATTTGTTATAACACTTAAAAGAGTGCTTTTTCCTGCGGAAGGAAAACCAACTAAGCCAACATCAGCTAAAACCTTAAGCTCACATTTAACAAGAAGTTCTTCACCGGGAGCACCTAACTCACTCATACGAGGGGCTGGATTATCATGAGTTGCTAAAGAACGATTTCCTCTTCCCCCACGACCACCGTGAGCAATTATTTTTGTTCCAGAAATTAGATCACATATTACTTCATTTGTTTCAAGATTGGTTACAACTGTTCCTTCTGGTACTTTAATAATGACATCTTCAGCATTAGCGCCATTTTGATCGCGACCTTTACCATTAACTCCTTTATCGGCTTTTACTGTTTTTTGAACCTTTAAGTCAATTAAGGTTTTTAATGATTTATCAGTAGTAAAAATGATATCGGCTCCTTTTCCTCCGTTACCACCATTTGGTCCACCCATTTCAACAAATTTTTCTCTTCTAAATGAGGTACAACCATCGCCACCTTTGCCGGCTATTAATTTAACTGTTACTTCATCTACAAACATTTATATCACATCCTTTTTATATTATTTGTTATTAATTTATTTTTATTTCTTTGCTTGGCTATATATATTAACATATTTATTACTTTAATTCAATGATAGTACAACCTTCATTTTCACTGGAAATATACATTTTTAAGATTCTTTTATCATTTTTAAATCTTAGATGTAATTCTTGTTTTAATATACCTTCTCCTTTACCATGCACAATTAATATTTTTTTATGATTTAATTTTAGGTTATCGTTTATAAATTCATCGACAGGAACGTATATCATTTCTCTAGTGTATCCGTGCAAGTCAAGACTTGGTAAGATATTTAAAAAGGGGCTACCTTTATACATTGGAAGCCTCTGTATTTGCATTATTATTAGATTCTATGGCTTGTTTACTTTCTATTGTTTCCGTTGATTCAGGTTTTGTATCTACTTTAATTGAACAAGCATCAAATATTTCTTGTTTATCTAAAATGTTATCAGTTATTCCTAGTTTTTCGGACGCTTTATAACAAGCCATATTGCATATTTTGCCAATAACATCCATATCTAAATCGCTAATTATTCCGTAACAGAACGCACCTAAGAATGCTGCTTCCATCATTAAATTATCAACTGGTTTTACTTCAATTTTAGGAATATATTTTACTTGACGATCTTTAACATAAAGTGTTCCATGATTAAGTAGGTTTAAAGTATATTTAGCATTTTCTAAGTCTTGAATTTTTTGCATTACATCTACTAAAGTTTTAGATTTATTGTAGTTTATATCTATTTTAGTTAAAGCACTAGCAAAAGTTTCACTAGCAACAACATAGGTACATCTTTTTGATAAATTATAATATTCTTTAGATACTACATTTGCAAGCATAATCATTTTAGCGTTTGGATAGTTGTTTGAGGATCCAATTGCACCCGCCATATCTGTTCCATCAACAATTATATAATCTGGATCAAAATCAAATTTATGTTTTGTTAGAAATTGTTCATTGTCAAATATGATATTAGTTCTTGTTGCGTTAGATTCATTAAGAACACTGTAATTTTTATTAGTTTTAGTTTCATAATTTACTTCAACAAATTTAGTATCAATATGATATTCTTCTAGTTTAGATTTTAATTTAATTCCTTCTTCTTCACCGCCAACAACACCTGAATAGTAGACATTTATTCCCCACTTGGCAAGCATACAAGCAACATATACGCTTATTCCTCCGTTAGAAATAATTCTTTTGGTGATTTTTTTATCTTTTCCTTCTAATGGGAAATTATCCACTATTTCAGTAACATCTATTCTTGGCTTTCCTATCACAATAACATTCATTTATATCCCTTTACTTTCTATGAATATTATAATATACATTGATTTTATTAACAAGAATTATTTTTTAATTAATGTTTTGGGTTCTCCAGTTATCTCTTTAGAATTAAATTCTTTATTTTTTTAAACATATTACTCCAAAACATACATATTCCGAGGTGATGACAATGAGTAAGAGAATATTACATTACATTTTATTTTTATTAATTTATTTATAATTATTATTATTTTATTCTATCGTCTATATTAAAATGATAGTTTTAAAATAAAAACACCATAAACACAGGAGGTTTTGGTGAACTTAAAAATTTTAAGGTAATCACTTAACATTTCCGAAATTAAGTGTTCCTTTTTTATTTTATGTAAGTCTTACTTACATATTCATATTATCAAAATTTCTATTAATTTTCAAGATACTTTCTATATTTTATAATATAATTTACTTGAATTATCATTTCATACTTTAAATGGTGCATTTTGCTTAAATCTTAAGATAAAATTATTAGGAGAAAAATTAATATTTTTAAATGAATAATTATATAGAATTTTTAAATCTGATAGCATTTCAACCTTATTTTTAATATTTAAACATTTGTTATATAAAATGATAAATTCACTATCAGGAATATTATGGATATTTGAATTGATATAATTTTTTGCATATTCCTTATCATTATATATTCTTTCTATCTTCATAACAGGTAAGTCAATTATTCCATTTATTTTAGCATATAAGTTTCTAATTTTTTCTAAAACGATGAAATATACTGCATAAAAACTATTATTATTTATTAAGGATTCTAAATCTTCAATCCTGTTATTAATACCAAAAATAGCAAATCTATCATTATCAGATAAAGTATGTTCTATTTTTGTATCATAGGCTTCTTTTGCAAAATCAATTAATTCTTTAACTTTTCCTTCTTTATCATAATAAATTAAACATGTTGCAAATTTAGTTAAATGGGACGGATCATTATTTTGGATTTCTTCTTTAATTTTTTGATATATTGTTTTTAAACTTTCAACAAAATATTCTATTCTTATTCCATCTATTATGCAACTTCCACAGTCTTGTGTATCATAATTATCTTTAATAATCATCAAATCTAAATCAGATAAATTATTATTCATGTTTCTTACATAGCTACCATAAACAATTATTCCAATATAATTATCAATATGTTCTTGTTTAATAAATTTATCTATATATTGTTTTATATTTTCATTAATCAATTTTATCACTTCTTTGTTTCATTATTTTTTCTCCTTTAATAATCATTACAATGGCATTTTATTTTATAAGTATTTTTATATTATTTTGTTGATTTAATGTTTTATAATATCTTTCAATTAATTCATTTGCTTGTTCAACAGTCTGCAATCTAATTCGTTCTTGAGATGTTTCGAGCAAATTTAATTTTTTCATAATATCAAATATTTCTTGATATGATCCATTGGGATTAATTTGAATTGCTAATAAATACAATAGATTTGGATGGCATGTTCTTAAACATTCACCACTTATTAAAATTATATCTGAATTTTTAAAACTTTTTCCTCCTCTAACGTAACTGTTTTTAAATACTTCTTCAAACATTTGAGTTTCAATAGTTCGTCTATTGTGCCCTAATAAATAAAAATTAAAATGTGAATCTTCTACTAATTCTTCAATTATAACAAACTTATTGGTTAAGCCACAATGAACACATTCTACCTCATGAGCTGTCCTATAATAATCTGTTGAATCCATTCCATAATATTCTTCGCATTCTTTAAGTTTGACAAATAAGTGATTACATTTTCTTATTTCTTCTTTTCTTTGTAACTCTAATTCATATGAAGTTTTTCTTAATTTTCTCATACACTGACTAAAATCATCATTTATTGGTAGTTGTTTTAAATCAATTTCGTTCATAAAGCCTCCTTTATTTCATTAACGGGTATTTAGATAGTATTAACTTCTTAGCACTAGGTTGTCCTTTTGTTATAGCTGTTTCAAAGAAATCTTTTCTTACTTCTTCATAACCGTTTTGATTTTTGCTACTATTATAAGGATTTAATATAGTGTATTTTTGCCTTAATTCACTTGTTAATAAGCGATTATGTAATTCGAGACAAAATTCATTTAAAGTCATATTTGGTTTATTAGGAAATCGATATTTATAGTCATTACTATCAAATTCACTTTTAATATAATCATCAGGACAACTTGTATAAATTTTTCCTGTTTCTATATTTCTAAACGTTTGATATTCAGTTTTATTATCATTAAATGGGACTGTAATGCGATAATAATCAGTTTCTTCATAACACATTTTACATTCTAACATATAATTGCTTGTATGGACTAATATTCCGTTGGTTTCAGTAATTTCAATATTTTTTAATAATTCCTTTATTATGGACCACTTATCTTCGATTTGTAATCTATCAGGAAATATTCCATTAAGTTTTAAATATTCTAAAACATTATCTTCTTGTAATAATTGATTGATTCTTGTTCTTCTTTCTAATTCTTGATTAAACATTTTCTTTAATTTTATTAATTCTTCTCTTTTCATTATTTTTCCTTTATTAAATAATCAATATATTTTCTTCTTTCAATCATATTTAAATCAATTTTTAATTCTTTCATCAAATTTAATAAATTATATGAATCTTCTTCATAATTGCCAATTTGATTAATCACTTCTATTTCTATAAATAAACCAATGCTTTCAACATTATCAAAAGAAAATTCATACTTATTTTCATATACATATACTGTTCTTTCTTTAATAATAGTTCCTATTTTATTAACATTTAATTCCTGTAATATTTTATTTAGATTATTTAAGTTATCAATTAAAACATCATATTTTTCATAATAAGAATTATTTATTTTCTTTTTTAAATTAAAAATACATTTTCCGTTTTCGTTTCTAGTTCTTAACCAACTATTCTTATCTTCTAAACTAAAATATGTGTCTACTTGTTTGGCAGTATTTTTGTATTTTGCAGTGTTTTTTACTAAATTTAATAGTCTTTTATATTCGCTTTTATCTACTTTTAGTTTTATTTCTATTTCATTATTATTTAAATCATTATAATCATCACTAATTAGATAATAGAAACTTTTCTTAAAGTAATTTGATATTTTATAAATCATATTCAAATCTGGTGTTGTACGATCGTTTTCCCAACTAGATATTGTTTTTTCAGATATATGCAAAATATCAGCAAGTTCACTTTGTTTTAAATTATTTGATATTCTAATATTTTTTATTTTTTCTCCTAAACTTTCCATATGGCCTCCCTTACATTTACATTTTATCATAGGTTATTTTAAATGTTGCTCTATTTTATGTAGAGTTTGTTCTTTAAATAAAAAAACTGCTAGATTTTTTCTAACAGTTTAGACTACTTATTTTTAATTTTATTAATTAATAGCCCAATAAATGGAAATAGAATTGTTAAATATACATATGGATATTTAAAATTATAGAATAAATAATTAAAACCACATAGTATGCCCGCAAATATGATCAAAAGGATAAATATTTTTTTATCAAAGAAATTCATTGCAGCAATTAAAATTGTACCTACTAAAAGAATTACTGCAAGTGCGTAAAATACATAAATTATATTATTTAAAATTGTTTCATTATTATCTGTCTTAGTTTTGCGACTATCTTCAACAGATTTTATTTGTTCTAAAGCATCTTCTTTAGAATTATTTAAATTTATATCTATTCCAACATAATTTTGTGGTAATGTCATTCTTATATTAAATTCAGTTACCTCATTAAATTCACCATATATTCCGACTTTTTCTTTGTTCTTATTTTCTAATTCTTGAAAAACACTATTCTTTCTTGGACCATGAATCCAAATGTTATATAAGTCTAAATCTTTTTCATTTATTGGATATGGAGTTATAACTCTAACAATTGTTTTATCAGCGTTTAAATTTAAATTTTTAAATGTATAATTAAGTTCTTTTATATCATTATGCTTTACAACAACGTTATTTACGGTATATTCGATATAGAAAGCAATTTCTTCTTTAATCGGATATAGAATCTTTAAATCTCCAGTACCGTCTTTGTTGTCATGATAAGAATATCCTTCTTTTGTTGGATTTTTCAAATCAAATTCTTTTAAAGCGCTTGTTTCGTCTCTATTTAAATTATTTATATCAATTTTGTCAGTTAATTTAAATGCAGATACTTTATTGATGCTAATACTATGGGCATTGTAAAATGATGATCCTTCATAATCTACTTTTGATTTTCCATCCCAACTACTTGTTCCAAAACTATAATAATTAAGTTTTCGATTTAAGTATTCAGCATTTCCTTTTACTAGGATTAATTCTTTTACCTTAATAGCTCCTGCTATTTCCACTTCTGTATCAATAATATGTGTTGATACTTGTAAATTATCAGCAAATACGGATAATGGGAATAACAACATTATTAAAAATATAATTATCTTTTTCATTTTTACCACCTTACGTAGTTAATTCTATCATTTATGTTTTATGATGTAAAGAGCGAACAAGTAAATAAATACCGGGAAATAAGATAAGAGTTTCTATATGGCTTACAATGATAAATAAATAATGTAATATGCCATCGATAAATAATTCATTTAAATAAATAATATAAAACATTATGCTATAACTGATTAAAAATAAGCTAATTATTATTTTTATTATATTTGTCATATTACATTATATTTATACATAATGAATAGTATTAATAATTTAAAATTTGATTTTTTTTAAAAACTATCAAAAAATAATTGCACTATAAAAATATTTATGATATATTTAAGAAGTGTTAAGGATCTTTAGCTCAGTTGGTTAGAGCATCCGGCTCATAACCGGGCGGTCGTAGGTTCGAGTCCTACAAGATCCACCATTTTTTTTGCAGGTATGGCGGAATTGGCAGACGCGCTAGACTTAGGATCTAGTGGATACATCCGTGCAGGTTCAAGTCCTGTTACCTGCACCATTTAAAATAATTAAAGTTGCTTGAATGAGTAACTTTTTTATTTTCTATAAATAGAAAAAGATAAACAAATTAATGTTTATCTTGTAACATATTTAATAAATCAATTTTAAACATATCTTTTTCAGCGTTAGCTTTACTAATCATTACACCTTTATAAGTTGTTAGTTCAGCCATATGTCCTTCTAATAATATATCCGAAGGTGTTATAGTATCTAACATAATAACGTTTTCTTTTTTATAAACAATATAATGTAATTTAATATCACCATGAACTTGACTAAACATATGGTCACTTTTAAGTTTTAATTCGTATGTTTCTGTTCCTTTAGCTTTATTTTTAGAAACTAATTCTCCTAAAAAATTACCTTTTCTTAATTCTGGATAAAATGAAAAGTTTAATTCTTTAAAAGCAAGCATATTATATTTCTTTAATGCTCTTTCTAATTTCTTATATTCATTTTCATTTATATAATCTAAGATATATCCTTTCATTTCTAAAACCCCCATATCCCTTATTTGTATATGTATTTTAGCATATATTTTATTAAATGTCAAATCATTTGTTCGTAAAATTCATATTTTTTGTGATATTTTATTTGACTATTTACTTTTTATTATTCTTTTTTCTGTTCTTATTTTGTCTGTTTTATATTTTTTTAAAACTTTTACAAAAAATTTTATTGCTTCGTCATAAGATATCATGACGTATGAAAGTATTCCAATATTATTACCATTACCATAGTTTTCAATTTTTGAACGATCTAAATGTACAATATTCCCATTTCGAAGTAGGATTGACATATTACTAAATAATTCTAACCAAACATTCATAAAATTCATTTTACGTGAATATCCAAGTGTTGCTAATCTGCTATCTTCATCATCTATAATATCTATAATTGGCCTAAATATTTTTTTTAAATAAATACACATTTCTGATTCACTATAATCTAATATTTCCTCTCTTAAGATGAACATTTTACCTATTTTCGCAAATATTTTTTTAATGTTTTCATAACTCATAATTCCAGTTTCTTCGTCAAGTGTGGCATATTTCACTTGATATTTTTTTACAATGGAACTTATATCAGAATCTATGTCATATTTGTCATTATAAAAATTCATTTTTAATGGCTTAATAGGTAACAATACTCTAGTATGCATTACATTATCCTCATTAGCTAGATCTGAAGCAATTTGTATATTCATTGTTTCAATATTACCATTTATAATCAATATTCTATCGTCTTTTTGCGAACACTTGATATCTAATTCATCTATATTATTGTTAATAATTAATGCTCCATTACCATAATCATAATAGTTTATTAAAATATTTATATGTTTACCTAAAATATGTTCTGGAAAAATACTAAAATCAATATCATATAAAGATGAATATAATTTAAGAATTGGCTCATATGCTTTATAATCGTTAATGATATTAATTAATAATGTGTAAGTTTCTTTCTTGTTAGTATCAGAATCAATAAATTCATTATTATTAGATCTGTTTGAAATAGTAAGCAATTCATTTTTTAGTTGTTCTTCAGTTATATTGTTTTTCGATAAATAATTATTTACTCCTATTAAAAGTTTGTAAAAATCTTTTACCACTAAATTACGTTTCAAGTAACTTACATAAATAGATTTTTTATCAGCAAAATAATCATTAAATCCGCTTTCATAATCTAATGATAATAATAACTTTAAATTAAAATTTATTATCTTGTCGGTAATTGGAAGGTTATCAAAATAATTAGAAAAAAAACTAATGTTAGAAGAGTTTGATAAATTCCAATAATCTTTATCATATTTTTCAAATATAGTCATTAAAATATTAACTATATCTTCTGAATATTGTTTATTTCCTTTAAATATTGCTGATTGTTTCATATTTAATATAACTAATTTAGAATCAATTATTGACTTATAAAATTCTTTTTCATTGTTATCTGCAATAGAATTATAATATCTACTAAAATTAAAATAACTAAATGATGGGAAATAAGTATAAACATTGAATATTATTTGATATAAATCTTCAAAGTCTTCTTTGGTTAATTTGTTTCTGCCATACTTATTAAAGATATTGTAATACATTTTTATTTTCTTTAAATTATCAATTACATTTATTTGCACAACCATATTTTCTATTTCACTATTCGCAATTAAATCTAGTTGTTCTTTTAATTTATCTATTAAATCTTTATTTTCATATATAAATTTATCTATAAATATTTCCATATATGTTATTTTATCAGCTATGGTTAAATTATCATTTAAATCAAGTGAAGAATTAAATAAATCTTTATAGTCTTTCTCCACTTCTTTATATCTTTTTTCTAGTGCTTCTTTAGTATTTTCATCTATATTTTTTGGATAGTTTGCAATAGCACAAGCACAGTAATCAGTTATTTTTTGATTTGATATAACAAGCATATTGTTTATGATATTCATTTGATGATCTAAAGCTTTTAATATATTTATTTTTCTTCTTCCTAAAAAATATAATCCCATATATTTTGATAGATATTTCTTATCTTTTCTAATTACATTTAAGGCAATATATTTATATTTTAAAACATTGTTTATTTCACTAAGCTTATGAGAATAATACATTAGCTTTTTGCTATCTATAATTGAACTTGCAATGTTTCCAAAATGATCATTTTGCATAATATCAAAAGCTAAATCGGGATACATTTTTATTTCATAAAATAATTCTTGATCAAAATCAAAATAATTGTCTTCAGTATCATAAAAATTCAAATATTCTTCTTTTAAATTACTAACATATTCTTGTTCTTCACTTGTTAATTCTTCATGTGAAGGTATATTAAAATAAGAATTGTTTGCTATATTCTGATTAGACTTATTATTTTCTTTATATTTCTTTTTAAATAAATTACTCCAAAACATATACATTCCCCTTTTATTAGCGTTTATTTTAGCATAAAAACAAAATTTATGCAAACATATTTTTGATTTTTGCTTATTCTATTGATATTTTTATCTGTAATTTTATTTAAAATATTTATACTTTATATTATTTAAATAAAATAATGATTTTACCTTTTCATTATAAATAAATTCTTTCTTTAAACTTTTTTTATAACTATTAAGATCTTTTATAAAATATTCAATATAAATTTTATAAGCTTCTATAATATTACTTACTTCACTAATTTTAGTACTTATCTCATGAGTTTCCTGATAAGAATGTTCTACATTGTAACCAACAGAGAATAATTGATTATCTTTATCTAATATCGTTAAATTATGAAATAATTCATAAAATATATCTTCATAATTACCTAATACTTTATGTTCTAATTTTAATATACTTTCATAAAACAAATTAAATAAATAATCAAAAAGCCATTTGTTATTTTCATTGTTGTCTTCCATGTGAAAAATTTTATTTGGTAATATTATACTCTTGCTAAATTTTCTGATAGAAAGTAAAAAATCATAATCATTTAATTTGCAAGATTCAAATTTGTCGTAAACAATACTTATGAAGTTAGATGTTTCTGGAAGTATGATTTGTATTTTTGGATTGTATAATAGAGTATCTTTTTCTATTATTATTTTTTCTAATTGCTCATTAGCATAAACTTTTATTAAATTTGTTTCATCTATTCCAATTGCATATTGATTTAAATAAAGTGTTTTAGTTCTACTTGGCATGTATATGTCCATACTTTTATCTTTGTTTTGTTTGCAAGATTCTCTACGATAATTTAAAAATTCACTTAATTTACAATCATTTGATAAATGTGGCAAAACATTAAAATTTATTCTGTCTTTATACAATATGTAATAAAGCTTTATTTCATCTTGATCATCATAAATTGATAATTCACTTAAACTTTTTGGCACTTGTTTTTTTGATTCATTAATTTCTTCGTCTAAATTTGATTTGTTACATAAAGCTAAAGCATATTTATAATAATCTTTTTTTGATACATTAGGACTTATAAAATAATCTCTATAATTAAATCTAAAAGGATCAAAAACTGCTCGTTTATCGAAATACTCATCAATTGCGTCTACAAAATCTAACGATAAAAGTAAATCTACATTTGAAAAATCTTTAATACTAAATGTATCATATATAAACATATTTTTGTAGGTTTCATCACTTGCATTTAATCTAAAGATATTTAACAAAATGTTATAAGCTTTGTCATTTATTCGATTTGTTTCAAATATTTTTGATTGTTTTAATATGAATGCTTCGGCTTTGCTTTTTATTATTTTACTATATAGTTTTGTTTCATCATCATTTGCTTCTTCATTATAATATTTTTCGAAACCATTATTGATTGGAAAATAAGTATAAACATTGAATATTATTTGATATAGGTCTTCAAAGTCTTCTTTGGTTAATTTGTTTTTATTGTATTTATTAAAAATGTTGTAATACATTTTGATTTTCATTAAATTATTTATTATTTCTTGCTGCATAGTTTCATCTTCTATTTCACTATTTGCAATTAGATCAAGTTGTTCTTTTAACTTGTCTATTAAATCTTTATTTTCATATATAAATTTATCTATAAGTATTTCAATATATGCTATTTTATCTGTGCTTGTTAAATTATCATCTAAATTAAGTGAAGAATTAAATAAATCTTTATAATCTTTTTCTGCTTCAATATATCTTTTTGCTAATTCTTCCACCGTTGTTTCATCTATATGTTTAGGATAACTGGCAATTACATAAGCAGTAAATTCAAATATTTTTTGTTCTGTTATGGCATATGATAAACAAGTCATATTCATATAATAATCTATTGCTTTTATTATATTTATTTTTCGCTTTCCCAAGACATATAATCCCATATGTTTAGCTAGGTGTTTTTTATCTTTTCTTAGTTCTTCTAAGGCAATATATTTATATTTTAATATATTATTTATTTCACTTGTTTTATGAGAATAATACATTAGTTTTTTACTATCTATAATTGAACTTGCAATGTTTCCAAAATGATCATTTTGCATAATATCAAAAACTAAATCGGGATACATTTTTATTTCATAAAATAATTCTTGATCAAAATCAAAATAATTGTCTTCAGTATCATAAAAATTCAAATATTCTTCTTTTAAATTACTAACATATTCTTGTTCTTCAGGAGTTAATTCTTCATATGAAGGTATTTTAGTATAAGAATTGTTTGCTATATTCTGATTAGACTTATTATTTTCTTTATCTTTCTTTTTAAATAAATTACTCCAAAACATATACATTTTCCCCTTTTATTAGCGTTTATTTTAGCATAAAGCCAAAATTTATGCAAACATATTTTTGATTTTTGCTTATTCATTAATTATTATTAAATAATTGTCATATTAATTAATATGAATAAAAGTATTAGTGGCCAACTATTTGATGTTGAAAAGGAAAATATTATTTGGTTAATATATCTTTTTATAATTGGAGCAAATTTTATTAGTAATTATTTTGAAGAAAAATATCTTTATACGGTTGAAGAAAAATATCGTAAAATTTTTAGATATATCAATATTCTAGTTCTTTTTATTGCACTATGCATATATATTTATACTACTTATGTAACTTATAAAAACACAAAAAAAGATTCCCCAACTTATAGGAAACTTTTGCTTCTTGCAAGTATATGCATTTTAATTGGTGGCGCTATCTATTTATATGTTGAAGTATATAAGAACGCTAATCCAGAAATTGATATTATTTAAACATATCTTCTAGGCTGTCACCACTACTTACGCACTTACCTTCGCCTACTTTTTCGCCGGCTTCATAGTCTTCACCCATTAATTGACATCCTGTTTTAGTCATAGCATCTTTTAAGTATCCGCCAAAGTATGAAACAAGACCTACTACTAGTACAGTAACTAATCCAATTATAACAACGTATTCTACTAAGGCTTGACCATTTTTATTTAAATTTTTCAACCATAATCACCTTTACTCTATCTATTTAAATTATCTTATTTTTTTGATTTTTTGTCAATTATTATATATAATAACTTTGAGGTATTTGATGAAAATTGTAAAGGCAAATAGTTTTATTAAAAAATTCAAGGGATTAATGTTTAAAAACAATATAGAATATGGAATGTTTTTTTCTAACACTAATAAGATACACACTTTCTTTATGAGAGAATGTATTGATATATATGGATTAGATTGTGATTATGTTGTTAAAGATATTTGTTTTAATGTAAAACCTTGGAAAGTTGTATTTTTAAAGAACTCTAAACATGCTTTAGAGATTCCAAGTAGTAGTAATTACAAATTAACAAAAAATGAGAGAGTAAGATTTTAGGAGTTTTACTTTATTTTTTTAGTTTTTTTTGCTAAAATAATCGTGTTATGAAATGGGGTGTGTAGTTTTATGAAATTACCAAATATTAAAATATTAGATGAATCAAACAAAATATTAAGACAAAAATCAGCGGATGCTATATTTCCACTTGACGATGAAACAAAAAAATTAATTGATGATTCTTTAACTTATTTAGAAATGAGTCAAATTCCAGAATATTCTGAAAAGTATGATTTAAGACCGGGAATGGGGTTATCTTTTGTTCAAATAGGTATTTTAAAAAGAATTTTTGTTATATCTGAAGAATTAGATGATGGAAAATTTAAGAGATATGTTGTTATTAATCCAAAAATTATTAGTAAAAGTGAAGAATTAATTTATGTTGGTGAAGGTGAAGGATGTTTGTCTGTTAACCGTGAGGTTGAAGGAATTGTTCCAAGATATGCTAGAATTACTGTTTCAGCATTTGATGAAAATGGTAAACCTTTTACAATGAGAGTTCGTGAAGATATATCTGTTGCGTTCCAGCATGAAATTGATCATTTAAATGGTATCTTGTTTGTTGATAAAATTGATAAAAAGAATCCTTATAAAAATAAAGATCTAATGAGAGAAATTTAAACTCTTATTAGATCTTTTAATTTATTTTAATCTTATAATATCTTGAATTGTTATATAAATCATTAGTAACATTAATAACATAAATCCGATTGAATGGAATATATTTTCTACCTCTGGTTTAACTTTGCTTCCCTTAATTGCTTCTATAACAACAAATAAGATTCTACCACCATCAAAGGCCGGAAATGGGATTGCATTAATTACGGCTAGATTTATACTTAAGTAAGATGTTAAATATAATAGTTGTCTAAATGTTCCAGCACTTTTTACTACTGTATACATTCCAACAGGTCCAGATAACGCAGATAATGATAATTTACCTTTTATTAAATTTAAAATTATTAATAACATAGTAGATACGATACTACCTAGTTTAACAAAGGCATATTTTATGCTTGAAAAGAAACCTCTTATTTCTTCACTACTGGCACCAATACCATAAACTTTTGTCTCAGTTCCATCTTCGTTTATTTTAGTTACAGGAGTAACTTTATAAGTTTTAATTGTTCCATCTTGTTTTTTAACTTCAAATTCAGTATATCCTTTATCGTTTTTTAAACTCATTATTAAAGTCATTTTATCCCAGGTATTAACTTTATAACCATTAACTTTTTGAATTGTGTCCCCTACTTCGATACCTGCTTCGGCTACGGGATAACCTGCTGGAACATTTCCAACTATCGATTTTTGTTCGGTATGTCCCCAAATAAGTGATTGAGCAAATAGCAAAATAAACGCGGTTATTATATTCATAGTTACACCCGCAATAAGAATTAAGAATCTTTCCCATTTTGAACGATTACACATATATTCGTTCTTTTTTAATTTTTTAGAATTATCATCTTCAATTACTTCTCCAGCCATAGCGCAAAATCCGCCGATAGGTAGTAATCTAATTGAATATTCAGTGGGATCATTTTTCTTTTTTCTTTTAAATGAATAAATTTTAGGACCCATTCCAATAGCAAATTCACTAACATATACACCAATTTTTTTTGCTGCGATGAAATGTCCAAATTCATGAACAAAGACCAAAACTCCTAAAATAAGTATTAAATATATAATTGATAATATTGTTGATAACATTAAATCCTCCTATAAATATTCTATAAATATTATAAACATAAATGACACAAATATTAAACTATCTAATCTATCTATGATTCCACCATGTCCAGGTATTAAATTGCTGAAATCTTTTATACCATAACTTCTTTTGATGGCACTAAAGAATAAATCTCCAATTTGAGCAAATATAGTCATTAGTAAAATCATAAGTATTAATAATAATGTATTTGCTGGAGTCCCAATAAAATAAATGTAATAAATAGTTGTTAAAATAGTTGCAACTATAGATCCTGTAAAATATCCTTCCCATGTCTTTTTAGGTGATAATTTTGTTGCTTTATGTTTGCCAATAAATGTTCCACCAAAATAAGCAAATGTATCAGTTAATATTGGAATTAATAGCATTAAAATAAAGTATTGTAAGGAATAATTTCTAATTAATATGAAGAAATTTAATCCCAGACCTATTAATATTATGAAGGTAAAAAGTCTAAATGCATCCATGGTTGTATATTTACCATCTACTTGATAGAAAATAGCAGGTGTTAAAATTAATAATAAAGTTGCCGCTATTAATCTAAAGTCAAAACCATTAATAAATAAATTAATATCATAATTGTTGTAAATAATAATTAATAAGGCAATAAATGAAACTATTTTAACAAGATTAGGATATTTATTTAATTTCATTATTTCATAGAATGACATTAAGCCAACTATTCCTACACCTAATATGAATGGTTTGTTACCTAAAAAAACTAGAGGTATAACGATAGCAAGCATTACAATTGCACTTATTATTCTTTTTTTCATTAGTTTCCTCCAAATCTTCTATGACGATGATTATATTCATCTAGAGCTAAATCAAACTCATGTTCATCAAAATCAGGAAAATAGACTTTAGTGAAATATAATTCAGCATAGCTAGCTTGCCATAACATAAAGTTTGATAGTCTATATTCTCCACTTGTTCTAATGACTAAGTCTAAAGGTGGGATTTCTTGATATAAATATTTGCTGATATTTTCTTCGGTTATTTCTTTGTTATCTTTAATTAATTTATTGCAGGCGTCAACTATTTCTGATTTTGATCCATAATTAAAGCAAACATTTAAAGTGCCTCCAGTATTGTTTTTTGTTAATTCAGTTACTTTATCAATACAAGCTAAAACTTTATCAGATAAATTTTCTCTTCGCCCAGAAAATACGACTCTAATATTATCTTTAGCTAAGTTCTTTAATTTATTATTAAATGTTGCTATAAGTAAATCCATTAAATAACCTACTTCTTCTACAGAACGGTTAAAGTTTTCAGTAGAAAAAGCATAAATACTTAAATATTTAATTCCTTTATCAAATACATGTTTAGCAAGGGAACATATACGATTTGCTCCAGCTCTATGTCCTTCTAATGATTTCATATTTTTTTCTTTGGCCCATCTACGATTTCCATCCATGATAATACCAACATGAGTTATTTCATTTTCCATTTTTTCACATCCTATAAAGATTATATAATTAAATTATTATTTATGCAAAATATATTTGGGTTTTTTACAAAAAAGAAAATGGATTTTACTCCATTTTAAAATTTGATTTTATTTTGAAACTAATTTATATAATGCTTTATATGGAAGGGTTGCGCATGTTTTTCGGCTTTCTTGTTTATACATTTCGTCAAACGCGAGTGACTCATTCATTTTATCTTTATCATAATCTTGCTCATTTATCATATTATTAAAGTTATCTATTATAGCTAAAGCTTCTTCTTTTGTTTTACCAATAATTTCTTTTAACATTATAGATGTACTTGCTGTTGATATAGCGCAAGCTTCTCCATCAAAGTAAGCATCTTTAATGATATTTCCATCAAATTTAATAAATATATTTATATTATCAATGCATGATGAATTATTAGCGTTTGCTGTTTCAAAATCTTCTCCTTTGGTTTCTTTATGAAAAGGATTGCTGTAATTATCTAATATTATTTCTCTTCTAACTTCTGGTTCCATTAAATCATTTCCTTTATTATTTTGTCTTTATTTGATAATAGTTCAACTAAACTATCTATTTCTTCTTTAGTATTGTAAAAATATAAACTTACTCTTACGGTATTTTTTACACCAGTTGAATGTTTTAATATTTTAGCACAATGATTACCTGCTCTAACACAGATATTGTATTTATTTAAATAATAAGCAACATCTTGACTAAAGACATCTTCTACATTAAATGCAACTATTCCACTATCAGCTTCTTCATTAATAATTTGAATATATGGTATTTTTTCTAATTTACTTATTAAATATGATTTTAATTTTTGTTCATATATACTGATGGTATCCATTCCAATTTTTTCAAGATAATCAACTGCTGCACCTAGTCCAATAACTCCAGCAATATTAGGAGTGCCTGCTTCTAATCTTTGTGGTAGATCTTTTAAATATACTTCATTTTCGTTATCAAAAGATTCATTCATTCCACCACCTAAAAGGATTGGCTCAACTTCTTCTAATAATTCTTTTTTACCATATAAAACACCTACTCCAGTGGGTCCACACATTTTATGACCAGAAAAAGCAAGAAAATCAACATCGTTATCTTTAACATCACATTTGCGATGAGGAACACTTTGGGCTCCATCACAGACTACAAATATATTATTTTCATGGGCAAGTTTACATATTTCTTTCATTGGTCTTATATCACCAACCACGTTTGTTATTTCAGCAAGTGATATTACTTTAGTTTTAGGTGTAATTGCCTCTTTTAGATTTTCTAAGGTAACATGAAGGTTTCCATCTAGTTTAACCCTTTTTATTACCACTCCATATTTTGTTGCTAATCTAAACCATGGCATTACGTTGCTAGCATGTTCGGCATCAGAAATTATAACTTCATCGCCGGCTTCTAAATTATTTTCAAAGAATCCCTTTACAATTAAATTTAGACTTTCAGTTGCTCCACTGGTAAACACTACTTCATCAGGATTTGCATTAATAAATTTAGCAACTTTAATTCTAGCGTTTTCATATTCAACATCAACTTTATAGCTTAAACTATAATCTCCTCTATGGGCATTTGCACAATATTTAGTATAGTATTCATTCATTTTATCTAATACTACTCTTGGTTTAAACGTTGTTGCACCATTATCTAAATAAATAACATTATTCATAAGTTCTTTAGGAAAATCATCACGATGCATAAATATTTCACCTCCTTGAATTTAAATATTCTCTAATTTTTGTTTTTAATTCTTCATTATCAATAACACTTAATAAATATCCTTGAATTATTAGTTTTTCAGCATTTTCTTTATTTATTCCTTTACTCATTAAATAAAATACTTCATCTTTATTAATATTTCCAATGGCATTTTCATGATTAGCTATGATTTGACTTGTTTTAATATACATGTTTGGTTTGCAAATAACTTTACCATTATTAATATTTATAATTTTAATTTTTTCATCCAATATATTGTTATTATTATTTTTTAATAATGTTCCGTCAATGTCTACTTTAGATATTCCTTCATTATTAACTCCTCTTACATTTACTAATACATTTGATTTTTCTCCTGTATAATTAATGTTTATTTTTAAATTGTAATTGGTATTATTAATATATGAATGATTAAAGACTAGACTCGAATTAGTTCCAATGTAAATATTTATTTCGTTATTATCATCTATAGCATCTATAAAATAATTTATAGTTAAGGATGAATTATCTTTTATTTCTACTGTTTTATTTCCTAATGATTTATTAAAATAATTTATCTCTTTAACTACATCATTATCTACTAATATTATATTATCTTTTTTCATTTGCATCTACTTAATTAACCTAGATATTTTTATATCCTTGGTTTTCTATTTCCTTTGCTAGGGATAAATCACCTGATTTAATAATATGGCCATCTTTCATAATATGAATGTTACTCGCGTTTAACATATTAAGAAGTGGTTCATGATGAGTTACTAATAAGATTGATGCTTTGGGATGAGTTTCTAAATATTCGTTTAAACTGTTTGTTACTGTTTTTAATGAGTCAATATCTAAGCCACTATCTAATTCATCTAAAATAATTAAGCTAGGTTCTAGCATCCATAAGTGTAGAAGTTCGTTTTTCTTTCTTTCTCCGCCACTCATTCCTTCATTAATTCCACGATGAATAAAACTTTTAGGAATATCTAATTTTTCACAAATAGATGTCATTTTTTTATTAAAATCAAATATTGATATTGGAGTAGGATTATTTTCATTTAATCTTAGTCTTAACATTTCCGCATTTGATACGCCAGGTATTTCAATTGGGCTTTGATTTAAAAGATAGATTCCTAATCTTGCACGCTCACTTACATTTAATTTTAACAAATCAGTATCATTATAAATGATATTACCACTTGTTACAATGTAATTAGGATCTCCCATAATTGTTTTACATATAGTGCTTTTTCCAATTCCATTTGGTCCCATAATGGCATGAACTTCTTTTTCATTGATAGTTAAATTAAAATCTTTTAATATTTCTTGTTCTCCAACTGATACATTTAAATTTTTAATTGTTAGCATGATAAGTACCTCCTAAATTATTTTACAATAATCTAATAAAAACTACAAATATAGTTTTAATATTTGTAGTTTTATCTGTGATATTTTTCACTATTTTCGGGTTTAAATTCAGAAATTAGTCCTTTACTTTTATATCCTATCTCTAAAAGTTTTTTCGTATATGGATCCAATCTCATTGCTTCACATAAAAAATTAAAATCATCTATTGTGATTGCATTATTATCTTGTATTCGGTTTTTAATATCATCAAATTTAGAATATTCTAAAATTTTTTGAGGATCATCACAATTTAAAATAAATGCGTCTCTATCACTTAATTCACCACCATTTTTTATTTTTTCTAACAAATCGTCAGCTTCTTTGGTAAAGTTTATACGATTATTAGCGAATAATTCGTATTCTTGTTTAATTGATGCAATCGCTAAACTTTTAAGATCATCTTCAGAATATTTATCTTTGTATTTATTTTTTAATTTGGCTAATCTTTCACTTATATCTAAATTTGGATTGTTGTTTATTTCCTCTATACTTATTGTTATTTTCTGCATATTTCATTCTCCTCTTTTATTAAATTATAACAAATAAATTTTGAAATTTAATATTTATTTAAATAGTTAACAAAACTTTACATTATTATTTATAATAATTCTCTTTATTTTTACTTATAATTTTGATATCTTCGTCACAATAATATTCTTTATAGATATTTTCATAATCTAACGCTAGACTGTTATTAAATGTATAACAGTAATTTAGCAGTTTATAAAATAAATTTTTAACTTCTTCATCTTTTGCAAATGGCAAACTTAAGATGGAATCAAATAGTTTGCTTATAGTATGTTCACTAGTTACATGATATTTTATAATTTCTTCGACTTCTTCACTAAGACTATCTAATTGTTTACCAGATATTTCAATTAGGTCATTTATTAGTTTCTTTATTTCTTGAAAATCATTTTTCATACTTACCCAACTATTTTGAATTCCAAGAATATGCTTTTGCTAATATTTTTAGATATTTCTTTGGCAAATTTGCTTTAGCATCAGCGGTTTCTTCATCATTCATCCCGTAAAGTGCTTCAGCAACTCCTCCTACAATGCAGCAATTTGTATCGGTATCGCCACCCATAAGTAAAGTTTTTCTAATAGCATCTTCAAATGAATTTGATTTATATAAGGCATACAAACAATTATTTAAAGTTTCATGACAAGTAGTATTAAATTTAATGAAAGGCTCATATTTGATAGTTAATTTTAATTTTTTATAGACATCTAATTTGGTCATGCCATTTCTGAAATAATAGATCATCAATGCAATTATGATTGCGGAATTAATTGCTTCTTCAGAATTATGAGATGGAATTGTTGCTAAATAGGCATTTTCAATAACTTCTTTTTCATCATTAAACAAATACCCAACAGGCGATATTCTCATTAAAGCACCATTTCCTGTACTATTATTTTTACCACTTCCAGTTGCCCATTTTATTGTATTTGGGGAAAATGAAGATTTAAAATATGGATGAAAGTCCGGTTTATAGTTAATATTATTTAAAATATATTCTTTTAAAGTTTGTTCATAATCTTTTTGATTAATAATTGAATCCATTATAGCAATTGTTTCGATGCTATCATCACTATGAAATGATGATGGTATTATTAATTTTTCGGGATTAATTGGTTTTATTTCTTTTAATTGATTATATTCGTATGTACTTCCGGCTTTATCGCCATAAATTGCTCCTAGCATAGTTTCTTTTCACTCCTTCTTTTAAAAATAGGTAAATTCAAAAATACAATTTTATGTTTTCGTCTATTAATATATTATAATTACTTTCTTCATCAGTGCCAATACATTTTAATTCCAACTTATAGTTCTTTTTATCAAGCCTAGTAATAAATCCTTCTATGTTTTCATCTAATAAATTATAACTATCTTCTAAATTGTTTTTTCTTATAGCTATATCTAATATGAATTCGCTTATATCGTTTGTTTTATTTATTTTTGTTCTTCAATCCATTTTTTATCATAATTAGTTTCTAGACATAATATATATTCTTGAGTTTGAAAACAAACATATAGTGCTAGTCCTTTTCTCTTCTTACCTTTTGAACTGCAAAAATATTCATCGAAGGATGGTTTAATAATCTAGTTTAGATATACCATATCATTAATTTTTAGCATAAATAATCATTTCCTTTAACTAATTATAACATTAATATTTGTTGACTTATATAATAATTTATTTTTTCATAATACAAAAAATTTGTTTTATCTAATTACAATATTTAGCAATAATGATTACTTCCTATATACATCAATTATATCACATTAATTCATATACTCTTGCGATTATTCTATCATCAGAACAATAATCTATTACATATTGATTATTTTGTTTGCAAATTATTATTCCGACAGTTTTATTATCATCCATTCCTTTAATATTTTTATCAATATAATTCATATAATTTTGAATTTGTCCTGTATGATTTGAATTTAATCTAGTTACTTTTAATTCAATAACTACATAACACTTAAATCTTATATTATATAAAAGTAAATCTATATAATTATAACTATTCCCTACTTTAATTTTAAATTCATTATCTATAAAACTAAATCCGGTACCTAACTCTTTCATAAATGATGTAATATCTTCAAGTATTAGTTTTTGTAATAGCTTTTCTGATATATTTTCATATTTATAACCGTTCTTAATTAATATAGGGTTTTTAACAAAATCTATCACATTAGTTTCTAATTTATTTACCAATTTATTTTTTGTTTTAATGTCTAATCTTTGATATTCATTATTTTTAATCTTTTTTCCTAATTCTCTATATCCAATATTATTATTAATAGTAACATCAATATAATAATTTATTTCATTTATATCATCTAATGGAAGTATCATAAGAACATGTGACCAACTTAATTGGTGTGGCATTGCCACACCTTTTTCTATCATATAATAAAATTGTCTCATTCTTTTTAAATTTGATGGTCCATACCCCTTACCAATATCTATACTCAATTTACTTGAATATTCATTTATAATTCCTTCACCATAATGTTTACCAGCTTCACTTAACATTTTACCTACATTATAATAAGTAATTAAATCACTCTTATTAATTGAATAATTTTTTACTTTTCTATTTATCTCATTAATTAAAAGTTCACTTTTTATTTCATTATAATAGTTCATATTACTTCTTTCTACGGACTACAAGTCTTTATTTTTAATTTATTATTTTTAATCTTAAATATAATACTTCCATCTTGATCTGTTCTATATACTTTTGAATCTTCTAAATTATTTAATGCTTCTTTATTAGGATGTCCATAACGATTATTCTTTCCAACACTAATAATGGAATTCTTAGGATTGATTTCATTTATAAATTCTTTACTACTACTTGTTTTACTTCCATGGTGTCCAATTTTTAATATATCAATACTAGTTATATTATATTTATTTAATATGTCTTTCTCTTTTTCTACTCCAGCGTCTCCCATAAACATAAACTTATAACCATCAAGTTCAGTATAAATAACATTTGAATTATCATTTTCATTATCATATTCTTTTGTTTGTAAAAAATATAGTTTTTTATTATCTATATTTAATTCTTTAATGCATGAGTGATATTTTATTTTCTTTTTATCTAATACTTTGATTAATTCTTTTTCTAATTCATTAAACTCTCCGCAATTAAACACTACATTTTTCACTTTATAATTATTTATTAAATAAATACTATCTCCCATATGATCAAAGTCTCCATGTGGTGACATAAGTTTATGCATACGGACAATATTAAATAAAAAAACTATTGAAAATTATTTTTTCTCAACAGTTTCTTTTTA
>CAKOQK010000004.1 GCA_934101225.1 uncultured Bacilli bacterium | reverse complement strand
ATCACATACAGGCTTAAGTAAGAAATAAGGACTAGCAGAATTAATAACATCATTATCATGATTTTTTTCTAAATAAAATTTCTTAATATTTTTATAATGTTCATCCCAAAAATCATTTACTAAGCAATACCCATCATTAACATTATTTAAAAAACTGAATAATACCTCTTTAAACTGAGTTATATCAATAACACCAAAAAAATATTTAATAAAAGCTCCTATAATCTTTATTATATCCCTAAATTTAATATACTTATGTTTATAACAATATTTTATAAAATCAATACTTGAATCCCCATTATAAATGGTATCATCAAAATCATACATATTTATTTTCATTTTCCACCACGATATAATCATAACAAAAAAAACACTAAATTAATAGTGTTTTTACCTACCATTCATATTCCATCAACGCAATTATTTCTAATCCATTCTTTGATACTAGTCATATCATTTATTTCACAATAATTAATAACACAATAATATAATAAAGTTTTTGTATTGAATATACTAACTATTCAACACTCTTTAATAATTTGACAATATCATCAGCTTTACTATCCCAACTATTTAAATTAGCTTCTTTATTTAATAAATCAATATACTTTTTATCTATTTTATAATTATCAATTAAATTAACGTATTCTTTATAATTTTTTGCAATATTTACAGATTTATATTTATGACATTCAGGTAAATCAGAAGCAATAATATACTTATTAAGTGCCATATATTCAAATAATTTACAAGGATTAGTGGCAAGAGTTATTTCATTAACTACAAAAGGTATCCATGCAATATCGAAATAATTTGCATAATTAGGTAATTCTTTATAATCAACAGCTCCCAAATATTTAACATTATCAAGTTCATTTATTTTAGAATCATCAAAACTTGTATCATATTTAATTCCAATTAGAACAAATGCAATATCTTTATAATTTTTAGCGAGCTTTCTTATAAGATCATAATCAAACCAACTAGCTAAAGCTCCATAATATCCAATTATCATTTTATATTCTTTTTTTATTTCATCCATTACTGGAACGTCTTTCTTTTCATGTTTAAAATGATCTACATCAACTCCATTTGATGATAAAATAATATTTTCTTTGGATTTTCTCTTATTCACCATATCCTCATATAATTTATCAGCACTAGTAACAACTAGAACATCCTTATTTTTAATAACATAATCATGAATAGCAGCAACATTTAATGGTAATTTATCAGTTCCAGCTAATTTAGGATTTAAATCATCAATATATTCATAAAGAAGTTTAAACCCATTATTAACATAATTATCTACTTCATCTTTTCTTACATCCCAACAAGTAGAATACAATTGTAAATATTTAGGTTTATTAATTCCACATAATTTACTAAATAATAATTTTTCAAAAGCTCCAATTTCATAATTAACTAAATAAAGATTATCTTTTTCTTTCTTAATAAAATCAACTTTATCAGTCATTCTAGTAACTTCATATAATATTAAACATCTTTTATTAATTAAATAATTAGCGATTTGTTGTGGCCTTTGATATAAAGGAACATTCCAACCAAAAGAACCTCTCCAAACTAATATTCTATCATAATCTAAATTAAGAATATCATCTATTTTTTCACTAATTTTATTTTTATTAATTACATATTTTCCCCTTTTAATAATATTTATTTTATTAACATAATTTCCCATAACGTATGTAAAAGTTTTTTTAATAGTCTTAAAAAAACCATCCCTTTTCATCACATTTAAAAATTTTGCTATTTTATCTTTCACTTTAATCACCAATACCTTAAAACAATTATATCTAATAAAAACAAAAAAAGAAACCTTAAAGATTTCTTAATTAATTATTAAATTTATTTATAATAGCATCTACTATTCTTTCACTAGCATGACCATCTCCATAAGGATTAGAAGCCATACTCATACGTTCATATTCTTCTTTGTCTGTAAGTAATCTCTTTGCCTCATTATAAATAGTTTCTTCATCAGTACCAACAAGTTTTAATGTACCAGCATCAATTCCTTCAGGTCTTTCAGTAGTATCTCTTAATACCAACACCGGTTTGCCTAAACTAGGTGCCTCTTCTTGTACACCACCACTATCACTCATAATCATATAAGATTTATTTATAAAATTATGAAAATCAAATACTTCTAAAGGTTCAATCAATTTAACTTTTTCACAATCTCCAAATACCTCATTAGCAACTTCTCTAACAAGAGGATTTTTATGAATAGGATAAATAACCTTAACATCGTCAAACTCATCTACAATTCTCTTAATTGCCTTAAATATATGACGCATAGGTTCTCCTAAGTTTTCTCTTCTATGAGCAGTCAAAAGAATTAATCTTTCCCCATCTTTAACAAAATCTAACTCCGGATTACTATAATTATCATCAACAGTAGTACTCATAGCATCAATAGCAGTATTACCAGTAATATATATTTTACTTTCTTCTATATTTTCCTTAAGTAAATTTTCCTTACTTAAATTAGTAGGAGCAAAATACATATCAGTCATACAATCAACCATTTGTCTATTCATCTCTTCTGGAAAAGGACTATACTTATCATTTGTTCTCAGTCCTGCTTCTACGTGACCAATCATAACTTGATTATAAAAAGCTGCAAGTGCACCAGCAAACGTAGTGGTTGTATCACCATGAACAAGAACAATATCCGGTTTACAATCTTTAATTACCTCTTCAAGTCCAGTTAAAGCTCTAGTAGTTATATCACCTAAAGTTTGACCTTGTTTCATTATATTCAAGTCATAATCAGGCTTAATATCAAACGTTTCAAGCACCTGATCAAGCATTTCTCTATGTTGTGCCGTAACACATACAATACTTTCAATTTCTTTTCTTTTTTCTAATTCCTTAACTAGTGGAGCCATCTTTATAGCTTCAGGTCTAGTTCCAAATATACTCATTACTTTAATTTTTTTAATCTTAATCACTCCTTTTACAATCATAATCTACTATATTCATATACAACCAATCATTATTTAACGAATCACCTGCTGATACAACTATTTTCAATTGTTTATATTTTGATAAATTTAATTCCACATATTCATCATTTAATGATGAAACATCTAAATTAACTAACAATTTTTTATCACCAAAAATTTTAACATTAACAATACCAGCATTTTCATCAATCCCATTATAATCGACATAAAATTTTAATTTTAAATTAGTTAATTCATTATTTATAGGGATTGAAAGAACCGTATCATCATTACCAGGATAAAAATAATATTTATATTCAGAAATTCTTTTGAAATCTCCCCAATTAGCACCTCTATAAATATCAGATTTCAAAAACAGCCTATCTAAATAAGAATACCTATATATCCAATCCGGATAAATATTATAAAAAGAATCAAAATATGAATTTATTTCATCATGATTAAATGGTCTTATTTTTTTATAAATATAGGCATTTACATTACCATCTAATAAATAGGGTCCACTATATAATTCATAAGCATTTCCAATTGATTCATGATTGTAAATCATTTTATTAGGAATATCTATGACATATTGACCATTAGAATTTGTACCTAATTGACTTATATCAGTAACAACAATATAACTAGCAAATAAACTATTAAAGTTTATTCCATCTCGGGAATCAACATGTGTTGCATATACAATATTATCTTTTATATCAACATTCCCAAGTAGATCTATCAAATTATCGGATAATACCAAGGATTCAGAAAGAACACTAAATTTTGGATTGTTTTCATATTTTTCCGGATTTTTCATTAATACTTCCATATCATCAATTAATCTAATAAGTTCATCATAGTTATAATATCTTAACTTATAATAAGAATTTTTTTGCGAAATTATAGGTATATATGAGTTTCTAAAAATATAAGTCGTTGCAAAATTTAATGTAAAAACCAACAACAAAATTATTAAAAATAAATATTTACAAACATTGTTCTTTATTAAATCAAATATTATTTTAGCAAATATAACAAATAATATTATTACCCAAAGACTAATTCCTAAAAAATGATGAACCCCCATTGATTGTATACTACCAAAACCTAACCAAAATATTAAAATATTCAAAAAAGAAAACCATGATGCATAAAGATATTTTTTATAAATAATAGAAAGTATAAATCCAAGTAAAGCACCAATTACAATTATTATTCCAAATTCAGAAATAAAACCATAAATATGACCTAATATTAGAGTTTGGTAACCATTATATGCATCCCCATAATTCTCAAATAAAATACGTTTTAAAAATGGTAATTGAAAAAGTAATGCTGAAAAAAATGTTGTCAACCCTGATATAAAATAGTTTCTAAAATATATCCAAAACAATTTAGCTTTTTCTTTAGATTTTATAAAATTAAACAAGTCTATCAAGAACATAGATATATAAAACGCAATAACAACATATATACACCATCTTCTAAACAAAAATGGTAAATATATCAAAAATCCCAAAAGAGACAATGTTATAAGATTTTGCTTTTTATCAAAACGATGCTTATAAACTATAATAAATGATAAAATTATTGGACAAATAATTGAAATATCACTTAATCCTCTTAATGTTGGAGACCAATAACGACTGTATGTAAATATTAATAACAACATCCAAACATAAAATAATTTTTGATCAATTACATCTCTATATAAGGTATTAAAAATAGTTTTTAACATATACCATGTAAGTATAATACTAGGAACCACATAACAAACTGTCATAGATATAATATATGACAATCTAGTACCACCAAATAAAAGATAAAAAGGAAGTAAAAAAATTATTGAGGAGTAATTATAATCCAAATTTCTTATCGAATTTATTAAAGTAGAAATAAAATCATTAAAATTATTTTTTAGTAAATTTCCCATTAATTTGTAACTTTCAAAATATCCACTATAATCAAAAATATAAACAGGAGATTCATTATAAACATAATAATAAGCAAATACTACCCCAGCAATTAAAATTAATGTTGATAAAATTACATAAATATAATTTTCTTTAATTTTTTCTTTCATAATGTTATCTCTTACTACACAAACTTAATGCTAAATTTTTTGATTCAACCATACAATCCTCCATAGAACAATATGTCCAACCACCATATCTACCAATACTATAAACATTATTAGAAGATAACTCTTTCATTATTTCTCTAACATGTAAGTCATTTTTAGCATCAATATGAACATATGCAGGATCCATTACAATACTTTCATAAGCGTTTAAAACAAAAGAATCATCTATAATATTACATTTTTTTAAATTATCTAGTGTCAATTTTAGTTGTCTATCTATTTCATCGGAAGTTATAACACTATCTTTTGGATATCCAATCTCTATATACATACTTAATTTATCAGAACTTAATATATTATCATAAAAACCAACTCTATAAAAATTTATATCTTTATCAGGAAAATATAACCAATGATGATTATTATAACTTGATTTTTTATTAAATCCTAAATTAAAAACTAAAACCTTATTATAAGTTAATTTATCACTGAAATTAATATATTCCTTATTATTAGTTAGTTTTAAAAACTTATCAAAAGGAATCGAATTAATTAAATATTCATATTGAATTTCTTTTCCATTATTAAGTTTAGCTATTTTATTATTTAAATCAATACTTTCTATCATTGAATTTAATAAAATTTTATTTTTATCAATATCTTTCATTAAAATATCAATAATAACCTGAGCACCCTTTTTAGGATACATAAATGTATTATTGTATGAGGTAACTTCATTTTTTTTCATATTATTAATTATTGCTTTAACATCAGCATATGGAAAAAATCTTCCCATTGCATCTTTATCAAGTTTTGTTAAATCAACAGCATATAACTTTTCATTATATGGTCTCAAAAACATTTCAGTAATTGATTTTCCAAATTTACCATAAAGCATATCTAAAAAATTATCATAATTTTCTTTTTCTTCCTTATTAAACAAATCATATAAACAATCTATAAACTTGTCTTTAGAAAGTTCATGTATATGAGTTTGAAAAGGAAAATTTATTAATTTGTTATCAAAATAAATATACGTTTTTTTATCTTGAGTAACAAAATCATCTTTATTCAAACTATCAATAAATTTTTCCTTAAATTCATCAGTTTTAAAATGAAAGAAATGACCAGCATAATCCCATACGTAATCATCTTTATAATGAGTTTTACAATAACCGCCAACTTCACTTTCTTTTTCAATAATTATATAATCATCTTTACAATAACTTGCAAATGTTAAACCAGAAATACCTGCACCAACTATTAAATATTTTGTTTTCATTTATTCACCTTCTTATACCTTCTATATAATACTAAAAATCCATATGGAGTTATTGCTTTAACCAACAATTTAATTTTTTGTTTAGTTTTAAGTGTTTTCAATTGAAGTATATCATTAACACTTTCTCTAACACCTGGAATAATTATAGACTCATTTTTATTTTTCCAATTTTTATATAATTTTAAAATCAACCAACAATTTCCATTAACTTTTTCTATATAAGACATAGAATAGTTATAAGCATCAGGATATTTTTTTAATTCCTGTATAAAATTATCTAATTCATCATATTTATTAATAGAATCATACATAAAAATTTGTGAATCAACCATTGAAGAAATTATATATTTTAAAACATATTCAATTTTATTATCACTAAAATCTTTATCAGCATATATTTTATTTAAAATATTAAAAATTATATATTTGTGATCTTTATATTTCTTTTTCCAAACATCTCTCGAAATTGATTGTCCTTCTCTACCTATCAAATATCTATAAATATCTATATCAAAATAAGTTAAAGTATCAACATATTTTATGCTAAATGCATTAAATTCCATATCAACATAAGGTTTTTTTTCAGAAATTAAAAATTTTGCTTTTTTTAACAATTCAGTTTTATAATTTCCAGTAGTTAATAAAGGACCATATTTTTTGAATCCATAATTATCATAAATTAAATCATCAAATTTATAAAGCTTACCATCTACTAAGAAATCATAACTAATTATATTTTCTAATAATGCTGAATCAGAATAATCATATTTTCCTTTAGTTAATATAATATCACTATCAGTCATTTCCATTTTATCAATTAAATTAGCAAGATTATCAGAGTCAACCCAATCATCTCCATCAACTAACCTAAAGTATTTTCCTTTAGCCTCCTTAATAGCTACATTTATAGTTGAACCATGTCCCCCATTACTTTTATCTATAACCTTAACAATTCCATTAGATATTTTCTTAAAATAATTAGCAATTTTAAGTGTATTATCTTTTGATCCATCATTTATTACCAATATCTCCATTTTATAATTATTTCGGTGATTTAAAAGCGAATACAAGCATTTTTCCAAATATTGTCCAACATTATAAGCAGGAACAGCAACAGTTAAAACAGGTTTAGATAATGGTTTACGAATATTAATAAGCAAATCATCTTCTTTATTATCAAAACAATCAGAAATTAATTTAATTTCTTTTTGAACAGTATTTTTTTTATTAAATTGTCTAGTAAAAGTTGAAATATTTTTACTTATATCCAAAAATTTTTGTGGATTATTGTATAAATCTTCAATAATATTTGAAATCCCAACATAATCTTCCGGATCAGTTAATGTATGATTTTCTTTTTCATTCATAAAATATGGATTACTTGTAACGTTTGAACCAATTACGACTAATCCAGTTGAAGCACTTTCACCCATAGAAACAGCATGTGCATCATGACGAGATGGAAGTAAAATAATTCCATGTTCCTTATATAATTCTCCTAATTTATTATTAGGAATAAATTTCCTAATTAAATGTACATTACTAAAGTTCCTAATAGGTTCTACTAACTCATCATAAAAGTTTCCATCACCATAAATATCAAAATCTAAATCATTAAAACACTTTCTTCTACTTAACTCAAGAATAGCTCTTACAACTTGATCTATTGAATGTTGACATATATTATCAAATTTTCTTACAACTAAGATTTTTTTTCTTAATTCTTTATCTCTTTTATAAAATGGAAACAACTCTTCATCAATAATATTGTTAATAACTAAAGCATTTTTAAATTTGAGTCCTTGTTGTTCCTCTGAAAATTTTTTCAACCAATCAGATACAAAAATCCAAGTTACATTATCTTTTTGAGAATATTTTTTTACATAATAATCTTTAGAATGAAACATAGTTTCTATTTTATCTGACTCAACAGGAGCAGTAAAATATGGTCTAGTTTTATTAACCAAATATTTATAAACGGTTTCAGGACCATGACAAATAAAAATTAGTTTTTGATTATTATAAACATTTCCATCAAATATAGGATACAGATACTCATCAACAAAATGAGTTACTATAACTTTGTAATGATTCATGCTTAATAACTTTTTTAAATCTTTATATGTACATTTTAATACAGAAACATCATTTATTTCATACATTGTTTGAAACCAATTCGAATTATTAACAGCAACAACTTGTACTTTTAAACCCGCCTTAACATATTCTCTATTTCTTGAATGTGCAAAAGCACAACTATATAAATTTACATAACTAGGATAATCAGGAACTATAACAAGAACATCATTTTTTACATCTAGTTTATCAACTAAATCACAACTTTCATAAAATTCAAAATCAATATTAGATATAGTGATTTCACTTTCAGCAGCAACAACCAAATCCAAAGAAATTATAGATGGAAATTTAACATAAATACTAGATTCACTATTTATCGGCAATTTAATATTATTATTCAAGATTAAATAACCACCGCTATTACAGCATTCACCATTAAATTTAACTAATAATTTTCCATCAATCACTTCTTTAAAATGAAGGTTTTTTTTACATCTAAAACTAATCGATGTTGCATTATTATTAATAATTCGCAATTTATCATCATTATATTCAGTAACAACATTTAAACTATCAATTTCCCAGTCATTAACATATACTATTTTTTTCATTTTTTACTCCTTCATCATTTTTAATAATATTATTTACAAACAAATCAAAATGATTTGCAATATTTACAGAATTAAATTCATCAATATATTTTTTATTTATTTGTAAATTATAATTACCATAAATTATCAAATATAAATAATTCATTATTTCATTTGCAGAATAAGTTGTAATTATAGCACCTAGATTCCTCAAAATATCAGCACTAGCACCATCCTGCATTGTAAGACCAATAATATTGGAACCACTTCCAATGTAATCAGCCAATTTTGCTGCAAAAAAAACATTTTTATCTAAAATATTAAACAAATTAGCATCAATATGTATTAACCAATCACTACTTTTCATTAATTCCAAACTTTTTAAATAATTAACTGGTTTCTTAATTTTTACAACATCACCTAAATAATTATCAATAATATAAAGTTTATCACTAGAAGACATGTTACCATAAAATTCAAATACAGCTTTATCCTTTAAATCTGGATACTTATTATATAACAAACTAATAGCTTCTAAAAAAAGTCTTGGTGTTCTAATTTCATCTAAGTGACCAATATATCTAAATATAATTTTATCATTTTCTTTACTTATATTTTTTTTACTATATAATCTTTTATCAAAAGAATGAGGAAAAATTATAAACTTTGATTCATCTACTTGATTATTTTTACAAATGTATTCTACTTCATAAGGATTATTACATATTACATAATCACATTTACTTAATATACATTGTTCAAGAAGATTTTTATTTTTAATAAATAAACTATAATTTTTATTTTTAATATACTTATATTTTAAAGAACGGAAAATACGTAATAGAGAAAATAACTGTTTTATAACTGATTTAATCCCATTTGTCCAATTTAAAGCATACGGATTAACAGATTGTAATGAAAGCAAAGTAAAGGGATTATTACCAATTGGATCACCAAAAGATGCAATCCATTTTATTTTATTATTAAATTCTTTAATTTTCAAACCTATTATATGGGATTCTTCGGGCATAGATCTCGTCATAACAATATCATATTTTTCAATATTATTTAAATAATAATTATATGCAGACTCAACAAAATCATTTAAATTTAATGCATCAGAATATATACAATTGATATTATCTTCAATAGACAAGCATTCATCATCACCATATGACCAACTCGAATTATTTTTTTGAGTAAAAACATCATATTGAAGCTTAGAATTTTTTAATAGTTTATATGTTACAATTCCCTCTGAAGAATTTATAGGAGGAAAAAACCAACTTATTACTAAAATCTTTTTCATATAAATTTACCTCCTTAAAAATTTTATAAAATTCAAAAATTTATTAAATAATTTACCATTCAATTTTACAAAAATAAATTTAGTTTTTCTATTCATTTTTATAAAAGAAATATTGGATTTTTCGTATAAAAACACACTTTTTTTCTTTAAATAACTATCAAAATTCTTAATTTTTTTATAAGCACTATTATGATTCGAATCATAAATACAATATATAGAATAATGAGTATACAACATATAATAAATTATTAAAGAAAAATATTCGTTTTTATTTTTGCTAAAACTTTTAAAATTTGAACAATAGTATTCAATCAAAAAACGCATAACAGTTTCATGATTATCTTGATTTTTTACTAAAGATATATAATTATTGCTTTGTTCCTTTCGACCAATAAAATACTTATAAACATCCAAATCATAATATTTAAATTTCTTAACAAAAGAAAAACCAACTACGTTATATTGCATATCTACATAAAATGTTTTTTCCAATAATTTTAGATCAGCCTTTTTCAATATATCGGTTTTATATGTTGAAGTTGCCATAACAAAATATTCATTTTTTAATATTCCCAAATCAATCTTATCAAATTCATATATTTGATTATCACATAATCCAGAGTATTTATATTGAATAGATTCACCATTATATATGTGTTCTTGAGAATAATTAGTAACTACTAAGTCAACATCATCATGTTTTAAATAATTAACAAAATCTATAAAGTCAATTGTATTTAACCAATCATCACTATCTAAAACCCTAAAGTATTTGCCAGATGCCATTTCCAAACCAACATTAATCGTAGACCCATGTCCACCATTTTCTTTCTCAATTATTTTAATAGATTTAGGATACTGATTTTGAAATTCTTTTGCAATATTTATAGAGCTATCAGTAGACCCATCACTTACAATAATTATTTCTAAATCATCAATTATAGATGGACAAACAATAGAATCTAAACATCTTTTAATATATTTTTCTGTATTATAAACTGGTACAACTATTGTCAAAACTTTATTCATAAAAACCTACTTTTCTTCCATAAATTTTATATATTCATCACAAATTTCTTTTCCACCCATTTTTACTATTTTACCATGATCAAGCCAAACAACCCTATTACACATTTTCTTTATTTGATTGATGGAATGCGATACAAATAAAACTGTTGTTCCTCCACCAATCATTTCTAACATTTTCGCTTCACTTTTAGCTTGAAAAGCAATATCTCCAACAGAAAGTATTTCATCAACAATTAATATTTCAGGATCTACTATGGTAGCTATACTAAAAGCAAGTCTAGCAACCATTCCTGATGAAAAATTTTGAACTGGAACATCTAAAAAATCTTTTAACTCTGAAAATTCAACTATTTCATCAAATTTAGAATCAATTAATTCTTTTGAATAACCCATTACAGCACCATTTAAGTAAATATTTTCTCTTGCAGTTAATTGTGAATCGAATCCAGCTCCAAGTTCTATCATCGGGCATATATTTCCATATACATTTACATCACCAGTAGTTGGTTTCATAACCCCAGAAACAACCTTAAGTAATGTAGATTTACCAGCACCATTTGAGCCAATGAAACCTATAACTTCGCCTTTATTTATTTTAAAATTAATATCTTTTAAAGCCCAAAATTCATTGTTTTTTTTAATTTCTTTTTTCTTTCCTAAATCAACAAACCATTGTTTTAGCGAGAAACCTTTTTCAATTCCCAAATTAAATCTCATAGAAACATCTGAAACATCAATCATTATTTCTGATTTATCAATAACTTTATGCAAATTATATTTATCATTCCTTTTATTTTTAGTCATAAAAATTCACCACCTATACATAATAAATAAATTTATCTTGATTCTTTTTAAATAATAAACATCCTAAAAGAAATATAATTATAGATGAAACAAAACATCCTGCAAATTGTCCTAATGTAGGACAATTATTGTACAATATAATTGTTCTAGCAAAATTTATAAATTGATACATCGGATTAAATTTCATGATAAATATCAAAGTACTATTTCCAATAGTGTTAATATCATACATAATTGGAGTTAGATAAGTCCAAATTGTAGTTATAATACCATATATATAAAACATATCTCTTAAAAAAACCGATATAGTTGCAAGTATAAATCCCATCCCGACAGTAAACAAAAATAAACAAATAAAAGAAAAAGGTAATAATAAGTGATACCAATTAAGTCCTGTTCCAGTTGCAATAATTACAACATATAAAGGAATTAAAGTTAATAAAAAATTTATACCAACAAATAAACATTTAGAAAGTGGAAATATATATTTAGGAATATAAACTTTATTAATTAAACTAAAATTACCAACAACACTACTCATAGCTAAATTACTTGCTTCTGTAAAGTAATTAAAATAAGTTAATCCTATAAGCAAATATGCAAGATAACTTACACCCGGAGTTGACATTTTAAACACATTTGAAAAAACAATTGCCATTACTGCCATCATTAAAATCGGGTATAATAAACTCCAAACTACCCCAAGAACACTTCTTTTGTATTTAACTTTAAAATCTCTTAAAACTAATTGTTCAAGTAAAAAAGAATACTTTTTATATACATATTTTAAATTATTAATTACTTTTTTCATATCATTTCCTCATATCAATTATACAAAAATTAAATCACTGTCGCAACAAGAACAATAAAAAAACATGGAATTACCATGCGTTTTATATTATTTTTCCTTCTTTTCTAATAAATTATCTTGAATAATATATCTAGGTCTAGCCTTTGTTTCACTATAAACCTTACCAACATATTCTCCAATTATACCAAGTGAAAACATTTGAATGCCACCTAATAGCCATAAAGAACAAGCAATAAATGTCCATCCTTCCACAGTAGCTCCACAAATCTTTCTTATTAAACAATAAATAAGTACTACAAAACTTATCATACAAATAAATATACCTAAATCAAGAATCATTCTTATTGGTTTTACACTAAAAGAAGTTATTCCATCCCATGCAAAATTAAGCATTTTCTTTAATGGATATTTAGACTCACCTGCAAATCTTTCAGCCCTTTCATAATATACTATACTAGATTTAAATCCAATTAAAGGAAACATTCCTCTTAAAAACAAATTTACTTCTTTATAATTTGCAAAATTATCTAAAGCCCTTTTACTTGTTAATCTATAATCAGCATGATTAAATACAACATCAGCTCCCATAAATTTCATAAACTTATAAAATGCTTCAGCTGTAAACTTTTTAAAGAAAGTATCCTTTGCCCTTGATGATCTAACTCCATAAACAACTTCTGATCCATCATAATAATCTTTAATCATTTCATCAATTGCATTAATATCATCTTGTAAGTCAGCATCCATAGATATTACCACATCAGCATATTCCTTAGCAGTCATAAGTCCTGCTACCAACGCATTTTGGTGTCCTCTATTTCTTGATAAATTAATTCCACTAAATAATTTATTTTCTTTATTTAATTCACATATAATATCCCAAGTTTTATCCTTAGATCCATCATTAACAAATAAAACTTTACTATCTTTAGAAATAATTTTATCTTTAATTAATTCATTAAATTTAACATTTAATCTTTTACTAGTTTCTTTTAATACCTCTTCTTCGTTATAACAAGGTATTACTACATATAATATTTTATTTTTCATCTTTACCTCCATTTTTAAATATTACCAAATATAAATATTTTAATATCTTAACATTATCTTTAATTCTTTTAGGTTCTTTAATCATTCTATATAACCATTCTAAATGTAGTTTTTGATAAATAATCGGTGCTCTTTTCTTTAAACCAGATACAACATCAAACGTACCACCAACAGGCATAATAACATTTATATTTCTAAACAACTTTTCATTTCTAATGATAAATTCTTCTTGTTTAGGTGATCCTATACCAACAAATAAATAATCAGGCTTACATTTTTTTATATCATTTAATACATCTTTTTCTTTACTATACCCACTCATATAACCACATATATTTAAGTTAATATACTTTTCTTTTAATACTTTAACAGTCTTTTCAATAACTTCTTTTTTAGCACCATATAAATAAACTTTCTTATCATATTTACATGCATTATATACCAAAGAATTAAACATATCAACCCCAGTTATTTGAGAGTACCCCTTATTATCTTTAAATTTTAATCCAACTATAGTACCAAAACCATCAGGAATATTATATTTTTCCTTATTAATAAATTTTTTATATTCTTTATTATCATTAAAATTAACCATAATTATTGGATTAATATTAAATAATATATTTCTATTATCACTATTATTTAATTCATTAATAATTTCTTTCTTATTTAATTTACAAATATTATAATTAAGTACTTTACCAGGTTTATTTACTCTAATCTCATTATAAGCAATACCTAAACAAATCGTTAATGGTATAGTTGAACTTAAAGCATTAAGAATATTCCCACTTAAATATGCAACAATTAAATTAATACCTATGCCACTTAAAAGCATAGTATTTAAATAATTAAATTTCTTATCTAAATTAATAAATACTTTAAATAGCATTTTAATATAGATAATAAAATAAAATCCAATAAAGATTACTAATCCCAAAATACCAACACTATAATACTGCATTACATAATCTCTCTCGATATTACAAACACTAATAATTTTATAGTAACCTATACCAACAAATTTATAAAATTTGTTATCACTTAACTCCAACAATCTTTGAGCAATCTTTAATTCAATTAATCTTGAATCTTTATAATCAATATTTGAATTAACTAAATTATCCCAAAACTCATGATCTTGATCATACGGATAATAATTATCAATAAAATTAATATTTAAATTTTTATCTAAAAGAATATCTCTAGTAGATTTATTAACAGTATTATCTTCATTATCACTTATATATTTGTTAATAACTTCCCTCTTATCAACATTATCAGTAACATAAATTATACTATTATCCAAATCATTATAATATTTATCTCTTTTAACAATAGGCGCATTATATAAAAATATATTTATAAAAATCATACTAAATACCAAAATTAAAATATACTTAACAGATAATTTTTCGTTTTTTATAGTAACAAGAAACAAATAAATAACAAAACTAAATATTAGTATTATTAATGGGCCAGCACTTGACGTTCTATTACCTATCATTAACATACTTAAACTACATACATTAAGAAGAACTATATCCATTACTTTTTTATTTTCCTTAACTTCATTAATAAGCATTGGATAAAATAAAAGCACAACTCCAACTATTTGATTAGCTAAATGAAAGAAACCTTTACCAGAAAAATCTTCAAAATATCCATTTATATTTTTAAACCAATCAAATATATTATATTTTATATAATTAAAACTATAAGAAGAATAACCTAGTTTAAAAAAATTACATAACACTATTGAACCACATATAAACCAAAGAATAATTTTAATAAACTTAATAGATTTTTTATAATCTATATTTATGGAATATACACTATAAAAAAGTAAAACATTAGAAGTCATTTTAAATATATATAATAATTCTTCCATTAAATAATTATCTACAAATATCAAATGCAAAATAGTATATAAAAATACAGATAGTAAATAAATAAGTAATTTCAATCTATCATTTTTACTACTAAATTTAATAACTGATATACCAAAAAATATTAAAATAAAAAATAATCTTATTAAAGTAGCAAATCGATTATAAAAAATATGTAAATCAAGTAAACAAGATAAACACATAAACACTAAAAATATATATCCCAATTTTTCTTTATTAATTAATTTCTTCATATAAAATCTCTTTCTAAAAAAATTTTATCAAATAATCAAAAAAACATAAATAGCTAACTACTTATGTTTAAATAATATATCAGTTTTATAAATCAAAAATAATATAAATGACATTAATAATAAATATAAAACTATCGCAGTTAAATTATACCCTAAAGCATATAAAACACTTATTATAGAACATAATATATCAATACCATACATGATTAAAACTGTTTTAGTAGTACTCTTATTAAGTTTAAGTAATTGATGATGTAAATGTTCCTTATCAGGCTCACCTATATTTTCTCCCTTTAAATATCTTCTAATCATTGCAAACACTGTATCAAGTATTGGTAAAAGTAATATGAATATTGGAATAATTAAACTAGTAAATGTAGCCGTTTTATATCCCAAAAGTGCAATAATAGCAATAATAAAACCTAAAAACGTACTACCAGTATCTCCTAAAAATATTGAAGCAGGCGGTTTATTATACATTAAAAATCCTAAACAAGCACCAAGCATAATTACACATAAAATAACATCTAAACCATAAATCCTATCTAGCAGTATTGCAATTATAGTTATAGTAACAAAAAATATTGCACTAGTACCTGTTGCTAACCCATCTATACCATCAATTAAATTTATAGCATTAATAATAGCCAAAATAAAGAATATAGCTAAAGGATAACCCCATTTACCAAAAGTTAGAGATAATCCAAGTGCACTTATATTAGGTAAATAAATATTACCATAAAATACAACAATAGAAGCAGCTACTATCTGAACTAAAAATTTATATCTTGCTCTAATTGGTTTAATATCATCACATATTCCAAGAACTATAATTATAAATCCTCCAATAAGAATTGAAATCATCTGTTCATTAATAGGTGCAAATAACATATAACCAATTAAAAATGTTAAATATATTGCTAATCCACCCAATCTAGGCATTGGTTTTTTATGTACCTTTCTCTCATTAGGCATATCTATTGCTTCAATATGTTTTGCTACAACTTTAGCAAGAGGCACTAATAAAACACAACATATAAAAGTTACTAATAAAATTAAATAAATATTATGTCCATTAATTAATATATTCATTCTACATCACACCTAAATAATATCAAAATATTAATTTATTGTCTATTTATATTATAAACCTATTTAAAAAATAATATCAGAAATAATAGATCTAACAAACAAAATAATTATTCTAATAAATCTTCTTCAATATTATTTATTTCTTTTTATAATCTAAAATTAATCTTTTTATCGAAGATTTTTTTAAATATTCTTTTATTACATCATTATTAGGATAAGATGTACTAATACATAAATCAATCAAGTGATTATATTCATCTTCTGTTATTTTATAACCACACCAAACACGTTCAAAAAAATTTTCTTGGGTTAGTTCAACATCCGGAATTAATCTATCAAAATATTCATATCCAAACTGTTTACAAGCATCACCAAATCTCTTTAATGGATACATATCACAGTCATAATTAATAAGTAATTCTTCAAAAAATAATTCCTTGAAAAAAAGTGATAATTTATCGCCATAAACATGCCTAATTACCATATTAGCAATATAATTTCCTCTTAAAAATGCATTTCTTTCGTCTGGAAAACAATCATAGTATATCTCATAAAAAAGTGGCTCACTTTCAAAAATATTACTACAATAGGAATAAATCATTCCAGCAAACGAATAAGGATAATTGTTTACAATATAATCCTGTCTAGCGTGAGACATTTCATGAATTAAAGTGCATATTACAGAATAATAAGAAAGCATATTATGATTGCCAAAATTATATGCACTTCCAAAATTATCTATTCGTTTATAAAAATTTCTTAAAGATAAAAACGAATATCTAATCATTTCATCACTATAACAAGATTCATAATCATTTTCAATTTCTTTAGAGTTACCAACAATTATCAAACCATTTTTTAAATCCACTTCATTATTAATTAAACACACATTTGCAACTTTATAAACAAAATTTTTATCAACAGGTTTATTTTTATCTTTATAACTTCTAACAATTTTACTAAGTTCTGTAACCAACTGATAATCATTTTTACTACTATCCATCAAATCTAATTCATTCATACCCAAACTTAATAGTAAACATCAACTAAATATAATCCACAAGCAGGTGCAGTATTATACTTACAATTTACTTTCTCCTTATCTAACATCATCTTTATGTCATTCTTATCAAGTTTATTATTACCAGTCTGTATCAAAGCCCCAACCATATTTCTAACCATATATCTATAAAAACTTTTACCTACAAATGTAATAGTTAAAAAATCATGATTTTTTTTAAATTTAATACTATAAATAACACTATTATAATTATCTCTTGCACCAGATGTAAAAGCCTTAAACGAATGAAAACCAATAAATGCTTTACTAGCTCTTCTCATCCTTCTTATATCTAATTTATTATTATAATTATAAACATAATCATTAATTATCGGATCAAACTCACCTAAATTAATAACATATTCGTATTTCTTCTTTACAGCATCAAATCTAGGATGAAAATCACCACTTACTTCTTCAACATAATTTACATGAACATAATCATTTAAAACTCTATTAATAACATTCTTTAACTTTGATGCAGGAATACATCCATTAAGTTCAAAACTAACACCTTGACTATATGCATGAACACCTCTATCAGTTCTTCCAGCACCTTTTACAGCAACATAACTTTTATTTATAATACCAAGTGCTCTTTCTAATTCCTTCTGAACAGTATCATAATTATTTAATTTTTGAAATCCATAAAATTTAGAACCATCATAACTAACACTAGCAAAATACTTCATTAAAATACACTCCTATATATATCTTTTAATAAATCTTTACTATCCAATGTATATTCCAAATTAGCACCCTTATCATTAGCCAGTTTAATAAAATCATAAATAGGTGGTTCCTCTATATATCCTTCCTTAATAGCATCAAGAACCTTTCCTTGAAACTTAATAATTTTCTTATTACATACAACTACATGTTTAACAATTTTATTTACAAAAATTACATCATTACTAATAACAACAAAATTTATTCCTAAAGAAGCCCTAATAAGTTTAATTAACTTTATAATTTTTCTTTTAAATTTACCATTAAATCCCACATCAAAATAATTAAGAACTATTAATTTAGGTTCATCCTCTATTACCATAAGTAATAACATTAATTTATATTCACACATAGATAAATCATCTATCTTTTTATTTAAAAATTCTTTATCTAAATCTAAAATATCAAAATAATCTTTATTATAACTTAAATATTTCTTTACCTTGTATTTTCTATTTATAACTTTTTTATCTAAATTATCAATCAATATTTCTAAATCACTTATTTCTCCATAAAACCCAACAAATTGTTTAATATCAAAAAAACCATTATTAGGATTATTACTAAACATTACTTCCATAATTCACCTATTAAAGAATTAATATCAAAATATTTTTCTTTTAATAAATCATAATAATTTAAATTATTTGATAATTCTGCAATAAAAGGCATATTCATTCCTATCTTACTTAAAACTTTATCATTAGCTAAAACCTCTAAAGTATCCTCATACATAACAGCATGAAAATTATCAAGTACAACTATTTTAGTTCCTAATAAAAGTTCTTCACTATTACTTGTTACATTTAAAATCGAAATCTTATTTTCTTTACTATATTTAACAATTTTTAACTTATCTTTATTATCTAAATAAGTAAGCATATCATCAATCCCAATAACTCTCGGATTAATAATTAACAAGGATAATATTTTAATAAAAGCCTTTTCACTTCTACTAATTTCTCCAATTTCTTTATCTATAATATTATCTAATTTAAAAAACGTAACAAATTTTTTTATACTACTACTAATTACTTTATCATCATATCCTAAACATTTCTGATAATATTCAAGTTCACTTTTTACTCTATTAGTGTTAAATATAAAATTATTAAGTACTGCAGCAACATTCTTTCTTAAAAAATTTATATCATATTCATTAATATTTTTATCATCTATATAAACATCACTACTATCGCTTTGATTTATAAGTGTCTTTAATAAATAAGTCTTACCAGAAGCTATTCCACCAATTATATTCGTAAATGGCACTAATTCTAATTTTAAATCATAATTCTTAAAAGTTAATGTATTCATCTATAACCACCCTTGCTCTTGTTTGTTATTATATCACTTAAGTTTTTATTTTAAAATATTCTAATGAATAAAATTTTATATTAATCACAAAAAAAGAACACAACCAAATGCATCCTTTTACTTTTGAATTTCCTCTATTGCTTTTTCAAGCACTAAATCTTTTAATAATTCATCCCCGTTTGATATCTCAATATCCGGTTTTAATCCAACACCATCAATACATTCACCATTCGGAGTTAACCATTTAGCGCTCGTATATTTATACATAGTTCCATCAGATAATTTACTTGTTTTTTGTACTTTACCTTTACCATAAGTTGTTGTGCCAACTAATTTAGCACCATAACTATCTTTTAAAGCAGCAGCAAGTATCTCAGATGCAGAAGCCGAATTACCATTAACTAAAATATAAACCTTATAATTTCTTTCATCATCAGTTTCATCATAAGTTGTTTTAGTAGAAGACTGATCATTTAAAGAATAAATAACTTTTCCTTTTTGTAAAAACATCTCACTTATTTTAGTAGCTGCTGATAAATATCCCCCCGTATTATCTCTTAAATCAATTATTAAACTATTAATACCATCCACTTCAATCTTATTTAATTTCTCATAAAATTGTTCATAAGCAGTTTCATTAAATTTACTTATTTTTAAATAACCAATCTTATTACCATTATCCCCATCAATAATTTTAGCATCAACTGAAGGATTATTTAACTTAGCAGTATTAAGAGTAAAATCTAAATCATTACCATCTCTATTAACAACTAACTTTACTTCATCACTACTTTTAATTAATTTGGTTACTTCACCAGATTCCATATCAGCAACAACATTATCATTAACTTTTACAATGATATCTCCTACGGCAAGGCCAGCACTCTTTGCTGGTGTATTATCATAAACCTCCGAAATAATCATTTTATTTTCTTCATTATTAACACTTATTTTAACACCAATTCCTTGATAACTTCCACTTAAAGAATTATTTAAATTATCAGTTTGATCTTTATCTAAATAAGTAGTATAAGGATCTCCTAAATAACTAAACATTCCTTTAATACCAGCATCAACTAAAGCACCTAAATCTACAGTACTATAATAATTAGATTTAATCTCATCATATGCTTTATATAACTCAGCTAAATTATCATCCCCGTTACCAGTCGAAATCTGTGAGCAAGAACTCTTATAAACCAAATAACCAGTACAAAAACTCATAACTAAAGATGAAAATAATATAATTGCCATTACTTCCCATAATTCAAATTTTGTTTTCTTTAAATACTCTTTCATATTATCATATCCTATACAATAACATAATATCACATTTTTATGAAAAACAAATAAAAAAACTTAAGTTTTTACACTAAGTTCTATTTTAAAGTATTTTTATAATCTTCTAAAGATTCATAATATTTTTCTACTTTACCATCTTTAATTAATATTAATGCTGATTCTTTAATCTTAACCTCATTAACATCAGTTGGTTTCTTGTTACTTGCTTCACTTAAATATGCTGCATTAAACTTATCATTCATATCAACATAATATATTTTTAAAGCATCATCTTTATCTTTATATGATGTAATTAAACCTTTATATGTAGAAGCATTTTTATCAGTACTACTATATAAAAATACATAATATTCATTATAAGGTCTATTAAACATATTACCAACTATACAAGTATCATAATCTATTTTTGTATTACTACTTGTCTTCTTATTATTTAAATAATTAGTTAAGAAAAATAATCCAACAGCAATAACAACAACTACCACAGTAATAATAATTAAACTTTTTATTTCCTTAGTATCATTACTTTCATAATTAATAGATTTTAATTTTTTACTTTTCATTATTATCCCACCTTCAATATCAATACTATCATATAATTTAAATAAATTCTATTATTTTATTAAAATTGCAAGTTATCGACCACTTTTGATACATAGAATGCTTATTTTGGTCGATAACTACACTAATTCTTCATTATTATATATAAAATCCACTATATTAACGTTTTTTATTCCATCAATATTTTCTTGAAATATTAAATCTAACACAAATAAATATCTAGGATACATCTCTTTAATTGCATAAAAAGGTTTATATTCTCTTTCTTTAGTACTATCATCATCTATATTTTTAGACACCTGAACATAATAATAATTATCTATTCCTTTTCTTACAATAAAATCACATTCTAATTTACCAATTTTACCAACACTTAATAAATATCCCTTACTTTTAAAATAAGAAAATAATATATTTTCCAAAACCGGTCCATAATTAATTCTATTATCTGTATTAATCATAAAATATAAACTTGTATCAGCTAAATAATACTTTTTTTCACCATCAAGAACATCTTTTGATTTTATATCAAACATATCACATGCATAAATTATTTTAGCCTGTTCTAATACATCTATATACCCTTTTATTGTTCTTCTATCAACTTTTATATTTTTATCTTTAGTTAAGTAATTATAAATACTACTAACACTCATTCTTGATCCAAAATTATTAATTACAAACTTTTGAACAACTTCAAATAATTGTTTATCTTTAATCTTTTTATTTCTTTTAATATCTTTTTCAAATATTTGATTAATAACATTTTTAGTATATAACATTTTATCTTCATAATTATCATAATATAAAGATCCCGGAAAGCCACCACATCTTACGTATTCTTCAAATTCCTTATATATATTCTCATTAACATCTTTATTTAAAAATTTTTTCATTAATACATATTCACGAAAATTTAAAGGTAACATTTCAAATTCAATATATCTTCCCGTAAGTTTAGTAATTAATTCGCCAGATAACAAGTAAGAATTTGATCCAGCTAAAAAGATTGAAAAATTTCCTTCTTCCCTATACGCATTAACAACAGTTTCAAATCCCTTAACATTTTGTACTTCATCTATAAATAAGTATTTAAAATCATTATCAACTACTAAACTATCTATTAATTTTTCTAATTGTTTAGGATTCTTAATATTCTTATATTCTTTCTTATCAAGTTCAATATAAATAATATCTTTTTCCTTAATGCCCTTTTCCTTTAACTCTTCAATAATAGATTTTAATAATGAAGACTTACCACATCTTCTTATTCCTGTTATAACTTTAATCATATTATCATTATAAAAACTTCTAACTTTTTTTAAATAATCTTCTCTTTTGTATATTAAATCCATTATCATCACCAATTAAATAGTACAATAAATATCCAAAAAAAGCAAGTTATCGACCACTTTTGATATATAAAGTGTTATTTTTGGTCGATAACCATCAAAATACTATCTATATTATTAAAATACTTTATTATCAATCAAAAAAATGCTATAATACCTTCCACAAGGGAAGAAATCAAATGAAAAACGAAATAAAAGCACAAAAATTATTCAATATTCACTACAATAAAAAAGTATTTACTATCTTTTTATGTGAAAACGGAAGAAAAACGTTTTTAGAATTATCAAACGGAAAATACCACTATCCATTATTAAATGATTTTCTAAACTTAAATAAAATATATAATGAAAAAGATTACACCACTATGTATTCTAATAATATTAAATCATCACTTCTTTATCCAAAAAAATATAAATTTAGAGAAGCAGTAGTTAACATAACGAGAGGAATTTCAGCTGTTTTAGTTGTATTAACAACTTTCGAAGCAACAAGTTTCTTACTAAAGGGTAAAACATATGAAGTTGAAATAAATAATAATGAATTACAAATTAAAACAAAGTATAGTAATAATATCTATTTTGATGATTCACAAAAATTAGATAAAAATCTTGGTAAAGAAAGTGTCCCATTAGACGAAATAATAAACGCAATAAATAATAATGATAATCTAGATGAAAAATATAAAGAATGTGCTATTAAACTTGCAAAATATATAAACATGAAATATCCTTTAACCGATAATCGAATCTTTTATGACAATATTAAAAATATGAGAATAAAAAAACTTCCTGACAATATAATATACAAACATATCGCTGGTATTTATGAAGTAGATTATAACATCATTAAAATTAAAGAAAAATGGAATAGTAATGAAGAAGTAATACTACATGAATTAGCCCATTCATATCATCATTGGTGTTCAAAAAATGATTTAGTAGGAAAATATAGAACAACAATTTTAGGATCATCACTTAATGAAGCAATGACTAATAAAGTTATTAGTGGAATAACAGACGTAACGACTTATCGAAGAGAAGGAAAAATATTAGATTATCTCCTAACATTAGTTAACTATAATTACTATGATTATGAACAAGGTGGAATAACCAAACTTTACAATATGCTTAAAGATAAATACCCTTTAACAGATATAGATTATATTTTTAATTGTTCAGATGCTATGTGTGATACTGAAACAAATACAGGCGAAAACATTAAAATAGAAGAAACACCAGAATTTCTAGATGCAATGTTTAATTTATGTATAGAAAGTATTAATCAAGACAGTAATTTATACGTCAACATACTTAATTTTTTAAATTTAATAGATTGTAAATCTTATCCATCAATTGCAGAAAACTATATAAATAAATATAATCAAATATTAAAAGAAATGAATAAAGATATAACTATATCTAATGACATTATAAAAGATAGTAAAAACATAAATAAATACTTGGCAGAGTTTAAAAATTATCTATTTAATAGTGAATATAAATATCCAAAAAACGATAAATCTAAAAAAGAAATGTATGAACAATTTAATGATTATCTTAATTCAAATAATAACCTTACTTCAAATTACGACAATAATATATTAATTAACATATTTTCAGAAATGCTAGATTTATATAACAATTATTTAATATCAAATGGATATGTGAAAGAAGAACTAATAACAAAAGAACAATTCTTTAGTAAATTTAGTAATTATTTAAATATTATAATCGAAGGATACTGTGTTACTAAAGATGATGAAATATATCTCATTATAGATATACCTGAAAACAATAAATTGTATAATCAAAAAACACGCATACCAGTTTTAGATAAAGAAGGTAAAATCACTTTAATAAGTATAGAGGATATTGTCATGACCGGTGATATAAATAATGAAAAATATCAATATCAATTTATTTCATATATCTTTAATAACGTAGTTAATAACAAAAACTATAATATCAACGAATTACTTACTAATTATTTTCAAATTTCTCCATTTAAATATCAAAAAATATCTTTAAATATTAATGGAAATGAAATTACAACCGATTATTTAAAAAATTTAAATGTAATAATTGGCGAAAATATAGATGGTACAAATTCTTTTAAATTAACCGATAAAAAAGGAAGAATAATATACGAAACAGAAAATTCAAGTTCAAAATTTGTAACACTTAATTTCTACGATTATGTGAAATATTTTATAGATAGTCCCTCTATCGAATTAACTGATTATCTATCAACCAATTATTTAATAGATTTACTAAACTACGGCGATTTTGAAATGACAAATAAAGAATATCTAAAGGTTGATGGAAATAAAATTACTATTGAAAACCAATATTTTGCGATAATAGATAATAACAAAATTAATCTAAACAACATTAATTTAATTTTAACCAAAAATTTAGATAACACTACCAGCAATGCTCAAATAATCATTAATCAAAATTTAATTAGTTCACAAGAATATCCATATTTAAACATTGATTCTCTACTAATATGTAACTTAAAACAAGTATTAATATATTATAATATTTTAGATGATAATAATTGTGTTTATAATCTTACAGAAGAAAATATAATAAACTTATTTGATAATTACATTAAAGACGAAATCTCTCAAAAAGAATATCAAAAAACATATTTTAAGTAATGCTTATATCAAAAAGCATTATTTTTTTTAAAAAGATGCACACCTAAATGTACATCTCAAATATTACTCTACAATATCGTTAGTACAACAATACTAGATTGATATCATAAAATATTTAATCGTGCACTAAGTAATATTCGTGTGCACATTCTTATTATGTCTTAAATTTAAAAATTTAACTTTCCACTTTTTGGTAAATCTTCATCTTTAACTTCTGTCGTAAGTGATATTCCAATAACTAATATATTACTTAGAAAATAAACCCATAAAAGTAAAACCATAACATTAGATAATCCTGCATAAAATATATCATACTTAGCAAAATGGCTAACATAATAACTATAAAAATGAGTTACAGCAATAAAACCAAGTGAAGTAAATATAGCTCCAACATTAATTCTAACAGGATCAATACTCTTATTAGGTGAAATAGTAAAAATAACTTTAATAAAAATAAAGATTATCACCCATGAAATAGGTCCTTGCATAATTCCAAGTAAACAAGTTAATACTGACTTTATATTAAAATAATCTATTGCATCAATAATCTTACTACCAAAAACCGGTACAAGAAGAATAAATAAATAAAGTACAATAACTAAGAAAGTCATAACCATTGCTTTAATTCTTCTTTTAATCCAACTTGTTTGTTCAAATCCATAAATACTATTCGTAACAAAAATTATTGAATTAGGTCCATTTGATGCAAAATATAACATTGAACACAACATAATAATTAAATTTAAATCAATACTATCACCACTAATAATAGGAACAATCATCTTAACTATATTTTCCGAAAAATTACTTTTAACCATATTAATTATAGTATCCATTGAAATATTAAAATAAGATGCTCCATAACCTATAAGTGTAATAATAGGAACAATAGATAATATTATAGAAAAAGCCAGTTGTCCCGGTAATACGGCCATCTCCGGCTTTTTTAATATCTTAATTACATTCATAATATAATGCTTAAATCTAGTTAAAGTATTATTAAATCCATTCTTAACTTTGTTTTTCATTTTCACTATACTCAATTTCTTTATTTTCCCTCATAAGAAGCGAAGCCTCATTAATAGCATCATCTATTAATTTCAAATCATCAACAATCATACTAAAACCAATTGCTGCTCCATATTCATAAGGTAAATTATTAAATTCTTTAACTAATTTTTTAATATAATTAACAACTTGTTTCTCATTATAACCAACTAAATAAATCATAAATTCATTACCATCAGTTCTCATAATTTCAGTATTATCTAATTGATTTTGATGTAAAACATTAGCAGCTGCCATTATCTGTTTATCTCCCTCTTCATGACCAAAAGTATCATTTAAATATTTAATATTATTTAAATCAATAACAATTATAGCCTGAGGATAAATAGTGTTTTGATTCCATATCTCAATTCTCTCATTTAAATAATTTCTATTTTTTAAAGATGTCAACATATCTACAAATTTTAATTTTTCATCCTTTTTAATCTTAGTATTTAATTTAACTTTTTTCTTAGAATAAACCATAACACCTACAACTAATATACCAACACCACTAAGTATTAATATATACTTAGCAAGCATTGTAATAATACTAACAGTTCCACTAACACTTTTATATGAAATAATACCTCTAATTTCCATTTTATTAAAACCTAATGTATTAATATATGAACTAAATACTTTAGAAAAAGCATCATCACTATTCTTATATTTAAAACTATAATTAACACTATTATAGCCACTATAAACTATATGATAATTTTTAACCTTACTATTATTAAAATAATCATAAGTGATAGCATCAACAGCAACTAATTTATTCTTACTTGCACATCTAGATAATTTACTTTCATTTTTAACTTTCTCTAATTTTAAATTAGTATAATTACCTAAATAACTAGCTAAATTACTATTATCAATAACACATATAGTTTTATCATTAATTAAATTTAAATTCGCATAAAGAAGTTCTTCCTTATCACTACCAATAATATAGAATTTTTCATTAATATTTGTCTTAATAACTCCATCATTATTACTACTATCATTAAATATTAAATCTAATTTTCCATTATTATAACCCTTATCCAAATCAGTAGCAGTTTTATATGATATAAAATTAAATTCACTATCAGTTAATTTACTAAATTCCTTTAAATATTCAGCCAATATACCTCCAACTTTATTCCCATTACCAGCAATAAATGGAGTTTTGTTTACAAATCCAAAGTTATAAACATTTTTTGTAAAGGAATCAATATCTAAATCAGTTAATGAAAGCTCATTCTTATATATATTAAACAAATGTCTATAATAATTTTCTTCTAATTTATTTCCCCATTCATTATAAAATTTAGTAATAACACTATTAAAAGTTTTATCTGCACCTAAATGTAAATAATAATAAATTGGAATATTTTCAAATTGATAAACAACTTTATAATTATTACTTATAATTTCATCTATATATTCATTTAAAGGTATAAATATATAACTATAATTAGATGCATCAAAATCACTCAACAAAGAATTTTTATTATTAGCAAGACTTATAGTTCCAACAAAATCAGTATTACTTGTTAATACAGTAGAATAATCATTTAATGTCCCAATCTTCTCAGATCTAATATTATTAATATTAGTAATAACTTTATCATCTTTACTTACTAAAACATAAAAATCTTTATAAAAAAGTAAATCATTAGAAGATTCTTTATTTGTTATATAAAAACCTAAACTATTATCAAAAGTATTATAAGAATTATCATTAATATTTAACTTATATTCACTTTCTAAATCACTAGTAAAAGCATAAAAAACTCCACTACCATTTTTACTAAAATTATTTATATTAGCAGGTATTCCAAATGATACAACCTTATTTGCGTTATTATTTATCCACTCTTTTTCTTTAATATTTAACTTATTAGAATCATACAAATAATTAAAATATATAAAACATCCAACACCTACTATTAATAAAAGAGATACAATAATAATTATAATTTTTTTAGCCTTTTTCATTACTCTTCACCATTAACTCTAGACCAAGAAATTATAGTAGCATCACTCTTTTTATAACCCATAATAGGGAAAGTTTCATCATCATTTTTAGTAAAAGCAAAATTTATATCGTAAAAAGCTTTTTCATCTTCGCTTAAAGAAGATAATGATTTAACTGCAATAGATTGAGCATCAGTAACTTTTCCATCTTTTAATGAAACAGTTATATAAATTATTTTTCCTTTTATACTAACACTAGCGTTATCTACTAATTCATTTTCTTTAATTAAATTAACCATCTCATTTGTCTTATCTTCAGTAATTTGAACTGATTCAATTCCATTTAATCTATCTCCATACTTATCATTTTTAGTTTGATTAACAAAATAAATTATACAAAGTACAGCTATAATAGCAAGACAAAATATACTTATTCCCATTAAAATACAATAAATACGGTTATTTTTATAAAACTTTTTTATATTATTCATATAACACCTCAAATTCATTATACTATATCTTATTATATATTTCTAGTTTACATAATTTGCTAAGAATTTATAACTTTATCAAAATCTGCTTCAGTCCAAATTGGAATATTTAATTCCTTAGCTTTATCATATTTAGAACCAGGATTTTCTCCAACAATAACTGCATATGTTTTTTTAGTTACAGAAGTTGACCATAAACCACCATTTAGCTCAATTAAATTTTGAATTTCATCTCTTGTATATTTCTTTAAAGTACCAGTTACTACAATTCTTTTATTTAATAATTCTTCATTCTCTTTAATTTGAGCACCTAAATAATTCATATTCATTCCAATATTTTTTAAATCATTAATAAGTTTAATATTATCTGCATCCTTAAAGAAATTATAAATACTGTTTGCAAGTATCGGCCCAACATCACTGATATTAGTTAAATCCTCTAAACTAGCGTTCATTAAATTATCTATATTCATAAATTTCTTTGCAAGAATCTTCGCATTTTTTTCTCCAATACCACTAATACCGATTGCAAATAACAATTTTTCTAAAGAATTTTGTTTTGACTTTTCAATATTATCTAAAAGTTTATTAACACTTTTATCTCCAAATCCCTCAAGTTCAATTAATTCTTCTTTACGATCTTTAATATTATAAATATCAATTATACTAGTTATAAATTTCATGTTATAGAAGTCTTCTATAATTCTTTCACCTAAGCCTTCAATATTCATCGCTTTTCTATCACAAAAATGAATTAAAGATTCGATGTTTCTAGCCGGACATAAATCATTTGGACATTTTAAATCAATACCAGACTCAGTTAAAACTAGACTTGCTCCACAAATTGGACATTTATCAGGCATTACAAATTCTCTCTCATTACCTGTTCTATCTTCTAAGCATGGTCCCACAACTTCTGGAATAACATCCCCAGCCTTATGAACAAATATATTATCACCAATTTTTAAATTTTTTGAATTTATATAATCGCCATTATGTAAAGTTGCTCTTCTAATTGTAGACCCCATAACCTTAACCGGATCAAAAACCGCATTAGGAGTTATTTGTCCAGTTCTACCAACCGTGCATACAATATCAGTTAATCTTGTTTTAACATCCTCTGCCGGAAACTTATAAGCAATTACCCATCTTGGATACTTAGCAGTAAACCCAAGTTCTCTTTGCATATGAATATCGTTTACTTTTATAACAATTCCATCAATATCATAAGGAAGTTCACCTCTTCTAGCAGTCCATTCGTTAATATAATCTAATATTTCATCTATATTTTTAACTAATCTAATATGTGGATTAACAATAAAACCTAGCTCTTTTAATTCCATAAGAGCCTCATAATGAGTCTTCTTATCAGTTGCTGGAACATGATATAAAAATGCATCTAACTTTCTTGATTTAGCAACACTACTATCAAGTTGTCTAATAGATCCAGCAGCCGCATTTCTTGGATTTTGAAAAATAGACTCCCCATTTTCTAATCTTTTCTCATTAAGTTCATTAAACGCTTTAAGAGGCATATATATTTCCCCACGAACTTCAATATCAACTGGTTTATTAAGTCTTAAAGGAATAGTTCCAATTGTCTTAACATTATGAGTAATATCTTCACCAATTAATCCATTTCCACGTGTAGCAGCCCTTTTAAGTATTCCCTTTTCATATTGAAGTGATACCGCAAGTCCATCTATTTTAAGTTCACAAACATAACTTGGATTAGGAAATTCTTTTCTAATTCTTTCATCAAATGCAACTATTTCAGACTCATTAAAAACATCAGAAATAGAAAACATTCCAATTTTATGTTCAACTTTTTTAAACTCACTAATTACTTCTCCACCAATCTTTTCACTAGGAGAATCTTTTCTTTTAATTTCCGGATGTCTTTCTTCAATATCCAAAAGTTCACTCATCCAGTTATCATACTCTCTATCCGTAACTGTCGGATTATCTAAAGTATAATAATCATAATTAGCTTTTTCTATTAATTTAATTAATTCATCATATCTTTCTTTCATAATTAACCTCATAAATATTATAACAAAATATCTTCAAAAATAATAAAGAAAGTTAACTACAAATTTAGCTAACTTTCGTAATACTTTTATGATTCTTCATTAATTTTTTAACACCACACTTAAAAGCCACAGTTATTAAGCTACCACTAACATCAATTACAGCCCCAAGTCCATATTCTGTGTGATCAATAATACTACCTTTAACAATATCACTATTATCTTTAGTATACATTTCACCTTTTTTAATAATCTTTTCTTCTTTATTTATTTCATTCTTTTCCAGTAAATCATCTTTTATTTCAGCAATAAATCTAGAAGGAACATTCATTTGATCTTTACCGTAAAGCATTCTTCTCTTCGCGTTTGTTAAATAAAGTTTTTCTTTTGCTCTAGTTATTCCTACGTAACAAAGTCTTCTTTCTTCTTCAATATTATCTTCCATAATAGACATATTATGAGGAAAAATACCTTCTTCCATTCCAACCATAAACACAACTGGAAATTCAAGGCCCTTCGCACTATGTAAAGTCATTAAAGTAACTACATTACCATCTTCCGTATGATTAGCTTGATCAGAAACTAAAGATATCTCTTCTAAAAAGTCTCCTAAATTAACAGAACCAGTTCTCTCTTCATAAGAAGCAGTTATACTTTTAAATTCCATTAGGTTTTCTAATCTAGTTTCATCTTCAATTAAATGACTACTCTCTAGTTCCTTCTTCATTCCTGATTTATCAAGAACTTCATCAATTAACTCTGTCAACGATAAATTTTCACTAGTTTTCTTAATAGATTCAATTATATCTTTAAACTCCAATTCTTTCTTACTTTCAAGTGCATCATACATACTACACTGATTTAAATTAGCTCTAAGTTCAATATCCTTAATAGCACTATCTCCAATACCTCTTTTAGGAACATTAATAATTCTTCTTAAACTAATTTCATCTTTATCGTTATAAATTAATTTTAAATAAGATATTAAATCTTTAATTTCTTTTCTGTTGTAAAAATAATAACTACCATAAATTTTATAAGGAATACCTTTAGAAGCAAACACCTCTTCAATAGCTCTTGATTGAGCATTAGTTCTATATAGAATAGCTACATCTTTAGGTTCATAACCATCTAAATATAATTTGTTAATTTCATCTATAACTAAAGATATTTCATGTTTTTCATCATAACTTCTTAAATAAGTAATTTTAGGTCCATCGCCTTTATCAGAATATAACCTTAAATCTTTTCTTTCCTTATTATGACTTATTACATCGTTAGCCGCATTTAAAATATTATTTGTACTTCTATAATTATGTTCTAACTTAATTGTTTTCGCATTAGCATAATCTTTTTCAAAATTAACTATGTTATGATAATCTGCTTGTCTAAATGCATAAATACTTTGATTCATATCACCTACAACAAATATATTTTTATATTTACTCGCAAGAAGTTTAGATAACTTATACTGAACTGGATTTGTATCCTGATACTCATCTATTAATATGTATTTATATCTTTCTTGATAATGTTCAAGTATCTCTTTATTATGTTCAAATAACCTAACAGGCATTAATAATAAATCATCAAAGTCAACTGCCGCACTAGCAATAAGTCTTTCGTTATATTTATAGTATACATCTACAACTATTTTATCTATAGGCGTATTAAAAAACTTATCAAGTTCCATTTCACTAAGCATTTGATTCTTAATAAAAGATATTCTATTTCTAATATAAGAAGGACTATATTGTTTTGTATCTAAATTCATATCTTTAAGAATCTTCTTAATAACAGTCAACACATCATCACTATCAATAATACTAAAATTAGAAGGTAAATTTAAATATCCACAATTTTCTCTAATAATTCTCAAACCTAATGAGTGAAAAGTTCCAATAAAAGAAGCAACATCTCCAACTAAATTATAAACTCTATCTCTCATTTCTTTTGCAGCCTTATTTGTAAATGTAATCGCTAAAATATTATAATCCCTTACTCCATTTTCTATTAAATAAGCAATACGATTAGTTAAAACCTTTGTCTTTCCAGATCCTGCCCCAGCAAGTACTAAACAAGGTCCTTCATTATGTTTAACAGCCTCTATTTGTTCATCATTTAAATTTTTAAGTAAATCATTCATAACACAATACCTCCAGTATTTTCACTAACATTAATTTTAACAAATAATAAATTTTGTGTCTATCGAACAAATAAAGATTTCACAAAAAATATAAAGTGAACAATTTTGCAAAAGTAAACATTTTTGTTCACTGTAACATCAAAAGAAAAACAACCTATTTTAGATTGTTTAATCTCTTCATAACTCTATCTTTACCTAATAATTTCATTATTTCATATAAATCAGGTGTAGTTGTTTTAGTAGTTAACGCTACTCTTATAATATTTGATATATCAGCTATACTTCCCTTATATGCATCAGGATTTTCTTTATATACTTTCATATCAGTTATATAACCGAATTCATCACATAATAATTTAATTTTATTAAACCATTCTTCCTTCGAATCATTTTCATCATAATATTTATTAGCATAAGAGTTTAAAATATTACCAATTTCATCTATATTTTTAACTTCAAACTTAACCATATTTGAATCAAATAATTCATCATACATATACCAAATATTATCTTTTATTTCACTATAACAAGCAAAATCCTTTCTTGGTTTCTTTTGTTCTCTCTCAATATTTAAAATATTAATTGTATATTCTTTATATTTATTAATTAATTCATTAAAATCTTTATCAAACTCTTTAGACCAATTATCTAAATTATCAAATACCTCTTTAGCACTTAATCTACTTAAATAATTTTTAGATATATTAATTAATTTTTCAATATCAAATAAAGAACCTCCACTTGTACACATCTTATTAAATGTAAACATAAAATCATTATAATTCTTATCTTGATTTTGCATAAACCATCCATCAAAATTAGAATTTAACAAAGTCGCAAAATATAATTTAACTGCTTCAACTGGAATTCCTCTTTCATGATAAAAGGCAACAGCAGCTTCAGGATCTTTTCTCTTACTTAGTTTTCTAACAGTATCCCCATCTTTTTTATTAAGTGGTAACAAGTGCGCAAACTTAGGAGCATCAAACCCACAAGCCTTCCATAATTCTAAATGATAAGGTACTGATGAAATATAAGAATCATCTCTTGTAACTGTTGTAACTCTCATAAAATGATCATCACAAACATGAGCAAAAGCATAAGGTGGAACTCCATCAGACTTAATTAATACTTGATCTAAATCATTTTCAGGTAATTCAATAGTACCTTTAATCAAATCTTTAAAAGTAAATTTTTTATTAAAATCACCCATAGATTTTAACCTAAGTACCCATTTATCACCATTATCAATATGTTCTTTTACTTCATCATAACTTAAATTACGACACTTAGCATATTTTCCATAATAACCAATTCTATCTTTACAAGCTTCTTGTTCTTCTCTCATATGACTTAAATCATCCTCTGAACAAAAACAAGGATAAGCTCTTCCAATAGAAACTAAATACTTAGCAACTGTATGATATATTTCTTTTCTTTGACTTTGAATATAAGGTCCATACTCTCCACCATTAATAGGTCCCTCATCAACTCTATAATTATATTCTTTTAAATCACTTATAATTAAATTAACACCATCATCAATAGCTCTCTTATCATCAGTATCTTCAATTCTTAAAATAAATACACCATTAGTTTGATGAGCAAATCTCTCTGGTACAAATGAAGCAAATAAATTTCCCATATGCATTCTACCAGTTGGACTAGGTGCAAATCTACATACTTCAGCTTTTTCATCTAAATTTCTTTTAGGATATCTTTTTTCTAAATCTTCAATAGTTAAATTAACATCAGGATATAATAATTCAGCAAGTTTTTCATAATCCATAATACAATTCCTCCTCAATTAAACAAGTTAATTATATTACACAAAAATACTATAATCAAGGCACAACATTTATAATTACACAAATAAATAAACCAAAAAGAAGCATAAATAGTGTAAATACAATGTAAAAATTAACAATTAAAACAATACTAAAATAATTATATATTATATAATTAAAACAAGGAGGGATATTACAATGACAGAAACAGAATATAGAAAAAAAATTATAGAAACATGTCTTGAATACAGAGAATATTTACAAAATAATTTAAAAAAAGCCTACGAAGCTGGAATTGTTGGAACAACCGAAATAACAAAAATGTTAATGGAAGTAAATGATTTAATTTCCGAACAATCTAGACATTTTATAAAACATAATGATAAATTAGTTACAAGAGAAGAATTAGAATCAAATAACTTAACTTTAATTCAAGAAGATACAATGAATTTCAAAAGAAGATAGTTCTTCTTTTTTTATACAATAATAATGAGAATTTACAATAATTGTCTAAAAAATTATATTTTAAAAGAACACTAAACATTTTGCATTAAAAAACCCATAAAATGGGCATAAATTTCAAATATGGTGACCTGTATGGGAAACGATAAATTCAATTTTATATGCATAAAATCTTATCTTTAATAAAAATTACCATGAAAATTACCATGAGATTAATGTTTTATTAAAAAATATCATCAAATATTCTTCAAATAAAAAAACAAGGTAAGGATCTGATATTCCCTACCTTGTTTTTTTATAGATATTTATTCCAACTATTTGGAAGATATACTGTTACACCATTATAAATAATTTTATCCCATTTATAACCATTAGCTGTTCCAACGTTTTTTTCTACTAGTTCACATTTTGTTCCCCAAGGGATAGCTTTATATTTAGAATATTTAAATCCTATTCCTTTTCTACACCACACACCACTTTTAGCATTTATTTGAATATACTTTCTATTATCAACAGGTGCAGATGATTTTTCTTCTTCACCATTGTAATAAAGTAGATCATATTTATTTGTTTTAGCAACAACATTATCTTCATAAATATATACGTGTTCTCTAGGATTAACTCTAACACTATTCTTCCAAACAATAAAATGAACGTGATATGCTTTATTTCTTCCACAATAGCCACTATTTCCCATTTTACCTATAATAGTATCTCTGGTAACTTTATCGCCCTTCTTGACAGTTATAGAGCCTTTTAACATATGACAAGTTCTTGTTTTGTATCCATCTGCATATTCAATGGTTACATAGTTTCCACTATCCCCATCAACCATCGAATTATTTCTGCCATCACAAATACTTGTAACTACTCCATCGCCACATGCATAGATATTTGCATTTTTGCCGCCATATGCATTATTCCATCCTAAATCATTAGCACGATGATTTGATGAAAAATCTTGTGTTATCCCTACAAATTTTAAGGGATATTTTAATTTAATCATTATTTATTCTCCTTCCTTATTTGTTGAATCTTTTTTTCTGGTAAAAAAATATGTAAATACTGCAGTACATAAATTAGTGAATAATAAGAACACTGTTTCAAATATATTTTCACCTTTAAATACAGCAATAAATAACAATGCTACTAATGCAGTAGCAAATAATATTGTTACATAACTTTTTACATCATCAATTCCTTTTTTCATTGTTTCCTCCTTATATTTTTCCTTCGTTTTTTAATCTTTCCCATTTGTCATGGACATAACTATTACCACCATGCTTGCAATAATAATCATATAACTCATAACTTCTCATTTTTTGTTCTGGAGATACTTTTTCTTTATCTGTAAGTTCCATTAAATTAATTAAATCAGTTTTTATACTTGATAAATTATTCTTAGATGTTTCTTCTTTTAAATTTTCTACTTCTTTTTTTATTGGTTCCAACCGTTCATCTATAACTGAGGCAATTCCTTTAATAGTTCCCTTTTTTAAATAAACAACTGAACTAATAAGCCCAACTATAAATGCTAACCCTTTTGCTAGATCTCCTAAAGTTAAATTTTCCATTAAAATCACCACCTTATAATGCATTATTTGTTAATTCTATTTCACAAATTGGTGGAGCTATCACAAAGTAATATGATCCTTTAGTAGCATCTATATGAATAGCAGTTCCACTCATTGTTACTGATTTTTCAGTACCTAAATTTTTATAGCCGAAATTATCATTTGGCTTAATATAAACAACTGTTAGTACAGGAATTAAGTTTGAACTATCAGCTCCAAGAATTATAATTGGAATTTTGTTTATTGATCCATAATTTTTAACATTTATTTTTAAACCATCATCACCATTTAACAAAATTCCTTTGATTGAGTTATTAAAACTATTTATAATACTAAATAGATCTAAATTATTTACTTCAAAACTATTATTTTTAGTTGGAAAGCAATTTATTCCGACACTATTTAAAATGGTATCTATAAATAAAGGAAAAATTCCTTTGTTTAACGTAAAATTTTTATCATACTTTCCACCAAAACTATCTATTATTAAAATATTAAATATATAAATATTATTTTTATCTAATGTTAAAGTTTGCTTTGTATTATCATTGATGGTTATAAAATCATTATAATCTCCATCGATTAATTTATATCTATATTTAATAATCATTGAATTTTTAGAGTTTACACTTGATATTGAGCCGTCAACAGTTAAATATGTTTCATCTTCATAATTATTTAATCTATTAAGTGTTACTAGTGCTGTTGGATCACTATGTGCTAATATTAATACTTTTTTAGTTGTAGAAGTTGTTAAACCTCTGCTATCAGTAACAGTCATAATTAAATCTATATCATCAGAAACATTTACTTTTCCAAAATCAATCGTATCACTTGATTTTGTGCTTTCTTTTACAATACCATTTAATTCGAATGTATATTTAGCAATTGATGCACTATTTTTGGCAGTAGCACTTGTATAACTAACTTTTAAATTAGATATATTTTGTACTATATATTGATTGTTTTGAGTAATAGCAGTAACTGTCGAATCACTATCTTGATAAGTGATAGTTCCGCATACAGGTTTTTCAGTTCCAATAACACTATAGTTTCCACCATTTGTTTCTTTAACTGAATTTCCATATATAACTTGTACTTTATATTTACCAGTTTTAGAATTTGGAATAGAAGAATACCAAAAATTTATCCATACATCATTATTAAAAGGAGAAATAGCTGTATCTTGATAATCATTTAACATTAACGAATCATTATTTGCACCAATTATTTTGCAATTATAAGTTCTTCCTAATGGATTATATATTTTTAAAATCAATTTATTTCCAATAATAAAATCAGGAGCTTCTTCACAATATGGATAAGCATAAGTAACTAAATCTTTGGATGAACTTTCAGTATATAAGCCACTATCACTTCTTTTAGCTTTAATTTTAAGATTATAAGTTGTATTTTCATTTAAATTATAAATATTAAAGAATCCGCTTTTTCTATCGTCAGATACAATTTCCCCGTGCGTAGCAGAACTAACCCAAGATGCCCCATTGTCAAGACTATATAATATTTCACTAGCTGCTTCGCTAGTAGCCCATGATATAATAGCACTTGTTTCAGTTTTACTTACTATATCAAGTTTGTCTATTGATAAATATCTTGGAATTGTACTTAAACTTAATGTTCCACTTTCACTTGCATTACCTGATGTGTAACTTTGATTTGCATTATCAGTTACAGTGAAACTATAATCTATTGTTTTATTACCATCAGAATCATGAGGTACAGTAAATGTTCCTGAAGTAATTGTTTCGGTTTTACTTGTATGATTTGGAATATAACCACTTGCAATTTCAGAGCCATTAGCTTTTAATTTATATGATATTTTTTTCGCAAATGATCTCCAAAAATAATTTGAATCATCTGTTAAAACAAAACTATAATTCATTGTGCTAGTATTATCACTAACACTTGTTGATGTTTCTACTAAATTAAATGTATAAGTATGATGCCCTTTAGACCCTTTTTTTGATATCTTCGCCATATTTTCACTTCCTAGCTTTGAATAGCAACAATGCCAATTCCTTTATTTGTTTCAGTATTTACAGGTACAAATTTAATCATGTTTGCTACTTTAAGTTCATTTTCAACCTCTGCATTCTTCATATGAAAAACATCGCCATCAGCCCAAAAGGATTTAATATTATTTTTATTAAAACCAGCAAAACCAACCTCTGCATTTAGTTTTACATAATCGCCATTTTTTGCATAACACGTTAAACCTGTTTTATCTTGTAAACAAATCAATTTACCTGTTTCATCATATAATTCAAAAGTACCACTTGAATTATTGATTCCACCTAACTTTAAAACACCGCCTTTTATTAAAGAGGCAGTTAAATTAATTACATTAATAGCATTCATATTTAAAGTACCATCTAAAGTCCAAGCACTGGTAAATATTCCGTTAATTCCAGTAGAACTAAATCCTATTCCACCATTTGAAATCTTTAAAACATATTTTGCTTGTTCTTTAGGCAATTTATCTACAAACATTATTTTATCTTCTTCTATTATTTTGTATGAACTTCCTAACATTTCATTAAATCTTGAAGTTGCTTGATTTAATTCATCTTGTAACAATACTTGACTTTCTTTTACTGTTTCTTTTGTTGTCTTTTTGATTTCACCTGAAATTTGTTCTTGTAAATTTTTGATTTCTTTTTTAAAATTTCCAAATTCAATTTTTGTATATTTTTGACTAATACAATCATATTTAATGCCAATTACATTTGTTTTAATATTAATATTACACTTTGAATATTTTACATAAATAGTATCTCCAATATCGCTTACATTCTTTATTGGAGAACTAACGGAACAATTAAATTTTGGAGTTTTATTTTCCTCTAAATATTCTAAAGCAGTTTTTTTAAGCCATAATTTAGTATCAGATAAAAAAGTAGAATAATCTTCATAATCAGATTTATCATATGGATTATCAAATTTAACTACTTTAGCATAAACGATATCATATAAAGATAGATATTCTGATATTAAAAATGGATCATCCAAATAAATTCTTTGCTCTCCATCAGTAGTATAAGGAAGTATTTTAGTACAAACATCATCCCAATTTTCACTATTTTCAAAATCAGAAATATTTTTATTAGAAGATAACACCACACCTCTATCTTGACCTATATTTGCTTTAATTCCTAATGTCCAATTGTTTCTATACCAATGACCACCATACATATCATCTGAAATGAAATTTTCATAAATTTCAAATAATGTTTTAGTTACCATTCTTGAACTTAACGTTGTAGGAATATCACTAATAGTTGTAAATGGACTTGTTCTATCAGTAGCACTATTAAAATAATTTAATGCATCATTACAATTCTTATCAACTGAATAAGCATCTTTTACAATATAGTTTTTACTGTCATAAGATAAGTGCCATGCTTTGCATGACACTCTATCATTTTTAATAGTTGGTTTATCACATCTAAATCCCTGAACACCCCATGGAGTATCAGTTCTTATAATTAATCCTTTTTGATAATAATCAAGATTATCCAATATATCTTCTAATTCTAAATAATAATCACTATTATCTTTTTTAGTTACTTCAGCAAATAAAGGATGCAATACTTTAATTCCATTGTTATTAAATAATTTCTCAGTTCCTTCATAAACACATAACATATCTATACCTCTTTTATAGAAAATTCATAATTACTTATATCTAATGATCCTTTATAATAATCAACATTTATAACTGGATATAAATCTGAATTAGTGAATATATTAGTTATTTCATCATAACTTAATAATGTATCTACTATTCCTAAATCTACTTCATAAGGTGTTTTAAGTGCATAATAAGCTTCAACATTATGAGTTGATAACCAATTTTTAAAATCTGTGAGCGATAAATTAGAAGTTTCCTCACTATAAATAAAAATATATTTTGAAGTATCTACTGCTATTCCATTATAATTAAACCAAGTTCTTTCAACCGAAACCGGTAAGAAGCAAGTAGAAATTATTTTACCTATTTCATTAATTTTTGAAACAGTCTTCATATTAAATTTAGAAGCATCCAATCTAAGCCTGCTTTTACCACTGGCATTGGTTAATTGTACAGTCCAAATTTCATCAGCACTACCATCTAGCACAACTTTACCAATCATTTTCTTTAATATTAAATGATAATGTCCATCATCTTTATATACTACATTTAATGTATCTTTGTAAGTATCATCTAGTTTTCCTACAAATTCATTTGATGGAATAGTTATATTTAAAGATGAGCCTTGATAAGGTTCATAAGGTATATCATTTATAGATAACATAATTAAAAATTTGTATTCTTCATTTGCTACTGATTTACTATAACCTGTTCTTATAGAACAGTATTTAGCATTAGATTTTATTGTTACATAACCAACATTTGAACTAATATAACTAGCACCCAAAGATTTTTTGTTTTCATCATATTGTGTTATATAGTTTTTAGTAAATAAAGAGTTTGTGTTTTTAAAAAACAACTTACCACTATTATTTTTAGGTATTTTAATTAAAGGTCCACATTCTTGATTATAAAAAAATGATGGATTTAGTAAATCAAATAAATAAATATCAGCGTCTGTTGCTTTTAAAGTAAATATTCCATTTGTCTCAGTACACGTTCCGTGAGCTACAGTTAATGTACCATTTGCTTTTCTAAAAGAACTATCAAACAAATTTTTTCCACAACTTGTTAATTTTAAATTACCAGTCAATGTTTTAATCTCTTGTGGATAGTCAGGACTAGGGCTTGCTTGTCCTCGTGTGTATGGCTCGTATTCTCCACCATCTGATGATATCATAGGTTTAAATATTAGATTATTACAAGTAGTACCATTAGTTATAACTATCGTTACTATTTGCAATACTTTTTCGTCTTTTAATTTAATACTACTTCCTATATCTTCAGAATAAGAAGTATCAGTATAAGTTGCTCTTAGCCTATAAGATGAACTTGTCCCACCCAAAGGGCATCCACTTAATATTAAATTGGTTGTTGTTATTGGCACTTTATTATCAGATATTATGTTATAAAAACAACTTGTTGTTGCTGTTCCGTTTACTACAACAGTTCCATCACTATTCTTTGTAAAAGTTACACCATTTAATGTTTTTGACACTGCATTATTAGGTAATTTATTCTTTCCACTAGTCGTTTCCTGTTCACAAACACCATCAATCGTCAATTTATTTATCGGATATTTAACAGTATCATTTAAAGTTAACGACATTCCAATTGCACTTGTTTTATTGGCTCCAAATAATTTTTCTCTTATTTTATATTCCATAGTTACACCTCATCTACTGCAAATGTTACTTCATCACAAATACGTAAAATACCAACTTCCAAAGTCTTTTTAATATTTCCTTTAATGATTTCAATATCATAAACATATTGTTTATATTCAAAATCATTTGTATCTTCTGGATAAATTGAAATCAAATATTTATTATCTTTCAATTTGATTCCATCACCAATTTTCTTTTGAAATAAAATTTCATCAGCACTATAACTATCTTTTACAGTAAGAAACATCTCATCTACTGTTTGATATTCCCCATTTTCAGTTATTTCAACCTCTAAAGAAAAAGTATCTCCCCTAGTTAATTTTCTAACTCTTTTCATATTTATGCTCCTTTCCTAAATCCATCTCGAATAATTACTTATCTCAATTTTAGTAATTGTTCCATCCCATGAAATAGTATTTTTCCCTTTTTGAAAAATAGGGAAATCACCATTCATAAATCTATTTTTTAAAATACTACCTACATATGCATCCTGTTTATCACTATCAATAACAACATAAGTATCATCTGAAGAAAATGTATAAGTAAATATAGTTCTTCCTTCCAATTTAAAATTAATAACACCAGTGCCATATATTTTAATTTGTGGTTTACTTTCCACATTTCCATTGTTGTAAAAATTAATACTTGTTTCATCAGTTATATCAACCTTTTTAGATATTTCATTAGCTGAATACTTAAAAGGTTGTACTCTAAACGTTATATTAGCAGTTTTAAATCTTAACAATCTTTGATAATCTATTTGATTTATTATCTTGGCTTTGTATAATTTATCATCTTCATTACTAAAAATTAAATTACCTTCCCCATTGAAATAATCCATGACTTCATCTATATCATAATCTCTTGTTAATCCAATTTTCATAGTTTTATCATAAGATTCATAACCTAATTCTTCGATAAATGATCCATCTACTCCATCTATAACAGTTTCTTTTATTCTCATTTTTGGTTTAGAAATCGGTGGTAATTCACAAATTAATAGTCCTTCTATGGATTCACTATCAATACCTTTCCAATTAATACTATTCATTATGAATACACCGCCGTTTCTACTGTATCAATAACAAAATTCCCCATTTCTCGATTATTCATTACTACTTTTACATCTCTTAATGCGTCTTTAAATGCTTGTAAATAAGTGTCATAATTATTTGAAGTATTATTAACACTTGTACCATAATTAGTATTTATATTTGCATCAAATTCAGTAGGAATAGAATTAGCCATATTCCTTGATACATCTTTCATTGTATCTCCAAAACCTTCACCAATTCCTAGTGCTAAATTAGTACCAATTTCATCTTTAAATAATCTTGATGGTGAGTTAATACCAAATAATTTTTTAATAAATTTAGTAACATCCCCAACCCATCCTTTGATCTTATTTTTAATCCAATCAATACTTCCTGAAATTCCTTGCCAAATTCCGCTAACCATATTTTTACCAATACTAACCATATCTTTTAAATGTTGATTAAAAGCATTAACAACTGACTTAATAATTTGAGGTATTCTTGTAACCATTTCAACAGAATATTTAACCATTCCAGTTGCTATTGAAACCATCATTCTTAATACACAGCTTAATAGTTGCGGAGTTAATTCATGTAATTTCGTCACAATTTTAACAATAATTTCAGGTAATCTTGAAATTAATTCAGGTAAAGCATTAAATATTCCTTCTGTTAAAGCAACAAGTAATTCAATTCCACATTCAATTATTTCGTCAATATTATCTAATAATGTATCTACAAGATCCATAATGCATCTTACTGCAACTGGTATAAGTTCAGGAAGTGCCTGAGATATACCTTTGATCAATTCTAATAGCAAAGTAATACCTGCCTGTAATATTGTAGGTAAATTTTGAAGTATAAAAGAAGATAAACTGTTAATTAATTGAACTGCAATTGGTATTAACTGTGGTAACATAGACATAAAACCATCTAAAATAGTTTGCATTAAACTCATTCCAGTTTCTAATAATTTAGGCATATAATCAACTAATCTTTTTGATAAACTCATTATTAATTTAACTATTCCATCAATTATTATTTCAACTCTTGGCATTATATTATCGCCAACTGTTATAACACTTTCAACTAAATTATCAACAAGATGTTCAAAGCCAGATATATGTCCCCCAGTTGCAAGTTCATTTACTACATTTTTCCAGGCTGATTTCATTGAATTAATAGATCCTTGAATAGTAGAACTTGCTTCTTTTGAAGTTGTTCCAGCTATTCCCATGTTTTCTTGCATAACATGAATTGCTTGAGTAATATCAGCAAAACTTGATAAATTATATTTTACACCACTAATTTTTTGAGCATCTTTTAATAATCTCTCCATCTCAGTTTTTGTACCACCATAACCCAATTTAAGGTTATCAAGCATCGTATAATTACCTTTTGCAAAGCCTTGATATGCACTTTGTATCATAGACATATCAGTACCCATTTTATTTGCATTATCCGACATATCAATTACAGCCTGTTTAGCATATTCACCAGCATTTAAAGTATCACCTTTCAAACTTTGAATTAAACTAGCACTAAATGAAGTTACAGTTTCCATATATTCATTCGCACTTAAACCAGCCGTTTTATATGCATTTAATGAATCATTAAGAACATTCTCTTGTGCTTCATACATTTCATTATACTTATCTTCAACCTTGCTTACACTTTTACCTACTGATGCAGCATATTCTTCAACAGACATTTCTCCAATACCAAATAAAGTTTCAACACCACCAACAAGTTGTTCATAATTTGAATATTCCTCAAAAGCTTGCTTTCCTATATTTATTAATGATCCTCCAACTGTTTTCATAGCACTTCCTAATGCTTTAAATCCATTAATAATACCTTCTGATATTAAATTTCCCTTGATAATATCTCCCAACCTGGAACTCTTTTCACCAGCATCATCAGTTGCTTTTCCATAGTCCTTCATTTCTTGTTCGTTACTATCTAAAGTTCTTTCTAACTTATTAAGCTCTGCCTGAGCATCATTTAATTGAGTTTCCCATTTTTTTGTAGTAGAACTATTATCATCAGTTTGAGTTTTTGCCTCGTTAAGGGCTTTAGTTAAAATTTCTACTTTATTTTTTTGTTCATCTATTTTTTTAGTTAAAATTTCATTTTGTTGTGATAAATTACTGGTAGATCTATCATTAACATCATATCTACTAGTAACAACCCTCATTTCACTAGATAATACTTTTAAATTTTCACTAATAGCTTTTAAAGATTTTTGATACTCAGATTCACCAGTTAATTTAATTGTTCCACCAAAAGAACTTGCCATATCTTCACCTCCTAATCACGAATAAATTCCCCATCATGGGCTACCATATCATCTAATTCTTTATAGGATTTACCACTTAATTTAAAATCATAATGATTCTTATAATGGCTATATAACTTTAGTAATTTTCCTAAAGTCATTCTTCCTACTTCTTTTTCAGTAAAGCCTAACAAACAATGTCCAATAAATAAAAGCCATGAGAAATCAATTTCATCGTCTTGATCCTCATGGATTACATGTTTTTTGGCTCTTCTCCAGTTGAATTAGAACTGATTGATAACTCCTCTATCTTTTTAGTTGCTTCTGCAATACCAAGTTCAGTAAGTAATCTTCCAACTTGTTTTTCAGTAAGTAATTGTCTCTTTTCTTCTAAATTCTCATTTTCAATATCTAAAGCTTCATTAATCATTACCATAAAGCCATATTTTAAATCTTTAATTTTTGGCTCTTTTCCAGACTTGTTTTCAACTATTTCTCCCCAAGCAGTCATTGATCCATATTTTTCCTGTATTGCTTCAAGAACGTTTAAATTACAACATAAGGGATATTTAGTTCCATTTACTTCAAAATAATTAATTTTATCTTTCATTAATAATTCCTCCTTATATAAAAAAAGAGGTGGAACTATTCCACCGTGCCTTTCTTTTTAGTATTTTCTATAATTTTTACAAATTCTTTTATTTCTTCATATCTTTCTTCAGAAATATTATCTAATACCTTATTAAGTTCATATCTTTCATTTGTATTTTTATCTACAAATATACTTATAACTTTAACCTTCATATAGAATTTCCTTCTATGCTTTTGGAGTTAATAAAGAATCAAGATAAGTTTCTGCCTCAGATAGGCTACTAAACGTTTTATGTTTTTCCCAAGTGCCTTCTGTTAATCCGTTAAATTCTTTATCTAAAGGATATACAGTAGCCTCTAAAGTTACAGTAGTAAATTCTACATTTTCTCCTCTAGTTTTTGCATCGTGAGTTATTTTATTAACTTTAACTCTTGGAAAAAATTCAACTTTATATTTTCTTACATTAGCAACAATTTTAGGAATAATATGTCCATAACCAATATAAGGAGCATTATCATCAACTTTCATTGTTACTTCGCCTTTATTAGAAGTTTCTGAAGAAATAGTATTACCTAATAAATCAGCATCTTTTTCATCATTATCATCAACTAATGTTAGTGTTAAAGTTCCTTTTTTAAAACTATTATCACTTTCTGCTAATGAATCATTTCCATATAATTCAGCATTGTTATATTCTGGTGAGAATTTTTCATCAACAACCTTTTCTAATTCAGGTACTTTATTACCAGTTAATGCTACAAATTTACTAGATGTTGCATCATGCTTGTTATACTTTCCTTTTTTAAATCCTATTCTTGCCATATAATTAAATCATCCTTTCCTTTTCAAAAGTCATGGTTTTATGATAAAGTCCTGTATCTTCTTCATACATTTCTTCACTATCTTCAACCCATAACCATTCATTTTTTTTCATTATTTTTTTAACTTCATTCATAATATCTAAATAATTGCTATCACTATATATATCTATATCAACTGAACATACACTAAATAAAACTTCATCATTAGCACATAAAGCTGGACTTTCTTCTAATAAAGTCCATGTTACATACGTTTTTGAATTTCCAATATATCTTAAATGTTCTACTGGAACACTTACATTTTTAACTTTAAATTCATTGAATATAGTTTTTAATTCTTCATTCATATTAACTAATCTCCTTTTATATATTTGTTTTGAACTTTTAACATTTCTTGTTCTATTTGAGATTTATTAAATGACTTTCTTAAAAAAGGCTTCTTTTGTTCTCCCCTACTAGTTCCATATTCTCTAGCAAGTGCAATCAATGGAATAGGAGTTCCATAAGGATGTCTTTTAGTCGGTTTACTATCAGTATCATAGCCATAAAATCCAACATAGACATTTATTCCATCATCAGATGGAGTTTTATAAACCTTTGTTATCTTTAAGCCCTTATCAAGTGCTTTAGTAGATTTAAATGATTTTGCCATATTTGATTTTACATTTTTATAAACTACTTCTGCTCCTGCTTTAGTCATATTTCCAAAAATTTCTTCACAATTAGTTTCTAGTTCTTCAAGAGTTTTTAATAATTCATAAGGTGTTTCAGCATCAAAACTTGCCATTACTTAACAACAACCTTTGCCTGAATTTCTAATTCAATGTTTTCTTCATCAATATTATTTAAGTATTCTATTGAATAAACTTTACCGTTGTACTTAATTAACATATCTCTAGTAATTTCTACTTTAGGATATCTAATAGTAAAATTAGTATAAGCCTTTTCAAAATCAGTATTACTTGCGATTAATGTAAAGCCTTTCGTTGTTTTTACGCTAGCAAAAGTATTAAGGACAATGCTTTCTGTTGGTACTTTAAACCCTGCATCGTCCTCTTTTTTTACTACTTGATATATGGTAATTTTTTTATTATATTTTCCAGGATTTATTAACATATATTATTCCTTGTATGCATGTCCAAAATAGTTTGTACTGTTCTATTTATTGATTTATTATCAACATACAAACATCTGTTGTCATACATATCCTGACAAAAAATATAAACTACAATAATAAAATCAGAATAACTATCAAGAGATTCTGATTTTTCATCATCAGCTTTTATAGGTAAGCCAGTATAATTTGAAATATAATTTTTAGCAACAGTTAGATAAGTTTTAAGTTCTTTTTCTTCATCACCACTAATTTCTGATAATCTCAAATAATTAGCAATGTCTTCAGCAGTAATATCGCTTACTTTCATTTTATTCCTCCATTTCTATGAGGTTTGCCTGAACAATCATTAATTTATTTATCGTTGTTAGAAGTTTGATCAGAAGTTTTTCCTAAATCTTCATTAGAATTTTTTTCTAAATTTTTATTAGAAACATTTGAATCTTCTAGATCTTCTTTTGAAGATTTTAAAGAATCAATTTCAGTATTTAGTTCATCAATAGTTTTTTCAAGCTCTTTTATTGTTGAATTTGCTTCGTCTAACAAGATTTTTAACTCTTTAGCATCGTTTGGTTTATATTTTTTAATAAAACCAGCCTTTACTAATTCTTTAGCTAAATCTTCATTAGGAATTTCTCTAACTTCACCTTTATACATTGAAATAATTCCTGAAAAACCTTCTATTGCTTCATATTGCATTTAAAAACACCTCCTATTAACTAGCAGGTGTTGTAACTACTGCAATTTTTTGTTTATCTTCAACTTTAGCATCAATTTCGCCCCAAGCAACAACTCCAATTGCATGTTGTGCAGCAAATAATTCTTGTAAAATTTGAATTTCAGCAGTTTCGCTTTCTTTAACTGCAAGACCACTTAAATCACCATAAAAAATAACATTTTTAGAAACTGCACCTAATTCAGATACATTATCAGAACAATATACATCTTTACCTAATAATGTATAACCCCATTTAGATGATAAATCTCTATTTAATAAATAATTATTATCACTATCTTTTAATTTTCTAATAGCAGTTCTAGTTTTTTTATTCATAATCCAGATTGCATCTGCTTGATATTCATCTGGAACTAATTCTTGAGCATCAATTAGTTCATCAGAAGTTACTGCTGATTTACTTGCTAATGCTTTATTCATATTAGTACTATCGTATGAACCAGCAATACCACTAACTTTAGATGTAGCACCATTTAATAATACTCCATCAAGGAATTTTGCAATTTTCTTAGCCATTTTAGCAATAACCCAATTAGTTAAATTAAAATTACTATTTTTTAATAATGATTTACTAATTTTAGTTAGTGCACCATATAAATAACCAGTTAATTCAATAGTACCAAATTTATTACTATGTGATGTTAAATCAGTAAATTCAGTAGCAAAAGCAACAGTTATACTATCTGCACTAGCATCTTCCGTTGGAATAGTAGCAGTACCTGGAATATTATAATGTGTAGCAAATTTATAAACAGGTGAAATTTCCTCAACTTTATCAATAATTTTATTAACAACAGTTTTAGGAATTACTGCTCCATTATCGCCTTTAGTTAAGTTACTTGCATCAGCTCTTTTTTCTACTTGACATCTAATATATTCAGCAAATGAATTATAATCATCTCTTTCTTCTACTGAAGTGTACATTCTTTTTTCTTCAGCTGTTAATTCTCTAGTATTTTCTACTTTAACTTCTTTTTGTTCCATACTTTCCATCCTTTCATTTCTTTCAATAGTTGCATCAATGTTTTTAATTTCTTTTTCCATTTCATCAAACTTTGATGCTTCCTCAGTTGTTAATGCTCTTTCTTCTTTTTTAGAAGTTTCTAGCATTTCTCCCATTTGACTTTTTAAGTCATTTCTTTTTTCTTCTAAAGCCTTTAAATTCATATTAATCTTTCCTTTCTTTTCATTTATTTAAACAATTCAATTGTTCAGGCTATAATTTTGATAATCTTTCTTCGTATGAAGCAAGATCTATCTTTTCATTTCTATCTTCAACTGGATTAGGTATTGTCTTTTCTTTCCCAGTACCTTTTAATTTTTCAGCTACTTTAGTAGCAATCATTTCTGCAAATATTTCCATTTCAGCATTTTTCTTTTCTGCTTCAATTTTCAAATGTTCTTTTGAGTTTTCTTCAAAAGCTGCATCTAAATTTTTTTCGACAGATTCATGTTTTTCTTGTGCCTCTTTTTCAATGTCCTCAATGGTTTGTCTATATTCCATAATTCTTTCGCTCCTTGCTTCAATGCTTGTGCCATAATAAGCAGGGCTTTTTGAATCATCTAAAATAGATACTTCTATCAAATCTAAATCAGTAATTGTTCTTGTCTCTCTTTCGCCTTCAGTTCCCATTTCGTCACTGTTTTCATAAAAGCCAAAAGACCAACCAACTAACTGATTATTTCTAGCCTTTTCAACTACTTCTTCATCTGTTATAATTACTTCTGCTTTTAATCCGATATTGTCTTCTTCAAGTTTCGCTGTACCATCTTTGGTAGTAGCTAACTCTCTTGTTTTATCGTGATTTAACAAAACTTTGACATCATCATTTCTTTTTAAAGCAGTTTTAAATACTCCAGCCTTGATTCTTTCAATAAAAGTTCTAACCTTACCATGTAACCCTTCAGTAATTGGCTTAGAATATCTTTCAACAGCATTTACATAACCAGTAATAAGAACACTATCTTCTCTAACTTCAATTTTCATCTTTAACACCACCTTTCTCGGCATGATCGCCCATTTTGATAAGTTGATTGGTATTAGGAGTATAAATTTCGCCTGTTTCAGCATTTAAAAGTACATCGCCTAATCCCAAACTAATCATGTCTAAACCTTCAATCGCATCATCATCTTCTAAAAATCTGATTTCATTTCTTGTTTTAAAGCCGTTTTTTATAGCAATTTGATATGCTTCATACCTTTCTTTTAAACTTCCTTTATAGAGTTCTTTAGTATCTGGAGCAAAATAAAAAGACTTCTTTTCTGTTTCAAGTAAGAAATCTCTATTTAAGGCTGTACAAAATGCAGTTGCGATTGGCATTATTGCATTTTTTATAAATTTGTCGTAATTATCTGAGATATGAAACAAATCTTTCATTTCTCCATTAAAAGTAATATTTTTTTCATTTAATTGATTTTCATTTGAATTATTACTTGCTTCTTGGAACTCCATCCCATCATTTAAAATAACCGTATTGGCAGTACCTGAATAGTATTCTTCCCAAGCTTTTTTTAATTTTTCCATTTCAGTTGTTCCTAAATGTCTTGAAGACTTAATAAAACCTTTTCGACTGCCACCTGTAATTGTCAGATCATATTCATAACATATTCTTTTAAATGCAGTTCTCAGTGCTCTATTTATTTCATCGATTAAACCAATTCCAGAAGCACCATCTTTTGTATTTCTAAGCAATTTTATAAATTGATAATTCTTATATGATTTACCATTAACTGAAATATCAAAGTTTTTAAATATTGGATCTGCATTTTTTAAAATAGATACAGAATTATTTTCTACATAAAATAATCCAATAAATTGATTTTTATTTTTCTTAATATATGCATAGCCACCTTTTCCTAAAAGATAATCCTCACAAATTGCTTTTTTAAATTGAAAACCATCTAACGTATCAGTTGTATCATCATTTATCAATTTAACTCTATTATCATCAACTTCTTTAGTTTCTTTTTTTCCATCAACATTACTTTCTTGATAAAGTTTAAAAGGGATCATAGCAAAAGTATTACAAATTAATTCAACATTTGAAGATATAGCAGGTATTTCTAAAGCATCTTGTCTCTCAATTTTATTATTATTAATTATTACTTTTAATAAAGGATCTAAACTATCATCATTTATTTCTCTTTTTTTAAATCTATCAAATAGTCCCATAATATCACCTTCTTTCTTATTAAAAAGTTTGAACTATAAATCCATCTTCAAAAATAATATCCTGTTGTAATAAGTAAGTAGCATTTAATATAGCCATTACCATATCAACTTTTCCATTGCTTTTTTTCTTATGAACATATTTATTCATGTTAGTATCGTACGTAACTCTTGCATTCGCAAAATTTATTTCTAATAATTTATTTTCTTCATATTCAAATTGATGATTAACAATTTTTTCATAAATTAATTTTGTTGGTGAATGTAATGTATCTGAGTGCTGTCTAATTTGAATACAATTAATTCCTGAATATTTTCCATTATCGCCATTTTCCCATTTTTGAGCTGAACTTAAAGCATTGAATCTATCATATCCTAGTGCTTTTATGTGAACATTATATTTTTCTTCTATATGAAAAACAAAATCTTCGATAACACCATAATCAACTGTTTTATTTCCACATGCTATACATTTCATAGCATTTATAAATTGTCGATAATCAATTTTTTCAAATTGACTTTTTTCTTCAATTCTTCCTTCAGGGATAAATGCTATTGCATCAACTAATATCTTTCCATCTTCTTCCGCAACCATTGCGACCGCACAGTTATCGTTAGTCATTGCTAAATCAACACCTAAGTAAACATCCCTTCCCGACCATTCTATATGATTAACCTTGCATTGTTGCAAATCGTTTATATCGATATATGATTCAGTAGATCCTTGATAAATGATATTGCAATGTTTTGTTAAGAAATTTTCTCTTGCACTCTCTATTGCAATTGCTCTCGCTCTTTTCTTTAATAGGTCATCCCATATTTCATGTATTTCTAAGGCAACAGGATTACTTTGCTTCAATATAAGATCATCATTAGTCCAATTTTTTGGATTATCTGGCTCATATAATAAAGCAAATATTGTTTCATCTTCTTCAAGACCATCTAAAACTCTTTTAGCATAAGCAACCTCATCTTCAAACGGATTATTTATAGTAGGATATTTAGTTGAAATAATACATCCTAATTTATTCAAGATATTTAATTGACCTGACCTCATAGCTTCAATTGCATAAGAGTTTGGTAATGCACCAACCTCATCCGCAAGAAAAACATTAGGAAGTTTACCATCCATTCTACTGCTTGAATAATTTAATGGATAATATTTACTTTCTTTTAGCTTAAAAGTTATATAATCTCTTAAAATCTTAAATCTAGGCTCTTCTTTATGCAGATAAATTAAAGGACTTGATTTTAATGTCTCTTCAATTGCAGTTTTAACTTCACGAGATAGAGATCCATCAGGTGCAACAGAATAAAATTTGCTGAATTTAGGCTCTAAAAAAAATAACAAAATAAATAATGTTGCTATTGTATATGTTTTAAAATTCTTTCTTGCAATTTCTAATATTGCTGTTTCATATTTTCTCTTACTTGGATTATCTCTATGAACAATCGCTAATATTGAAATATACAAAAGCCATTGATAATCACATGTACAATCATATAATGGTTTACCAGCTTTTAATCCTTTTGGCATTATTAATAATTTTAAAACGTTCTCTATTTGTTTTATTTTTTCTTCATCTAAATAATATTTATCGCTTTTACCATCTGCTATATTGATGAACTCTCTACATTGTTTTTTTACATATTTAGGAACTTCCTTTAAATGAATACTTTTTTTAGCATACTCATATGCTTTATTATTCATTACTTAATTCCTAATGCTTGTAAAAGTTCATCTTCAGCTTCATCTTCTTCACCATCGCTTTTTGATTTAATTATTTTAATTAATGTTGCAACAGTTTGATTTGCAGATGTAGAAGTTTTATTGTATTCAGTAATTGCAGGATTAGTATATAAATTTCCTCTACCTTTAACGTATTCTTTTGTGACTAACGTACCTTCTTCTTTTATCTTCTTTTCTAATTGATCTAAAATATTTATTTGAATTAAATATCTATTAAAAGTTGTAATAAAAAAGAAGTTTTGTTCAACTCCGTATTTTTCAGCAATTCTTAATATTTCTTTTGCTTGCTGATTAAAATTTTGCTTTTTTCCCATACATAAAATCACTCCTTGCATTTTTATATGAATATTTGTCGTGACCGAATGAATTTTCCAAAAAAACTATGTAATTTTTTTATTTGTGTGAATGTGGGGCTAGTGTGGGTATTCTCGCGAAGATTTAAAAATCAACTTTTTTGTAGGGGGGTACTCAATTTTATTAAAGATATATAGTTATATTTTAAATAAAATTAATTAAATTTAAGATCATAAATAAGATAAATTTAATAGATTACTTATTTATCAAATTATATAATACATCTCTTGGAATCTTATCTAACTCAGCCATTCGATGATGCTTATTACATAAAGTAATAAGATTATCATTGTCTAATCTTCTATTATAATCTTCTTCAATTGGAGTTATATGATGTACTTCTAACTTCTCAGTATTAAAGCAATTGATTGTATTATAGAGATTATTAATGCATACTTGACAAAGGTATTTATCTCTTTGCCTTATCTCTATACTCTTCTTTAACCATGCTTTAGTATTTCTGAATTTATTAGCATTAGTATCTTTCTTTTGATACATCTTATTTTTGTATGGACAATTATGTCCTCTTTCAACTATCTTGCCACACCTTGAACAAGTTACCCAATCTTTACACAAATATTTCACCTCACTAAAAAAAGCAGTATTGCTCGAATACCACTTTACAAATATTTCATTATACTCATTATATTAGTTAAAAACTGATATGTAAATAGCACACTTTTTGCACGATTTTTGCATTGAAACATTTAATATCCTAATAAATCAGTGATAATATCATTTGGCATTAAATAGACTTTTATTTCATTAATTAATCTATTTTTATTTCTACTAACTGTTGCAACATCTTTTTTGTAATATTCTGCTATTTCTTCATGTGTTTTTTTATCAAAGTATTTAAGTCTTAAAATTTCATAATAAGGATCTGATTTAAATTTACTTAATATATTATCTATATAGTTTAATATTACCTTTGTTTTAATAATAGATTTTTCAATATTTTTAATAGTTAAGTCTAATAAATCATTTTCTTCAATAACAATAGTGTTTTGTGACACAGATGTTATTGATTTTGATTTCTTTGGTAAACCATATTTTTTTAAGTCATTTATCTGATCTCTTCTCTGAGAAATTGTTTCTTTAATCGTATTATAATTGTATAATACAGATTCAGTATTTTTAAATACATCATTCTTTCGTTTAAGCATTCCCATTGTTTCTAATTCTTTTAATACAACTCTTGTTAATTCCTTTTCATCCATTATTTAATATTTTCCTTTCCCATTTTTCTATAAATTTATTTTGTTCTAATGTTGTATCACAATTATTTTTTGTTCTTTTTTGAACGACTTTATTATTTTTAACCTCAATAGTAACCAGTGATGTATTTACATTAGATGTTAATCTCATAAAATATATATCACATTCACCTTTTGCGATTCTTTCTGCATATGTTTTAACACAATTATTTTGTTGTTTACTTTCATTTATAAGTTCTTTTTGTGATTTCACTGGATAAACTATATATTTTTTATCTTTATAAGCATATTTTTTAATTATTGCATATCTCTTTTTTATCGCTTTTTGATATGTCTTATCTTTTATATTATCGTAAATCTTTAGAACTTTGTCATGTGAATCGACTGCATTACTTGGATATAATATTTTTTTATCTTTCATATCGTATTCAAGTAATTTGCATATTTGAAGATAATCTATGTATTCACAAAATCCATCTTGTGCATCCTTAACATATTTATCTACTAATTCAAGTTTTATATTTAATTCATGTAAAATATCATCTAAATTATCTGCATATTCACTATATTTTCGAATTAACTTAATATCAAAAATATTAAAATATTGCATAATAGTTATTTCATCTATTTTTAAATTATATTTTCTAATAAATAGTAAATTTTGTTTTATATATTTATAATCTAGTTTTAGAATATAACCACGTGATGTATTTTCAAGTAAATCATTAGTTAAAATATATAATCTATTTTTGATTAAATATTCAATTGAGTTTGAATACGAATACATAAAATTTGATATATCAAAATAAGTAATATGTTTTGCAAAATCCCATATTTGTGAATATTGCCATTTAGTACCTTTAAAAAGTTTCTTTAAATTGTATGGATATAATTTATAAACATCTCCTAGTGTATGATAATAACTTCCATTTCGTTTCCAATTAAAATTCAAAAATTCTCTATGATTAACATATTTACCTGATATGGTAGAACTTATATTATCATTATAAATTTCATAAATATAACCAAAATTATCATCAAACAATTTTCTTCCAAATTCGCAAATATGGCTACTATAATTTCCGTTTCGATATGTTGTTTCAACTTGAAATAGTCTAAAAATATAATATCCTTTAAAACGTTCTATGATACAAAAATTATCTTTTTGAATATAATTTTTAATTCTATTTGATTTAACAATTAATGTTTGCTTACAAATAGGACATTGTATCAATTTTTCGCCGTATAATTTTTTAGTTATTCTTTTCTTTTGAAAATTTGAATTACAATAATCACAATGATATCCATTTTTACTTTTAATTATCAATTTGTGGGAAACTTTGATTTTTTCCACATATGAATTAAATTTTTTAGGCAGTTTAACGTCATTATCAAATTCATCCATTAATATTTTTATTTTTTTAGTTAAATACATTTTAAAATAATTCTAATTGTAATTGTCCTTCTGGTACCACATCTTGTTTTGGCTTTTTAGAAATTATCTTTTTTGGTTTATTTTCAATAGTTTTAGAATTATCATCTTCTAGTTCTATTTTATCGACTTTTTTATCTAATCCTAAATCTTTATTTGTTTCGTCAAAATAATGTATAGCCCATCCATAGACAACTTCATCCTCAATCATAGCTACTCCATTTTTGGCTTGTTTTTTTGCTTCTGATCTAATATATGATATCATTTGAGATAAACTTTTTTCTTCAGCTAAATATTTATCGTTCATATCTTCTCTTGATAAAAGATATTCTACTATTTTAAGTAAAGGTTTATCCGTTATTTTAGCAGATAATATTTTGATTCTTTCTATTCCATTCATATCAATCACATTCCTTTCTTTTAATATTTTTAATAAACAATTAATACAAAGACATTCATTTTTATATCCTATAAGTATTTCAAAATGCTTACAAATATCACATTGATCTTTAAAATTAATCATCTTTAGCAGCATTTAAAATAATGAGTAAAAACATTAACATAAGTGTTCCTATAAAAATTCCTGCTAATAAACCTAATATAAAATTACCCATTTTTTAATCACCTACTTGTGTTTTAATCTCAATAGGAATAATTGCTTCTGGTCTAAATACAAATTCATAATCATATCTTGATACATCGCTATCTTCTAATTGTTCTACAACATAAGTTGTTTCTTCAGCTAAATATAACATATGTTTTTGATATTTATCTTCTCCGATTCTACAAACTACTTCTAATTCACTATTTATACTTCCACTGCCACCTTGAATAGAGCATTTACCTGTCATAGTAAATAAGTAATCTCCAGTTCTTAAATTAACAAATGTAATTCTTCTCTTTACTTTAAATTCGTCACTTTCTCGGCTTATATTATAAGATACAGTTTCTGCACTTGTACATCCTATTGCTGTTAATACAAATAATCCTATAACAATTAAAGCTATTATTTTGTTTTTCATTTTTACCTCACAATAATAAAATAAATTATAATAAGTAATAGTCCTATTACTAAACTTATCCATAATGGGCTTAATACCCATAACCAACTCCAACTAATTACTTTAGTTAATTTTAAAACAATAAATACTATTGTTAATAAACCAACAAACCCCATTCCATCATTTGAATTATTTATTTTCATCTTTACCTCCTAAAACAAAGTGTGAAATATAGATTTTATAGTATATTTCCACTTACCTTTAATTTGTTCTTTACCATTAACATATATCTTATTATTAACTGTACAAACACAATTTTTGAAAAATAGTGATTTTGGCTGTTTTATTTCTTTTCCATCAATAAATAATTTATTGTTGCATTGTATTACATTCATTATTTATCATCTCCTATATTTATACATTTATTTTCAAATTTTTTATAAGCATCAAAATATATTTCATTTTTATTTGAATTATAAGTTATTTCATAATACATACCATCTAATAGCGTTGTACTCAATAATGCTTTACTATGTCCTAATTCATAAGCATACCAAACTACAAATACATCAAATTCAGGTATGTCATCACTTTTATCTAAATGCTCATTAGCATATTTTTTTACTAATTCTTTTGCTTTAATTATAAATTCACTACTTTTCATCTTTATTTCCTCTTATTATACTTCTATATTTTTGCAAAATTTCTGTAAAAACATTAATACGAATAGTAACATCAAAATAACTTATATCGGTTAATGTATCTCCATATTTTATTTTATTAATTTTTATTTCATCCTCTAAAAACTTTATAAACTTTTGTTGTTTAGCAATATATCTGTTTATTTTTTTTGTATAGATTTTATTTATGTGAGTTACATTAAAATAGACATTTCTTAAATCTAAATTTTGCAGTTTTAATTCTCGATTTTCTTCTTGTAAATCTAAAGATTTATCAACAAGATCCTCCCACATTTTTTTATAATCAAGATCAAACTTGTATTTCTTATTATTTTCATTTAATGCTTTTTCACATCTAATAATATTTCGTTTTAATATATCTTTATCAATATTATTCATTTTTCCTCCTAATCAATAGTTTTAGACAAATAGAATTTATTTATTTTATCTTCTAATAATTTAATTTTGTTTTCATAATAAGGGATTAACATTTCTATATCAGCATCTTCAAGTGACATACTTACACCACCACGAAGTAATACTATTTCACTCTTACTTGGATGATCTTTTAATACTTGTAAAAACCATTCTAATTTTCCTTTTTTATCCATTAAACACTTTAATTCATAATATAAATCTTTATTCATTTTTCTTTTCCTCCTTCGTTCAGAACTGTTCAGATCCGTTCATTATTTTTTTATATTTTTGTAAAACTTCTTTATAAGTCAAATATTGAGTAAACCCAACATTATCTAATTCCGAATCAACAAGTTCACGAACTGTTAACTCGCTAGGATTAATTCGTTTTAATTCATCTTCTAAATACTTTAAAAACTTTTCTTGTTTCATTGTATTTTCATAATCCCATTTATTTAACTTGCCTTTTGTTGCCTGTAATTTATTTATAAAATTGTCTTTATCTTCAAGTTGATTTTTTAATTCTTGATTTTCTTTTAATAAGCCTAAACAAGTATCTTTAACTTCATCTAAGTCACAACAATAACCTTTTTCAAAAAATCCTATTATTAATTCTTCTTTAGTCATTCCAATTTAACTCCTCATGTTAATGATATAAATCTCCTACGATCACTCTTTCACCATATTCATTTTCACAATAAATAAAGTCATTTTCTACATAAAATTTTAAGTAATCAGCATTTTTAATATCTACTATATCTATTTCTTTTTTCTTCATTTAATCATTAGCACCTTTCTCTAACAATCTAGAATATTTATTTGATATATCTATCAGCTCATCAATTTTTGTTCTTAAATGTTCTATATAATCATCAATACTATTAAAACATTCATATCCTTTACAATAGCCAATTCTTTCTGGAACTTTATATTTGATATCTTCATTGTTTCTAGTTGATACCACGTAACAATCTAAAGTATCATCATTCCAAAAGTGTCTGTCATATATTTCAGCACTTTTATTATCTTTAAATATATCATCACAAATAGTCGTTATAGTTCCAAAATAGATTTTGTTATTATATTCTCCTAAAACATATAATCTTCCGTATTCATCTTCTTTTGCTTGTTCTAGCATTTTAATAAATCTTTCTTTATTCATTATTATCATTCTCCTTTAAATTGTTTATTTCATCCATTAATTCATTGATTGCTCTAGTTTTTATATATTCTATATAATCATCTATTCCTAAAAAAATCTCATAATCTTTACATTTTTCTATCTTCTTTGGTTTCTCGATTATTTCTACATAATTGTTTATAAATTCATTTATTGGTAAACTATAAAATAAACGTCCAATTAAATCATTTTCGTTAAAACAAGAATAATCTTGGCTATCATTACGATAATCCCAAATTTTATCATCATATTTTATTTTTTTAGGTGCTTTGCCATCTTTCACTAATCCTAATAATTCATATATTGTTATTTTCATTAATATCTCCTTTTAGTTTTTCAATATCTTCACTATCATAATGAGTGTTACTCATTACAATTTTATTTTTTTCTTGTGAAAGTGTATTTACTACAAATGCTATTGTATTTTTAGGTATTTCAATTGTAATTCTTATCTTTTCCAAATTATCTTTTTTCCATTCTGCCATTACTATCGTCACTTCCTTGTTCTAATTCTTCCATAAATTTTAAAGTTGCTTTAGCATGTTCACCATATATCTTGTCCCAACTTGAAGCATCTTCACCAAAACTATAATCTAAAATCAATTTCAAATCTTCTTTTAACTTATTCCAATTATCTAATTGCTTATTATATTTTTGATAAAGACTATCATAGTTTCTACTATTTTTTATTCTTCCAGAACAATCAGTTCTATTACAATAGCATTCTTTTAGTTGTTTATTTTCTTTTTTTAACAACAAATTTTCCCAATTTACTTTATCAACTACTTTGTCATTATTTTCTGCATTTTCTTTTAATATTTTGTTTTCTTGTTGTAACTGTTCGGATAAATCTTTATAAAATTCTAATTGCTTTTTAGGATTAGTTATACTTGCTTCATATATACTCATTCTGATACCTCTTTTAATATGTCTAAAATTCTCTGGTGTGCTACCTTATGGCATAACTCTTGTTGACTACTATGATTTTGTAAATAATGATTAGAAGCATTTATTTCTATTTCACAACGTTTTTTAACTTTATCAATCACTTCTTTTTGCTTTTTATTTGTGTCTAATAAGTTAAGAAATTTTGTGATAGCATTTGCCTTTAATAATCTTTTTTCATCATCATAAACACTAGACTTTAAGCAATTTTCTTTCATTTCTTTTAATAATTCTATATCTTCTTTAGTTATAATTAATTCTTTATTCATTGCTATCACTTCCTTGTTCTAGTTCTAGCATATCTTGTAATACATCTAAAAATTGTACATCTTGAGTTTTATTAAAACTATCTAACATTTTTTGTTTTAACTTATTCCAATTATCTTTTAGTTGGTATATTTCTTTATTAATTAGTTCATTGTATATCTTAGATGAATTGCTCTCTGGTCTTATAAAAAATTTGACTATACTTATATCTCCAAAATATTCTGTTATCCATTCATCAGTCCATAAATTAATTTGTCCTTTTATAAATGGATCTTCTTCTATTTTAATTATCTTGTAACCATTTAAATATTTACCGATTAAAGGGTATAAATCTTCTTTATTCATTACTATCACTTCCATCTAGTTCTTGCATTTTATCTAATACTTCCTTCATTATTTTTGACTTATCTTCCATCAATGTATAAATTGGAGATATCGTTTCACTTACTCTATTACCCTCTTCAAATTCAGCAATTTTAGTACCATTTCTATCATTTATATCATTTATTAAATATTCTTTTAACTTATTCCAATTATCTTTTAGTTGTTTGTTTTCTTCACCATTTACTTTTAGAAGTATATCGTAAGTTTGTATAGCACCATTTAATTTTTTGTTTTCTTGTTGTAACTGTTCATACGATTTATCTACTACTTTTGGAAAACTCCTATGCACTTTGCATAAATAGCTATTATATTCACATATTCTTGAACATTTAGAAACATAATCACAATATTTACATTTATCGTTCATTCTGACACCTCTTTTAATATATCTAATAATTCATCTAAATAATGACTAGGATAACCACCAGCTGTTTTTCTTAAATAATCTATTTCATAGATTATTTTGCTTAATTTATCAATAACTTCTTTTTGCTTTTTACATTGCTGTTCTGTTTCATTTAACAATTTGGCACATTGATTATAGCCATAAATTAACCAAGTGTAAGTTTCTTTATCTTCTCCCGTTAGTTTAGCCTCTAACTCATCAATTCTTTTCAAATAGTCTTTAATTTCATCTAAGTCACAACAATAACCTTTTTTAAAAGATCCTATTATTAATTCTTCTTTAGTCATCTTAATCCTCCTAATAAAACTTGTCATAACAGGTAATTGTGGAAAGTTTTTAGTGTATGCTTAAATCTTAATTTTTTCTAATATTTATAATAGTTAGCATAAATTTAACTTTTAAAAACTTACCCATAATTCCATTTTTCGATTTTTTCTACTTTTCAGGCATTTCATATACCAATACTGGATTACCAATTGGCTCAATACTGCATAATGAATTTTCAGCAATTAGATCAATATTATTTAATTCTTCTAAACAAATTTTTTCTTTTCTGATATCGTCTTTAGATAGCAAACCTGTTTTTGGTTTTAATAAAAACTTATTACAATTCAATTTAGATTGAATTTCATTTAACACCTCTAAAGTTCTTTCTTTTGATGTATAAAAACCTAATTCTTCATATTCAGTATTTTCAACTATTTTATAACCTCTAATAGTTTTACCATCTTCACTATCAGTTGCTATTGCTATATCAATGCATTTGATTAATTTTTCTCTATCTTGACTTCTAATCCATAATTCCATCAATTAATTCCTCCTAACTTTAATTGAATTTTTGTTAAATCCTTTAAAATCTTTTCTAAATATTCCTTCGGATTATTTTCCTTACAATTTGCTTTATATATAGTTTTTTCTAATCCGTCATAAATTTTTATAATTTGAAATTTTAAACTTCTTTGATAATCTTCATATTCGCCATTTAAACTAGGCTCTAAGACGAGTTCTAACTCTTGATACACAAGAACATTGGAAAACCCTGCAATCGTGTCTAAAATGGTTTTAATTTGGTCAAACATATTTAAATTCCTCCTAGTTTTTTTATAGCTTGTTTAATAAATGCCATAAATTTTGTTCTATCTCTAATCAAACACTCTAATGCATCACTTTTTTTAAAGCTACAAATAAATTTATATTTACTACAAAGAGTTGGTTTCAAATAAATATCAATACAACCATGATTAGAGTTTACTTTAAATAAAACATTATTTTCATTTAAATCAGCCTCTAAAGATCTAATAAATTTTTCAGTATAATAATTATCTAAAATATAAGTTATTAATTTATTCATTAGAATCCTCTCGATGCATTTGCTTAACAATTTTACTTTGAAATGCCTGGCTTTTTAATCTCATTAAATCTCCCTTTGGTCTTTTACCAGATGGTAATTTTCTTAAAACGTATTTATCAGACATAGATTCTTCTAATTTAAATGTTAAATCCTTAACTAATTCTTTTAAATAATTATTTTCTTTAATAAAGCCACCTTTAGCTCCGCCAATTTTTTTATTATTCTCTTTTAATTTATCTATTTTTTTTGATAATTTTGAAATAGTAGCATTAGCTATTTTAATATCCTCTTTATATTTCTCTGCAATACTATGTTGGGCTTGAAGTGATGATAACGCCTCATTAAAACTTGTATCTAATAATTCACATTGTTTTTTTAATTCATATTTATCTTCTTTTATTCGTTCAATATGATTTAATAACTCATTATTCTTATCTTTTAAATCAAATAAACGTTTACTATATTCTTTTTTTGATATTCTTAGTATTTTAATTTGTTCTTCTAATCTTTCTAACAATTTCATTTTATCCCTCCTATAAACGTAGATTCACGATCAGCTTCTGCATCTTCCTTACCCCACATAACATAAAGCAAAGTGACATCTGGTGAATAATGATTATACATTTTCATTAGTGTAATTACATTTCCACCATGCTTGATATACATGTAACCAAAAGTTTTTCTTAAACTATGAAGGCCAAATTTAAAATCTATTCCAGCAGCATTAGCAACGTCATGGCAAATATTTCTTGCATTTTGACGAGTTATTGGATAAATAACTTTATAACTTTTGCCCTGATATGTATCTTTTTTCTTTTGCCCCATAAACAAATAATCATTTTCTTTTAGATCAAATTCTTCAATATAATCCAAAATTTCTTGGTGCAATTGTTTATTCATTCTAAAATTTTGAACTTTACGTGTTTTATTTTCTTTAATTGATACAAACCCTTTTTTTACATCTGTTACCCTTAACTGAAGTAAATCTTCTGCTCTAAAGGCTGTATTAAATCCAATTAAAAACAACATATAATTTCGATAAGCAAGATAATATTTAATCTCTGTTTTTGCATGTTCTTTCTTTTGTAATAAATAAAGCATAACTGTTTTTAACTGCTTTTCACTTTTGATTGGTAAAGTTGCTTTTTGCCCTCCAAAATATTTAATTTTTCTAACTCCCATGTAATCACTCACCTGTCTTTTATATTTCTAACAATAAATACTCCAACAAAATTATTTGTGTATTGACATTTTTTCTTGCCAACACATTCTAGCCATCCCTTTTGCATCATTTCCGTAATTCTTGGAGCTGATACATTTCTTTCATCAGTTTTGCTATAACCTCTTTTTTTCATTTCAATAGCAATTTCTTTTGCCGTCATTGGTTTATCAAAATCATTAAGTATTTCAATAATTTGAAAATAATGATTTTTCTTATTTACTTTTGATTCTGCTTCTGCTTTTGTTTCTGCTAGAGGATTTTGGCCATATCTTCTTGGAATTATTTCGTCCATCACATTCCTCCTTAATTATTTCTTTTAAAGTTTTAACCTGTTGTCTTAGCATCTTGTTATCTTTTTTAAGTTTAACAATTGATTGATCGTCATTGATTTTGTTATAAATTACCTCAAAACACTCTTCTTTAACATCACTTAACAATGTTTCATATTTGATTAAAAGTGCATTGTATTGTTTTTTTAATTTAAAATAATCAAATAATTTTTTCTTTTCTTTCAAAACTTTATTTTTCTTCATTAATGTCACTCAACCAATCATAATCAAACAACTCAACCTTTTCTTCTTCTGAATTATTGTTTTCAATGCTTTTAGGCTTTTCCTTTTCTTTAATTTGTTCCAAAGTATTAAAACCCGCCTTATACCAGTTATTTAAAATTTTACAAAGATAGTTAATGTTATAAGCTCTATACATTTTGCAATACTCAATAGCATATGCAATTATTCTTAAGTCATCTTTAAAGATATTTATATAATTATCTAATTTCTCTAATTCAATAGAACTTATATTAGAATTTATAGTATTAGTATATAAATTAAATATATAATCTTTAGTTATATTTTTAATATTATAATTAGTATTAATATTTATATTATTATTTATATTTTCATCTTCATTTTCCATATGTGCATCATATGTTTTTGATATGTTTTCATATGTAAATGACATATCAATCTTATCTTCAGTACGTTTTTTCCTGTTTTTTGCCCTACTTTCCGAATATTTCTCTCTTTTATCTTTTTCTCTATCTAGCCTTTTGTTATAGAAAAGACCTTTTTTATCTTGTTTGAAATGAGAGATAACGGAGAGAAAAATTTTATTTTTTTTACAAATATTTTTAATTTCTTCTTCAGTTAGATGACCTTTTTGATGTTGCATACATAAAACTCTTATATAAGCACCAACTTCTTCATTATTCATAAATAACGTTCCTGTAATAAAATCACTTGTATAAAATAAGAATGCTGGATTTTTCATATCCTATACTCCTAAATAATTAGCAACTTCAGAACTTGATCCACATATTTTTATAATTCCACCATGACATTCATAATCACCAACTGGTGTTTTACCTATTGTTTTAATAGTAAATAATTGACATATAGCAACTATGTTAATGAATGCTATCAATATTAATAAAATAATAATTTTAATCTTACGTTTTAATCTATATTTTTTCATTTATGTTTTTGTTCCTCTCTTTCATTCAAAATTACATATTTTTTTAAATTTGCATTTTATTTCATAATTTGGTATAATGTAAGAGTAATTTTTTATTTATGTATTTGATTTATGGGAATTAGTATGCATCCATAAATCTTTTTTTAATACATTCATATCAACCTCTTAACCAAATTTTTTGTTTTATATTTTTTGTAATTCTTGATTTTCTTCTTTTGTAATATCATTTATCATTAATTTTTTATCAAAATACCATCTTGGTACTCGACCTTTAATAATAATTGTTCCTGGATATTCTCTTTTTAATTTAGTATTTAAATTATTAATTAGATTGTAAACCGATGATTTACTTAATCCAGTTATATTAATTATTTCGGTTGCATTATAATATTTCATTTTTTATTTCCTTTCTTAAAAAAGTTGTGTGGTTTAGTTTTCTATTTGATTTTTCGCACTTTTGCAATTGTCTTTTACCTCATTTTTACTTATAATAGAAATCATTAGAAAGTGAGATGTGTATATGTCAGATATTGCTAAAGAAATTGTTATTGCAATGCTTCAAAACGATTACATTACTAAAGGCAGTAGTAATGAAGAAAGTATAAAAGATGTTAGTGAAGCATATAAAGAAATTTATAAACAAGTTCGTAATTGCAAAAATAATGTTAATGAAGATTAGATTTAATTCTAGTCTTTTTATCTAAATAAAATTTCAACTAATTTAACATCTTCTGTATTTAAAACTAATTTTCTTTCATTTTTGTTATATAAATACATAATAACTTGTTCCTGTAAATCTCCTAAAGTTATTTTTCTATCTTGATTCATGTGTCCTCCTCCTATTCATTAATATTTTCTTTTATTAATTCACCATTTTGGTGATTAGTGGGTAAAAAAATATCATCTATTTTTGTATCAAAGTATTCAGCTATTTTAAACATTTCATCACCATTAAACTTCACTTTACCAGACTCTTTGGCACCATATTGTTTTGTAGTAATTCCCAATATTTCGGCTAATTTTGCTTGAGTGACCTTTTTATCTTTTCTTAGTAATAATAATTTACTTTGCATTTTTATTTCACTCTCCTTTCCTTATTGCACTTTAATCTTATCACCGCTTCGGTGTTAGGTCAATACTTTTTTTACTATTTTTTAACTTTTTGTTCCATTTTGGTGTAAATTATGCTATTATATTTTTGAAAGGAGAAAACATAGATGGATATAAATAAATATATTGGAAATAAAATAAGAAATTTCAGAGAGCAAAAGAATCTTACTCAAGAAGAAGTGGCAGAATATTTAAATACTACTCCTCAAACAATTTCACGATATGAAATTGGAGATAGAAAAACAAATCAAGATATTTTATTTAAATTAGCAGAATATTTTAGAGTATCTATTAATGATTTTTTTCCACCATTGTCTTTTGATAATGCTTCGTTAATTGATATTCAAACTGATACCATACAAATACCTGTATTAAGTACTATCAAAGCTGGAACAGCAATAGAAGCTCAAACTGATATAATTGAATATGTTGATATACCAAAAGAATGGATAAAAGGTGGAAAATCATATTACGGTTTAAAAATAAGTGGCGATAGTATGTATCCAAAATACAATGAGAATGATATAGTTATTTTTGAACATATTGAAGATTTCTTAACAGCGCAAAAAAAAGATTGTGCTGTTATGGTAAATGGATTTGATGCTACATTTAAAAATGTTACCATAACCGATAATGGTATTACACTCGTACCTCTAAATTTAAATAATAGTGATAATTTTCAACCAACATTTTATAATAAAGAACAAATTGCAAGTTTACCTGTTAAAATTGTTGGTGTAGCTAGGGAAAAGAGGACAAGATTATAATGACAGATTTAGAAAAACATGAGACTGAAAAAGTTGCTAGCCAACTTGCTGACGCTATACATAATTTTAATAAATTAAATAAAGAACAACTTGATTATTTAGATTTAATATATCAAAAACTAACAATAGATAGTGAAATTGATAAAATTAATAAAAAAATTATAATTACATCAAAGAACAAGAAGAAAAAATAATTTTGATTAAAAATATGCTAGTATAGATATTTTTATAAATAAGAAGTATTGGAGGTGAAAACATGAAATGTTCTAAATGTGGAAGTGAAAACATATCAATACAAGTAGTTAATAAAATCAAATTAGTAAAAAAACATCATAGTTTTTTATGGTGGATAACTATTGGATGGTTGTGGGGACTTTTTAAATGGTTATTTTTTACTCTACCTGCTTTAATATTTAAAGTATTTGGTATTGGTAAAAAATATAAAACAATCAATATTGAAACAAAAAAAGCTGTTTGCCAAAATTGTGGAAACAGTTGGAATATAAAATAAATAAAAAAGATAGCACCTACGGCAATAAGTACTATCATAAATAGAAAAACTTATATAAAATTAAACCACACAACTAGTTTAAGAATTTTTTTAATGTTTTTCTATGTCTTATTATACTAAAATTATCATTTAATAACAAGAAAGAAAGGGTAAAAATGGATAAAATATACGAAAAAACAAGATATGATAATATATATAGACATACAAAAAATGGTAATTATGTCATTAGGCATAATAATACTACTATTTCAAAAATAGATGGCAAAAAAATATATGATATAAAATTTGCAAAAGATTATAAAGCTAAATTAGAATTGAATATTAAAAATACTAAATCAGACAATAGCTCTTATATATTTAAAGATCTTTGGAAAGAATATTTGTTTTATTGTAAAGAAGTAATGAAATTATCATATAATACATTAAAAAAGAAAAAATTATTTTATGATTGTTATTATAAAGAATTAGAAAATAAAAAAATTAATAATATATTAAAAGAAAATATAATCGATTTCATCAATTCTCAAAATACGACCAATAAACAAAAAAACGAAATATTAAAACATCTAAGAGCATTTTTTAATTGGTGTGAGAATGTCAAAGAAATAATATCTAAAAGCCCAACAACCAATATCAAATATATTAAAGTTCCTAAGGTTGAAATGAAATATTGGTCTATTGAAGAATTTTCAAAATTTATTTCCTATATAGAAAATGATACTTCTGAAATTGGTCTTAGAACTAAAATATTAACGTTACTTGGTTTATATCTAGGCGACAGGATTGGCGAATCAAGGGCTCTCACTTGGAACTCAATTAATGAAGCACATTGCACAATTCAAATTTCGCATTCCATTAATTATGATACAAAATCAAATGATTTTTTATCATCAACAAAAACCTACTCTTCTGATAGAATTGTTGATGTATCGCCAAAATTAATTCAAGAATTACAAAAGTACAAAGAATATTTAATTTCAAAACAAATAAATATTAAAGATTTGATATTTTATAATTATAATACAAATAGACCATATAGTGATGTATCTTTAAGGAAGGCATTTTACAAATATTGTGATTTAGCAAATGTTCCTAGAATAAGAATGTATGATCTTAGACATACTTATGTTGCATTAATGATGGCTGATGGTTGGAAATTATATCATATTTCAAAAAGACTTGGCCATAGTAATTATGCAACAACAGTTAACAAATATGGTCATTTAGAAAATAAAATAAGAAAAGAAATAGCAAAAACAACCGACAAATTTCTATAAACAAAATTACCATGAAATTACCACGGAGCAGGTGGAAAACATGGAAAATTACCATAAATTTTAAATTATAAAAACTAAAAAAACCTTAAATTAAGGCTTTTTATCAACTTTATTGGTGACCTGTATGGGGTTCGAACCCATAAATGTAGCCTTGAGAGGGCTATGTGTTAACCATTTCACCAACAGGCCATTAATAATGTTAAAAATATAACACCATTAATATATCACAACCATAATAATAGATACAACCAAAATTTTAAAAATTTCAAAACTTAACTACATTTCTGTATTTAAATCATAATTTAAATCACTTGATTTAATCATATTACCATACATATTCATATAAGAAGAAATAAGAGGAATTTCAAAAAACTTATTATAAATTTGTTCTTCTTCCTCAACAGTTATATCGTCAATCTTTTTCGAATTTTCTTTATCAATTTCTAATATTTCTTTATTATCATTAATATTTAACTTAACATAATCACTTATAGTTAATTCATTTATTCTTAGTACAATATTATAGTTAGAATCAAGTTCACTAGCTGAAGTATTATTTTTATAATCTATACTTAAATTAAGATTTACACCATCTTCTTCATAGGATAACTTAAGATAATTTTTATTATAATTTCCAGTTAAAACTATCTTTCCCTCATTATAGACATAAATATTTCCTTTAGTATCACCTTCAATTGATACTAAAACATCTCTAATACTAAGTTCTTGCTTAATTAATTTATTATTTTTTTCATAAATACTATAGCTATATGTAATATCCTTACTTTCTAAATTTAATTCATTTTTAAGTTCACTAATAAAATCATCCAATCCCTTATAAATATCTTCAATAGTAAGTTCTTTACTAGCATAAGCCTCTAATACTTTACTATTTTTTAAATCATTAACAATCAAATTAATTAAATCATAAAAATCTTTATCACTTAAACCAACAGTTATTTTAACATTGTCATCTACATTTTCTTTTGAAAATTTATCATCAGTAAAATAACTACTAAAAGAATTAGAAATAACCTCTATTAACTTACTATCATCAACAATTTCACTATCCTCAAACAATGAAGAATTATCTTCATCCAAATAATAATATTTATCAAAAATATCATTAAGTTTTAAATATGTTCTATTTTCTTCCATTAAAGAATTAAAATTAATAACGCTTCCATTATTATCATCAAAATTTATATCTAAATTTGCTAATTTCTTTTCAAAATTGTTAGTTAATTTAATATTAACTAATGCATTCATAATTTCTTCTTTATCACTTTTTATTTTAACATTATTATTAATCGAAATTGTATAACCATCTTTAAGTTTAGATAAAAAATTAATTAAATCATTACTATCATTCTTTAATAAAGTATACTTACTAAGTGTTTTAACAAATAAAACTTTAGGTGAATTATTAAATTTGTAAAAAATATAACCACCAACACCAAGTCCAATCATCAACAAAAATAAAACGATAATTACTATAAGCATACCAACATTACTCCCTTTTTTATTAACAATTTCTTTAAAATCATTATTATTTTCTAATAAATTCAAATCTTCTTTCATCACAAACTCCTCTATTACTATCTTAATTTTAACAAAAAAAATCATTTATAATCAATATCTTATCAATAAATAAATACATTTATTTACATCTATTTTCATACATTTTCTAATAATTAACTATATTAACATACACCCTAATCATTCATTATTATTAATATCAAATATATATCAACATTTATAAATTACTTCACTAAAAAAAGCACCCTTTCGAGCACTTTCATAATTATTTAATTTCAATAGTTTTCTTAGCTTCAACTTTTTCTTCTTTAGGAATAGTAATATTTAAGATACCATTTTCAAATTTAGCATCTATTTTATCAACATCAATATCACCTAAAGCAAAGGATCTACTAAATGAACCGATTGTTCTTTCTTTTCTAATATAATTTTTCTTAGTTTCTTTTTCTTTTTTCTCCTTAGAAGCACTAACAGTTAAATAACCATCTTTAACTTCTAATTTAATATCTTTCTTATCGTATCCCGGTACATCCATTTCTACATGGTACATACCATCCTCCTCATAGATATCACATTTTACATCATTTTTTCTTACAACTGGTTTAAAGAAATCATCTAAATCATCATCGAAGAAAAAACCTCTTGGGATTATATTCATAATCTAATCACTCTTCCTTTCACAATTATAGTTATACCACTCTAATTAGCACTTGTCAAGTGAAAGTGCTAAAATATTTTTAAATATTTAAATTTATTAAATTAGAAATATCGTTATTAAATAAATAAACCATTAAATTCTTATTTATTTTATTAATCTCATCTTTAAGAATATCTAAATTCTTTAAACAAATATCTTTTCTATATAACAAAATATCCTTGAAATTAACAACTCCAATACTCCTCAAATAATCTAGCACTTCTCTAATATTTTGCTCATAATAATTAAAATTATTCTTATCTTGACTACTAAAATTATATTTTACAACTTTTAATTCTTCTAAAGTAATATATTCTTCTAAATAATCTATCATAATGTACTAACCTCATTATCTCTATAAACAACTTTTTTTAAGCTTTCATATTCAGCCATATTTAAATCCATATTATATGATAAAGCATAAAGTAAAGCTTCCTGTTCATTTACCCCATTTGTTATTAAACATTTAAATATACTATACGTTTTAATTCTTGAAACAATCTTATTATCAAAAACAAACTCTGTTTTTCTTCTAATACTTCCAAAATAAGGATCATTAAAAGTTGTAATACGCATACCAGAATCAAGCAAAGACAAAATAGGATACTCTTTAATTAATAAATCTATTTCTTTTTCATCAAGAACATCCTTATTCTTAATCATTTCCTCATACTTATCATTCTTTTTATAAGGACAATTTTCACTATAATTATCCCACATATCTAAACCATTCTTATAAGCAAACAATATTCTTTTAATAATCAAAGATTTAATATTTCTAAGTGTTAATTCTGGTTTATCATGAATATACTCACTATATCCCATTTCTATAAACATATCTATTGCTTTAGCTAAATCCAAAATTAATAATACACTAAAGCTTTTAAAATCTTCTTCATCTCTTAAATCAAAGCCATATGAATCCAATACTTTTATATTTTTACATAATAAATCAAAATCAGTACTAAATACATTTAAAGCATCTTTTAAAATAGCATCAGCGTTAATTCCCATTTCCTTAAGAAATACATAATTTTTATAATTATCATCATAATTATTATTAAAAAACACAACATTATTTATAACCTCTGCAGCTATTTCTTTTACACCACATGATGTCAACAGTTCAGCATTTTTTTTAAAATTATCTAATCCACCATCTAAATAAATAGCAGTATATCTTTTTAATACATCATCTAAATCTTCTATGCTAAAACTATAGTTGTTTATCAAAACATTATTAACATATTCAAAAGCATCTTTACTTGATTCTGTTAAAAGAAGTCCTAAAATACGACTATTATTATTTATATCACTCAATTTAGTATTATCATTTAAATATTTTAAAAATGATTCAATTTTTTCTATACCACAACTATTTAATTTATTTTTATAATAGGTTTGTAAATCATCATAATTAAAATTATATTTACTAAATAAACTATTAAAATCTACTACCTTATCTTCTTTTAACTTATCAATTTTTTTCTTACGATTAACTCTAGATCTTTCTTTAGGAACATATTCAAAACTAACCATATTTTCAAATGGATTTGCTTTATTATCTTCATTGATTTCATTAACCTTATCTTCATTTGCGTTAGATTCCCCAGCTTTAGTATACTTAACTGGATTCTTTGCTTTCTTACTAAACTTTCTAATTAAAGAAATATTATATCTATTTAAATAATCCATAGCCTCTTCAAATAATGCATCTGTACTATCTTTTTCATATAAATATATTAATTTTTCAACCAAGTCGTAATCACTTTCTAACAAACTAGAATTATTATTTAATCTTAAAATAAAATCTTTAACAGTATCAGTATCACTACTACTTGAATTTACATATCTAACTATTAACTCTTTAAATCTATCTATAATTTTATTTTCATCATCAGTTAACCTAATACTAGAATTATCACCATTAAAAGACATAATCTTACTCTTTAAATCATTAAACCCTAACATAAAATCTTTTTTATCTTCATCATCTTTAAATAATTCCAAAATTAAATTTTCACTAATACCTATTATAAAATCATACATATAAGAAGAATTTTCATTAATTTGATGTAATACATCCTTAAAATAAGACACATTTTTATTATTATCATTATTATCTAAATCATCTATATATTTATTACATAACGAAATAATAAACTCTTTCTCACTCATACATATTCCCCTTTCTATTTAATTTACCTTTTATTCTTCTTTTAACTTTTCATAAGCATTAATATATTCATTTATAAGTTTAATACTATAGTTATATAATGAACTATTTCCTAAATTATTTTTAGCTTTATTCATTTCACTATACATTCCCGTAATTAATGTAACCATTCTTAAATCAGGATTATCTTCTTCCAAATTACCATTTATATAATCCTCTATCATATCTTTTGATACACCATTTATTAAGTTAGATTCATCTTTAATTATTTTCTCTATCTTTTCAAATAACTTTTTATCTTCTTCACTTATCTTTTTATTAGTAATCGCCAGTCTTACATTTGACTTACCAACTTCCTGTTTAATCTTTCCTTTTTCATATAAAGTAATATTTAAAGAATCTAATAAAGAATCTAACTCATCTAAATTAGCAATTGTATCATTTATTCCATCTTTAGTTATAATTTTATTATATTTATCTTTTATCTCATTAGATATATCACTATTTATCTTAGAAAAATAAGCATTAATATTAATAACTAAATTATTTATATAAAGAATTGCTTGTTCATATTTTTCTTTAAAAAACATACTAGATGGATTACTATTATACATTTTAATAACAGTCATATTCATATTAAAAGCATCTAATAATTCATTGTAATTATCCTGATCATATTCTTTTAATATATTACTAATATCTAATCTATCAATTTTAATAAAATCATCCATACTAAAAGGAAATTCCATACTATATTTATTACATATATTATTAATTATTTCAGTTTTAACACTATTATTGCTTGATAATAAATTACTAAATTTTTCTAATATATTCATATCAACACCTACTATCTAAACTTTACCATATTTTTTAT
>CAKOQK010000003.1 GCA_934101225.1 uncultured Bacilli bacterium | reverse complement strand
TATACCGAACGGTACGTACGGTGGTGTGAGAGGGAAAAGTATTCAATAATTTATTGAAAAGTTTTCTCTACTCGATTTTCTTTTATTAAAAATTTTGCTATACTTGTTATAGTTGGAGGCTAGTTAATATGAACAATGAGAATAAAGATGTTATAGTGTTAGGTACTTTAAAAAAAGAAAAATCAAGTAAACCAATATTTGTTGTTTTTGTATTTGTATTTTTAATTGGTGCTTGTTTTGCGTTTCCTTATATAAAATCTTACTTTGGTGATGATTTTACTTTAAATGATTTATTAAATCGAAATACTGATTCTAATACTAATCCGACTACTACAATTCCTACAACGATTCCAATAACAACTAGCGCAACGACTACAACAAGTGGTTCTACAACGACTACACAAAATAATAGTGATATAAAAAAATTAACATGTATTTATCGTAATTATGAATATATTTATACATTTAATGAAGAAAATAATTTAATTAAAATAGAAAATAATTATTCATATACTAGTTCAGATAGTTCGATTTTAAGTGATACATTATTTAATTATCAAACTAAAAGTAACAATATTAATTCTTTAGGTGGAAAATGTACTATTACAACTAGTGAAAATAGTTTTAAATTTACTGCAATAATTGATACTAATATTGATTTAAGAAGTATTGATACAAATTATTATCAATTAAATACTAAGTATGATATAATAAGTTCTGAGTTAATAAAAAAAGGTTTTGATTGTAAATGAATGTAGAAGTTAATAATTTTAATGGACCATTAGATTTGTTATTGCATTTAATAAGGTCTAACAAGATGGATATTTATGATATAGATATAGAATTAATTACTAAAGAATATATTGATTATATAAATAATAATAAAAATTTAACAATAGATGCTTGTAGTGAGTATTTAGTTATGGCATCAGAACTTATTCATTTAAAAAGTAAATTATTATTACATAGAGATGATGAAGATAATGATGATGAATATGAAATTAATACTGAAGATGAATTAAGAGAAAGATTATTAGAATATCAAAAAATTAAAGATATGGCTGGAGATTTTAGAATTCTTGAGGAAAAGAGAAGTTATGTTTATACTAAGCTACCTAGTAATTTGAATGAATTTAGAAATGAAACTAAATTAAGTACAAATATTACTTTAAATGATTTATTGAATGCTTTTGAAGAATTTTTAAAAAGACAAAAATTGCAAGAACCTAAGATTACTACTGTGACTAAGAAAGAAATAAGTTTGGAAAGTAGAAACATAATGATTAGAAATATAATTAAAGAAAGAGGTAAAGTTAATTTTTTAGATTTGTTTGATGATATTTCTAAATCATATGTAATAGTTACTTTTTTAAGTATTCTTGACTTATCAAAAAAACGTGAAATAGTAATAACTCAAGATAAAAATTTTGACGATATTTATTTAGAAGGATGTTAGTTATGAGAGATGTTGGTATTTTAGAAGGAATATTGTTTGTGGTTGGAGATGAGGGAATTACTTTAGATAATTTATGCGATATTATGTCTAAGAGTGAAACTGAGGTTAAGAATTTGCTTTCTATATTAAAAAAGAATTATGAAGAAGAAGATAGAGGAATAAGAATAAGTTATTTAGGAGATGCCTTTAAGTTAACTACTAAACCTGAACATAAAGAAATATATGAAAAGTTAGTTAAAAAACCTGAAAGCAATACTTTATCACCAGCTGCTTTAGAAACTCTTGCAATAATTGCTTATAATGGACCAATAACTAGAGTAGAGATAGATGAACTTAGAGGAGTTTCTACCGTGTTTGTAATTAGAAAATTACTTGCTAAAGAGTTAATTAAAGTAAGTGGTAAAAGTACGTTACCTGGAAAACCTAACTTATATGAAGTTACTAATAATTTTTTAGATTATTTTGGACTTGCTACTATTAATGATTTACCTAAATTTGAAAATAGTGAAGAAGATGAAGAATTGGATTTATATTCGACAAAATATAATGAAGATGAAGAAAATTAAATAAATTAAAATTAATTATAACAAATTTTAAATATAATATGATATAATTAGTTTGTTCTTGCTTGTGTGGCGGAATTGGTAGACGCACAGCACTCAAAATGCTGCGGTTTTGCGACCATGAGGGTTCGATTCCCTCCATAAGCACCAATAAAATGTTAAAATAGCTTTAAATAGGCTTTTTTATTTTATTTTATAAATCAATTAAAAATTATAGTTAATTGTTTATAAATATTTAAGGAGGACATATGATATATTTAGATTATGCTTCAGCAACTCCGGTTGATAAAGATGTATTAGATTGCTATGTAAATGTTACAAATAATTATTATGGGAATCCAAATTCTAATCATGATATGGGGAAAATGGCTAAAAAAATAATAGATGATGCTAATTTAAAAATCGCGAATATTTTAAAAGTTAATCCTGATGAAATAATTTATACAAGTGGTGCTACTGAAAGTAATAATCTAGCGATATTAGGTGCATCTTACAGATATAAAAATTTTGGAAATCATATTTTAGTTAGTAGTCTTGAACATAATTCAGTAATGAGTTCTTGTTTACGTTTACAAGAAGAAGGCTTTGAAGTAGAAATAATTCCAGTTAACAAAGATGGAATAGTTGACATAAATGTTTTAAAGAGTATGATTAGACCAACAACTATTTTAGTATCAGTAACTTCTGTAGATTCAGAGCTTGGAATAAAACAACCTACTCAAGAAATTGGTAAGTTTTTAAAAAATTATGATCATATTGTTTTCCATACTGATGCATCTCAAGCAATTGGTAAAATTAATATAGATATTCAAAATGCTGATTTAGTAACTATTGCTCCTCATAAATTTTATGGGCTAATGGGAATCTCTATTTTAGTAAAAAGAAAAAATATTGAGTTAAAACCTCAAATTTTAGGTGGTAAATCAACAACTGTTTATCGTAGTGGGACTCCTAATACCAATTTAATTGCGAGTACGGCGGTTGCAATTGAAAAAGCATATAAAAATTTAGATGAAAGATATAAATATGTTATGGAACTTCATGATTATTTAATTAACTTATTAAAACAAAATAAAGATGTAATTATTAATAGTACTGCAAATAGCTTGCCTTATACAATTAATATCAGTGTTAAGAAAATAAAATCAGTTCTTTTTGTTGATAAATTAAATCAAAATGGAGTAATGGTTTCAAGTAAGACTAGTTGTTGTCCAATAATGACACCTTCAAAATTAGTGTATGCACTAACTAAAGATAAAGGAAGAGCAAGTTCATCAATTAGAATTAGTTTATCTTATTTAACAACTAAAGAAGAAATAGATGAATTTATAAATATATTTAATAAAGTGTATAAAGAGGTTAAAAATGGAGAAGTATAAAGAAATAGAAAGAAGCATTATAACAACATATCGTAAAGAAATATGGTCTAAATTTGTTAAAGCCGTTTCTGATTATAAATTAATTGAAGAAAATGATAATGTCATGGTTTGTATTAGTGGAGGAAAAGATTCATTTTTACTTGCTAAATGTATTCAAGAATTACAAAGGCATGGTAACGTTAAATTTAATGCTCATTATGTTGTTATGGATCCTGGTTATAATGAATATAATCGTAATTTTATATTAGATAACGCTAAAATATTAAATATTCCATTAGAGATGTTTGAAAGTGATATTTTTGATGTAGTTGCTAATGTGGATTCAAAAAGTCCTTGCTATTTATGTGCAAGGATGCGTAGAGGATATTTATATAATCATGCTAAAGAGTTAGGATGCAATAAAATTGCGTTAGGACATCACTTTGATGATGTTATTGAAACGACTCTTTTATCAATGTTTTATGGAGCTGAAATTAAAACAATGATGCCTAAATTGCATTCTGATAATTATGAAGGAATAGATTTAATTAGACCATTATATTTAGTCAAAGAAGCATCTATTATTGCTTGGAAGAATTATAACGAATTAACTTTTATAAATTGTGCATGTCGTTTTACAGAAGGTTGTTCGTTAATAAATGATGGAACAAGTAAACGTAAAGAAATGAAAGAACTAATTAAAAATTTACGTAAAACTAATCCAAGTGTTGATGCTAATATTTTTAAAGCAATGGATAATGTTAATATGAATTGTATACTTTCTTGGCACAAAGATGGAGTAAATCATTCATTTTTAGATGATTACGATAAGAAATAATCTAGTTTTTTAATATTCATTATTTCACAAAAGAAGATATGATTATTATAGTTTAAAAATATTTTATTTAAGGAACTGTCTATTTTAGTAACGGTTCCTTTTATATTTTTAGTATATCCATTATCGTAAATAGTGAATTCTAAAGGTATTTTATTAATTAATGATTCTTTAATTAAATTTTCAAACTCATTTATTTGTTCTTCTGATAAAGTAGGTTTAACTATTCTAGATTTTTCTTTAACTATCATATTCATTATATAACTACCATTAATAACTGAATTAAAAGGAGCCCATTTAATCGCGTTTCGATTAGGCATTGTGACCACCTATCTTCCGATTACGCATTCTAATAGTAGAATCTTCAAGTAGGCTTGATGCTTTCAAAATCATATTAGCACCATATTTGTTATTAAGTTCATCTATAACAATTTCACCACTTTTGTTTGTTTTTTCTTCTTCGAATGATTCAAATATATTAAGTTGGATTCCAGTATCATCAGATAATCTACCAAAAGAAATTGAAACTTTTCTAATTGGCATATATTCTTCATAATATTTATCAAACATATTTAAACAAATATCAGCTATTTCGTCTTCTTTAAATGTACTAGTATCTAACTTAGTTACGTGATAAAAACCACCACCAGTTTCCTTAGAGTAACCGATTCCTAAACCAATCGAAGAAGTTTGTTTATGAGCCGTTCTTAACCTTTTAACTAAAACACTTACCATTTCTCTTATAATAAGAATTATATTGTTTTGATTATAATCTTTAAATAAAATTTGACTATGACTAATTGAATTTTCTTTTGGAATATAATTATTAAAATCACTTATTCTAGCGTTATCAATCCCATTAGCATGCTCCCATAGCTCAAGACCAATAATACCATATTTATCTTTTAGTTTATTTTTATCATATTTGGCAATATCTCCTACTGTATAAAGACCTAACTTATTTAAATTACGTTCCATACGGGGACCAATGCTCCACATTTTTGATAGGGGAGTGATAGACCATAATTTAGTTTTAACATCATCATAAGTCCATTTAGCAATGTTATTTTGAACGTGTTTAGCTTCAATATCCATCGAAATTTTAGCAAGTAATATATTTGGACCAATTCCAGCAGTTGTTGTAAGACCGGTTCTTTTCTTTATGTCATTTATAATAGTTTGAGCAAGTTTATAATCTGTCATATTATACATATGAAGATAATCAGTAACATCTAAAAAGACTTCATCAATTGAGTAAACATGAATATCTTCTTTAGCAACGTACTCTAAATAAATGCTTAAAACTTCACGACTTTTTTGAATATATAAGCTCATACGAGGTGGTGCTTTAAATATTTTAATGTTTTTAGGTAAATCATAGGCTCTTCCTCTAGATGGAACACCTAAATTTTTTAAAAAAGGCGTAACCGCTAATGTGATAGCGCCATTTCTAGTTGGATCACAAACAACTAGAGGAGTAGTAAATGGATCAAGACCTCTTTGGATACATTCACAAGAAGCAAAAAAACTTTTTAAATCAATTGCAATAATATTTCTATTTGAATATAAATTATTATTCATTAGACATTTCTCCTTACGAGAATATATTAAAACAATTGTTTGTATATATCTAGTGGAAATAATTGGTAAAAATAAAAGAAATATTATTGGTTGTTTTACAACTTTAATATTTCTTCATACGTCTCGCAACCTCCTTTAAATCTTGACTTTCACCTGCTAGTTCTTCAGGATATTTTATACTTTTTGATGTTCAGATATTCATGAATCTCATATTTTAATTACTTATATTCTTATTATACGGATTATCATAAACTTTTCTGAATATAAATCAAAGTTTACTTGTGATAACTTAACACTTTTTAATTCGTTTCCAGTTTTTTGTTTACTTAATATAAATCTAAACATATAAATCTACGCATCAATTTTCTTATCATTAAACTTTAAATCAGGTATTGAAGTATCTACAAAATAAGCTGATTCAATTAAATTTTCATCGATGTTACATACACCCAATAAACTTAATAACAACTTTAGGATAAACAAGACAAATATGCTTAAATGCTCTATCTTCTATTAAAGGAATCTCAGAAATCTTTATCTACTTTAATATTATCTTCGATAACTTTAAACATTTTTTGTTTTTCTTTTTAAATTTTCGTACGTATTAAAAAAACTTTCTTTGGTACTTCTATAAATATATTTAATAAAGATATACCCAAATTACTTGTTGTTCTTGTTAGGTTTATATATTCACTGGATACTATTAGTGCTTATTTAAAAATTGCGGGGAAGAATTAAATATGAAAAATTATATGACACAAAAAAGTGTAAAAAATCAAATGACACAAAAAAGTTTACTTTTATATAAAAACATGCTATAATACAATTAGTTTTTAGGGGGGAATATATTATGTTATTAAATATTTATTTAGGAACAACTGCTATAAGTTGGGCTACATTACTAATATTTTCTGTAGCTATTGCAAATAAGTTAGAAAGAGAAGGATACAAATTTGTAAAAGTAAAGAAATCTTTTTCAGAAAAAGTTGCAAATTTTATATCTACAGTTTTTAAATGTTCTATACCAATTTTAAATATTTTAGCTGCAATTATAATTATTTGTTTGGGAGATGAAATATATGAATATGTTGAAGGAAAATTTTTAGAAGAAGGTAAAATTTATAAACCAATTTCAAACAAGTTAAATAATGATTGTGAGAATGAAATATTAACTGAAGAGAAAATTGATTATTATGAAATGACTCCTGAAGAAATGATTGCTAGACTAGAAGAACAAAAACAAATGTTTATAAAATTTCAAGAATTATATGGAAATGATAAAATAGGCGAAACACTAGATGAAATTAATGAACAAACTGAAGTTAGAGAATCAAAACCTAAAACATACACTATGGGTAATAATTCAAATTTAAAACATAGATAGAATTAATTAAACTATTTATGTTTTTATTTGCTATAATATTAATTAGTTAGAAAGAAGGTATTTATTATGTATGCTAATATTTTAGTTGAATATGGTGCTAAAGCCCTAGATCAAACATTTACTTATATTATTCCTGATGCCTTAAAAGATAATTTAAAAGTTGGAATGAAAGTAAAAGTTCCTTTTAGAAATACCTTAATTAATGGATTTGTCTTAGAAATAACTAATGATTGTAATAACAATAATTTAAAAGAAATAGCAAGTATTACTGATGAATATTTTTGTTTAAATAAAGAGTTATTAGAGCTTGGCAAAACATTAAAAGAATTAACCCTTTGTTCTCTTATTCAAGCATATCAAGCAATGCTTCCATCTTCTATGAAAATAAAAACAATTAAAAGTAGTTATCAAAAATATGATGAATATTTAGAATTAATAAATAAAGATGTTACTATTAATTATATTGAAAACAATAAAAGAAGCACTAAACAAATTGAATTACTTAACAGACTTTTAAATAATGAAAAGATCTTAAAAAAAGAATATAGTTTAGATATAGTTAAAAAACTAATTAATGAAAATATTATTAAAATAAATAAAGTTAATAAATATCGTATTAATATTGATAATAATAGTTTTAAGAAAAAAGAACTAACTTTAGAACAGAAAGAAGCCGTAGATAAAGTAGAGGAAAGTTTTAATAAAAATGAAATATTTTTACTTCATGGGGTAACTGGATCAGGTAAAACTGAGGTATATATGGAGTTAATAGAAAAAGTAGTTAAAACAGGTAAATGTGCAATACTTCTTGTTCCAGAAATTAGTTTAACTCATCAAATAGTTTCAAGATTTTATTCAAGATTTGGTAGTGATGTTGCTATTTTCCATAGTGCTTTATCAGATGGTGAAAAATATGATGAATATCATAAAATTTTAAATGGCGATGTTCATATTGTTGTTGGAACTAGAAGTGCAATATTTGTTCCTTTTGAAAAAATTGGAATAATTATATTAGATGAAGAACAAAGTAGTAACTATAAACAAGATAGTAATCCAAGATATCATGCTAGAGATATTGCTCTTTTAAGAAGTAAATATCATAACTGTCCAGTTGTACTTGGTTCTGCAACGCCTTCACTTGAAACAATGGCTAGGGCTAAAAAAGGGGTTTATACTTTATTATCTTTAACCAAAAGAATTGGAAAAAATGTAATGCCTACTACTAAAATAATTGATATGCAAGAAGAATATAAAAAAAGAAATATGATTATAAGTGATTATTTAGATCAAAAAATAAGGGAGAAACTAGAAGCAAATGAACAAGTTTTATTAATGCTTAATCGAAGAGGTTTTTCAACTATAGTTAATTGTAAAAATTGCGGATACACCTTTAAATGTCCTCATTGTGAAATATCTTTAACTTATCATAAAACAAGTAATAATTTAAGATGCCATTATTGTGGATATACCATTAACAATCCCGATACCTGCCCAAGTTGTATGGAAAAATCTTTAACTAATTTTGGACTTGGTACTGAAAAGTTAGAAGAAGAAATTAATAAAAGATATAACGTTAAAACAGTTAGAATGGATGCTGATACTACTAGCAAAAAAGGCAGTCAAGACGAAATTATATCTAGAATTGAAAACGAAGATGTAAGCATAATTGTTGGTACTCAAATGATTAGTAAAGGATTTGATTTTCCTAAAGTAACATTAGCAGCCATAATTAACGCTGATGATTCTTTAAATATTCCTGATTTTAGAAGTGGAGAAAACACTTTTGAACTTATTACACAAACAATTGGTAGAGCTGGAAGAGCAAGTGATAAATCAGATGCTGTAATTCAAACATTTAATAGTGATAACAAAATAATAGAATATGCTAAAAATAATGATTATGAATCTCTTTATAATTATGAAATGAATATTAGAAAAATTCTTAAATATCCACCATATTTTTATATAACTAAAATTTTAATTGCATCTAAAGATTATAATGAAGCATCTAAAGAAATATCTAAAGTTAAAAGTTATTTAGATAAAAAACTTAATAATGTTATAATTTTAGGACCAACAACTGCTGCAATGTTTAAAATAAATAATGTTTATAGATTTCAAATAATATTAAAATATAAAGTCTATAATTTAGTTAAAGAACATTTAAAATATTTAGATGATGTTTATAGATTAAACAGTAAAGTAAATATTGAAATAGATAATAATCCAACTAGGGCGTAAAAAATAAGCCTTATAAAGAAATAGTTCATAAGATAAATTATGGATTTAAGTAATACAACGTTCGTATTGGGCAACTATTATAACATACCAACTGAGATTAGTAGTGAAGCTGTGTATGAGTAAAATGTAATAATAACTTATTGACTTTAAACAAAATAATGCTATAATTTTTTGTGTAGAGGTGATAATGTGTCTTATATGGATGAAAATGATAAAAAAGTTCAAGAACAAATGAAAGCAGAGGGAAAAGTAAAAGTTTCAAATTTTAATAAAATGGTAGAAAGTTTTTTTAAAAGCAAATATAATATTAATGGTTTTTTTGCATTTTTATATGTTGAATATAAGTTTTTTGATGAGAATCATCAAGTATATAGTTTAGATACTGGGCAATATGTTTCTAGACCTGAAAATAAAAAAGTAAGAACAATGTTGCCATTTTTTATAGAGCCAAATTCAATTGATGATATTAGAAGTTTTTCTTTAGATATACCAGGAATTATTGATATTAATAATTTAACTTCAGAAGTTATAAGTAGATTACCTGAAGGAGTTAAATTTATCACTGATAACGAAATAAAAGAGATACTATTTAATGAAGGATATGAAGAACCATCTTTTGATCATTATTTTTATTGTATGATGGATTATCCAGATTACAATTTATATGCAAGACCTATTATAAAAAGCAATGTAATAAATACCCGATTGGCAAATAGTGATATAAGTCAAGTATTAGAGCAGAAATATTCAGAGGGGACATTAGAGCAAACAGGAATAATTGATACTGAAAATTTCCCACAAAATATGCCAGATGATGAAACTAATGAAATATTAGATAATCTATTTTCTAAAAATCAATTAATACCTAGACAAGTTAAATATTATGTCGATTCTATGCATGTTACAGATTATTTTGATGAATATAATTATAATGGTAGAAAATTTATTAGATATAAGGCACCAATAAGTCAATCAGATAATATTAAACTATCTAATGGTGATACAATAAAAAAAGATAAATTTTACTGGATTGAAGTAAAACCAATTATTAAAGAAAATATACAGATGAATTCCAAAAGTAAATGACATTAGCAAATAAAGTGATTATAGTCTAAAAGTAAATACCACCAAAAAAGAGTGTGTAAGGAATTCTGTGTAAATGGCATCTAACCATGATAGTTAGGAACTTTATATAGGTTCCTGATATAATTAAACTATCAACTGAGTTAGTTTATCTAACTCAGTAGTAAATAATTCTAAGGAAGATTTATAACCAAGAATCTTCCTTATTTTAGTATTTATAAGTTCATTTGCAGTTATAACATAATCTTCATCATAGCTATTAATATTGCACCCTTTTGGCAAAAATTTTCTTAATAATTTATTACCATTTTCATTTGATCCTCTTTCACATGATGCATAAGGATGAGCAAAATAAATTGTAGTTTTTTAATATTTTTCTATATCTTCCCGTCTAGAAAACTCAACACCATTATCAAATGTAATAGATTTAAATATGTCTTTAATATTATAGTCTTTTAATTCCGGATATTTTCTTTTGATTTTTTTAACAGCTTTTACAACAGTTAGTGCTTTTCTGTCATACATTTTAATGGTAATTTGAAATCTAGTTTTTCTTTCTAATAATGTAAGTACAGCACCACTATTGGCAATATTTTTACCGCCAACAATTGTATCTCCTTCCCAGTGACCAAATTCGCTTCTGTCTTTAGGTTTAAAAGGTCTTTCTTCAATACTTTTGCCTTTAGGATCTGATTTAGTAGTTTTCTTTTCATTCTTCCTTTTTCTTTTTGTTTTCATAGGTAAGTCTTCTTTAGAAAAATCATCAATTTTATCTTGTTCTACATAATTGTAAAATGTTGATGTACAGATGGTAACCATTCCTTCTATTTCACTAGTTCTATTTAATTTAAAATCATTAATAATTTCATCAACCGAATTAATATTATAATTACTTTTTAATTCTTTAACAATTAATGAAACAAAGTCCTTAGAAGACTCTCTTTTAGAAGAATTACTTTCTACTGATTTTTTTGTTCTTTTATTATAAGCAACATCAGCTGAAAATTCTGTTCTTGTAGTTAAATCATAATTTAAAACAGTAACTAATCCGGACTTAATTATTTCATAAATATTTGATACAGTTGTACCGATTAAACAAGCTAATCTCTTTTTAAATTCCGTAATACCTATCTCTTTATTTTTAGAGAATATGTAATGATTGTATTCAGATTCAATTTTTTTATACATTTTTAACGATAAATGTTTATTTTTTTCCTTTTTAATATTAGAATAATAATTGTTCAAGTAAATCACTTCTTTCTATAATTGTTTTGCAATTTAATTATAGACGATTTACTTGAACTTTTTCTATGTAAACTTTTTTATTTTAGAGTGTAAACCACCTCACTTAAATAATTCCAGTTTTATTTTAGAATATAGAGTGTATGATTGGACTCAAAAATAAGTTTGCGATTTATTTGAAAATATGCTAGAATAAGCCTTAATTTAAAGAGGAGCGCGTTTATGAATACAGATGTAGCACTAAATTACAAAGCTAAACTAATCCAGGTTGAAGACAAAATAAAAGAAATAGAAAGAATTGGTTTTAATATTAAACCATTTAGAGAAGAATTAGAAAACATTATTATTGATACTAATTCAAAAGTTAAAACATCTAAAAATAAAAAATTTGAAGGCTTTATAATCATCGATTACTCTAATGCAATGACAAGATTAGAAAAATTAGATATCAGTTTAGATTCTTTTGAAATATATATTAAAGTGAAAAATTATGCTGAATATTTAGATAAAAATTATATTAAAGAAGATAGGATTAATGAAATAATTGGTGAAATAAAAAAACTACTTAGAAGTCTTGAGAATTCGTCAGTGATTGATTATGAAGAAGAAAAGAAAATTGTTGAGCCATTTTATACAGGTGTTTTTAAAGTAATTTGTTTTGAAATATACTATACTGGAAAAAGCACTTTGCTAGAATTTTGCAAAGCTAGTGAAATCGATAAGTCATTTATCGAAAGAAAAATAAAGTCAGCAGTCGATGAAATTAATTTTGAAAAATATCCCGAAATTGAGGCAAAATACTATGAAATCAAAAGAAATGGTAGTAATAGTTCACTATTAGATAATGTTTTTCTTAAATTAATGGTATTTAAAGATGAAAAAGATAGATTAAAAAATGTTATAACAGTTCCTGCTAATAACATGGTTAAAAATATTGTGTCAGTTGAAAAAGATATTAAAGAAAAATATAAAGATTATTCTAATACTGAAAAAAGATATGAAGATAGTGTTAAAACATTTAAATTAGAATTTAAAGAACTTATGAAGTCAATTGTTGCAGTTGCCATAGCGTTATCAATCCCAATAGCTAGTTTTAGCTTATTTAATTTTTTAGGCAAAAAGTTATTCAAAAAATATTCATATGATGTTAGTAAAGATACATACAATTCTTATGATAATACTTATACCCATAGTGATGAACGAGAAATTGTTGATGATACAAATAAAATAGCCTACGTTATTAAATATGATACATTAACTAGTGATGATATTGATGACTATAATTCTCAAGGAAATCATATTTCTAGAATTCCAGAGGAAGATGCTATGTGGTATCGAAGAAAAACCATTTATGATTTAAGCTATTTAAAATATCAAGATATTAATGGGTATTTAGATTATTGGAATAGCAATGTTACCATTCCTATTAATAGCAGTAAAATTGTTAATATAAAAGATAATAGTGATATTGTTCAAGAATATGTAGATTATTATGAACTTATATATAATATTGTAGACTTAGAATCCAAAAATGTCGAATTATGTAGTAATAATGTTACATTTCCTATTGTGTTTACTCTTTTTACTATTGCCATAGAAGCGGGAATTATATGGAGTATTTTATCTGATGATTATTACCATGAAAGTAAATTATGTCTAATTAATAGGTTTATAGAATATATAAGTGCAAAAGAAAAACTTAAAAATGATAAAAAATTATTTTTAGAACAAACTAAGGAACTACTAACGTTAATTGGTCAAAATGACGAACTTAGAAATATATTTAACCAAGAAGCCTCTAAATATAATTATATATTTGAAGATTACGGAATTAAGCTTCCTAAAGAAACACTTGATAATAACGCTAAGAACAAAATCAAAAATATGAGGTGAAAAAATGAACACAGACGTCGCAATTAGTTATAAAGCTAAATTAATTAAAATAGATAATAAAATAAGTGAAATTGAAAAAATTGGTTTTGATGTAACTAAAATAAGAGAAGAATTAAATGATATAAAAGTAGAAAATAATAATGATATTAAAAGTTCTAAGAAAAATAGTTTTGAAGGATTTATAATAAATGACTATATAAACGCTACAGGCAAATTAGAAAAGTTAGATGCCAAGTTAGATAGTTATACTATTTATGTTAAAGTATATTATTATGTCAAATATTTAAATAAAGTTAATATTAGTGTAGAAAATATAAATGAAATAATAGATGAAATAAAACTTCTTTTAAGAAAAATAAGAAATTCTTCAGTAGTTGATTATGAGGACGAAAAACAAGTAGTTGAACCATTCTATAAAGCTATTTTAAAAGTTATTTTTATAGAGATAAAATTAAAACAGAAAAGCGAACTATTAGAATATTGTAAGAATGATAATAATGATACAATGTTTATAAGTTTAATGATTGAAGAATATATTAATACTATAGATTTAACTGAATATCCGGAAATTGAAGTAGGTTATTACAATGCTAAGAAGAATTTGAATCCAACTGAACTTCTAGATAATAGTTTTATAAAAACAATTGTCTTTAGAGATGAAAAAGAAAAATTAGAGGAATCTATCAAAGATGATATGACAAATTTATTATCTTTAATTGATCAAAGTGACAGTCAAATATACCACACATATAGTTCCTATACAAAGGATGATCAGAAAGTACAATATTATAAAAAATTATGTAAAAAAGCATTATTAAAATTATTTGCATCCCTAATTTCAACTGCTATAACTTTATCAATATCAATAGGTATATTTTCTGGAGTGTTTTCTAGGTTTAAGGAATTAACATCGAAATATTATTATGAAACTAATACTGAAATATACAATTCAATTACAAATCAAGTTACATCTTCTAATGCAAAAGAAATAATTGGATTTGTAGATGAAATAAAGCCAGAGCAAACATATCTTATTGAATATCATGTTTTAGATGATAAAACCGCTAAAAAAGAAGGAAGAAAAAGTAGAGAATATAATTATGGCGCAGCCGAAGCAAAATTAAAATTAAGAGAAACAAAAACCTATGATTTAAGTTTTTTAGGATACGATGATATGGAAAAATATATTGAATATATCCAATCTAATAATTTATTACCTGAATCTAAAAAGAATATTATAGATATATCAAAGTCGCCAATTAAGTATACAGAATTAGTTGATTATTATGAGATAATATATAAAACGATAGATTTAGAATCTAAAGAATTTGAAAGCACAGATACTACTATGAATGTAGTAATGGCCTTAGTAGTATCAGGTTTATTTATTTTAATATTTCATCGTCTTGCTAAAATCGATTTAAGTTATTTTAAAGATAAAAAATATCTAAAAAGGGATAAAAAAGAACTTTTGGAGAATACAAAAATATTACTTGATGAAATAGGCAAAAACGATGAATTAAGACAACAATTTAATATAGAAATGGCTAAATATAAAGATATATTTATTAAATATGGTCTAGAGTTACCAAAAGAAACAATAGATAGTAATATTAAGAAGAAATTATTAGGTGGTAAATAAAAGATATTTATATTAATGTCTTTTTTTGTATAAAAAATGAAGGAATACATTTTAATTGAACTTTAAAATTTATAATGATATACTTTTGATTAGAGGATGGATATGTGATGAGTAATAAAAATAAAAGTTTTTTTGTAATCTTATTTGCTACTTTCTTGTTTGTAACAATAATGGGGAATTCACTAAGTAATAAGATGATAGAAGTAGTTGATAGTAAAAGATTAAATATTTTAGCATCAGCTAGTAATAAACATTTAGAAAGTAAAATATATAAAAAAGGATATGATATTAATTTTACTTATATGGGGGATATTGATATAGTAGATGAACTTAATAATAATGCTGATAAGTATGATGGGGTATGGATATCTAATTCAATGTGGTTATATATGCTAGATAATCAGTATTTAACAAGTAATTCTAAATCAATTGCTATTAGTCCAATCGTATTAGGAATAAGAAAAAATAAAGCGAAAAAACTAGGTTTAATTGATAAAGAAATAAGTAATAATGATATTGTTGAACTTGTTAAAAATAAGAAAATTAAGTATGTTATGCCGTCTGTTACAAGTACTAATACGGGAGCTACTGCTTATATTGGATTTCTTAATTCACTTGCAGGTAACCCGGAAGTTTTATTAGAAAAAGATTTAGATAACACTAAGTTAGTTACTGAACTTACAAATTTATTTTCAGGTACTTTGAGAGTTAGTGGCGATGAAGATTATTTAAAAGAAATGTTTTTAAATAATGATGAGTATGAGGCTATAATTACAGATGAAGCATCTTTAATAGATATAAATAAACAATTAAAAAAAGATAAAAAGGAAGAATTGTATTTATTTTATCCTAAAGATGGGGTATCAATAAATGATATGACTCTTGCTTATATAAGTAGTGATAAAAGTAAAGAAAAAGATTTTTTAGAGTTTCAAAGATTTTTATTAAGTGAAAAAGGACAAGAATTATTACAAGATAATGGTTATCGTACTTGGTATGGTGGTATTAATAATGATGTAGATGCTGAGGTATTTAATCCAGATTGGGGAATTGATACTAGTAAATATTTAAATGTAACTAATTTTCCATCAAAAAAAGTTATTACAAAGGCTATAAATGTTTATATAGAAAGCTTAAGAAAACCTACTCATACAGTTTTTTGTTTAGACTATTCAGGAAGTATGTCTGGTGAGGGAATAGAAGAGTTAAGAAATGCAATGAATTATATTTTAGATAGTGAAGAATCTTCTAAGGATAGATTACAATTTTCGAAAAATGATAAAATAACTGTTATAACTTTTAGTAGCAGTGTTACGAATGTTTGGAACTCAATGGGTAGTGATACAAGTTCTTTAATTGAAAATATTAATAATTATAAAGTTGGAGGTTCTACTGCTTTATATGATGCAATTGAAAAAGGGTTAGAAGTATTAAAAAATGAAAGTGATGATTATACAACTACAATAATTGCTATGACTGATGGATACGCTAATGAGGGAAGTTTTAATACATTATCTAAATATTATAAAAAGTTAAATAAGGAAGTGCCTGTTTATAGTATAACGTTTGGTATGGCTAGTCTAAAACAACTTAATAATATTGCTAAACTAACTAACGCTAAGGTGTTTGATGGAACTGAAAATTTATTAGAAGCTTTTAAAGAAGTAAGGAGTTATAATTAAAATGAGTTTTAAAAATAAAGAAGTTATTTCGGCTATTGCTGGTAGTGCTTTCTTTGCAGTTCCTTATTTAACACTTGCTGTTCCATTTGTTCCTTCATTATTAATTGGAGCAGCTGCATTTACTGCTGGGGAGTTATTACTTACTTCTGATAAGAAAAGTGATAAAATAGTTTATGAAGAGTTAGATAAAAAAATAGATATTGCTAAAAGTGATGCTAAAGCAATATATGATATGCGTAAAAAGATAGATGATAGTGATATAGTTAAATATATAAGTGATATATGTGATAGTGCGAATAAGATAATTAATACAGTTGAAAAAGATAATAAAAAGATTAGGAATATTAATAATTTTTTTGATTATTATTTACCAGTTACACTTAGTATAATTAAAAGATATGATGAAATAGAAAATCAAGATTTATCTTCTAAAGAAATGAAAGAATTTACTAAAAATACCAAAGAAATGCTTAAAACTGCTGATGAAGCTTTTAGTAAAATATTGGATAGTTTATATCAAAATGATATTATAAATATAGATGCAGATATGAAAGTATTTAATTCAATGCTTAAAGCGGATGGTTTTGATGATGAAGAAATAATTAAGGAGGATAACAATGAATAAAAAATATATAGGAATTGGAATTTTTATATTACTTATAGGGTTAATAGTAGGTATTAAGTTTATAGGTGATAAAAATGATGGTGGAAGCACAAATATTACAACTATATATGTAGCAACTGGTGGTGGTAAAGAAGATTTTATTGCTGATAGTGAAGTTGCTAATATTCTTTTAAAGAAATATAAAATTAAAGTTGTTTATGATAATTGGAGTAATGGAAAAACAATTAGTAAACCTTTAATAAGAGAAAGTGTTAATTTAGGTAATAGTGAAGTTATAACTAAAATTAAAAATGGTGAAAGTATTAGTATTAATAGTGATGATGTTAGTAAGTATGATGCATTATTTACTTCTGATCAAAGATTTTATGATTATTATAAGTTATCCCCTGATAAATCTAAGAATGAGGCTGATAGATATTATGTATTAGATGGTGGTTTAACTCTTAATACACCAATAGTTATATATAGTTGGAAAGAAGTTGTTAATGCTTTAATAAAAGAGAAAATTGTTACTAAGGAAGATGGAGTTTATTATATAACTGATATGAATAAATTAATTGATTATATATTAAATGGTAAAAAATGGAAAGATATTGGACTTAAAGATTTATATGGAAATATTAATATAGCATCTACTGATCCAGTGTCATCATCTCCTGGTGCTACATACTATGGACTATTATTATCCATTTTAAGTGGTGGAGAAATTAACGATGCTACAATTGAAGCTAATTTAAAGAAATTAAAAGTATTTTATCAAAAGAGTGGATATATGAATAATACCCCAGCTGATTTATTTGAAAGATATTTAAAAACTGGCATGGGTGGTGAACCTATGATAGTTGATTATGAAAAGAGCATAATTGATTTTGCTAACTCTAATCCAACGGGATTTAATCAGGTAAAAGATGACATTGTAGTTTTATATCCTAAACCAACTATTTGGAATTCTCATTGTTTAACTATTTTTAGTGAAAATGGTAAAAAGTTATTACAAGCATTTGAAGATGAAGAAATAAGTAAAATTGCTTGGGAAAAATATGGATTTAGAACAGGTGTTACTGGTACAAGTGTAAGTACTAGTGACCTAGGAATAGGTATTCCTAGTAAAATAACTAGTACTGTAACTAGTTTAAAAATGAATTATTATAATGAATTAATAGAATATTTAAGTAAGTAGGAGAAAATATGAATATAGAATTAAAAGTAGAAGATAAATTAAATAGTGAAAATGTTAGTAAGATAACTGAATCGGGAAAAGAAATAACAGATAAAGCAATTGAAAAATCTTTAAATTATGAAGCATTATCTGATAGTGAGAAAAAAGCAGTTGATGAATTTATTACTAAAATAGATGTTATGGATCAAAATTTAGTTCTTCAATATGGTGCTAAGGCTCAAAATAAAATAAGTACTTTTTCAGATACTGTTTTAGAAGATGTTAAAACTAAGGATATTGGAGATACTGGGGCTTTGCTAGCTAATTTAATAGGTGAAATTAAATCATTTAATTCATCTATTGGTAGTGAAAAGAAAGGTATATTTAAACTTTTTAGTAGTGCTAAAAAAGAAATTGATACAGTTATTGCTAAATATAATAAGATTGAAAAAAATGTTGATTTAATTGAAAAAGATTTAGAAAAAAATAAAGTACAATTACTTAAAGATATTACTATTTTTGATACTATGTATGAAAAGAATTTAGAATATTTTAAAGAAATTTCTTTATATATTATTGCTGGTGAGAAAAAATTAGAGGAACTTAAGAATGTTACTTTAATTGAAGCACAAAAGAAATATAGTGAAACTCATGATCAATTAGATGCTCAAAAAGTTCAAGATTTAGAAAGTCAAATTAATCGTTTTGAAAAGAAATTATATGATTTAAAAACAACTAGAATTATTTCAATTCAAATGGCTCCACAAATTAGATTATTACAAAATAATGATGCTGAATTAGTTGAGAAAATTCAAAGTTCAATTACTAATACGATTCCATTATGGAAAAATCAAATGGTTTTAGCGTTAGGTATTAATAATTCTAAGAAGGCTTTGCAAGAACAACAAGCAGTTTCTAATCTTACAAATGAGATGTTAAAGAAAAACAGTGAAACCTTAAAACAAGGATCAATAGATATTGCAACTGAAGCAGAAAAATCTATTATTGATATTGAAACTCTTAAGAAAACTAATCAAGATTTAATTGAAACTATTGATAGTGTTATAAAAATTCATGAAGAAGGACATGCAAAGAGAATGGAAGCAGAAGCTGAACTTGAAAATATTGAAAAAGAATTAAAGAATAAATTAATTGAAATAAATATACCTAAAGCATAAATTGTTATGCTTTTTTCGTAAACAGAGGAGAAATAAATGGATAATAGAAGATTGTTAGATGATGTTTATAAAGATTTCTTTGGAGATAAAGCGTTAACTAATATAAATCAAAAAGAAGAACAAAAAGTTGATATAAAACTAGTAGATAATATGTTACTTGAAGATGATTCGAAAGAATTATTAAAGAAAATAATTACTTATATTAATAGTTATAAAGATGGTGTATATATTAATTTTAATATGCTATTATATGGAAATAATAAGGAGACATTAGATAATATTGTTGATTTGTTAAAAAGTGTTAGTAATAATTATTTAATTAATAATAATGTAAGTTATGTTTCTTTAAATGAATTAGAGGATATTATTAAGTTAAGAGATTATTATAAATCGGGTATTCTTGTTATTAGTAATTTTTTAGGGTTAAATAATAGTGATATAAATAAATTAATTCATATTTTAAAGGATAATAGTAAGAATAAAAATATTGTTATATTAAATGATAGAGATGATGTATTAAAAGATTTTATTAAAAATGATAATGAATTAGAAAATGGTTATTTTAGTTATCATTTAAATGAAGTATTACCTGATACTATATATGTAATTAATGATATTAAGAATAGATTAAATAAAGAAATAGATAATATAAAATTAGAAGATTATATAAATAATAGTTTTAATAAAAGTAGTTTAGATTATCCTACTTTCAGAGATAATTTAGTTAGTTTTATTGCTTTTAATAATGATGTACCTATTTTAAATAAAGATAAAAGTATTGATGATATATTAAAAGAATTAAATAGTTTAATTGGATTATATGATATTAAGAAAACAATTTATGAGTTAATAGATTTAATTTCTTTAAAGAAGAAGACAAATGGTGATGTAAAAATAAATGATGTTAATTTACATATGGTCTTTTTAGGTAATCCGGGAACTGGTAAGACAACAGTTGCTAGAATACTTGCTAATATTTTATATGATTTAAAATATATTAAGTATAATAAATTAGTTGAAGTAACTGCTAAGGATTTAGTTGGTGAATATGTTGGTCAAACTGGTCCTAAAACAAGTTCAATTATTAATAAGGCTATGGGTGGAGTATTATTTATAGATGAGGCATATACTTTATATAGTAAGAATAATAGTTATAATGAAGAGGCAGTAGCAACTTTAATTAAAGCTATGGAAGATTATCGAGAAGATTTTGTAGTTATATTTGCTGGTTATACTAAAGAGATGAAACCATTTTTAGAATCTAATTCAGGTATTAAATCAAGAATTGGTTATACTTTTAATTTTCCGAATTATACAAGTGGTGAATTATTAGAAATATTTAAGTTATTTGTTGGAAAGTCTAACTTTAAAATAGATGATGATGCTTTAAGTAAAGTAGAGAATATATTTGAAAAACATATTGATGATGATAATTTTGGTAATGCAAGGTATGCTAGAAATTTATATGAAAAATGTATAATTAAGCATGCAAGTAACTGTAAAAATGTAAGTGATAAAGAAAGATTAGAAACTATTTTAAAAGAAGATATAATTGAAATTTAAAATCTTACGGAATGAGAATGCAAAATCTTACGGAATGAGAAAGCAAAATCTCACGGAATTGGACTTGGATTATTAATGGTATTGTAGAGGTATTATGAAGATAATGACTTATAAAAAATTAAAATAAACTCCTTAATTGGAGTTTTAATTTTGACTAATTATAGTAACATCTTCTTTATAAAGAACATTTCCTTCTTTAGTTATATAATAGTTATTAGTCATATTAACAATAGTAGTAGTAAATTCATGATTTTGATATCTAATTTTTACTTTAGCCGGCAATTTTAATTCATTTGCTTTTTCAAAAGAACCTCTATAATATTTATCTTCTTTGTTTATATTAATTTTGTTTTTAAAGATTTCTGGTAACTCCATAAGTTCCTCCTTATAGTAAATTATATGTAATAAATATAAAAATAATATGCAAAATATTAATATGAAAAAGAAATTTATAATGTCTTTGATTTTATTAATTATTATTAGTATAGTTAATAGTTATTATGGAAAATATTATTTGGATAGTTATAGTAATTATTTTATTAAAGAAATTATTTGGTTTAGTTTAGGCTTTGTAATTTTTTATTTGTTATCTATAATTAATATAAATTTTATATTAGATAATAGTTTGTATGTTTATTTAATAGGAATAATACTTTTAGTTATTACTCTGTTATTTGGAGTAAACGTAAATGGGAGTAGGTCCTGGATTAAAATATTTGGAATATCTTTTCAAGCTAGTGAATTTATGAAAATAGGTTTAATTCTTTATTTAAGATATATTACTATTAATTATGATTTAAATGATTTTAAATATGTTTTAGTTTGTTTAATTATAACTCTAATTCCTAGTGTACTTGTGTTTTTAGAGCCTGATACAGGGCCTATAATTAGTTATATAGTTATATTAATTACTTTCTTATTTTTAAAAAAATTAAATAAGTGGTATTACATATTTGGAGTGTCAATTACATCAGTTTTTATTATTTCTTTTATATACTTGTATTCTTTTAATAATGATTTATTTATTAATTTATTTGGAACTAATTTTTTTTATCGTATGGATAGAATAACTAATTTCATTAATAGAGAAGGTTATCAAATTGAGAATGCTATAAAAAGTATTTCATTATCTGGATTTTTTGGTATTAAAAAAAGAGTTTATTTTCCTGAAGCAGTAACTGATTTTGCAATAACTCTTTTAATTGCTAATTTTGGTTTAGTTGGTTTTATTATTTATATGATAATATTTTTAATATTTATTATTAATTTAGGTAAAATAAGTAAAGATAAGTATATGGTTAAAACATGTGTTAATTTTATTGTTATACAGTGTATAATTAATATTTTAATGAATATAGGGTTATTTCCTATTATTGGTATAACTTATCCATTGCTAAGTTATGGTGGTAGTTCTAGTTTATCAATAATTATACTTTTAAGTATTATCTATAATATGGGTAATAAGGACTATAGTTATAGCCACCATAATAATTATAACCATATGAAGGTATAGTTTGATATGGTATGTAATTTTGATTTGGATTTACATAAACTGGTCTAGGACGTGATGCCCCAACTATAGCTGCTCCTCCAAGTCCACCTAAAATTAATGGTACCCAAAAGCCTCTATTTTGATCATATTGATAATATGAATAATTTTGCATAAGAAAAACTCCTTTCTTTTTTATTTTATGATAAGGAGTTTTATTTGCTATATAATCTATAAAAATTAATTGAAGGAGTATTTAAAAATCTAATATCATATTTAGGGTTACCTAAGCCATTAGAGATAAATATATTGGTGTTATTAATGTAATATTTTTCATCATAATATTTTTTTGATCCTTCTTTTTTGATAATAGCTCCAATAAATGGAAGTCTAATTTGACCATTTAGGGAATTACCAGCTAAGAATAAATTTATATTTTTATTCTCAATTAAATCAAAGTTATCTGGTTTATGAGATAGGACTATTTTATAGTAATTATTTTCTTCATAATTAAAAGTTTTATCAATATCTAAATTATTATCAAGTCCAATTAGCATTATGGGTGTATAATTATTGTTATATAAAAGAGTATATTCATTAGTTAAAACTTTGATATTAGTACTACTTATTATTTCTTTAAAAGTATCATTTTGATCAGTATCTCCTAGTACGTAATATATTCCATATTTAGAATTAATTAAGTTTAAATAGTTTATTAATTTATCTTTATTTTCTTTATTAAAGTTTGTGTGTAATAAGTTACCGGTAAATACAACTAAGTCAGGTGTTAATTCATTTATTTTGTTAATTATACTAGTTAAATCTTTATCTAAATAATAAATATCAGTTAAATGAACTATTTTATAACCATTAAAACTTTCTGGTATAGATGAGGATATAACACTATATTCTCTTACTTTAAATTTATTTGGTTCTATATATTTACTATATAAAAAAGTTAAAGATAATAATAAAATAATAAATATAATTGTTTTTTTCATATGATTCTCCTAAAAATAAAATAATATAATAACATTTATAATGTTGTATAATATATGACATATAATTGGTGATAATAAATTATTAGTTTTAATATAAGAATAACTAAACATAATTCCCATAAATGAGTAGGGAATAAGATATAATATTTCATTTAATGAACTAAGGTGTAATAGACTAAAAAATAGTGTAGTAATTATTATGTATAAATATTTATTTTTAATATTTTTAAAATTATATCTAAATAGTAGTTCTTCAATAATTGGAGTAATTAAACAAGAACTTATTATAGATAAAATAGGGTATTTGATAAATTCTTCTCTTATTAATTCTTCATTTAAAGGTATAGATATAAATTTATTAATAATATAAGTAGTTAATAGTGTTAATGTGGTAAATATAGAAAAGATTATAATGGTTGTAATATAATCTTTTTTTGATGGTTTCTTAATAGATTTAAGTTTTATTTTGTTTATTTTTAATATTATAAATAAAGTTATAATTAAAAATATTATTTGTAAGATTGTATATAATAAAACATTATTCTTATATGCGTTAGTTAAAGAATCCATTAAGACAATTGCTATCATATAAACAAAAAAAGTTTTTAAGATATTTTTATAATTCATTTTAATCACAAATTAATTTTATCTTATTTTTAATAAAAAATAAATATGAGTTTATTGATAATTGATTATTTTATATGATATACTTGATAAGAGATAGAGAGTGATAAAGTGAAATATATTGCAATTATTATAATTAGCCTATTTGCTTCTTTTAATGTTTATGCTGATAAATGTGATAGTAAAACTAAGTCAGATTTACTTAAAGAAGCTAATCAAATTAAAGTTGATTATGAAGAAAAAACTGAAAGTGTTCATGTAAAAGATGAAATGTATGATTATACTACAGATGTTACAACTTTATTGGTATCTATATATAATCTTACTGATAATTTTTCATTAGAAATATCAAATGATGTTAATGATAATATATCATTTGCTAATAAAAAAGATTATTCTTCTGGAAAATATACATTTGATGATATAGATTACTATAAAATAATTAATTATAAAATTAAAGTTTATAGTAATACTTCATGTGATAGATATTTAATTAAAACAATTAATTATAAAAAACCTATGTTTAATAGTAATAGTGTTTATCAAATTTGTAAAGATAATTCTAATGTTAGTTATTGTCAGAAATATATTACTAATCCTAAACTAGTAAAAAGTATGGGAATTGGATTAAAAGAAGAAATAGATAATTATAATAAGGGAAATGTTACTCCGGATATAGAAGAACCTCAAGAAAGTTTTTTTAAGAAATATTATATATATATTTTGATAGGTGGTGGAGTATTAATTATTATTGGTACTGCAACATGGTTATTTATTAAAAAGAAGAGAAGTGAGATATAATGAAGAAAATTGTATATGTTATTGCTAGTTTATTTTTAATACCATTCTTAGTTGTTTCAGCTGAGACTATTCCTGTTGGCTCTACTAAAAAATCTTGTTCTGGTAGTATAACTGGTATAAAATTTAGTTATACTATTAATGGAAAATCAGTAACATGTATGGATCCTGATTTAGTAAGCCCTTATTACGTAAACCAATCAACTACATATTCTTTTGGTGATAGTGCTTTTACTAATGGACTAATTGCAATGTCAAATTATGCTAAAAAAAATAATGTTAGTGAATGTGATCAATCTGAAGCATTTCGTATTTATCCGTTTAAAGCAGATGATTTATATGTTGTGGGTTCTCCTGGTGTAATAAGTAATACAAGTTTTAGTATAATAGGTAAATTAAAAAATTATTCACCTGGTAATAATGCCGTTGGCAAAATGCTTAAGGTGGGATTATGTGCTCACGATGGAGATGAAGGAAGTTATTGTAATGATATTAATATAGATGAATATAGACCTTCTGATAACTCTGGAGCTGGTGAAATTAAAGCAACTGTTGATACTCAAAACGCTACCACAGGTGGAAAAAAATATACAATTAATGCAACTATTGATATAGAAAAAGAAAATTCAGATGCAAAAGTTACTTTTAAAGGATGTAGTGGAAATGGTATAAAATGCGTTGCTGCTGGTGATACAGATTTAACTAATTCTTCATCATTAGATATAATCGTTACTGGAACAATTAGCAAAAAAACAACTGTTGATGTAAATTTAAAGTTTGATGGTGTTGTTGACAATAGTAAACTTATTACTGAAATAAAAATTTATAAATGTGAAGGTGGCTCAAGTACATGTAGTCCTGTAAATAATTATCAACCAAATCCAAACTATCAAAGATTTGTTGAATTAGCAACTGGAAAATCTACTGAGAATAGTTCAGAGGTAAAAGTTACTTTAAATGTTCCTAGCATATGTGATGATCCTAATATGAGTGATGAAGATAAGCTAAATAATGGATGTGCTAATTGTGATAGTATTGATCCAACTACTCTTGAAGAAGATAGTAAAGAAGAGGATGCATATATTAAGCAATGTGGTCCTATTGTTCATTTAGAAAATGATTGTGGTGCTGATTCATGTTCTAAAGATGGTGAATTAAATAAAGATAGTTATAGAGCATTTAATCATTCATATATTAGAGGAAGATCTATGAAGTACATAATGCTAGAATTAGATCAAAGTGAGGAGCCAATAAATTTTTCAAGTTATGGTGGTTATTTAGATAATATTGTTAATGAATATTGTGCTTCTTTTGTAACTGAAAAAATAGATTTATTTACACCTGGTACAGCAGCATCAATATCTGGACAATTTTTCATATTTGATTCATATAATGTGAGCGGTGATATTAATAATCCAAATTCGTATTTTAGGCAACCATATGTTGTTGATAGAACTAAAAAAACATTTTTCTTTCATGCTAAAAGATGGAAAAAAGAATATATAAGTGCAGCTACTACTGAACAAAATATGTATACTGCATGGCAAGGTTTTGTAAATGCACTACCTGGTACCCAAAAAGCACTAGCTGATGCTAAAAAGGCTTATGAAGATGCAAAAAGTACATATAATCCATGTCATCTTACAAAAGATGAATGTACTGCTTATGATGGTAAAGGATCTTGCACTAGTTGGAAATCTGAAATCGATCAAGCTAGATGTGACAGCATTATAAATGCAGCAGAAAGTGCTTATAATGAAGCAAAAACTACTCATGAAGAAACAGCAAGAAATGCTGCAGAAACTGAAAAAGCATATGGAGGATGGGTTGGCAAAAGAATAGGTTTACAAAAAACATATGAAAATTGTCATGATGCTCTTGATGGATTTAGTGCCAAATATGATGGTAATGATATTCCTGAAATAACATTTTCTTATGAACAAAATAGTGAGAAATATGGTAAAAAAGAAAATACAATAAATATGATTGAAGCTACAAATTCTGTTAAATATTGGCCTAATACAAGTTCAGGATTCGACTCAGGAGATTATCTAGGAAAAAATATGTATTTTCCACTAAATAGTGAAACTGCTGAAAGTGCTAGAGATTCTGGTGAAACAAGTTTACCTGCACATGTACCAGGAGTATTGAGCAGAGATGGAAAATATGTTATTGATCCTGGTGATGAGAATACTAAGCCAACTTTTGAAGATTATCATCTTGGTTCTACTCCTCATATTGATGGTTGTAGCGGGGGTACAAATTCTTGTAGGCAATTTGGTTATAATAATTTATCTTATAATTCTCAACAAGGAATAGCAAGTAATGGTGCTTCTGATCCATATGGTGATAATGTAAAAGTAACTGATAGTAAAGAACAAGTTAGTAAGTTTACATTTTATAGACCACCAAATAGTACTTTTGCTTTAATGAATACTGGTGAGTATCAAACTATCAATTATCAATCAAATGCCTCAACGAAAAATATTAGTGGTTTGGAAGTTGGATATGTATATAATATTGAATTAACTTCATACAAAGGTCAGTATACTACCAAATTTGCATTTTCTAATTTAGGATTTGCAAGTGGTGGAATTAAAACAATGTTTACAGAAGCTATAAATAAATATTTAGCTAAAAATCCTGAAATTGATGGATTATCTAGTACATGTAATTATTGTAATATGGAAATGGCATTTAGACGTAATTGTGATGAATGTGATGATACACAAAATTATGATTTTGTACCTCAATTTTATTATCGTGCTATTGCATTATCAGATGTAACGCCTAATGAAAGAAATTATGAAACAAACTGGACTGATGCTAAAGGCCAAGCAGCAGAAGCTTTAATAGAACAAGGAAGCGGACTTGCAAGTTTAAATAATAATGATAATAACAATTATATAGCGTTAACTTCTGATGCAGATAAAACTACTAAAGCAGATGATAGTAAATTATCTACATATTTAGCAGATAGTTCTAGTAGTGGAAAATTTGATATATATGATGATGAATCTAGAAAATATTTAGAATATGAAGTTACTTTAACAACAAAGGATCTGCAAACAATTAAGAGAAATACAGCTAAAAAATATTTTAAATATTCAACAATGAATATGTGTGGTACTGGAACAAAGCAAACAGGAAAAGACTCAGATATTGAATATTGCTTTTATTGTAATAGTGATATGAAAGAATGTAAAAGTACATTTGTCGAGTCATATTTTAGCGATAAATCTGGTAGAGATAATAAGTGGAAATACTATGTAAATGGAAAATTCTGTACGGGAAGTATTTCAAGCTGTATTAAGGGATTAGATTATGTAATGGTTGATAGTAGTGGAAATATAGTTGAAAATAAAGATGGAATATATCCAGATCCATTATATCCACAAAAGTTCTTAGAACAATATAAAAACTGGCCATAGGAGGTAATATAAGTGAAAGAAAGTTTATGGGGATATTGGCTTATAATATTAGGTATTTTTGTTATAACAATTATGATGTTATTTAATAATTATACAACTACAAATGAACAAGATTATATCCTAATTAAAGAAGTAACTGAAGCAGCTATGGCAGATGCAATAGATTGGGCCCATTATCGTAAATATGGAGAAATAAGAATTGTTAAAGAAAAATTTGTTGAAGATTTTGCAAGAAGATTTGCCGAAACAGTTAATATTAATAAAACTTATAATTTAAAATTTTATGATATATATGAGGCACCTCCTAAGGTAAGTGTTAAAGTTTCAACAAGAACAGATAACTTTACGATATTTGCTGATACAACATCAGTAGATGTTGTAAATAAAGTTGATGCTATTTTAGAAGTTAAATTAAAAAATAATAATAAAAAATAGAGAAAAAACTCTATTTTTTTCTTGATATAAAAAAATATTGTTGCTATAGTAGGTTTTACAAATTGGTGATGAATATGAAAAAAGTAAAAATATTTATTGTAAGTATACCATTAATACTTATGTTAATAGCAGTTGGTTATAGAACAAGTATAGTTGAAGAAAATAATAATACTTTATTAACTCTTAATTGTAATTTAAATAATAAATTATATAGTTATGAAATAATTTATGAAGAAAAAGATAATTTATATAAAATTAAGCCTAATAATAGTCTTTTAATTGAGATGCAAAATAAAAGTGAAGAATCTTTAGAAAATGTAATTAATAATATATTTATAAATAAAGGTGGTAGTTGTAGTATAGAAAATAATTTAGTTATAAATTTAGATTTAGAAGAAAATTGAGAAATTATTTTCTTTTTTCTTTTATTCTACATTTATTTTAATAAATATAATATATATTATTGATGGTGATAGATAATATATGAAAAGATTTATAGCTAGAAAAAGAGCTAATTATAATAGGATTAGAGTAATGACTTTATTAATGATAATTTTAGTATCTACTATGTTGTCAATAAAAATATTTAAAGGATGTCCTAGTATTGATATTGCTAATAATTTAATAAGTGATTCTTTAAATTATAGTAATGATTTATCTTTTTTAGATATAATTAATTTTAATTTATCGGGACCTGAAACTATTTTAAAAAGTACATTTTCAGGCATAGAAATGGCTGAGGATATTAAAAAGGTTTATAGTGATAATGGAGATAATAAAGATAATAATGATAAAGTAAATGATAGTAAAAAAGAACCAATACTATATATTTATAATACTCATCAGACTGAAGAATATGTTAGTAGTAGTTTAGCTAATTATAATATAACTCCAACTGTATATATGGCGGGGAATATTTTAAAGCAAGAACTTGAAAAATATAATGTATATTCTGTTGTTGAAGATGAAAATATAAAAACGGTTTTAAATGAACATGGTTGGAGTTATAAAGATTCTTATAGTGCAAGTAGGTTGTGGCTTGAGAGAACTAAAGAAAAATATCCTAGTATTAAATATTATCTTGATTTACATAGAGATAGTGTTTCAATAACAACCAACATTAATAATAAAAGTTATGCAAGAATTATGTATGTGTTAGGTATGAATTATGATGGGTATGAAAAAAATGAAGCATTAATGGTTAAATTAAATGAATATACTAAAGAAAAATATCCGGGGCTTTCAAGAGATATACTTTATGCTAAAAAGAATACTTTTAATCAAGATTTTAGTGGTAATGTCTTTTTAATAGAAGTAGGAGGCAATAATAATAATTTTAATGAGGTATATAATTCAGTGCTAGCCTTAGCGGAGATTATTGGTAATGTGATAGGAAGTGAAAATTAAATGGATGATAAACCTAAAAGTAAGATTAATAAGAACGCTAAAAGAATATTTTATTTGTTAGTTATATTATTTATAACTTTATATTTTGCTAATCAAACTGGTTATTATGAATCAAGATTACAAAGTAAAACTAATTTAACAAAAGAAGCAATAGAAAGATTTGAAAAAGATGTGGCTGAAGGTAAAGAAGTTGATATAAATAATTATATTGATACAAGTGTTAAGGAATATAATAATAAATATTCTTCTTTAGGACTTGGTATATCTAATGCGATTGATAAGGGAGTTAATAAAAGTATTGATTTCTTTCTTAAAATAATTAAAACTTTATTTAGTTAAAGCAATATGATAAGATTAAGTAGTGATGAATAGATGAATAAATTAAAATATATATTTAAATGTATAAGAACTTTAGATTATAAGAATATGATTAAAATAGCTAAAAGGATAGCTAAAAAAGAACATAAATTAACTTTATTTATATTAATAGATATGATTTATTGTGGTTTTAAATATGGTGCTGGGTATTATGATTATCAGGAGTTTGAATTTTATTTACTTAATAAAGATGAAAGAAAAACTTATTTAACTAGAACTAAAAATAATATGATTATTAGAAAATATAATAATAAAGATGATTTTAATTTGTTAGATGATAAGGTATTATTTAATGATAAATTTAAAGATTATATTAAAAGAGATTATTTAAAAGTTGATAATTTTGATGATTTTAAAGAGTTTACGGATAAACATAAGGAATTTATTGCTAAACCAATTGATGGTGAAGGTGGTAAAGGAGTTATGAAATATGAAGTAGACAATAATGTTCAGGAACTTTATAAGGTAATTACAGGATTAAAACAAAATTTAGTTGAAGAAGTAATTAAACAACATGATGAAATAAATAAATTATATGATGGTTCTGTTAATACTTTGAGATTATTTACTTTTTATGATGGAAATGATGCTTATGTTTTAAATAGTGTTTTTAAAATAGGTAATGGTGGATGTACAGATAATTTTTCGAGTGGATCTATGTACACTTTTGTTAATGATAGAGGAATTGTGATTGTTCCAGCTATTGATCAAGCGGATAACATTTATGAAGAACATCCAATTACATATAAGAAGATTATTGGATTTAAAGTGCCTTTATATAAGGATGCTTGTGATATGGTTATAGAAGCAGCTAAGTTAGTACCTACTATTAAATATATTGGGTGGGATGTTGCAATTACGAATGATGGACCGGTAATAATTGAAGGAAATTCTTTCCCCGGGGTATTTCAACCTAAACCAAGCTTATCTAAAGAACATATTGGGTTAATTCCTAAATATAAAGAATATATGGATATTGATTTGTAAATAAAAAGAAGAACAAATAAAAGTATATGTAATGATAGGAACAGTAGTGATGCTCATTGTGTTACATATTCTAATTTTGTATATCCTTCAATTTACCTCAAATCAAATATAAATATTATTAGTGGTAATGGTTCTAAATCTAATCCTTATAAATTAAAATAATAATTTAAAGTTAACGTTTGTTAGCTTTTTTATTTGTTTTTATTAAAATGTTAAAAAGAGTATTGACTTTTGTTTATGTTATTAATATAATGTTAATAACAAGAGGAAGAATACTCTTGATAAATTTTAAAGTTTGATATTAATAAAATATTAATAACAAAAAGAAAGGATGGTAAATATGAAAGAAAAAGAATTAAATGAATTTGAAAAAAGTGTATATCTTATTGATATGGTAGAAGGGTTTGTTAATACAGGTGCGATGGCTAATCCTTCATATAATGAATTAGTACCTGAACAAGTAAGAGTAATTGATGACTTTGTTAAAAGTGGGGAAAGTATTAATTTTATCGGAGAGTGGCATGATAAAGATTGCAAGGAGTTTATGAGTTATCCTCCTCATTGTATTAAGGATACTTTAGAAGCTAATTTTATACCTGAATTTTTAAAGTATATGGATTATGTTAATACAAGAGTTTACCATAAGAATTCAATAAATGGGATGCTTAATGATAAGTTAAGACAAGATATTAAAAATATGAAGAATTTAAAAGAAACTGTCATTATGGGAGTTTGTGAAGATTTATGTGTTATGGATTTTGTTAGAACTTATGCTAGATTTATGGATGAAATTAATAGAGATGTTGATATATATGTTGTTGGTAGTTGTGTAGATACTTTTGATAGTCCATATCATAATAGACAAATGTGGAAAGATATAGCTAGAAAAGTTATGGAACAAGCAGGTGCAATTTATGTTAATAATTATGAAGATTTAAAAATAAAAGAATTAAGAAAAGGAATGAGATAATTATGAAATTAGAAGATGGATATGTAAGATTAAATAAAAATTATAGTATGTTAACTGATCAATATGAACTTAATATGGCTAATTCATATTTTGAAAGTGGTATGAAAGATACAGTTGGGGTTTTTGATGTATTTTTTAGAAAAGTACCAAGTAATGGTGGTTATGCTTTAATGGCTGGTGTTGATAAAGTTATTGAATATATTAATAATTTAAAGTTTAGTGATAATGATTTAGAATATTTTAAAAGTTTAGGTTATGGCGAAGAATTTATTAATTATTTAAAAGATTTTAAGTTTACGGGAAATATTTATGCGATACCTGATGGAACTCCAGTATTTCCAAATGAACCTATTTTAACAGTTGAGGCTCCTTTAATTGAAGCACAAATTATTGAAACTGCTGTGTTATCACTTCTTAATGGAGCAATGGAACATGCAACTGGGGCTAGAAGAATTATTGAAGCAACTCCTAAAAATGTTAAGGTTATGGAGTTTGGTGCTAGAAGAGCAGATGGACTTGATGCTGCAATTGATGCTTCTTTGTATGGTGTTATGGCTGGTTGTTCGGGAACAAGTAATGTTATTGCAGCAAGTATGATTGGACAAAAAGCACTTGGTACTCAAGCACATAGTTATATTGAATCTTTTGATAGTGAATATGAAGCATTTTTAGCATATGCTAAGAGTTATCCAAATGAAACATTATTGCTTGTTGATACTTATGATACTTTAAGAAGTGGTATTCCTAATGCGATAAGAGTTGCTAAAGAATATTTAATTCCTAATGGATATCGTTTAAAAGGAATTAGAATTGATTCAGGAGATTTAGCTTATTTATCTAAAAAGGCTAGAAAAATGTTAGATGATGCAGGACTTAATGATGCAACAATTTGTTTAAGTAATGGACTTAATGCAAATACGATTAGATCTTTAACTGAACAAGGCGCTAAGTTTGATTCTTTAGGAGTTGGAGATAATATTTCTAAACCAGAAGGAAGAATGGGATGTGTTTATAAAGAAGTTGCTATTTTAGATGGTGATAAGAGAATACCTAAAATTAAAGTTAGTGAGGATCCTATAAAAACAATTAATCCTGATTTTAAAGATTTATATAGATTGTATGATAATGAGACTGGTTATGCTTTAGCAGATGTAATGGTTAGAAGAGGAGAAAAACTTTCTAGGGATAATCTATTAATTATTGATTTAAAAGATTTTATTAATCAAAAGACTTTAAATAATTTTAGAGTTGAACGTTTGCAAAAAGAAATATTTATTGATGGAAAACTTGTATTTGAAGATTTAAGTATTAATGAATTAAAAGAGTATGTTGATATGCAAATGAGTACTATTTATCCGGAAGTTAAAAGAGAGATGAATCCGCAAACATATCATGTATCAGGAACTAGTGAATATGCCAAGTTTAAAAAAGAAATGATTGGTAAGGTTAAGAGATTATGATCAATTTGGAATTAATAGATAAACAAATTGAAGAGTTAAAAACTTTAAAGATGGAAATAATAAATAGTGATAAGAAGTTTTTAAGTTCTATTAGTTATTTGGTTACTTTAAATAACGGAGAACAAATTATTAGAGAAGAATTACTTAAATTAGGTAAAAGAAGGGATGCTGTTATAATTTTAGGTTATACTGAGTTTGGGGATGTGCTTTTATCCTTAGAACCTAGAGTGTTTACTAAGGAAGGCGTTCTTGCTAATTTACCAGCTGGATATGTTAATGATAATGAATCAATATTAGATGCTGCTAAAAGGGAGTTTTTAGAGGAGACTGGCTATGTTCCTAGTGAGACTCATTACATTAAGGCTTTTTATCAAGATCAAGGAATAAGTGGTGCTTTAAATCATATATTTGTTTTTAAAGGTTGTAAATTATTTAGTAATCAAAGTTTAGATGATGGTGAATTTGTTAAGGTTATTAAGTGTAGTTTTGAAGATTTAGATAAATTAATAGATAATAATTATATAAAAGATGCTAATTCACTTTTAGCAATTAGTTTAGAAAAGGAAAGAAGGAATGGGTTATGTTTAATAAAGAAGTAGAAACTAAAAAGTTAATTAATTTTATTAGAGAATATTATAAAAAGAATAATTTAGGAGGATGTGTTTTAGGCATAAGTGGTGGTAAAGATTCAGCAGTTGTAGCAGCTATTATGTGTGATGCTATTGGAAGAGAAAATGTATTAGGTGTTACTTTACCATGTCACTCTAATGAGGAAGATAAAAAAGATGCTAAGTTAGTTGCTGATACATTTGGTTTTGAATTAATTAATTTAGATTTAACTGATACTTATGATGTATTTACTAAGGAAATTAAGAAGTTAGGTAATTTTACAAGTGACGAGTTAAAAAACAGTGAAATTAATTTAAAACCAAGACTTAGAATGGCAAGTTGTTATTATTTAGCAGCGTTATATTCGGCTATTAAAGGTAAAACTTATATAGTTGCTGGTACAAGCAATAAATGTGAAAGTTATGTTGGATATTTTACTAAAGGTGGAGATTCAGTTCATGATATTGGTGTTTTAACAGATTATACGGTTAGTGAAGTTATTGCTATAGGTGAATATCTAAATGTTCCAGATAAGATTTTATATAAAGAGCCAAGTGATGGATTATCTGGATTAAGTGATGAAGATAAGTTAGGTGTTAAATATAGTGATATAGAAAAGTATTTAAGTGGTGTATTAGATGATGAGATTGTTAAAAGTAAAATAGAAAAATTACATAATAATTCTTTACATAAATATACTATTCCTTATTTAAAAAGATAGTTATGAGAATAGGAGTTTTTGGAGGATCATTTAATCCTCCTCACTTAATGCATTTAAATATTGCTAAGGAGTTATTAAGACTTAAGTATTTAGATAAAGTAATATTTGTTCCAACAGGTAATAAATATAGTAAAGATGATCTTGTTGATATAAAATATAGATTAGAGATGCTTAAAATATTGACTAAATATTATGATGATATGATTGTAAGTGATTATGAAAATCAAGATAGAGTTGTTTATACTTATGAAACTTTAGATTATTTTAAGAAGAAGTATTTAGGTAGTGAGATTTATTTTATATTGGGAGCTGATAATTTAAAACAAATTAGTAATTGGAAAAATAGTGAATATATTTTAAGTAATTATAAGTTATTAGTTATTAATAGGGGTGATGATAAGATAGAAGTAAAAGATAATGTTGTTGTTATGGATATATTAAATAATGATATAAGTTCTACTTTTATTAGGAATAATATTGATAATGATGATATAATAAAAAAGTATCTTGATAAAAATGTTTTAGAGTATATAAGAAAGGAAAAACTTTATGAGGGATGTAGTTAATTTATTAATAGAAAAGAAAATGACAATTGCAACTATGGAGTCATGTACTGGAGGTTTCGTAGCAAGTTCAATAACAGATATTGATGGATCAAGTAATGTTTTAAAATTTAGTGCAGTTACTTATTCTAATGAGTATAAGATTAAAATGGGAGTTAGTAAGGAAGTAATTGATAAATATTCAGTTTATAGTATGAATGTAGCTAGAGAAATGGCTAAAAATATTAGTGATTTTGCAAGTAGCGATATTGGTGTTGGGATTACAGGTAAGATTAATAGAGTTGACGAAAATAATTTATTTGGTGATGATAATAAAATTTATTATGCTATTTATGATAAGAATAGTGATAAATATTATGAATATGAATTAATTGCGATAAATGATACTAGATTAAATAATAAAAAATATATTATGGAGAATATAAGTAAAAGCTTATTAGAGATTTATAAGTAAAATGAAAGTTAAAATATTTTATAATAATAATGAAAAGTCTATTGAGGTTTATGAGAAGTTAGCTAAGAAATTAGAAAACAATGGATTTATTTTGGATAATGATAATTATGATTATGCTATTGCTATAGGTGGTGATGGGGCTTTTCTTAGAATGGTTAGAGAAACCAATTTTAATAGTGATACTTTATTTTTAGGAGTTAATACGGGAACCCTTGGGTTTGCTCAAGATATAAGTGTTGAAAATATAGATGAACTGGTTGATGATTTAAAAAATAATAATTATTTTAAAGAAGAAATTAAAGTTGTTAAAGCAAAAATATATGTTAAAGATAAAATATATGAATTAAATGCTTTAAATGAATTTGTGTTTAGATCTAGTGATTTTAAAACTTTAAAATTAAATATTGAAATTGATAATGAGAAATTAGAAAATTTTGTAGGAGATGGAGTTGTTATATCGACTAGTTTTGGTTCGACAGCTTATAATTTAAGTTTAGGTGGTGCTATTGTTTATAATACATTTCATAGTTTACAAATAACACCTATTGCACCTTTAAATAGTAAAACTTATCGTAATTTGTTAGGTCCTTTAGTTCTTCCTGATAATAAATTAATAACTTTGATTCTAAATGATACGAATGATTTGTTAATTACGTTTGATGGGGAAAATAAAGTGTTTAATAATATAAGTAAGGTTGAAGTTTTGATGGAAAATAAGACGATAAAGTGTTTTAGAAAGAATGGATATAATTTTATTAAGAAAATAAATGAAAAGTTTTTAGGTTAGGAGATAATAATTATGGATAAGTTATTTGGCGATATTTTAAAAAGATATCCTTATTTGAAATAAAGAAAGTTTGGATTTCCTGATGTAGGGAAAAGAATGGATAATAAACCTTTTTCTAAATATGTTAAAGGTGTTGAAGATGGATTCAGGGTTTATGATTATATTTTAAATAATTTATATGATAGTAAAAAAGATATTAATTTTACAAGTGGAAATCCATTATGTTATGATGCTTATCCGGAAGTTATTAAAAGACTAGATAGGTACATTCATGGTAATGAGTTATATAAATATCCTTATTCTGAGGGTGATGATAGGGTTAGGAAAGTTCTTCTTGATTATGTAGAAAAAATAGGAATTAGGAATGATGATGTATATAATTATGAAGATATTGATAATAAGGGCTTATCGGTAAATAATTTAACGATGTGTGTTTCTACTAGTCAGGCTTTTAATTATGTTATTGATATAATAGCAAGACCTTATGATGTTATTTTAACTACTGCTCCTAATTACGGATTATTTACTTTTAAACCGGAAAGATTAAATGTTAATACTCTTGTTGTTCCTTTATTAGAAGAGGATAATTATTTGATTAATCCAAAGATGTTAGAACGAAAAATTAAAGAGATTAATGATGAACTTAGGGTTAAATATAAAGATTTAAATTATGTTCCTAGGGTTGTTGCTTATTTAAATAGTAATCCGAATAATCCTTTAGGTAATTATATGGGTGAATCAGATAAAGATAGATTAGAAGAACTTGGCAAGGTTATTAAAGATAATAATATGTTTATTATTGATGATTTAATTTATCGTGATATATGTTTTGATAATGATATTGCTAAACCTATTGCTAGTTTAAGTGGAATGTTTAAAAATACGATATCTTTATTTGGTCTTTCGAAATCTTATGGGATGGCAAGTTTAAGAGCTGGATTTGTTGTTGCAGATGAAATAATTATTAGAGAGATTGTTAATAAAATATTTAGAGAAATAGATGCAGTGCCAGCAATTATTGGTGAGGCTCTTGCTGGGGCGTTTGGCAGTAGTGAGATAGAATATAACAAATATTTTAGTAAGTTAAGAGAAGAATATAAGTATCGTTATAATTTATTTAAGACTATGATTATGGGAATTAATTGTTGTGATAAAAAATATCGTAATAGAGTGGTTGAATCTATTAAAAGATATGCTTCTAATTATGATATAAATATGGGAATAGATGGTGTTAAAATTAAATGTGATGTTAAGGCGGGATTCTTTATTTTACTTGATTTTACTGCATTAAAGGGTAAACGTTATAAAGATGGAATAATAAATTCTGATGAAGATTTATTGATTTATTTATATAAAAAAATTAATTTAAGATATTTAATTGGAAAAAGTATTGCTTGGCCGAATGAGTATGAATTGGTTGGAAGATTTACTTTTGCTAAAAGTGAAGAAGAGATTGTTGAGATGTTAGATAAACTTAAAAAGGCTTTAAAGGAGCTTGTTTAATATTTATTAATGTATGAAATTACGTTAGTAATACTTGTACAAATTATTAAAATTTGATAATATGAATATGTAAGGAAGACTTACATAAAATAAAAAAGGAACACTTAATTTGGAGAATGTTAAGTGATTACCTTTATAGGAAAAAACACCAAAACACCCCTGTGTTAGGTGAAATTTTTGTATTAGTAGTAGTTTTAGACAAGATAACTACTATTAATAATATGATAATTATAAGTAAGATAAAAATTAAGCAATCTTTCTTGCTCATAACATCACCTTCTTTCAATAATGTTTGAAAAAAGGCAATCACACTAACAATTAAATGTTCCTTAAGGAATAGAATATCAGATTATTAGATGTTAGGTCAAGAAAAAAATGCACGATATTTCATATTTGAACTAATTAACATCTTGAAGATAATTTAAAAATATGATAGTATGAATATGTAAGGAAGACTTACATAAAATAAAAAAGGAACACTTAATTTTGGATGTTAAGTGATTACCTTTTTGTAGTTTTCACAAAACCCCCTGTTTATGGTGGTTTTTATTTTAACACTATTATTTTAATAATAATATAGAATAAAATAAAAATAATTATAAATAAATTAATTAAAATAAAATATAATAATTTCTTATTCACAACTATCACCTCTTTCTATAAAAAAGAATAGAGGTAATCACCTAAACAATTAAATGTTCCTTAGGTAATAGAATACCAAATTATTAGATGTTAGGTCAAGAAAAAATGCACGATATTTCATAATTAAAAAATATCGTGTTTTCTTTTTAAATATGATATAATTAAATTGTTAATAAGAGGAGATGCTAATTATGTATAAAAGTGAAGAAGAATTTTTAAAACATTATGATTCAAGTAAATTTGAAAAGTTATCATTAACAACTGATATATTAATTATTTCAATTGCAAATGAAAAGGTTGATAATTATCGTAAAACTTCAAAAAAAAATATGAGTATATTATTAGTTAAAAGATATGATTATCCATTTAAGGATAAATGGTGTTTACCAGGAGGTTTTTTAGATGTACATGAAGACTTAGAAGATGCTCCAAATAGGATATTAAAAAGAGAAACTAATTTAGATAATATTTATTTAGAACAATTATATACATTTGGTGATGTTCATAGAGATCCTAGAATGCGTATTGTTTCAACTGCTTATATGGCATTAATTGATAAAAATAGATTAAATACTAAACTAATGGAAAATGCTTCTTGGTTTAATGTTAGTGTTAAAGAGGAAAATGAAATTGTTACAATTATTCTTGATAATGGTAAAGATGTATTAAAAACTAGAATTAAGAAGATATTAAAAGATAAAACAACTGATAGATATAAGTTTGAAATAGTTGAAAATAATGATTTAGCGTTTGATCATGCGTTAGTTATTTTATCTGGAATTGAAAGATTAAAAAATAAGATAATGTATACAGATATTGTGTTTAATATGATGCCTAAGGAGTTTACATTGGGAGAGTTACAACAAGTTTATGAGGTTATTCTTAATAAGAAATTACTAGATCCTGCTTTTAGAAGAATTATTGCTAATAAGGTTGAAGCAACGGATGATTATAAAACTGGTGAAGGACATAGGCCATCTAGATTATTTAGATATAAGAAGGATTAATTATGATTGGTAATGATTGGGATAAGGTTTTAAAAAATATATATGATGGTGAATATTTTAGACCGTTACTTTTAAAAGTGCAAAATGAATATAAAAATAAAGTAATATTTCCGCCTAAGCATGAAGTCTTTAATGCATTTAGATTAACTCCTTTTGCTAATGTTAAAGTTGTAATTGTAGGACAAGATCCATATCATGGCGTGGGTGAAGCACATGGACTTTCATTTTCAGTTAGAGATGGTGTAAAATTACCTCCAAGTTTAAAAAATATTTATAAAGAACTATATGATGATTTAGGAGTTCCTATAAGAACAAGTGGTGATTTAAGTTCATGGGCTAGGCAGGGGGTTTTGATGCTTAACTCAACTTTAACTGTTGAAAAAGATAATGCGAATAGCCATAGTAATATTGGCTGGCAACAATTTACTGATGATGTGATTAAATTAATAGATAATAATAAAAAAGATGTTGTTTTTATACTATGGGGTAATTATGCAAGAAGTAAGAAAGCGTTAATTAAAAATAATTTTATTATTGAGAGTGCTCATCCATCACCTTTTAGTGCATATAATGGATTTTTTGGTTCTAAGCCATTTTCTAAATGTAATAATTATTTAAAGAGTAAAGGTTTAAAGGAAATAAAATGGTAAATTAATATATATTTACTTTTTTATAATGAATGTGCTAATATATGCTTTGAAAGAGGGAAAGTATGGATAATTTACATGAAAAAAATTTAGATAATAAATATTTTAAGGGAATTCTTAAATCTTTTGATGATAAAAATTTTGAACAAATAGTTATTTTTAAATTTGTTTTAACAGATGATAATAGCATTTATGCTGAAATGATTGGTAATGATGAATTGATGCCAGTTTATTATCGATGTGATGATGGGATTTTAAAAGGATATATAATGCATGATGAATATTCTAGATATTATGTTGAATCTCCTTTTGATATCGATATTTGTAAAGAAGGTTTAATATCTAAATCTAATCAAATTGGCAAATATCAAATTGATAAGGATGTTGTTGGTTATGCTTTATTAAATAATAGATTTAATGAAGGCAAAAAAACACATAGAGTTAAATAAGTAAATATTAACAAATAATGAGATAGTAAAAAATAATCAATAAGATTATATAAATAATATATTGATTGTTTTTATTTTGTATTTATATACATACATTTGTTTTATTTTTAAAATAAATTAATTAAAGTATAAAATATTGTATTCATTTACGATTAATCATGCTAAAATGTTTTTAGAGAGAGGATTGTGGTTTTATGAAAATGGTTAGTAATTATATTTGGGGATTGTTCTTAATTTTAGTTGGAATAATTTTAGGACTAAATACTTTTGGAGTAACAAATATTAATTTATTTTTTGATGGATGGTGGACAGTGTTTATTATTGTTCCATCTTTAAATGGTTTAATTAAGGGAGAAGATAGAACTGGTGCTTTGATAGGATTAATAATAGGTTTATTTTTATTATTATCATGTCAAGATGTAATTGATTTTAGTTTAATTTTTAAATTATTAATTCCTGTTATTTTAGTTGTAATTGGTTTATCTATAATATTTAAAGATAAAGTTAAAAATATTGCTGTTAAAAATATAGGAAAAATAAATGATAAAGAAATAGATATGGAGCATACTTATACATCTACTTTTTCAGAAGAAAAAATTAATTTAGATAATGAGAAATTAGATAATTGTGCAATTAATTCAATATTTGGTAGTGTAAGTTTAGATTTAAGAAATGCAATTATTGATGAAGATATTGTAATTAATAATTATGTTGTATTTGGTGGAGTTATTATTAAAGTTCCTAAAGATGTAAATGTGGTAGTTAAAACAACTAATATTTTTGGTGGTGTTGATAATAAAACTAGTAGAAATAAATCTAAGGAAAATGTTAAAACAATTTATATTAAAGGAACTATCTTGTTTGGAGGAATTGATATTAAATGAATGATGCTCAAAAAGTAATTAAATATTTGGCAACTTTATTTGCGTTTGTTTTAATTGGGTTTATCTTTTATATTCCAATTTTAGTAGGAACTGAAATTTATAAATCTATAACGGATGAAATTAAAAAAGAAGATAACTTATTAAAAGATACAGTAAAAAAAGAAATAAATGATTTAGAATTTTCTAAAATAAATATTGATATTAATACATGTAATATAAGCATTGATGCAGGTGAAGAGTTTAAACTTGAAACTAATGATGAAAAATTAGTTACTAATTTAGATAATACTGTTTTAAATATTGAAAGTGATAATAAAAATATATTTAATAAAAATAAATGTAAACTAGATATTGTTATTCCTGAAGAAATAATTAATATTTTAAGTATAAAAAATAAATATGGAGATATTAAAGTAAATAATTTAGTTTTAAATGAAATAAGCATAAATAATAATGTTGGGGATATCAATGTTAATAAGTCTAAATTTAATACTGTTTTAATTAATAATTCAGTTGGTAATATAGATGTTGATGCAAATATAAATGAAGAATTAAATATTATTTCAAGTATAGGAGATATAACATTAATGATAAATGATAGTATGGATAATTATAAGTCTAATGTAACTAAGAAAATAGGAAGCATTTTAGTTAATGGAATAAATTATTCTAAAGATGTTTCACTTGGAAGTGGTGAAAAAAATATTAATATTAATTCTACTATAGGTGGAGTTAGTTTAAATTTTAAAAAAGAAATTAATAAGGAAAATTAATGGAAGAAAAAATATATAATAAGTTAGTAAGAGATAATATAATTGACAAGATAACCAATAATGATGAAATTGCTTTATATAGAGTGCTTGATGATATTGAATATCAAAAAGAACTTTTAAATAAACTAAAAGAAGAATGCAATGAGGTAGTTGATGCTTTTAATAATGGAACAAGCGCGGATATGGTTATGGAACTAGCAGATGTTCTAGAAGTTATAAATTATTTAGCTAAGTCTATAAATGTTAATATGCAAGAAGTTAACGATGTAGCTATGATGAAAAAGATGAAAAATGGTGGTTTTGATAAAAAATATTATTTGGAAAGAACTAAAAAAAGAGGGAAATGATAAAATTGAATTATTTGGATACAATAGATAATAGGTTAAAAGAGTATTATGGAATATTGTCATGGGATTTTCCTCTTTTTTTAAATGATTATATTTTTACTAAAGAAATGCAACATCAAAAGGAAATAAGTGTAACATGTGGTAAAATATATTCAAAAATGTTTAAATATGGTTATCCTTATACAAGTTTAGATCATAGTGTTGGTGTTGCTTTAATTGTTTGGAATTTTACAGCTGATAAGAAACAAACTTTGGCAGGATTATTTCATGATATTGCTTCTCCTGTTTTTAAGCATACTGTTGATATATTTAATGGAGATGCTGATAAACAAGAATCAACAGAAGAAAAGACCTCAGATATTATTAAGAATTCAAAAGAAATTATGACATTACTTGAAAGAGATAAGATTAAATTAGAAGAGGTTGATGATTATCATATATATCCGATTGCTGATAATGATACACCTAAATTATCTGCTGATAGATTAGAATATTCTCTTTCAAATGCTTTGTTTGTAAATGAATTATGTGATATGGAAGAAATAAAAAGATTTTATGAAAATATTTATGTGGGAGTTAATGAAGATAAAGAATTAGAATTATGTTTTGATGATGAAGATATTGCAGATAAATTTGTGGAGTTAACTAGTAGGTTATCAATATTGTATCGTGATGATAAAACAAGATTTTCAATGGGATTATTAAGTGATATTTTGAAATGGTTAGTTAAAAATAAATTAATATCTATTGATGATTTATATGAATTAAGTGATGATGAAGTTGCTGAAATAATTTATAAATCTAGATTAAAAGATGTCTTTGACAAATGGGCAAATATGAAAGATGTTAAAGTTTCTAAAAATATGCCTGGTGATTATTACTCGGTGAGATCTAGAGCTAAAATAAGATATATTGATCCATTAGTTAATGATAGCAGAATTTCAAGTTTAAGTGAAAATGCAAGAAAAAATATAATTAATAATTTTAATTATGATATGGAAAATTATGTATATTCTGATTCAATTAAGAAAAAGGAACTTGAAAAGTGAATAAGGAAGAGGTATATGACTTTTTAAAGAAAAATAATATTAAATTTGAAGTAGATGAACATATTCCGGTATTTAATATGAATGATTTAAAAAGAGTTTCACTAAAATATCCAAATTATGATGGAAAAAATATATTTTTGAGAGATGATAAAAAAGAAAATTATTATTTAGTAACGCTTTTAGGAAATAAGAAAATTGATTTGAAAAAATTTAGAATAGAAAATGGGTTTAGACATCTTAGCTTTGCAAGTGATGCAGAACTATATAATTATTTAAAATTAATTTCTGGGGCGGTTACACCTTTAGGATTATTAAATGATAAAGACAAAGTTGTAAAATTTTATATAGATGAAAATTTTTTTAAAGATCCATTTATAATTGGAGTTCATCCTAATGATAATTCAGCAACTGTTTGGTTAAATGTAAATGATTTGGTTAGTCTTATAAAAAATAATGGTAATGAAGTTCATTTAACTAAGATTTAACTTGATGAAAGAATTAATAATTTTGTATAATTTTTAAAGAAAGAGTTGATTTAAATGTGTGGCTTTTGTGCATTTTATGATAAAACAAAAATAAATAATAAAAAGAAAATAATTAAAGATATGGCTGATAGAATTAAACATAGAGGCCCAGATAGTGATGGTTATTATGTTGATGAAAATATTGCTATGGGTTTTAGAAGATTATCAATAATCGACTTAAAAGGTGGAAATCAGCCGCTTTATAATGAAAATAAAAACATTGTTGTTATGTTTAATGGAGAAATATATAATTTTAAGGAATTAAGGGAAGAATTAGAAAAACTTAACCATAAATTTGCAACAAATAGTGATACCGAAGTAATCGTTCATGGATATGAAGAATATGGAACTAATGTTTTCAATAAATTAAGAGGAATGTTTGGAATAATTATTTATGATAAGAAGAATAAGACATTAGTTGGAGCTAGAGATTATTTTGGGATTAAACCTGTTTATTATTATAATCATAATGGATTATTTATGGTGGGTAGTGAAATTAAATCATTTTTGTCACATCCTGATTTTAAAAAAGAATTAAATAATAAAGTTTTAGGATTATATTTATCATATGGAACTAATCATTTAGAGGAAACATTTTTTAAATATACTAATAAATTAAAACCAGGTCATTACTTTATTTATAAAAATGGTAAGATAGATGTTAAAAGTTATTTTAAACTTAGTTATGAAAAAGAAAATAATAGTTATGAATATTATGAAAAATTAGTTAAAGAAACTTTAGAAAGTTCAATTAAATATCATCAAATAAGTGATGTAGAGGTAGGATCTTATTTAAGTGGAGGAGTAGATTCTTCATATGTTGTAAGTCTTGCTAAACCAAATAAAACATTTACAGTTGGTTTTGAGGGAAAAGGATTTAGTGAAATAGAATATGCTAAGAGTCTATCAGAACATTTTCATGTAAAACATTATAGTAAGGTTATAACTGGTGATGAATTTTTTGATATATTACCAACTATTCAATATCACTGTGATGAGCCAAGCGCTAATGTAAGCACTGTTCCTTTATATTTCTTAAGTAAACTAGCAAGAAGTCAAGTTAAGGTAGTTTTATCAGGAGAAGGTGCTGATGAAATGTTTGGTGGATATAATGAATATAATGATTCTAAGATAGAAAAAATATATTTAAGTTTACCATTATTTGTTAGAAGTGGTATTGCTAAAGTAATTAAACCATTACCTTATTTTAAAGGAAAACATACATTAATAAAATATGGTAAAGATATAAGCAAGAGATATTATAATAAAACAGAGATGTTTTTACCAGAAGAAATACCGGAGATTTTAAATAAAAAATATATTTCAGATATTAGTCCATATGATTTGTGTAAACCATTTCATGATGAAACTAAAGGAGAAAATGATATTTTAAGAAAAATGTATATTGATTTAAATTTTTGGCTTCCTAATGATATATTATTAAAAGCAGATAAGATGTCAATGGCTAATAGTGTTGAACTTAGAGTACCATTTTTAGATAAAGAAGTTTGGAATATTTCTAAAAAATTACCAACAAAGTATATGGTACATGACGGACAAACTAAATATATTTTTAGAAAAGTTGCCGAAAAGGTTATTCCCGAAGAATGGGCTAAGAGAAGAAAATTAGGTTTCCCTGTTCCTTTTGGTAATTGGATTCAAGAAGAAAAATATTATAGTAAAGTAAAAGAAATGTTTAATAAAGATTTTGTAAGTGAATTTTTTGACAAAAATAAAATAAATGAAATGCTTGATAATCATTATAATAATATTGAAAGAAATGGAAAGAAAATTTATACAATATATACATTTTTAATATGGTATGAAAGATTCTTTATTACGGAAAAATAATAATTTGATATGGAATAGATTAAGAGATATTTATTCCATATTTTATATGTTTACAATATTTATTTTTAAATTGTAAATTTATGCTAGTATTTTTGATAAAAAGAATAAAAATAAGGTATAATATAAATAGTTATAGAGATAGATATGAGGATGAAGTTAAATGAATAATAAAACTAATTATTATAGAAAATTAGATATATTAAGAATAGTTTGCGCAATTGCTATACTTTTTTATCATTTAGGATATATGAGTGGAGGATATCTAGCAGTATGTACTTTCTTTGTTTTAAGTGGTTATTTAGGAGTTATAACAAATTTAAATAAAGAAAATTTTTCTTTAAAAGAATATTATTTAAAAAAAATAAAAAAAATTTATATTCCTTTGTTAATTGTTACTTTTATATCTATTGCTGTTGTTTCAAATATTCCCAATACGTACTGGTTGAATATAAAAAATGAAACTACATCTGTATTACTTGGATATAATAATTTTTGGCAAATAAATGCGAATTTGGATTATTTTGCGAGACATATTGATTCACCTTTTATGCATTTTTGGTATATAGCTATTCTTATCCAATTTGATTTATTATTCCCATTTATATTTATGATTTTAAATAAATTAAGGAAAAAGTTTAATAAAAACTTACCAATTGTTATTACATTTGTTGGAAGTGTAATTGGAGCTATTATATTTTATAATATGAGTAAAACTAATTTAATGAATGCTTATTATAATACGTTTACAAGAGTATATTCATTATTTATAGGTATGATGCTCGGATATATACATAATGAATATGGTAATTTATTTACATTAGATGTTACAAATATAAGGCTTAAAAATATTATCTATATTTTATATTTAATAGTAATTATAATTATGTTTAAATTTGTGCCTGCTACTTCTATTTATTTTAGCACTAGTATGATATTAATAAATATAGTTAGTTGTAGATGTATAGATTATGCTGTTTCATATAACAATGAAAGCAAATTTGATCATTTGATTAGAGGTGTTGCTAATATGACATATGAAATTTATTTGGTACAATATCCTGTTATTTATGCTTTTCAATATTTAAATATAAATCATGTAATTAAAATTCCTATTATTATAGTAATTGTTTTATTACTTTCATTTTTACTTCATTTTGAGTTGAGTAGTAAAAAGAAACATAAAAATATAAAAGAACTGTTATTAATTTTATTTGTTGCTGGATCATTATATGGTGCAATTAGATATATTAGTGCTAAATCATATGAAAAAGAAATGGAAGAATTAAGAACACAACTTGCGGAAAATGAAAAAGAAATGCAGGAAAAACAGAAAGACTATGAATTAAAACAGCAACAAGAAGAAAATGATTGGAATAAAGAATTAGAAAAGCTAGAAAATCCGGATAATTATGAAGCACTTGTTAAAGAGTTACCAATCACATTTGTAGGTGATTCAGTTATGCTTGGTGCAATGAGTAATATAACTAAAATGTTTCCTAATAGTTATTTTGATGCTAAAGAATCTCGTGCATTAACAACTGGGGTTTCAATATTATCAAATTTAAAAAATAGTAATAAATTAGGGGAAGCAGTAGTACTTCATTTGGGAACTAATGGAGATTGTGGAAACAATTGTAAAGAAAATATTATGAATATTTTAAGTGATAAAGTAGTATTTTGGCTTAACACAACAAATAATGAAAAGGTAAATAATAGTTTAAATGAACTTGCTACTAAATATGATAATTTACATATTATTAATTGGCATGATTTATCACTTGGACATGATGATTGGTTCTATTATGATGGAATTCATTTACCTCCAACTGGTAGAAAAGAATATACCAATATTATATATAATGCGATATTTGAAGTATATAAAGATAAATTTAAAGAAAAGAAACAAGCATTAATTCTAGAACATCAAGAAGAATTAAGAAATAAAATGTCTTTTTATGGAAATGATTTATTATTCTATGATTTTAATGAATTACAAAATAATTATTCTGATGCAAGATTTACAGTTAAACTAAATTATAGTTATAAAGATTTAAAAGAAGATATAGAAAAGACGATTGACGAGAAAACTTTATCTAACAAAATAGTTTTTGGATTTGATAATTCAACAATTATAAGTATTAAAGAATATCAAGACTTAATTGATTTGTGTAAAGAAAGGGAAATATATATTATTTCGACAGTTAAACCGTTAAATAGTTTAAATAGTAAAAATGTTTATGTAATTAATTTTTATCAAGAAATTCAAAAACATAAGGATTATTTAATGGCGGATGGTATTCATTTAACTGAAAAAGGTAATCAAAGATTAAATGAATTAATTAATGAAAAATTAAAATAAAAATCACTTTTAGGTGATTTTTATTTGTAACAATTTGAAAATATTATTTAAATTAAAACGTAATATAAATACTTTTTGATAAAAATTTGATACAATAATTTTATAAATTTAAATATATAGGAAGGGTTTTATGAATTATAAATCAATAGATATTACTTTGCTTGATTATAATGAAGTGTTTTTACATTATACGAATAAAAATAATTTAAATAGTATTTTTAAAGATGGATTAATTCCAACAATAGGTAATAATTCTAAAAATATTGAACTTAATAAAAAAATATTTTTTACTAAAGGATTTGACAATACATTAATTTTAATGGATTCATGGATTAAATGGTTGGTATTAAGACCTAAAAGTGACTTTATTTATAAATGTGGTTATATATATATGACTAATAAAATATTTCCAAGATTTGTAGTTGATTTAATATTTAAAAATTCAATAGAAAATAATAGTAAAATTAATTATGCTTGTAAAAAACTAGATGATATACTTGAAAATAGCGTTTTTTTAAAACTTAATTTAATAGAAAAAATAGATTTTGATTATAATGATATAGATGAAGTTAAAAAACAACCATTTTCAAGAAAACAGCTTAATTATATTTATTCTTATGGCAATGATTCAAATGATATAACAATGGAATTGTGGAATATGCACACTATAGTTGATAAAATAATTGAAAAGGAGAAACTGGAAATAGTTTCTATAAACAATTCTTATAGTGCAAAAAAGATTATAATGTATTTGGTTAAGAATTCCAAAATAGATTTAAATGAAAAGTGTCCTTTTTTGTTAAAATATGTTAAATTTGCAAATAAATTATAGTAATAAATATTATTAATTAAGCAAAATGTTGAAATGTACACTAAATGTGTACAGTTAAAATAATAAAAAATATAAAAATAATCAAAAATAAATATATAGTAAAATTAACATAAAAGTAAAATAAAAAATTGTACTTTTGATTTTTCTTTTATAAATCTTGTTACTCTACAAAAAATAGAGTATAAGTCTTTAGTAATTATGATAATATTAAACTTAAGGAGATAATAAATTTGAAAAAGTTTAATTGGTATTTAAAAAATGAAGAAGAAATAATTAAATATGAATGCAGATTTGATGAGGAAGAATTAAAAAAATTAAAGTTAAAAGTGCAATGTGCTTGTAGTATATTTCGACCTGAAGAATTTGTTGGTACACGTTTGCCAGAATATCTAGATAAGAGTTGGGAAATAAGAGATGTAATATCTGTTCCTACAGGTGACTATATAGCTGGTGAGTATCCTGGCAATTTTGGCTATGAACATTTATATTCATATAATCGTGCGCATCCACCATATTTGGTGCATATTATTAATTCTTTGCTTAAAGATGATTATTCAAAAATAGTTGATGTATACTTAAAACGAGGCATTAATGATAATATTCTTCAAGCTGAAGTTGATGCATGTATTCTAGAATTAAAGTCAATTAAAGAACAAAATATTGATGAAAAAATAAAAAAGTTAGATGAGTTAAAGCAGTTAATGAAGACTGTGTCTATAAATAGTTCTAAGGAATCTGTTATTCCTTATTATGACAACCTGATAAATATGTTTCAATTAAAGAGACTTGGAAATGTTTCTGTTGAAGAATTTAGTAAAATGATTAAATTTTTTGATCTAAATATTGAAGATTTGATTATTATTGACAATAAAAATTTATGTCTGAATTTAGGCTCTAAAGTTAAAGAAATGCAAAAATGAAAAGTAAAAATATATTTGTTTTAAAATAAAAATTCAGGATTAATATAAATACTTTTTGATGAAAATTTGATACAATTATATTGATAATTGTAAAGAGAGTTGTTTAATATATGAAAAAAGTAAGTGGATTAACAAATAGAGAAGTTGAAGAAAAAATTTTATTTGGTAAAGTTAACAAGATAAATTTTAAGACAAGTGAAAGTATATCGACTATTATTAAGAAGAATATTTTTACTTATTTTAATGTAATTTTTATGATACTTGCTATTTTAGTAGTTTTTGCTGGAGCATACCGAAATTTAACCTTTTTAATTGTAGTAACAATAAATGTATTAATAGGTATTTTTCAGCAAATTAGATCTAAGAAAGTATTAGATGAATTATCTCTTTTAGATAAATGTAAGTATAGTGTTATTAGAGATAATAAAGAAGTAGTGGTTTATTCTGATGAATTGGTTGAAGGAGATTATGTAAGGCTTACAAGTGGAAACCAAGTTCCAGCAGATGGAATATTAGTTCAAGGTAAACTTTTTGTTAATGAATCTTTATTAACTGGCGAACAAGATGAAAGAGAAAAAATAGTTAATTCAAACTTATTATCTGGTAGTTTTGTTGTATCTGGTAGCGCTATAGTTAAATTAACAAATGTTGGTGATGAGTCATATTCTTCTAAAATAATGAAAGAATCTAAAAAGATTAAAGAAAATAAAACGGAAATGATTAAGGCTATTGATAGAATTGTTTTAGTTGCTGGAATTGTTATTTTTCCAATTGGTTTACTTTTATTTGGACAATCATATTTTGTTAATAAATTTAGTTATAGTGAAAGTGTAATTAGAATGGTGTCAGCATTAATAGGTATGATTCCTGAAGGGTTATATTTGTTAACAACTGTTGCTCTTGCACTTAGTGCTATGAGACTTGCTAAGAAAAAAGTCTTACTTCATGATATGAAAAGCATTGAAAGTTTAGCTAGAACCGATGTTTTGTGTATTGATAAAACTGGTACAATTACAACTAATGAGATGGATGTCATGGATATTTTTGATGATAATGAAATAAGTTATTTAGATAAGGAAAAAGATAAAAAAATATTGGAACTTGCTAATTATGTTAATTCAATAAATGATAATAATGCGACCATAAATGCTTTAAGAGAATATTTAAAAAATATTAAAAGTAAAAAATTAAATATGCTTGAATATGAAAATTTCAATTCAAAAAATAAATATTCATATATTAAAATTAGTGAAAATATTACCTATAAATTAGGTGCACCGGATGTTCTTCTTAATAAAGATTACAATCATTTAATTAGTAAAAGAACAATTAATGGTGAGAGAATTATAGTATTTGTAAAAGAAGAAAATAATGAGTGTGCTCCAATATTATTTATAAGTTTAAAAAATGAGATTAGAAAGAACGCTAGGGAGATTATTAAATTCTTTAATGATAGAGAAGTTGAGATAAGAGTTATTTCAGGAGATAATCCTGTAACAGTTTCTTCTATTGCTAAAGAAGTTGGAATTAAGAATTATGATTTGTTTGTTGATTGTAGTTTACTAAAAACTAGAGATGAACTAAAAAATGCAGTTGATAAATATAAAATATTTGGTAGAGTAAGTCCTGAACAGAAAAGAGAAATAATTCAATTAATAAAAGAAAATGGATTAAAAGTTGCCATGACTGGGGATGGAGTAAATGATATATTAGCTATGAAAGAGGCTAATTGTTCTATTGCTATGGGAAATGGATCTGATGCAGCAAGGGAAGCAGCTCAAGTTGTTCTTCTTGATTCTGATTTTGGAAATATGAGAAATATTGTTTATGAGGGAAGAAAAAATATAAATAATATTACTAGATCAGCATCTTTATTTACTTATAAAAATATATTTTCGTTGTTGCTTTCAATTTATGCAATAATTTTTACAATCGCTTACCCTTTAGAACCTAATCAAGTATCACTTGGCAGTGCATTTACTATTGGAATACCAGCATTTTTCTTAACCTTTGAAGAAAATCAAAAGAAACAACAAAATGATGAATTTTGGAAAAATATATTTTTAAAATCTTTGCCATCCGCAATTATTTCTTTTTTAGCAATTGTTTGTATGGTTAAATGTTCAGTTATATTTGATATTAATTCTAATGATTTAACAACGGCGTGTAGTTACTTATTTTTTACTGGTGGATTTATAATTTTATATAAATGTGCTAAACCACTAAATAAGTATAGAACGATAGTCTTTATTGGATGCATATTAGGAATGATTATTACTATAAATATGATACCAGAATTTTTTAGTATTAGATCAATATCTTTAAAGGCATCTATTTTGGTTACTATGTTTGCTTTATTTGAAATAATTGTTGCAAGAGAAACCTTATTATTATTTAATAAATGTAAAGAATTCATAGAGGATAAAAAATATAGAAAAAAATAATTATAATAATTATGTAGAATTAATTAACAATATAAAACACGATGATAAACTTGATATAATTAATGGAGAATATTTTGAATAAGATGAAAAATATAAAAAATTATCAATAACTAAGAATATTAAAGTTAATAAAATTAATGATGAATATATAGTATGTTTTTGGTTCTATAAAAGTTTAATGATTGATGATGGATCAAGTATGTTACTTTATTCATCAGATGGCCTAAAATCAATAGTAAATGACAAATATTTCTATGATATTGTATTTATTAAAGAAATAGAAAATAATTGGTATTATGTTAAAACTGAAGCCAATAAGAAAAAGAATAAAATATAGTTACTTTTATTCTTTTATTTTTGGATGAAATTTAATATATCTTGATAAATTAATTTATTATTTTCTTCATTAAGAATTTCATGTCTTAAATCTTTATATAATTTACTTTCGATATTCTTATAGCCAATATTTAATAAAAACTTTTTTAAATCATTAAAAAGATTAATATTACCAATAACAGGATCGTTTTCTCCAGCAATCATAAATATATTTAAATCTTTGTTGTTACAATTATATAATTTTTTCTTAAAAGCATTAATTTGTAATTTATATAAATTAATAAATCCATTAGTTGTAAATGTAAAACCACATAAATTATCTTTATTATAATTAATAACATTATCTTTACTTTTAGAAAGCCAAGCATTTTTATAATCATAATTTTTATTAAAACTATTAAATGTTAAATAATCAAGAATATTATCTTTTTTATGATAATTAAATATACTTGAAATATAAGCAATAGATAAGCCAATAATACTCAAACTATTTTTAGTTGGTGCTCCGCATAATATAAGTTTATTTATTTGATTATCATATTTTTGAATATAACCTCTAGCAACAAGAGTACCCATACTATGACTAAATAAATATACATTTGAATTATTAAATTTATTTTTAGCATAACAAGTTACATTAAATAAATCATCAATTATGTAGTTAATATCCTTTGTATAAAAGTAGCCTAAATCATTATTAGATTTTATACTTTTTCCATGACCTCTATGATCATGAATTATACATATATAACCATTATCAGATAAATATTGCATTAAAGGATAGTATCTTTCTTTATGTTCAGCCATTCCGTGAGAAAACTGAATAATTCCTTTACTTTTACCTTTAGGTAAACTGTAAGCTATAGATAGATTTAAACCATCACTAGTAGATTTTATAGTATCATAATTCATATTATCACCAAAAAAATTGTACCATATTTTATCCATAAAGTCTTTTTGTTTTATTGGAAATATTAGAAAGATGGTAATTGTATATTTGAATTTTCATTATAGATTTGATATAGTTTATTTTGAATTGATTAATTTTATTTATATATAAGAATAGAGGTAAAACATGATAAAAAAAGATATTATAACGACATTAAATAATTATAATTTAGATAAAGATAAATTTATTATTATAACTGGAGCTGCTTTAGTTTTACAAAATTTTAGTAATTAAACTCATGACATTGATATTTGGGTTTCAAAAGATTATTACGAATATCTATTAAGTAATTTTAATTGTGAATTTGATAGAATAAATGAATTTGGAAATAAGGCTTTTATGATAGATGATGTAATAAATTTTAGCTTTGATTTTTGCCCAAATAATTATGTATATATAAATGGTTATAAAGTTGCTTCTTTAAGAGATTGCTACAATGTTAAAAAACTTTTAAATAGAGATAAAGATAAAGAATTATTACTTAAATTAGAAAAAGAATTAAATAAGTGTTTATAATAGTTAAAACAACAAGGAAAATGCATATTAAAAGAAGAACTTTTGTGTTCTTCTTTATTAATTTATGATACTTATATCAGTATAATTACTAAAATCAAGACTTTTAATTGTATCAACATATTTCTCATATGTTAAATTGTAAACATCTTCTAATGTATCAATATATGGATAATCATAAATAATTACATTAGTAATAAATGGATTAATCATTTTAAATATATTTTCATCTCTTAATATTAGTTTTAATATAAATTCTTTCTTTTTTAAATTAAATATTGTAGTATTAAATTTATTCATAGATTTAATAGTGTTAATAATTTTTTTAGATAAAATATCTCCATTCGTTGTGTAGTTACCAATAGTTATAAGAAAGTAGTTATCTACTTTTCTCATATCACAATTCATTATATCAGTGATGATATTTTTCTTAATTAATTCTTTATAAAGCGTTGAAGTTACTCCAAAAAATGTACTAAAAAAACATAATATATATGATTCAAGATCTAATATTTCTTTATTTGTAAATTTACTACAGTTAACTTTAAATGCAATTTCTCTATATTCTTTAGGAGTTGGAAACTTTAATATATCTTTTTTCTTTAATACAGAATCTACATAATTATTTTTAATTATTTCAACATGATGATTCTCTTTTTTTAGATTCATAAAATAGTCTTTTATGATATTAATAACATTTTCTTTATTAAAATTACCTGCAATTACTATAATTTGATTATCTGGTTTATAACAAGCGTTGTAAAGAGCCTCAACTTCTTCGATATTAGCATTTTCTATATCTTTAATATTTCCACCAACATCAATATAATTTTCTTCACCAAATACATCATTCATAACCATTTTATTTAAATGATAAAATTTATTATCCATTCTATTTCTTATTTCTTGAATAATAGGTTTTTTTAATTTATTAAGATTTTCTTCGTTAAACTTAACGTTATTGACTGCATCAAGGATTGTTTTAATTCCAATGTCAATATTTTCAACTGCTTGAAAGTAGTATTCGGTATATATATCACTTGTTTCAGCGTTCACGTCCATCTGCATTTTACCTAATTTTTTTATAAAATTCCCATTATTATTACATTCAACTATATAATGTTCTAATATGTGAGCAAGCCCATCATTTAAATGATATTTAGTTCCATCAAGAATAAAGTTTTTTCTTTGGCCTCCACCTAAAGTTATATAAGTAAAAAATGTCTTATGTCTTCTTTCATCTTTATATAAAAATATTCTTAAACCATTATCTAAAGTAACTGTTTCTATATTATTCATGATCTTTCTCCTTCAAAAAATATATTGTATCTAATACTAATCTATTTACAAAATTGCTTATATCTTCAGAGCTAATATTTTTATATTTTTCATAGTATTCTTCAAGTGTGTCATCTATATTTAAAGTACTAGAAATATAATCATCAAAAATAATAAATTTATTATCTTTCTTTTCAATAACATCTAATCTTTGTCTTTCAATTAAATTATTTAATTCATCTTTAAATACTTCAGGATTTTTTAAACTATTAACTATTTCTATAATTTTATTTTTGGCAAGTTCCATATTATTTTTATTAATAAATGCTTTAATTTCTAATAATCCATAACGAGAATAGGGTTGTACTTTTACTGAATAAACAATTTCTAAATCTTCTCTTAAGGTTTTACTAAGTAATCCTAAAGAAATAGATGTTAATATATCTCTTACATAATTTAAATAAATATAGTCAAATTCATTTGCATCCTTTACTTTATATACAATAGATAAACATGAATTATTAAAAGAACTATTTTCTGTAACTTCTAAAAATTTATCTCTTGTATTCATAAAATGATCAAGTTTAATGTTAATTTCTTTATTTTTAAAATTCTTATATAAATATTTATTACATAATTTATTTATTTTATTTTCATCAACATTACCCATTACAAATATGATAGGGGAATTATCAATAATAATCTTTTTATAATATTTATATAGATTACTAGGTGTTACTTTTTCAATTAAATCAGTATTTCTAGTAAGATTTAATGATAATATATTATCTTCATCAATGATTTCTTTAAGTCTTAAATTTTGATATGTACCAATATTTTTTAATGAATTATCAATATCGAAAAGGATATTTTTCTTTTCTTTTTCTAGTTCAAATGAAGTAAAACAATTATTTTCAATTAAAGGATTATAAATCATTTCACTAAATAAGCTAAATTGTTTTTCTAATAGATTTTCTTTAAGAGAATTAGTATCTGGAATAATCATATCAAATGTAAAGAATCCATTTAATCCAATTCTAGAGTATCCACAATGACTATTTAAAATATATAATTTTTTATTAGCAAGTAAGAATTTATCTTCAGAAGGATACTTATTATTCATAAATTGTAGCATGTTAGGAAGAATATTAATATATGCTAAGTTTTCTTTTTTAATTTTTATAGGAAACATTACCTGAATTTGGATTGTTCTAAAGTCTTTATTATTTAATATATATGGCTTTTTCTGTATATTTATTTTCAATTTTCTTCACCTCAAATAGATTATAGCAAAGTTATTGTTAAATTTATATTATAATTTTAGTTTTGTAGTATTTATAGATAGATTTGTAAATTATGGGGTGTTAATATTAACAACCCAAAACATGTAAATAAAGAATTTTTAATGTAGCATTTAAATAATTATTGAGTTTAATCATTTATTGAAAAATGAAATGATGATATAATTAGTTTGTATGAATTCCAAATAGAAAAATTATGTTTGGAATATGTAAAAAATATATTTTAGAAAAGGTTGTGTGATGGTAATGATAATTAATTATTCTGATGAAAAAGTTATAAAAGGAAATAAATCTATATTTTTAGCTGGTCCAACTCCTAGAAATGAAAAGATAGAATCGTGGAGACCTACCGCTTGTAAAAAGTTAGAGGAATTTGGATTTGATGGTGTTGTTTATGTTCCTGAATATTCTTCGTGGAAACCTAAAACAGATTATGTTGATCAAGTAAAATGAGAAAGAGAAGCATTAACTGAATCAACAGTTATTATGTTTTGGATTCCTAGAACTTTACCTGATATGCCAGCATTTACAACAAATGTAGAATTTGGATATTGGTTACATAGTGGAAAAGTAATATATGGTAGACCAGATGATGCAACTAAAATAAAATATCTTGATTGGTTATATAAAGAAGATTATGATAAAATTCCTATAAATGATTTGAATGAGTTACTCATGGAATCTATTAAATTAGCGAATGAGATATATGATAAGCAAAGTTATGAAATATTGTCATTAGATAAAAGAAGAATTTTAAATAAAGTAAAAAAATAATTTACTAATATAAATGATTAAGTGATGTATATTTATATTGTCATCAAATTATTTTGAGTATATAAATGTATATGGACAGTAAAATTAATCAATAATGGATTAAGTATATAGGGAAGTGACATTTAATTAGATGCTGTGAAAAAATAATGGAAATGAGACTATTAGTGGAAGAAAATAAATTAATTATGTATAAAAATAGTGAAGGTAATACTTTTACCAGTTGCCGAGAAATACTCGTTAACTGCTGAATTTGATAAAACTTATAATTAATTGAAAAGAAAAAATAAATTTTAAAATATTTGGAGGTAAAAATGATTAAATGATAATTTGCTGAAAAATGGATATAAAAATTAAAAAGCATAGACTTAGGCAATATAAATTAGTTTGTGTATTAAATAAAGTGAAAGGATATTAAATATGGAAATTTTGATAGAAAAATTAAAACAAGAGGATTTAATGGCAGCCATAAATATATATGATAAAAATTATAGTACGACTACAGATTACAATAAACTTGTAAATATATATAATGAAATTTATAATAACTCAGCATATCATAATATAGTGGCGAAAGTTAATAATGAAATAGTAGGGTTAGCAACAGTTATAATTAATTATGATATTGTAGAACAGCTAAAACCATTTTTAACTGTTTGGAATTTTGGAGTGAAGGAAGAATATAGAAGAAATAAAATAGGAACAAAAATGTTTGAATATATATATAAATTTGCAAAGCAAAATAACTGTGATTTTATTTCTTTAATTGTAGAAAGAGATAATATTGTAGCACAATCCTTTTATGAAAAATTAGGATATATTAAAGAAGTAGGTTATGTTAAATTAATAGATAAAGAAAAATGGTAATTATAAATTAAAATAGAGGAAGTGAAAATAATGAATAATGAAAATAAAACAAACATAAATTGGTATAAACCGACTTATGGAAAATTTCCTATGAAGTCTTATAAATAAAGACTTTTAATCTTATTCCTTTTTACATTTTATAACTGGAAAATTATAGTTATTTTAAATAAAATAGAGGTAAGAACTACTTAAAGAAACTTTTTTATAAGAAGGTGAATATTTTGAAGATAGAAGATTTAAGAAAAGATTATGATGAATTACAAGTTAAATATGGTGCTAAGGAATTAGATTCTATATATAATGGTGGATGTGAAAAAAATCCTGATATATGTTTTGTTTTTATGAATCCTACCGGAAAAAATATTGCCAGTGATAAATCTTGGAAAGGTAGAAAGTCTCCATGGTTAGGAACTAAAAACATATGGAAGTTGTTCTATAAAGTTGATTTATTAAGTGAAGAAACATTTAACAAAATTCAAGAAAAGAAACCAAAAGAATGGGATTATGAGTTTTGCAACTATGTTTACGAAGAAATTGAAAAAAATAAATTGTTCATTACTAATTTAGGTAAATGTACACAAATAGATGCAAGACCATTGCCTGATGAAGTGTTGAAAAAATATCTTGATTTATTATTCAAAGAAATAAATATAATTAAACCAAAAATAATTATTACTTTTGGAAACCAAGTTAGTTCTATTATTTTAAATAAAAAGATATCTGTATCTGAAAATAGAAAAAAATGTCACAAAATACAAATTAATAAAAACGAATATAAAGTTTATCCTGTTTATTATCCAGTAGGTAATGGCATATTTAATATTGATAAATCGATAGAAGATATAAAATGGATAATTGAAAATGAAATAAAAAAAGAAGAATATAGTAATGAAAAAGAATCAAATAGCATAACTAATCAAAAATTAGTTATAGATAATTTTTTAAATGAAACAAGAATGATAGAAAATGGAAGTGATTAGAGTGGATATGTATCAAAAAAGAAAAATAAGAGCAGAAAAGAAAAATAATGATAGTCAAGGAAAATATTTATCAATTGGAATTTCGTGGTACCCAGGACATATGAAGAAAACCAAGGATGAAATTAAAAAAATAATGCCAGTTATAGATATTGTATTTGAAATAATTGATGCTAGAATACCTTTATCATCTAAAATTAAAGATATAGATGATATTACTAGAAATAAAGATAAAATACTTATAATGTCTAAAGCTGATTTATGTGATATAAATGAAACTAATACATGGGTTAAATATTATGAAAATAAAGGTTATAATGTAGTATTAGTTAATTTAAGTGATAATAATGATTATAAGAAAGTTATTGATTTAATAAATAAAGTAGCTAAAAATATTAATTTAAAGAGAAAAGAAAAAGGTTTAAAAGAAAAAGAATTAAAAGCGTTAGTTATAGGTATACCTAATGTTGGTAAGAGTACTTTAATTAATAATTTAGCTGGTAAGAAAGTAGCTAAAACTGGTAATATGCCAGGAGTTACAAGAAATAATGTGTGGTTAAAAACTAAATATAAAGTATTAGTACTTGATACGCCGGGAATATTATGGCCTAAATTTGATGATGAAAAAGTAGCTCTTAATTTATGTGTTTTTAGTGCGATTAAAGAAGATGTTATCCCATTATATGATGTTGCTAGTTATATATTAAAAGTATTAAGTGAAAGATATCCTAATATATTAAGTGAGAGATTTAAAATTAATGAATTTAATGATGAAGCATTTGATGCAATTGCTAAAAATATTGGAGCTATTAAAAATGGAGAAGCAGATTATAATCGTACAGCCAAATATATAATTAATGAAATAAAGTTAGAACATATAAAAGGAATTACATTTGATTATGAAAAATAATATGTTAAGTTATGAACAAGAATTATATAATAAAGGAATAAAATATATTGCTGGTGTAGATGAAGTAGGTCGTGGACCTTTAGTTGGACCGGTTGTTACTGCTGCAGTTATTTTACCAGTGGGATATTTTAATGGATTAATTAATGACTCTAAAAAGTTATCTGAAAAAAGAAGAAACGAATTATATGAAATTATAATGAAAGATGCGTTAAGTGTTTCAATTGGAATCATGGATAACAAAGTAATAGATGAAGTAAATATTTATGAAGCAACAAAACTTGCAATGTATCAAGCTATAAATAATTTAGATATTAAACCAGAATATGTTCTTATTGATGCAATGAAGTTAAGTGATTTAGAAATGCCTAGTGAAAGTATAATTAAAGGTGATAGTAAGTCAGAATCAATAGCAGCTGCATCAATTGTTGCTAAGGTTACTAGAGATAGAATGATGTATGAATTAGATGAAAAATTTCCAGAATATGGATTTAAAAATCATAAAGGTTACCCAACTAAAGCTCACTTAGAAGCAATAAAAAAATATGGATTACTTGATAATTATAGGTTTACATTTGGGCCAGTCCGTGATTTAATATTAAATGGTGAGAAAAGTGAAAGAAAAATTAGGAAAACAAATTTTTAAAAATAGTGTGGGTTTCTTATCTTTGATTTTTTTTATTGAAATTATTTTAAGAATAAACCTTTCATATAAAATATTAGATTGGGATATTTTTAGAATATTTATATCTTCTTGTGGTTTTGGTATAGCATTAGGTTTAATAAGTTCTTTATTTAAAAAGACAGGAAGTAAGATATTTAAAACAATTATAAGTGTAGCACTTACTTTATATGCATGGGTAGAAGTTAATTTATATAATTATCTAGGATTTTTTATGGGAACTGGTAATGCAGAGCAAGGAACTAAAGTTGTAGATTATATTAAAGAATATATTGAGGCTGCCAATTGGAAAAGTTATTTGTTATTAATTCCTTTAACTTTATATTTATTATATATTTGGTTTTTAGATAAAAAGATAAAAGAATACAAATTAAATAAGACTACTTATTTTGAATTTAAAATAGAAAGTAATAGAAATAAATTATTAACGGTTGCTGCATATGCTATTGTAGTTGTATTTATGTGTATAATGTATTATGGAACGCTTACAGTTAAATTTATGCAAAATGATTTACAAACTATAAGTAATAAAAATTTAATTCTTACAAATGATAATCCAAATTTAAATGTAAGTCAATTTGGAGTATATGCTTTTGGTTTTAGTGATATGATGATTAATACTTTTGATATTAATGTTGATATTAGTGGAGATGATGTTTTTAATAATAATCAAAGTAGTGTTGTAGCAAGTGGAGAGTATGCTAGAAATATTGATGATAGTGCTTGGAAAGAATTAATAAATAATGAAAAGAATTCAACTTATAATAAATTAAATAATTATTTTATTAGTAGAGAGATTACTCCTAAAAATGATAAAACAGGTATTTATGAAGGAAAGAATTTAATAGTAATATTAATGGAATCTACTAACTATATTGCAATTGATAAAGATAGATATCCAACAATTTATAAGTTATGGAGTGAAGGAACATCATTTAGAAATAATTATAGTCCTAGAAATAGTTGTTCTACTGGTAATAATGAAATGACAGTTATGACTAGTTTATATACTATTAATCAAACATGTACTGCTAATAGATATAAAAATAATGTTTATCCTGAATCAATATTTAATATGTTTAAAAATTTAGAATATGTTACAACCAGTTATCATGATTATGCTGATCATTATTATTCTAGAAAAACTATTCATAAAAATATGGGAAGTGGACAATATTATAATGCATCTGATTTAAATATTAAGTGGAGTAGTTTATACGAAGAATGGCCTAGTGATACTGATTTAATTAAAACAAGTGTTCCTCATTTTATAAATGAAGATAAATTTATGGTATTTTTAACATCAGTTACTACTCATCAACCTTATGGTGTTGATAGTGAATATGGTAATAAGAATTTAGACAAATTAAATGATACAAATTATCCAATGACTGTTAAAAGATATATGTCTAAGATGTATGAACTTGATAAAGCATTAGAATTGTTATTAGATGAACTAGAGAAAGCTGGAAAATTAGATGATACTGTAATCGCATTATTTGGTGATCATTATCCTTATGGACTTAGTACAAGTTCTATATCAGAAGTAGTAGGTTATGATGCAAGTGTTGATAATGAAATGGATAGAACTCCAATGATTATATATAATTATGGACAAGCGCCAGAAATAGTTGAAGATTATACTTCATTAGTTGATTTATTACCAACTTTATTAAATATGTTTGGAATTAATTATGATCCAAGATTATATTTGGGTAACGATATATTTTCAGAATATGATCATAGAACTTATTTTGCTGATGGTTCTTGGCAAGATGAGGTAGGTTATTATAATGCGTCTAAAGGAGTATTTACATCTAAGGATGAAAGTAATACTTATACTAATCAAGAAATAATTGATATTAATAAACAAATAAGTTTAAAACAACAGATGAGTGCACTTGCAATAAAAAATGATTATTTTAATTATTTGTTTAAAAAATTAGAAGAATATAGTAAAATTTCATATATAGCAAATAGTAGTAATAGAAATGAGGAATAAAATGAATTTAGTTATTGTAGAATCTCCAAGTAAAACTAAAACAATTGGTAATTATTTAGGTAGTAATTATAAAGTAGTTTCTAGTAAAGGACATATTAGAGATCTTGCAACAACAGGTAAATATGGTTTAGGAATTGATATTGAAAATAATTTTAAACCAAATTATACTGTAATTAAGGGTAAATCTAGTGTAATAAAAGAACTTAAAAGTGATGCTAAAAAAAGTGATATGGTATATCTTGCAACCGATCCCGACCGTGAAGGAGAAGCAATAAGTTGGCATTTAAAAGATGCTTTAGGAATAGATGATAAAGATTATGAAAGAGTAGTTTTTAATGAAATTACGCATGATGCGGTTATTAATGCTTTTAACACACCAAGAAAGATTGATGAAAATTTAGTTAAATCTCAAGAAACTAGAAGAATGTTAGACCGTATTATTGGTTTTAGATTATCTAAATTAATGCAATCAAAAACTGGTGGAAAGTCAGCTGGACGTGTTCAATCAGTTGCTCTTAAATTAATTGTTGATAGAGAAAGAGAAATTAATGCATTTAATCCAGAAGAATATTGGACAATAAGTGCTTTATTCCCTGAATTTAATGCTGATTTAGATAAATATAAAAATAAAAAAATTGAGATATCTAATGAAGATGAAGCAAATAATGTTTTAAATTCACTAGGTAAAGATTTTAAAGTTACTAGTGTTGTTAAAAAAGAAAAAAATAGAAAAGGTGTTATGCCATTTACAACTAGTACTTTACAACAAGCGTGTGCTAATAAACTTAATTTTGGAGCATCTAAAACAATGCGTGTTGCCCAAAAACTTTATGAGTCAGTTGATTTAGGTACTGAATCAGTTGGTTTAATTACTTATATGAGAACTGATTCAACAAGATTATCTAATATGTTTATAGATGAAGCTCATAAATTTATTGAAGAAAATTATGGTAAAAAATATATTGGTGCGGTTAAAAAGTCTAAAGAAAAAGCAAATGTTCAAGATGCCCATGAAGCAATTAGACCAACATCACTTAAAAGAACACCTGAATCTGTAAAAGAGTATTTAACTAGTGATGAATATAAAGTTTATAGTATTATTTATGCTAGAGCTTTAGCTTCTTTAATGGCTGATGGTAAGGTTTTAGCAACAACTATTTTATTAGATAATAACAATTATGAATTTAAGGCAACTGGACAAATTGAATGTTTTGATGGTTATTTAAAAGTATACCGTAAATATGTTGATGTTGATGATGTTGCATTACCTGATATAAAAGAAGGTGCTATTCTTAATGCGGATGAAGTTAAGAAAGAACAACACTTTACTAAACCACCAGCAAGATTTACGGAAAGTTCATTAATTAAAGAATTAGAAGCTTTAGGCATTGGTAGACCATCTACTTATGCTAAAATACTAGAAGTAATTAAAGAAAGAGCTTATGTTAGATTAGAAGATAAAAAGTTTGTACCTACGGAAGTTGGAATTGAAACTACTGATAAATTGCAAGAATTTTTCTCAAGTATAATTAATGTAGATTATACTGCTAACATGGAAAATGATTTAGATTTAATTGCCGAAAATAAAGAAGATTATATTAAAGTATTAAAAGAATTTTATGGTGATTTTGAGCCATTAGTTAAAAAAGCTTTTGATGAAATGGAGAAAAAAGCACCGGAAGTTACTGGCGAAAAATGTCCAAATTGTGGATCTGATTTAGTTATAAGAACTAGTAGATATGGCAAGTTTACAGCATGTTCTAATTATCCAACTTGTAAGTATATTAAACAAGAAGAGAAAAAAATTGAAGAAGTTTGTGACTGTCCAAATTGCGATGGTAAAATAGTAGTTAAACGTTCTAAAAGAGGTAAAGTTTTCTATGGATGTAATAATTATCCAAAATGTAAAACTGCTTTATGGGATGAACCGACCGGTGAAAAATGCCCTGAATGTGGAAACTTATTAGTGTTTAAAGGTAAAGATAGAACTATAAAATGTAGCAGTTGTGATTATACAAAATAAAATTAAGTGCCAAGTTAATGGTGCTTTTTTATTTTACTAGTATATAATTCGTAACATTAGCCATTATAATAATGGTGATGCAAATGGTAGATGAATATGAAATATTAAATTATGTTTATAAAAACGCTAAAATGGGTAGTGATAGTACTAATACGTTATTAAAATCTTTAGAAAATAAAGATAATAAAATAACAGAAGTTGTAAATGATATACTAAATAGTTATAATTCATTTTTAAAACAATCGGAAAGTTTACTTAAATCAATGAATGAAAAAGGTAAAGGATTTAGTCCTTTTACTAATATTTCAGCAGATATGGGCATAAAGATGCAAGTTTTAAAAGATAACAGTGATTCTGCTATTGCAGATATGCTTATTAATGGGCTTACAATGGGTGAAATTGAAATGACAAAGATGTTTTCTTGTTTTGATGAAAATGTTGATAGAGATATTAAAAAATTAATTAGAGACTTTAAAGATTTTCAAACTAACGCAATTGCTAAGCTTAAAAAGTATTTATAATGACACCATAATTGGTGTTTTTTTACTTTAATATTTTTTTAGTTTCTTTATAGTTTAATAATACAACAATTAGAATATCTACTATTTCAGAAATAATTAAGGCATATATTCCGATGTTACAGAAGCACAAGATGGATAAAGTGATAAGTTTAAAAACAATTCCAATTGTAGTTGTTCGCATTACTATTTTAGTTTTATTAAAAGCCGTTAAAACGATAGATAAAGGTGCTTCTAAGTAATAAAGAATAAAGAATGGACATAAGAATTTTATGTAAGTGTAACCAGCAGTTGTATTAAAAATAATACTTAATATTTCATCAGAAAAGAAGAATAAAAATATATTAGCACCGATTCCAAAGATTAGGGAAAATGTTAAGACTTTATAAAATATTCTTTTTACTTTTTTAATATTATTAATGTTTTTAGATAGTTCAGGAAGAAGAGCAGTTGCAACTGCACCTAAAAGGTAAGTAGGTACAACTAATAAACCAATTACATAAGTGTTATAAATAGCATAATTACTAATAATGTATTCATTAGAAAAACCATTTAATAAAAGTAAATTAGTTAATATGATTGGTTCAAAGAAATAACCAATATTACCGATTATTCTAGAAGATACTGAAGGAATACCTATTTTTAAAACATCTTTAATTGTACCAATGTCGGGTTTAAGATCTTCTTTTTTGATAGTAAATCCTTTAGGTAAATATAATAAGAAGACAATAATAGATATTGTTTCAGATATTATTGATATTAAAATATAGCCGGTTACGGCAAAAATGATTCCGTGTTTAATAATTTTAGGAAGTATAATTATAACTATAAATAGTTTAAAAAGTTGTTCAATTATATTAGAAATAGTGTGAGGCATCATTTGTTGTTTACCAAAGAAATATCCTCTTATAATTGAAGCGATTGATATAAATGGTAGGACTAGAGAACAAGCAAGTAAGGGATAATATGTTTCTTTATTATGTAATAAATTATTAGATAAGAAGTTTGCAGATAACAATACAATTATAATGAGAAATATATTTAATAGTATTGATATTGGAATGATGGAAGAAGCAATATTCTTACCAGTTTTTTCACCTTTAGCTATAATTGATGATATGGCTAGAGGAAAACCTAATTGGGTAATAGTTATTAATAAGCTGTAAGTTGGCATAATAAGAGAGTATATTTCAATACCTGATCCTATATTACGTGTAAAGTAAATTCTAATAATAAAACTTAATAATTTAGTGATAATTCCGCCTATTAGTAATATTAATGTACTTTTTATAAATTTATTTTTCATATTTAAGTATATGATTTATTTATTATTTTAATTAAATTTGTTATAATGTTTATGGATAAAGATGAGGTTAAAGATGGATGAATTTAAATTTAAGTCTTTAGAAGAATTGTATAAAAAATTAATCCCTGCTTTTAATGTTAAAATAAATGATTTAAGAAGAAATAATATTAAAGGAATAGATAGAAAAGATATTTGGAATTATTTAAAAAGTACGTATTGGATGAAAAAAGAACATTTAACTTTAGGAGAAATGGTTAATGATATTATTACAGCTTCTGATAAGGAATTAATAGATTATAAAATTAACAAAAGATAGGATTTGATAATAATGTTTGAAAATATAATTAATAAACTTAGTGAATGTGCTAGTAGTAGTGAACTTGATTTAGTAAATAAGGCATATAATATTGTTAAAGAAACTGCAAGTGATGATCATTATTTAAGAGTTGCTACGATTGTATCTGAATTAAATGCTGATAGTACTATGATTATAGCTGCTCTTTTACATGATGCATATGCGAAAGAAAATATTACTTATGATGAAATTAATGAAGAGTTTGGTAGTAATATCGCTAATTTAGTTGCTAATTTAATTAAACTTAGAAGTATTAAATTAAATGATTATAATGAATCATCAAGTATTTATTTAAGAAAAGTATTAGTTGGAATAAGTGATGATGTAAGAGTTATAATTATTAAACTTGCTGATAGATTAGATGAAATGCAGACTAAAGAGTATAGTGAAGAAGAAAAGAAACAAATCGCTAATGAAACTATGAATGTATTAATTCCAATTGCTCATAGATTAGGTATTAATAGTATTAAATCTAAATTAGAAAATCTATGTTTAAGATATACTAAACCAGATGTTTATGATGAAATAGCTGAAAAATTATCAGGAACAAGAAAAGAGTTATCAGTTAGCCTTGAAGATATGCAAAATGAACTTATTGAGATTTTAACTGAGCATGGTATTAATTTTCATATTAAATCAAGAGTTAAAAGTGTTTATAGTATTTATAATAAGTTATCTACTGGAAAAAAGTGGAGTGATATTTATGATATTTTAGCACTTAGAATAATTTTAGATACTCCAGAAGATTGTTATTTGGTTGTTGGACTTATTCATGCTAAATATAGACCAATTCCTAAGAGATTTAAAGATTATATTGCAATGCCTAAGGAAAATATGTATCAGTCTTTACATACATCTGTTTTTGGAGTTGATGGCCATATATTTGAGATTCAACTTAGAACTAAAGAAATGGATGAAATTGCTGAACATGGTATTGCGTCTCACTGGTCATATAAAGAACACTCAGATGGAACAGTTAAAAACTTAATGGAACAAAAGCTAGAAATATTCAGAAATACCATAGATTTAGCAACAAGTGATGCAAGTAATGAATTATTTGAACAAAATATGGAAATGGAATTATTATCTAAACAAATTTATGTTTTTACACCTAAAGGCGATGTAATGGAACTTCCACTTGGATCTACTCCTGTTGATTTTGCTTACCGTATTCACTCTGACATAGGTGATCATATGGTTGGAGCAATAGTTAATGATAATATTGTGCCACTTGATTATGAACTTAATGATAACGATATAATTAAAGTTAATACAAATGCGAGTGCTAAACCTAATATAGATTGGTTAAAATTTGTTAAAACTAGTCAAGCAAAGAATAAAATTAAAGCATATTTTAGTAAACAAGATCGTGAAAGATATATTGAAGAAGGTAAAACTTTAATTGAAAAAGAATTAAGAAAGAGAAAATTACCTTTAACTACTTTAAATGAAGAAGAAAATATTGACAAGATTTATAAAAACTTGAAGATTAATAATATGGACGATATGTATTTAAGTTTAGGTGCTTTAAGATATACTCCAACTTATATTGTTAACTTAATTTTTGAGGAAAAAACATCTATGGATGATTTAATGCTTGAAAGGGTTAATAATAATAATGATGTAAAAGAAAACTATAAAAATGATATTATTGTTGATGGAGTTGATAATATCAAAGTAAATGTTGCTAAGTGTTGCCATCCAGTACCTGGTGATGAAATAATTGGTTATATTACTAAAGGTGAGGGAATAATTGTTCATAAGAAGAATTGTCCGAATATGAAAAATATTGATACTAGATTAATAGATGTTACTTGGAACAATATTAATAGTGATAAATTATTTATTGCAAGAATTAGAGTTAATACTGATTCAATGAATAATCATATTTTAGATATTGTTACTAAAGCAAGTACAAGAGGAATAACAATAACAAGCATTAATGAAATTAATGAAAAAGATTCAGTATCATATGAAATAAGTGTTAAGGTTAAAAATAAGGAAGATTTATCATTACTTATTGAAGATTTAAGAATATTACCATTTGTTAAAGAGGTTATAAGATGAAAGTAGTTATTCAAAGGTGTAAATGTGGATCATGCACTGTTGATGATAAAATAATAAGTAAAATTGATAAAGGATTAGTAGTTCTTGCTGGCTTTAATGTTAATGATACTATTGATGATATAAATTATATTGTTAAAAAAATTGTTAATTTAAGAATATTTGATGATGAAAATGGTATTATGAATAAAAGTGTAATTGATGTTAATGGTGAAATTTTATCAATAAGTCAGTTTACTTTACAAGCAATTACTAAAGATGGTAATAGACCTAGTTATATTAATGCAATGAAGGGTGAAGATGCTATTAAGTTATATGAAATATTTAATAGTAAATTAAATGAAAGTGTTAAAACTTATCCTGGAATGTTTGGTGCTGATATGTTAATTAAAATTGATAATGATGGACCAATAACAATTGTGATAGATAGTCAAAATAAATAATATTTATTTATAATTTAACCGTCAAGCGAACATTTTTCAAAAATTATATATAAAAAGACAAATGTTCGCTTGACGGGGGGGTAAACCGGGTTATAATTTCACTATAAGGATATGGTGAAGTTATATGAATAATAAGGAAGAACAAATAAAAGTATATGTTATATTAGGAACAATAATAATGCTCATAGTAATATTTTCAGGAATAACATATGCTTTTTTTAGTGCGAATAATAATAAAGGAAGTACGTCTATAATATCAGCAACAAGTGGTAAGATGACAATAAATTATGCTGATGGAACAAGTGATTTATTAGTATCAAAAGATATACAACCAAGTAACACGATATTAGTGAATAAGACCTTTACTTTAACAGGTACAAACACCACCAGTGGACTTGCCATGCCATATAAAGTAGGACTAAAATACACATCAACATTTAGTGATGGACAAATTCACTATTATATAAAAGAAATGAATAGACCTGTATCTTCTAAGGTAACAGCAGAGTATACTGGAACAATCAATCAAACAGTACAAGGAAATAGTTCGTATACAGGATATACTCATGGAACTTTAAAAAAAGGAAATAAATATACTGAAATGGTTACAGGAGAGTTTCCAGTGAACACGTCAAATCAAACAATCACATTTAATTTAATACTTCAATTTCCTGATACCGGAGAAAATCAAGATAGTGAAAAAGGAAAAGAAATAGGCGGAAGAGTTGTCGTTAATTATGAACAACCAACTCCAACCACATTTGCCGAAGATTCATGGAGTACAATAGCAGCCGTGGTTAAAGATGGACAGTTAAATGCTTATTCAGTTGGAGATGAAAAAGAAGTAGTGTTAAGCGATGGAACAAGTTATACAGTGCGTGTTGCCAATAACACAACACCAACAAAATGTAATGATAGTAACTTTTCCCAGACAGCCTGTGGATTTGTCGTAGAGTTTGTGGATGTAGTTGAAAATAGACAAATGAATAGTACTAATACAAATGTAGGAGGCTGGCCAGCAACAGCAATGAGAACATATGCAAATGGAGAGTTCTTTAATAAATTACCAAGTGACTTGCAAAATATTATAACTAAAACAAAAGTAGTATCAGGACATGGAAACGCTGATACTGTAAATCATATATCTACTGACAAAATATATTTATTAGGTGCACATGAGGTTTGGAACAATAAATTGTCTTATGATACTGAATATGATTACACAAGACAGCTTGACTATTACGAAAGAAAAAATGTGTTAACAAATGCTAATATTGATAATGCAAAAAAATTATATGGTGGTTTAGAATCAAATTGGTGGTTAAGAACATCATGCAGTGATACTGACAATTTATTTTATGATGTACTTAATGCAGGAGGTTATTTTTCTAGAAATTCAAATAACCATTATGGTTTTGCTCCAGCGTTCCGTATTGGGTAATTAAAATAAACTCCTTAATTGGAGTTTATTTTTGGTAACTATATTTATTTATTTTATTTAGATTTTGCTGAGGAAAACATGGATCCTAACATTGATGATATTGTTATTACTAAATAATAGATAAAAGTATTAAAAGTTAATTCTTTGTTAAATATTAAACTTAGTAATAAATATAATATAGATGTAATAATGCCTAATATTAAACCGTGAATATATTTTTTCTTAAGTGTTTCTTTACTTAAGTAATAACCTGATATAAACATAACTATGGACATTGATATTAAAATAAATATATTATTGGTTTTAAATCCTAAAAGATTTGTTATACTAAATAAGATAGACATAATTATTAAAGAAATAAAAGGTATTGCTAATGTTTTTAAATATTTAATTATATAATTCAAAAAAATCACCTAATAAAGATTATGTAATTTTTATTTATTTATGCATGTACTTGCACATTTACCATATGTTCTAGATAAGTTAGATGCACCTAATTTTGTTCCACCGTAGAATCTTACAACAGCAATTAAATGATTATTAAGACTATTTCTTTCTAAGTTATTTAAAAAAGATATAGATATATTACCTGGTTCTTTATCATCAGATTTGCCAGCAGTATTATTAAAATAATAGGCATAGGGGATATGTCTGTATCCTTTATTTTCTTTTTTTAAATGTTCTAATATTAATTTAACTTCTTCTACTGAATCTAATTCATATAAATAACCATTAAATTTAGATTTTTTAATTTCAATATAACTTGTATTTATTAATTTCATATAACATCTTTTACATTATATCAATTAATTTAATAATGTGCTATAGTATTTGTGTGGAGAAACATTATGAATAAAAAAGAAATGGATAAAATTATAAATTCTTTAATTGAATTATATTTTAAATTTGATTTTGATTATGATTTTAATTCAATTGTAAAGAAAACAATTAATAAGTATAATATTAGTGAATCATATAATATAGCTTGTGAATTTTTTAAAAGTTTTGATAATAATATGTATAATGCCTTTATTAATACAATTAGTTTTGATAAAAAATCTTTTTTATTTGTTTCTAAAGATATAAATCATAAATGTTTAGATAATAATAATCATGTAGTATTAGGAACTGGAAAAACAATAATTGGGGTAGAAAATAATATTAATGATATATATGGAATTACTCATGAATTTACACATAAATATAATTTGCAAATTGGTAAAAAAATGTATAATAAAATATTATGTGAAGTTGGATCAATTACATCAGAAATGTATTTAAGAAAATATTTAGAAAATACAAAACATGAAGAAGATGCTTATAACTATATTTATAATAGATTAATGGTTACTATGTATTATTGTTTTTTTATAAAATATGTTGAATTTTTAAATAGCGATGTTAAAATTTTAATTATAAGAAATTTAAATAGAAAATATTATAATGAAGAGATAAATAAGAAAATAAATTTAATAGATGATGTTAAATTAAAAAAGATTTTTTTAGATAATTTTAATTTATTTGAAAAAGATATTGATAGACAATCTTTATTGCTATTTGATTATAATCAAATGTATAGGTATATCTATGCTATGTTTATTAGTCCTTATATTTATTATAATAATGATATGAAATTACTAAATGAAATTAATTTGGGAATGTATGATAAGAATTTTGATTTTAATAAGATAAGTGAAAATGATGTAAAAAACAGTTTAGAAATGTATTTTTCTGACATTAAAGTTCAATTTAAGAATGTTAAATTGCATGAAGGATATAATACTTCGATAATTTCCAATAGATTAATAAATTTATTAGCTGATAATGGGATAATTGAATTAGAAAATTTGGAAAATTTAGAATTAAAAAGCAATATAAATATTACTGAGTCTTTTAATATCGTTTTTTCTTTTTTAAAAAAGTTTGATATAAATTTATATAATATGTTTATTAATATGATAGAAAACGATAAAGAAAGTTTTGTTTTTTTGAATAATGATATTAATGAAGATAATTCTAATTTTATAAATAATGATGGTAAAGTAACAATTGTTGTTAGAAATAATATAAAAGATGTTTTTACAATTGTTCATGAATTTATTCATAAAGTTTATTTTCAAAAAGATATTAGTTCTAAGGTTATTTTTGATAATTATACTGAGGTTTCGCCTATAACAGTTGAATTATATTTATATAAATATTTAACTGAGTTTACAGAATATGGATTAGATGCTGAAAAAGTTATGAAAGAAAATTATTATTATGAAATTTTATCTTGCTTTTATATAAGTTATGTTAATTTTATTAAAAAAATATTTAAAAATAATCCGTGGAACACAATAAATATGGATAATTATGAAGATGTCTTTAATAAAGAAGTACAAAAGTTACCAGAGATATATAAAAAGATGTTTATTAAGTATCATAAACAATTTGATAGTCTAATTAAAGAAGATGGTACTGAGTTAGAAAATAAATTAAATTTTAGATTTAGATATGTAAATGGACTTTATTTTGCTTCATATATATTTCTTCATGATGATAGAGAGTTATTTGTTAAAATGGGAGTGGCAGCGTATGATGAAGAAATTACTTTACCGTTGAATTATTCTGATATAGATGAATGTTTTTATAATTATTTTAATAAGTTTGTAAATAAAACCGATAATATAAGTAGAATTAGGTGATTATTTTGTTTAAAGAAGAATTAGAGTTAGTTCCTACTAAACCAGGTTCTTATCAAATGTATGATAAAAATGATATAGTTATATATGTTGGTAAAGCTAAGAATTTAAAGAGAAGATTAAGTTCATATTTTAATAGAACTCAAACTGGTAAAACTGCGGAACTTGTTAAAAATATTGCTTATTTTAAGTATATAGTTACTAATACGGAGTTGGAGTCTTTTATATTAGAAATTAATTTAATTAAAAAGTATAATCCAAAGTATAATATTTTACTTAAAGATGATAAGAGTTATCCTTATATTGAATATAGTAGAAAGCCTTATCCGACTCTTAAGGTTGTAAGATATTTAAAGGTTAAAAATAGAAAAGATAAATTTTTATTTGGACCATATGTTAATGCTTATGCGGCTAGAAGAATAGTTAATTTAATAAATAGATTATATCCTTTAAAGAAGTGTGAAGGAATGCCTAAAGATGTATGTTTATACTATCATATTCATGAATGTTTAGGTTATTGCAAAAAAGATATTGATCAAGAAAAGATAGACGAAATGGAAAAAGACATATTATCTTTCTTAAGAGGAAATGAAGATATTATTAAGAGTAAATTAAAAGAAAAGATTGAAGTATATTCTGAGTCTATGAATTATGAACTAGCGCTAGAGCTTAAAAAAGAACTTGATTATATGACTGTTGTATTAGAAAAACAAAAAGTTGAGCTTAATCCAAGTGAAAATTTAGATGTAATAAATTATGCTTTTAAAAATGGATTTTTATCATTACAAATCTTGTTTGTTAGGAATGGTAAACTGATAGGTGCTAATAGTGAAATATATCCGGTTATGGAGAATTATTTAGAAGAATTAGAGTATTATATTGCGATGTTTTATAATAAAAAAGAAATACCTAAAGAAATATTACTTCCTGATGAGGTGGATGATAAGATCTTAAAAGAAATAATTGATACTAAGTTTATTAAAATTAGTAAGGGCAGCAAAAGAAAACTTCTTAATATGGCTAAAGAGAATGCAGAAATTAATTTAGATAATAATTTTGAAAGATATCAACAAAAATTAAATAAAACTAGTGGGGCTAATGATGAACTATCAGCACTACTTGGAATTGGTATTAACCGAATTGATATATTTGATAACTCTAATTTATTTGGTACATATGCAGTATCAGGAATGGTTGTATTTGTTAATGGAATTCCTGATAAATCAAAGTATCGTAAATATAAGATAATGGAAGATAAAAATGATGATTATAACACGATGAAAGAGGTAATATACCGAAGATACTATCATGGATTAATTGATAAAGATTTGCCTGAGTTAATACTAGTTGATGGGGGAATGAGTCAAATTAGAGCAGCTAAGGAAGTACTTAATAGTTTAAATTTAAATATTAAAGTATGTGGTCTAGTTAAAAATGATAAACATCAAACAAATGATTTGTTAGATGGTGATACCTTAGAGTTATACGATATTGATAGGACTAGTAATTTATTTCATTATTTAACGAGAATGCAAGATGAAGTTCATAGATTTACAATTACTTATCATAAACAAATTAGAAGTAAAGGATCAATTCAAAGTTTACTTGATAATATTCCGGGAATTGGTGAAAAGAGAAGAAAAGAATTAATTAAAAAATTTGGTAGTGCTAAAAAGATTAAGGAAGCTAGTGCACAAGAAATTGCTGAAATAGTTCCTTTAAATGTAGCCGAAAATTTAAAGAAATATTTAGATAAGAATTTATAAAATATGTTTAAACATGAGCTAGTCTTGTGTTTTTTCTTTATATTTAAATATCATACATGAACAAATGGTTGTATTATAACTAATTTTATGGTAGAATATTTTTCAAGTTTATGGAGATGTAATAATGGATGATTTAACAATTGAAGATATAATTACAAAATTAAATAATGTTATATTGAGAGGAAAACTTAATGGAACAGATAAAGATATATTATTTAAAATTTATATAGAAAATGGAAAATTTATTGGTAAAGAAATATATACAGATAAAAAATACGAATTAAATATGAATAACTTTATTGATGATGGATCTATTTATTTTCCATATGAAATTTACGAAAATAATGGCGATATATATACCTATGAAATTATGCATGATATTCCATCTATAACAGAAGTAAATGAATATGTAAAAAAATGCCAAATTATAAATTATGTTAATGATCATATTGATTGGCTATTAGAAAATGATAGTAGTAATGAAAAAAAAGAATCTTCTAGTAAGAAGATAATATTATTTAAATAAAAATTTTAAAGAGGGGTTTATGATAAAAGACAATTTTACTTATTTTGATAAGCAAATGTTTATAAAGATAAAATTGAAGAAGAATTAGATAAAGATCTAAAAAAGACAATTTATACTATATTAAATGAATATATAAATGATCCAAATTATTTAGCTGTTAAAAATAAGTTAATTTATACAAAATATTATTTATCCTTTATTTTCAATAAGTCAGAAGAATATATGATAAGCCATAACTTTGATGTACCAAAAGATACTTATTTACTTGCTAAAATGGAATCAGATAATTTAGGCGATTTATTCACTGAATCTTTTGATGATGTTAAAGATGACTTTAACAGTGATTTTGCTATTAAATATCTTAAAAAATTAAATAGTTTAGATAATGAATCAAATATATTTCAAATTTTATTATGTAATGTCTTTATTAGAGCTGCACTTGTTGATATGAATTTGAAACGAGCTACTGAAATAAAAGATGATTTTGATAATCAGATAAGCAATAAAAATGTTGATTCAAAATTGATAAATAAATGTTTTAATCATTTAAATAATGATAAAGAAAAAGTTAAAATTATATCTTTAAAATAATTATTGGAGGATAGTATGATAGATAATACTATGAGCAAAAAAGATTTAGAAAATTTAGACAGTCTTTATGAAATAAGTGGAATAATTAAAGATATTTATAAAAAGTTGATATTGTTAGATACAAATAATAAAAAGAATGCAAGTAGATATGAAAAATTATTAGCTTATTTAAAAGAAATACTTATCATTGAGGATAGTATATATAATTCTTTAAATTTTGATTTTGCTAAGTGCAACTTATGGGCTAGTTATATTAAAGAAAAAAAGTTATCTAAATTTAAAAGTGATGATTTACTAATTGATGGAAATATTGATAATTTTGAATATAGAAGAATATTTTATATGATTTGTTACATAAGAAATTTAAAAATTAATAATATGGTGGATTTATCAATGCTTGGGATTAAAATAGAACATATTACAATAGGTAATGAAGAAGAAGCAAATAAAAAATTAAATAATTATATTTCGGGAACTTCAAAATTAACGAATGCTTATATGAAAGATTATTATAGTAGTATGTTGTTATTTTTAGAAGAAAGTATAAATAAAGAGACTAATAAGGATATTAAGGCAAAATTGATTGAAAGAAAATATTATATTAGTTATTTTTATAAAAATATTGAAAAAGTAATGATAAGTAATAACTTTATATTACCTAATGAAATTTATTCAAATTCAAAAATGTTAATGAGTATTTTTAATTTAAATGATGATTTTCAAAGTGATTTATTCTTTTATGTGAGTTTAGTAGGATTAATTGATAGTTATTTTTGTATAAAGACAGATAATAAAGACTATGTAGATAAAAAAACTAGTATGATAATTATTGAAAACTTGCTTAAAAGTAAAATTGCTAATATTAGTGAAAATTTTATGAAAGAATTTACTACTGATTTAAATAAGGCTTTAGATAGTTTAACAACAACTTCTGAAATAAAAGCAGAAGTTAAAACTATTAAAGATATTGTAAATAATGGAACAAAATATCGTAATCGTATTGGTAAAATTGAATTTGGTATTAAAATGTAGATATTATATCTATGGTGGAAGGAAATATGTAATATGGAAATATATGAATTAAAAGATGGATGTCAATTAAAGCTAATACAAAAAGTACATAAGTTAGAAATATTTGGACAAGATGTTGAGGATATTTCTTATGATATTAAAATAATATTCGATGGATTGATTGATTCTAAAAGTATTCAAGATGAAGAATATGATAATTTGTCTAGAAAAGATATTCTTAGAACTACAAATTTATATTTAAAGAATTATACTTATGCAATTGTTTTAAATATTGGACGTGAAACATTTTATAATGGTAAAGTAGGAGGCGTTATTGATTGCATTAAAAATATTTCTATATATTTAAGAAATTTAACTGATAAAGAGGCATTAAAGACTGCAAAAAAAGTAATAAAGCAAATTAGACAAGCAAATAGTGAATATAAAGACTTTTCAATAACTTCTTTATTGCAAGAAGAAAATAATGATTTTATATTTGGTGTTCTTGATGAGAATATATATTCTGTTAGAAAGCAAGTTGATAAAAAGAAAAAATATAGATTAGATGATTTATATGTTGTATGGAATAAAAATGATAAAGATATTAATTATTTTTTATGTACATATAATCATCTACAAAATTATTATATAGAAGTTTTGACAAATACTGTTATTAGACCAGATAGCAATATAGAAGAAAATTACCTTCCTTTAATATTAGGTGAACTTAACATAAAAATAAATATGCATAAAAAACTAAATTATTATGAATTGATATATTTATATAATAAAATTAGGAATATATCTGTTCCTAATTTAGAAGATAAGAATAATGTGATTGATAGTGGTAAGAAAGTAATGGTTAAAAAATAAAACGTAATTTGAACAAAAACGAACAAAAGGTTGAAATTATATAAAATGTATGCTATAATACCAGTAATTTAAGGGGGAAATTATTATGAATAATATGATTATTACATATGATTATGTTGGATTAGATGGTAAAGTATATTCTGATTCTTGTAGAGGAAATTCTGAAAGATTATTTTTGAATCTAGATGCAATTATTTCTTTTAGTGTTTACTATTTTGATGAGCAAGGAAAGTATGTTAGAGAAGCTTATTTTATTTTAAATAAAGAGAATGAGTATAGCGATAGACTTAACGAATTATATTTTAGGGAAAGTCAAAGACTAATACGTAATTGGATTAATCAAAGAGGCCTTAATAAAAATGGATATTTTGATAGATATGATGCATTATATATTGATGGTTTTAACGCATATTCCAATGAAGAATCATTTAAAGAACTTAAAAATAAATTAGAAAAATTAGATTCACAAAAGGATGAACAAAATGCTTTATTAAGTGTTCTTGGCAAAATCAAGGATTATGCAATTTCTTTAGAAGCATCATCAAATACAACAGTAGAAGAATTTATGAAACATACTCATATGTGTTCTTCAAGAAAAGAATTTACTGCTAAATTAATGGAAATGATGTTGTGTGCAGAAAAAGAAAACAAGGGTAAAAGAAGATAAAAATTTAAGGGAGTGAATGGTTATGAAATTTAAAATATATTTTAATGATAATAATAGTGTTGAAATATTAGATGAAAAATTACAAAAAATTAGTGTTAATGAACTTTTACAAAAATTAATAGATAGTGATTATAATGAGGAACATGAAATTGAATTTTATACAAAAAATAATGACAAAATTTCTTTTATAGCAGGAAATTCTTATGAAGTGTTAAACGGAACTTTATATCAAATTCGTGCTAAAGCTTTTTGCTATGATGATTTATTAGATTTTAAATATATTGGTTGTTTAGATATATTTTTTAAAATATCCGAGGTTTATTGCTATATAAGCAATTTATACAGTCCTATGCTCTTATATCCAAGTTATAGTTTATTCAATGAGAAAATGAATGATATAATTAATAAATGGTGGAAAAGCACAGTTAATATTAGTGTAAATGATGAATTTAGAAATATATTTAATGCTATTTTGAAAATTGAAATTCAAAGAGCAATAGAATATCGAACTAATAATTTTACTAAAATAAAGGAAAATCTTCTAGTTTATAAAAAAATTCTTTTAGATCAAAAGAAAGAGATAGATGATAAAATTGATTCTTGCTCTTCAGTATTGCTATTATTAGATGATGAAAGTAAAAAATTAAATTTAAGGAAATAAATATTAAATATTCTTATATAAGAATTGGTTTGAAATATAACTAATTTTTATTTAGTTTAGGTGAAAAATAGTTTGACTTTATGGGCTATTTTAAGTAAAATATTAGTATAGTTGATTATTAAAGAAGAAGTAATTATTAGGCAATATATTTAAAGAGAGAGTTAGTTGGTGGAAATACTTAATATGTAATAATTATGAGACATTCTTTATATAAAATAATCCGGGTAACTACGATATAAGTTTAATAAAGGCTTTAACAAGTGAAATAAGGTGGCACAGCGGATATGTTTCGCCCTTAACTATTATATCCTTGTTTTTTATTTTAAGAAAGGATGATTTAAATGATTACTAAACCAAAGGGAACTTATGATGTTTATGGACTTGATGCTAAGAAAAGAGAATATGTTAATGATATTATTAAAGGAATATGCCAAAAATATAATTTTGTTAATGTAGAGACTCCTGTATTTGAGGATTCTAGTTTGTTCCATAGAAGTGCTGGAGAAACTAGTGATTTAGTTAGTAAAGAAACTTATGATTTTAAAGATAGAGGAGATAGAAATTTAACTTTAAGACCAGAAGGAACTGCGGGAATTGTTAGATGGTTTATTGAAAATAAGTTATATGGTAATATGACTGAACCAGTTAAAGTTTATTATAATGAGAAGATGTATCGTTATGAAAGACCACAATCAGGAAGAAATAGAGAGTTTACACAGTTTGGTGTTGAAATGATTGGATCAGATGATATTGCTAGTGATGTTGAGGTTATTTCTTTGTGTTATAATATCTTCAATTTATTAGGACTTGATGCAGTTATTAAAATAAATACTTTAGGAGATAGAGAATCAAGAGAAAAATATCATGATGCTTTAACTAATTATTTGAAACCACATATTAAAGATTTATGTGAAGATTGTCAAAGAAGATTTGAAACTAATCCTTTAAGAATACTTGATTGTAAGGTTGATGGGGATAAAGATATAATTAAAAATGCTCCTAAGACAGTTAATTATTTAAATGAAGAAAGTTTAAATAGATATAAAAAATTAAAGGAAGAACTTGATTTATTAGAAATAAATTATGAGGAAGATCCTAATTTGGTTAGAGGACTTGATTATTATAATCACGTAGTGTTTGAAATTAATGTAAACATTGATGGAATTGATACACTAGCAATTGGTGGTGGCGGAAGATACAATAATTTAGTAGAAAGTTTGGATGGTCCAAGTGTTCCTGCTGTTGGTTTTGCGATTGGTTTTGATCGATTAATGATGTGTTTAGATATGGCTCATGTAAATATTCCAGTTAATAATGATGTTGATGTGTATATTATGTATGTTTCTGATACGGAAAAAGATACGGCTTTATATATTGCTCAAAATTTAAGATTAAATGGTTTTACTACTGAGATGGATTATTTAGGAAAAGGATTAAAAGGACAATTTAAAGCTGCTGATAGATTTAATGCGAAATATTTAGTTATATTAAATGATAAAGATTTAGAAGATATGATGGTAAACGTTAAGGACAATGTTACTAAAGAAGAAGAGAAAGTAAATGTTAATGATTTATCTGATTATTTAGATATGAAATTATAGGAGATGTTAATAATGGATATAAAAGATTTATTTAAAGAAAGTTATATTGGAAAACAAGTTACAATTTCAGGATGGGTTAGAAATCATAGAAAGAGTTCAAATTTTGCTTTTATAGTACTATCTGATGGAACAACTATTAATACTTTACAAGTTGTTTATGATACTAGTTTAAGTAATTATGAAGAAATTAATAAAGTACTTGTTGGATCTAGTTTAGAAGTAGCCGGAACTATTGTTGAATCTAGTGGAAATCAAGACTTTGAACTTAAGGCAGAAAGTATTAAAATTCTTGGTCTTGCTGATGAAACTTATCCAATTCAAGCTAAAAGACATACTAGAGAGTTTTTAAGAGAAGTTGGCCATTTAAGAGCTAGAACTAATACTTTTAATGCAGTATTTAGAGTAAGAAGTGTTGCTGCTATGGCAATTCATAAATATTTTCAAGATCGTAATTATGTATATTTTCATGCTCCAATTATAACTAGTTCTGATTGTGAAGGTGCTGGAGAAATGTTCCAAGTTACAACTCTTGATTTAAATCGTATAGCATCAAGTGGTAAATATGAACCAGAAAAAGATTTTTATGGAAAAACAACGGGATTAACTGTAAGTGGACAATTAGAGGCTGAGACATTTGCAACTGCGTTTAAGAAAACTTATACTTTTGGCCCTACTTTTAGAGCAGAAAACTCAAATACGAAAGTTCATGCTTCTGAGTTTTGGATGATTGAGCCGGAAATTTCCTTTTGTGATTTAGAAGGCGATATGGACATTATGGAAGATATGCTTAAATATGTTGTTAGTTATGTTTTAGAAAATGCGAAAGATGAAATGAAATTCTTAGATCAATTTGTTGAAAAAGGATTAATAGATAAATTAATTAGATTAATTAATAGTAAATTTACAAGAATTGATCATAAAGATGTTATTACTATTTTAAAAAAAGCTGATGTTAAGTGGGAGTTTGAGCCAGAATATGGTGAAGATATTGCTAAAGAACATGAAAAATATATTACTGAATACTTTAATGGACCAGTATTTATTAAGAATTGGCCAAAAGATATTAAGGCATTTTATATGAAACAAAATGAAGATGGAGAAACTGTTGCTGCTGTTGATTTAGAAGTACCAGGTGCTGGTGAATTGATGGGTGGATCTCAAAGAGAAGAAAGCTATGAAAAGCTAGTAAAACGTATGGATGAACTTGGAATGAATAAAGAAGAACTTTCTTGGTACTTAGATTTAAGAAAATATGGTACTTGTGTACATTCTGGATTTGGTATGGGATTTGAAAGATTACTTATTTATATTACAGGTATTGATAATATTCGTGATGTTATTCCTTATCCAAGAACACCAGGAAATTGTGAATTTTAATTGTAGAAAGGATTATTTATGGAAAGAGTATTAATTAAAAATTTAGAAGAAAATGAATTATCTAAAATTTCAGGAATGATTAAAACTATTAGAAATACTAAGTATATGATTTTTATTAAATTAAAAGATAGAACTGGATATATTCAAGTTTCTGTTGATAAGATTAAAGAAGAACTTGCTGAGAAATGTGCTGCTTTAACAACTGGTTCTTTTGTATCATTTACTGGTAAAATGGTTATGAGTGAATATGTTAAAGATGGTGGTAAGGAATTTTTACCAGATGATGTTGAGATTTTATCATTAGCAGAGGCTTACCCAATTGAAGAAAATGCATTACCTGATAAGAAGTTAGATTATAGATGGATTGATTTAAGATGTGATGCTAAAGAATATATTATGCCTATTCAAAGTGCGTTTGTTGAATATTTAAGAGATTATTTATATAAAAATGATTTTACTGAAATTCATACTCCTAAGATTATAGGTACTGCTTCTGAATCAGGGTCATCTGTGTTTGAAGTTAAATATTTTAATGATAAAGCTTATTTGGCACAAAGTCCTCAATTTTATAAACAAATGGCTATTGCTTCTGGTTTAGAAAGAGTTTTTGAGGTTGCTCCGGCATTTAGAGCAGAGAACTCAAATACTAATAGACATTGTACTGAATTTACTTCATTTGACCTTGAATTTGCCTACATTAATTCATATGAAGATGTTATGCATTTAGAAGAAGAAATGCTTACTTATGCACTAGGTAAATTAAAAGAAAATTTTGGAGATATAATTAAGTCTAGATTTGGACAAGAAGTTATTGTTCCTGATAAGGCATTTCCTAGAATTAAATTGTTTGATTTATATAAAGAATTAGAAAAAAGATATGGTTATAAAATCCCGGAACATGATATTGGAGATTTAAATGCGGAAACTGAGAAGTTAGCTTGTAAATTTGCGATGGAAGAATATGGTTCTGAATTTTTATTCATAACTGATTATAATAAAGCTAAAAGACCTTTCTATCATATGAGAGATGAAAATGATGTTCCTCAAGGATATGATTTATTATGGAGAGGTATGGAAATAACTAGTGGTGCTCAAAGAGAACATAGATATGATCATTTAAGACGTAATGCGGATGAAAAAGGTTTAACTAAAGATGTTGAATTTTACATGCAATTCTTTAAATATGGTATGCCACCTCATGGCGGATTTGCAATTGGAGTAGATAGATTAACTTTATTGTTATTAGGACTTGATCATATTAGAGATGCTCAATTTATATTTAGAGGGCCTAATAGATTATATCCATAGGAGAAAGAATATTTATTCTTTTTTCTTTAAGTTAAGGAGGAAATTATGGATTTTACAAAAGAAAAAATAAGAAAACTGGCTGATTTACTGATGATTGGTTTAACTGATGATGAAACTGATATGGTATTTGATGAGTTTGAAATAATAGATAAAAATATTAATAAAATAAATGAGATAGAAAATATAAGCGAAGTTTTACCTATGACTCATGCTCTTGATGATTTTTATGCTGAATTAAGAGAAGATGTTTATGAAGAGTCTATTCCAAGAGAAGAATTACTTGCTAACTCTGATCTAAATGATGGTGCTTCAGTAGTTTTACCAAAGGTGGTGTAAATAATGTTAAATAAAACTATTAAAGAATTACATGAGGATTTAATAAGTGGTAAAGTTACTAGTGATGAACTTGTTAAAGAATCTATTAAAATGTCTCATGATGTAGAAAATAAGTATAATGCTTTTGTAACTATTTTAGATGATGCTAAAGGAGGTAATGTTACTGATAATTTACTTTCTGGTATTCCTTTTGGAATTAAAGATAATTATTCAACTAAGGGAATATTATCAACTGGTTCTTCTAATACGTTAAAAGATTATGTTCCGTTTTTTGATGCTACTGTTGCAAGTAATTTGTATAAAGCAGGTGCTATTCCAACTAATAAAACAGCTCTTGATGAATTTGGAATGGGTGGAACGGGAACAACTTGTCATACAGGCACAGTATTAAATCCGTGGGATAGAACTAGAATGTGTGCGGGATCATCTGCAGGATCTGCTTGTGCGGTTGCGGCAGGAGTTTATCCGTATGCACTAGGATCAGATACTGGTGATTCAATTCGTAAGCCAGCAGCTTATTGCGGAATTGTTGGATATAAACCTACTTATGGAATGATTTCTAGATATGGATTATTTCCTTTTGCTTCTAGTTTAGATACATGTGGAGTTTTAACTAGATGTGTTGAGGATGCAGCAATTGTTACAGATAATATGAAAGGTATTGATGAAAATGATATGACTTCATTTGATTCAACAAATATGCATTTATATGATAATTTAGATAAAAATATTAAAGGTAAAAAATTATTTTATATTAAGGAATTAATTGATGAAGAAAATTATCCTAATATGAATGATGAACTTAAAAAACATTTAGAAATATATCATGAAACAATTAAAAAATTAGAAGAAATAGGAGCAAGTGTTACAGGTGTTTCTATTGATAAAAAGATTCTTAATGCCTTACCATCAGTTTATGTTGTATTATCATGTGCTGAAGCAACAAGTAATATGTCTAATTTAACTGGATTTATTTTTGGGCCTAGAGAAGATGGTAAAAATTACATTGAAATGATGAAGAATTATCGTACTAAGAACTTTTCTTCTTTAATTAAACGTAGATTTATAATTGGGTCTTATGTTTTACAAAAAGAAAATCAAGAGAGATATTTTATTAATGCTCAAAGAGTTAGAAGATTAATTGTTGATATAATGAAAGATTATTTTGAAGAGTATGATGCAATGATTATGCCTGTTGGAGTTGGTGCTGCTAAACATATTGATGGATCTTTAGATATGATTGATGAAAATACTTCTGTACTTGATGAATTTTTACAAGTTGGTAATTTTGGAGGATTTCCTTCTATAACTATTCCCGATGGATTTATAGGTAATTTACCTGTTGGGGTAAATATTACTGGTAATTGTTACGATGATCAAAATGTTTTAAATATTGCTTATGCTTTAGAAAGTGTTATGCCTTATAAAAATCAAATTGCTAAGGAGGTAAATCATGAATGATTATAAATTAACTATTGGAATTGAGATGCATTGTGAGGTTTCTAAAACTAATAGTAAAGTATTTTCAAGTGCTAAGAATGGTTATTCTGATACTCCTAATATAAATGTTAGACCTGTTGATATGGCTTTTCCGGGAACTCTTCCAGTAGTAAATAAAAGATGTGTTGAAATGGGACTTATGATGAGTAAGATTCTTAATTGTAAACAACCTGAATATTTATATTTTGAAAGAAAGAATTATTACTATCCTGATTTACCTAAAGGATATCAAATAACGCAAAATACGATACCTGCTCCAATTGGATATGATGGATTTATTGATATTGAAAGAGCAGATGGAAGTATTTTTAAAGTTGGAATTGATAATATTCATTTAGAAGAAGATTCAGCTCAGATGACTCATGAAGAGAAGGCAAGTAAAATTAACTATAATAGAGCAGGAGTACCTCTTTTAGAACTTGTTACAACACCTTGTTTTCATGACGTAAACGATGTTATTACTTTCTTAGAATATATGAGAAGTATTTATCAATATACAGAAATATCTGATGCTGATTCTAAAAAAGGACAAGTTAGATGTGATGTAAATATTTCTTTAAGTAATACGGATGATCTTGGAACTAAAGTTGAGATTAAAAATGTTAATTCATTTAGTGGAGTTAGGGATGCTATAAATTATGAAGTTCAAAGACAGCTTGATCTAATTAAGAATGGTGAACAAGATAAAATTGAACAAGAAACAAGAAGATTTGATGATGTAAGTTGTACAACAATTAGAATGCGTTCTAAAGTTGATGCGATTGACTATAAGTATTTTGTAGAGCCTAATATTCCTAAAATTAAAATAAATGAAGAATGGAAAGAAAGAATATTTAAATCAATACCAGAACTTCCTTATGAACGTAAAAATAATTATATGAATGAGTATAATTTATCTAGTTATGATGCAAATATATTAGTTAAAGAAAAGAAGATTGCTTTATACTTTGAAGAATGTATTAAATTAGGAATTGATGCTAAAATAGCAGCTAACTGGATTATTTCAACTATATTAGGATATATCTCTAAAGAAAATATTGAAATAGATGAATGTTTTGTAACACCTAGTAGATTAAGTGTTATTATTAGCAATTTAAGTGAGAATAAAATATCTTCTAAGCAGGCTAAAGAATTATTTAATTTATGTTTAGAAAGAAAAGAAGAACCTGATAAAATAATTAATGATGAAGGTATGGTTCAAATATCTGATGATAGTGAATTAATTAAAATTGTAGATAATATTTTAGCAAATAGTCAAAAACAAATCGAAGATTATCATAATGGGAAAACAAATTTATTTGGATTCTTTGTTGGACAAGTTATGAAAGAAACTAAAGGAAAAGCAAATCCGGTTAAAGTTAATGAAATATTAAAAGATAAATTAAAATAAAAATTATAGACTAACGATCTATAATTTTTTTAATATTTTCATTTTAGCATCTTTAACTGACTTAATTTTTTCATGAATTTCGTCTATTGATTGGGGAATTAAGACATCTCTTATGTCAGCACCGTCTATTGATTCAAATTGTTTTTCAAAATCATAAGCTGGTGTAATTAAATCTTTTCCCCTAAATAATCCGATTGCATCTTTATATTCGTAATGTTCTGTACAATAGTATGGATCACGTTCATATATTTTATCTTCATATCTTTTTACATTGCAATCTAAAAATTGTATAAATTTATAACTTACGTCGCATAGGTCATCACTATCAATTAGATGAATAGAATGAATCTTTAATAAAGTATGATCATTAATTAGAAATAACATGTCTTTAGCATCTATTAAAACATTATGTTCTGCTTCAGTTAAATACAGTAATTCATTTTGAGTAAAACCTGAAAATAATTCTGCAATAGGTTTTTCATAACAATCCCAACTATGAAAATTTTTTTTGATGACTCTATTTGAGTTTTCTAAATCATTTTCTGCTTTTAATAATAATTTATTATAGGTATTATACGTAGATATTAATCGATGCAGATCGTAAAGTGTGTTTTCTTGCTCAATTCCTTTTTCAATTTCTAAATTTAAATTTGATAATGTGTTATTCATATGTTTTCTCCTATTATTATCGTCTTTTTAAATCTTCTCTTGACATTGTTAATATATCATCTTTAAAATGTTATTGCAATCTATGATGTGTAGTGTAATGTTTTTTTATTAATTTATAATTTTAATGTTTTAACTTTAATATCTCTTGTTTCTTTTAATTTTTTACTAATATCATCTATTGATTGAATTTTCAAAATATCATTAATATCAATATTATTATAATATGGTAGTTTATCGTCTAAATAATATCCTGGTGTTATTATTATTTCATTATTATATAGATAATCCCACGGAGCAAATGTATTTATAATTTCATCGACATTGTAGAATACATAATAACGTGGGCTTTCATTGATGGATTGATATTCAATATTTGTTGCTTTGTTATTGTTAATTTTTATAATTTCATATTCTAAATCAATAACTTCTTTATAAATAGAAAAATTATGTTTAAAAGGATAAATTACTAAAAGGGTGTTACTATCTATTAAGAAAGATATAATTTTCTTAATAGAATATGATGAATTCAAATATAATAATTCGTTATCCTTAAATAGTGTAAGTAATTCATAAACTTGTTTTTGATAACATTCTGGAGGGGAAAATTCAGTGTCTGGATAAAATATATGAAAATTATATTCTTTATTTTTACAATGTGCTAATAAAAGTTTATACTCATTATAAGTTGATATAAATTTATACATTTCTTTAATTTGTTCTACTTCTTTTACTCCTTCTAATAGTTCTAATTCTATATTATTCATTATAAATGCCTCCCTGGTAATTAGATGATAACATAGTACGTTTAATTGTACACTCTATGATGTGTAGAGTTTGTAATTATTTGTAAAAATATGGGAGTATGAATTATTTTGATTTTTTTTATTTGGTTTTTATGTTATACTCCTGAGTTTGACAGTTGTAGCATATAAAAATCCCTTGAATTCCCATTTTATGCGGGTTTGCAAGAGATTTTTTTC
>CAKOQK010000002.1 GCA_934101225.1 uncultured Bacilli bacterium | reverse complement strand
CATATGCCTCCTAAATATTAATAAAAGTGGGATATAAAGCCCACTTAAATCTGTAACAACTATATTTTAACACTTATTTACTTATATTGTAAAGCAAAAACTTACTTTAACACAAATGGATCACTACTTGTACCAGTACCACCATTTATTACGACATCAGATTTTAAGAAAAGGGCCGGACGCACACCATGAGGGTTGCTAGCAGTGCTGACGTTGACACGCCCGCCCGAAATGACACGGAACACATTATTCGCACTGCCAGAATAAGGGGACAAAGTCCATTGATATGCACTATTAAACAACCAGTTATTTGCTTTACTATCAGCATCATCACAATTATATAAATTACCTCTACATACTGTTCCGGTTGATGCATATCCATAGTCACTTGGATATATTAATGCTATTTTTCCATCCCATGTGTTGTTTCTTATTGTTTCATCTGATGGATTACTTATATGTGCTGTTCCTCTTTCTGCATTGTACATATTTAATGCAGAAACTGAAGAAGTATCATAGCCGCCTAAGTTCCATCTTACTTTTGCTACTTTATCTATTGAACCACTTTTTATATTTTTACTATAATCGTATGTTCCATTTTTTGCATTATTTTCCCCATTAAACCATAAGGTTGTTCCACTTGTATTACTTGTGTTTATATAATCAGTATTTAATTCGGTCATTAAATCTGCTTGCCTCCATTCATTTATTCCGTAGCCACTATTTTTTGATGAATCTGAACTATCCCATGAATAATTTCCTAGTGAATCATTTCTTACTATTTTTACAAGTGATTCCTTCTTTTCTTTAGCATTCTCATCTATTGTTGTTATATTATTAAATACTCCTACTATTCTCCATGTTTCATTATTAAATTTTAGATAGTTCTTTGGTGATGCCCCTACATACCTTAAGTTTTTATCTGTTGTTTTATCTTCTTCTAAGCCATTTTTTGTTAAATCTAATTCTGCAATATAATCAGATAATGTAGGTTTTTGATTTATAACTACTTTACCATTAAATGTTTTTCCTTTTTCACTATCTTGGTTTTCATTATTATCAGGAAATTGAATTATTAAATTAAACGTTATAGTTTGATCATTTAAACTTGCTGGAAATTCTCCTGTTACCATCTCAGTATATTTTTTACCATTTTTAAATGTTCCATGAGTATATCCTGTATATGTATCATTTCCTGGAACTGTTTGATTTTTATAATCATTTTCTGTTTTGCCTGTTTCTGGTTTTATTACATAATTTGCTGTTACATTTGAGTTTACTGGTCTATTTACTTCTTTTATATAATAATGCATCATTCCATCACTAAAGGTTGAAGTATATTGTACTCCTACTTTATATGGCATTGAAAGTCCATCACCTGTATTCATTCCTACTGTTGTATTTGATCCAGTTAATGTAAATGTTTTATTTACTAATATCGTATTACTTGGTTGTATATCTTTTGATACTAATAAATCACTTGTTCCATCAGCATAATTTATTGTCATTTTACCACTTGTTGCTGATATTATAGACGTACTTCCTTTATTATTATTTGCACTAAAAAAAGCATATGTTATTCCTGAAAATATCACTAGCAGCATTATTATTGTTCCTAATATAACATACACTTTTATTTGTTCTTCCTTATTATACATGTAAATCACCATATTCCATAGTGAAATTATAACTCGGTTTACCCCCCCGTCAAGCGAACATTTGTCTTTTTTATAAAATTTTTGAAAAAATGTTCGCTTGACGGTTAAATTATAAGTTATTTTTATTTGTTTTGATTATACATTTTACAAGCATTATCTAAATCTTGAAATAATTTATCAATATCATCAGGATCTTTAACTCTTGCTCCTGATGCTAGAGGATGTCCTCCTCCATTATATTTACTTGCTATTTCATTAATTACTGGGCCTCTTGACCTAATATTAATTTTATATAGTTCTTGTCTTTCATCATAACTAGCAAATGCCCATGCTTTAACTTCTTTAATATAATTAAAGTTATTAACCATATTAGATGCTGTTCCTGAATCTACATTAAATTCTTTAATCATCTCATTTGTTATTTTAATATAGGCAAATCCATTTTCAGTTATTGTCATGTTAAGAGCTAAATAAGCTTGAAATTTAAATTCATTAATTGGTCTTTCATATAAAATATTGTAAAGATTTTTTAAATCTATTTTATAATCATTTACCAATTTTGATGCAGTATCAAAGGTACTTTTAGATGTAGTTGGTAATAAAAAACGATCTGAATCAGCTACCATACCTATAAATAGATTACTAGCAATTGATTTATCCATTTTTAATTTGGTTTTAAATATTATTCTAGCAACTATTTCACAAGCAGAAGCAACTGTTGTATCAACTATTTCGACTTTACCCATTTTATCTTCATAAGGATGATGATCTATTTTAATAACTTCTTTAAAGATATTAAAATCTACTCCATCAATTCGATAAATATTTGGTACATCAAGTACAATTAACAAAGGATTTTCTAATGTACTTGCATCTATCTTATCTAAATGACCATAACTTTTAAAACGAGAAACTGATGCTCCAACAGCATATACGTTCTTTTTAGGAAACGTTAATTTTATTGAATCTCTTAAAGCAATCTCTGATGCAACAGCATCGGGATCAGGTCCAACATGACGAGCAATTACGATATTGTCATATTTAGAAATTAATTTATATATTTTATTTTCCAACAAATAACTCCTTACTATTTTGCTAAGTTATAAGTATCAGTAGCAATCATTAATTCTTCATTAGTTGGAATAATATAAACTGGAATTTTACTATTATCAGCACTTATTAGGGTTTCTTTTCCTCTAACGTTATTTCTTTGGGCATCTGGTTTAACACCTAAACATGCTAATTTTTCCATAACTTCCATACGAGTTGAAATTGAGTTTTCACCAACTCCAGCAGTAAAGATAATTGCATCGCATCCACCTAGTTCTACATAGTATTTAGCAATAAAGTCTACAATTCTTTTTACATACATTTTTTGAGCAAGAATGCATCTTTCATCTCCATTATTAATACCATCTTCGATATCTCTTGAATCTGATGATACTCCACTTATTCCAAGTAAACCTGATTGTTTATTTAAAGCAGTATCCATTTCTTTAGGAGTCATACCTGTTTCTTCCATAATATATGGTAATATAGTTGCATCGATATCTCCACAACGTGTTCCCATCATAAGTCCTGCATTAGGTGTTAATCCCATTGATGTTTCTACACATTTACCTGCTTTTACAGCACTAATTGATGCACCATTACCAATATGACAAGTTATTAATCTTGCTTCTTCATTACCTAATAATTCATTTGCTCTCATGCTTACATATTTATGACTTGTTCCATGAGCACCATATCTTCTTACTGAGTATTTAGTATACCATTCATATGGAACTGGATATAAATATACTTCTTCTTCCATTGTTTGATGGAAGGCAGTATCAAAGACTAGTGTTTGAGTCGCATTTGGAAATACACTTTGAGCAGCACGAATTCCAACAACAGCAGCTGGATTATGAAGTGGTGCTAAACTTGATAATTTCTCAACGATAGAAATATTATCTTCAGTTGCTAAAACAGTTTTATCAAAGTATGCTCCACCTTGAACTATTCTATGACCAATTCCTTTAATTTCTTCTAAAGATTCAACAATTTTATTATCAATTAATTCTTTAACTAATAATTCAAAAGCAGCTTTATGGTCTTTTAGTTCTACTTCTTTTTTAATTTTTTCTCCATTAAATTTAATAGTATAGAAAGATGAATCTATTCCAATTCTTTCAAATACTCCACTAATTAATTCTTTTTCTTCTGGCATCTCAAATAAAGTAAATTTTAAAGATGATGAACCAGCGTTTACACTTAATATTTTCATTATTACATCTCCTCAAAAAATATTATACATAAAAAGATAGTTTTTGACTATCTTTATTTTAACTTAAAGTAAGAATTAAGTTTAATTTTAGGATCTTTTAAGTTTAATCCATATTCATTATTATATACTTTACCTATTTTATCTTTTTCATCTAATGAATAGCCTTTCAAGATTATCACCCATTATTAATATGGATAATTATTTATAAAATATCATTAAATTCATTATTTATAATTGGTAATTTAATTATTTCTTCATTTTTTATTACTTCTTTAATTAATGTTTCATAATCAAATAGTTTTTCATATTCTCTTGCTTTATTAATATCTGGATTAATTACGGGATGCTTGGGAACAAAGATAGTACAGCAGTCTTCAAATGGTCTAATGCTGATGTCATAGGTATTTATTTTTTTACTTATATCTATAATATCTAATTTATCAAAACATGCTACTGGTCTTATAACTGGCATTTTTACTACTTCATTAATAGCCATCATACTTGTTAAGGTTTGACTTGCAACTTGTCCTACTGATTCTCCATTAACAATACATTTAGCGTTTACGCGATAAGCTAGGGACTCACAAATTCGATACATCATTCTTCTCATAATAGTTATCATATATTCTTTAGGACAATTTTTATAAATTGCTTCTTGAATTTCAGTAAAATGAATTACGTGAACTTTAATATAATTTGAATATTCTGATAATTTACTTGCTAAGTCAATAACTTTATTTTTAGCATCTAAACTAGTATGAGGAGGGCTATCAAAATAAACACATTCTAATCTTATTCCTCTTTTCATGGCTAGATAGCCAGCAACTGGTGAGTCTATTCCTCCACTTAACATAAGCATGCCTTTTCCTAAAGTACCTACTGGATAACCACCAATACCCTTTATTTTTTCAAAATAAATATAGGCTTTATTAAATCTTATTTCAATATTTATTTCTAATTCAGGATTTTTAACATCAACTTTTTTATTCTTAAAATTTTTAAGAACTACTCCACCTAGTTCACGAGATATTTCCATACTATCTAAGGAATATGATTTATCGGTTCTTTTAGTAATTACTTTAAAGGTAGTAAATTCTTTATCTTGAAGTAATTTAGTTAAATTATTTTTTAGATTATCAAAGTTGTTATCATCAAATTCATAACCAATATTTATTTCATGAATTCCAAATGTTTTTGATGCAACATTTAATACTTCATCGAAATTATCAGTTTCAATATACATTCTTCCCCGATCAAATATAATATTGTGATTAATGTCTTTTAGTGATTCGTCTAAATTATTTTTTAAAGTTTTAATAAAATAGTTAATATTATCATGTTTAGTAGTTAATTCTCCATATTTTATTATTATTAATTTTTTCATTTTACCTATACCTCCTGTATTCTTCGCAATTTAAGTCATCTATTCCATAAGGACAATAACCAGCTGCAAGTGCAGCTTTCTTGCTTCGAATATTACTTGTTTCTATATCTAATTTAATAAATTCAATTGATTTATATCTTTCGAATAAGTTTTCACTTGCTTCTTTTAAAATTTGACAACCAGTTGTTTCAGTTAAAGAAAATTTATATCCTCTATATGAACCAACGACAGCATAATGTAGTTCTAAATAATTTCTTAAATCAAATACACCTAAATAACCTACTATCCTATCATCTCTAGAAACTAAATATGCATTATTATTTCTAGGATTTAAATTTTTATCAATTGTATCATTAAGATATTCTCTAACTTCAGGATTAGTTACTAAAAAACATTTGGCTTTTACGTGTTCTATTTTTTTAGGATTAAATGTCATAAATTCATAATTAGGAGTATTAAAACTAAACATTTCTTAACTCCTCTAATTTTTCATAGACTTCATCGAATATATTTAAAAATTCTTCTATTTCTTCATTGGTTGTTAAATAAGATAAACTTATTCTAATTGTTGTTAGGGCTCTAACTTTATCGTTATATATTCCTAAAACAGCATTAGATATTTTACCACTAGCACAAGCTGTATTTGATGAAACATATACTTCATATTTTTCAAGAGCATGGACAAAGGTTTCTGGTTTAATATCCATTAGAGAAATATTTACCATATTAGGAATTGAATTATTGGTATTATTAATTAATATTTTAGGATATTTTTTTAAGTGTTCTATTATTTTTTGATTGTATTTTCTAATTTTATCTTCTTTTTTATTTAATTCTTCAGTTGCTAGTCTAATTGCTTTACTAAATGTTACTATTCCTGGCAAGTTTGGAGTACCTGGTCTAAATTCTCCATTTGATCCATACATTAATTGTTTGATATTAACATTTGAATTTTTATAAAGCATTCCAACTCCTTTGGGAGCATAAATTTTATGACTAGAAAAACTAGCAAGATCAACATCATTTAAATTGATTGGACATTTACCTAAGGCTTGAGTCATATCACTATGGAAAACACAATCTGGGTTTTCTTTTTTTATTATTTGTTTAATTATTTTAAGTGGTTGTCTTATTCCAAGTTCACTATTTACAGCACAAATGGATACTAAAATAGTTTCTTTGGTAATTAAGCTTTTTAGGTCGTCAAAATCAATTATGCCATCTTTAGTATTATTAACATAATCAATAATAAAGCCATTTTCTTCTAGGTATTTACATATTCCATAGATACTTTCATGTTCTAGTTTTGATACTATAATGTGATTACCTTGTTTCTTTTTAGCAAATGCGGTACCTATTAAGGCAATATTGTTACTTTCGGTTGATCCACTTGTATATATTATTTCTGTTTGTTTGATATTTAAAACCTCTGCGATTTGTTTGGTAGCACTATTTAAAAGTTCTTTTGATTTAATTCCTAATGAATGCATACTATTAGGATTTCCTATATATTCTGTACATACTTTATTAAAACTATTTAATATTTCGGGTAATACGGGAGTTGTGGCACTATAGTCTAAATAAATCATGTTTTATCACCTGCTTCTTTGTTAATTATAAACTAAATTTAGATTTTTGAATAGGGTATTTGTTTGCTTATAAGTTATAATTGAACATAAATTTTGTTTTAATTTTTTAGTGAAATTATTTTAATATGAGGTATTATCACACTTTTGTAAATTATAATAAAAAACTCTACCATATTTGGTAAAGTTTTAATACATTTTCGACCGGGATCATTTATTACTCGCTAGCCACCCGGAAGCGAGAAACATTGCCAACCGGGATTATTTTTTACTCGCTAGCCACCCGGAAGCGAGAAACATTTACATCTACATGATATTTTATCATGTCTTAATATATTATTCAATTACTAATTTTTTTCATTTATTTCATCTAACATTTGTTGCTTTAATTTATCTATATCTGTAAAAAACACTTTAATTCCTCTATCATTTAATTTCATTAATCTTTTAAATTTTAAAAGTATTTCTTTTTGTAAATCAGTTCCTACTTTAGCAGGCGCACCATTTATCATATGTATATGATCTATGTATTTTTCTAAAGTTGGAAAAGCATTTTGTAAAAGTATTGCTGAATCATCTTCTACTATTTTGGCTATAATAATGGAGTCACAAGTTCCATATTTTTGAACTTTTTTATCAAGTAATTTTTGATATTTATCAACTTTCGAGCTTAATGGAATAAACCACAAAATATCATTGTCTTTAATGGTAAAATAAGTTGGTCTTTCTTTTGATATTCATGATTGGACATAATATTTTCGTCATTAACTTTTTTAAAATAATCATCTTTTATATGATATAAATAACCAGTTTTTATTTGCATTCTTTTCTCCATAGACGTTATTTTAACATAGAAATAAATAAAACTCTACCATATTTGATAAAGTTTTAAACATTTTCCTTCGGACTCATTTATTACTCGCACCATCCGTAAGCGAGAACATTGTCGAACGGACTCACTTATTACTCGCACCATCCGTAAGCGAGAACATTTTCTTTGCAGCATTCCTTCAAATGCACCTTAAATATACTATTTTATTAGCGAAATGTCAAGATGTATATTAAGTATATTCTCTATTATTATATGTAAGTAAGAATTGTTAATTCAATTTTTTAACTAATTTTTTTATATCTTTATGAATATCTTCAATGTTTTTCATTTCGTTGTTTTCGGCACAATTAATGATATTCCATGATAAGTAGTTAGCTACAAATACAGCATTTTCATAAATTTTTTTCATTAGTTCTAGGTCTTTTTCAAAGACATCGTTTTCGATTCCATCATTTTGTTTTCTTGCTAATCGCATTTTAGTTACGATTTCAAATGGAGCAAATAAGAATATTACTGCATCTGGTTTTTGAATACCTAATTTGTTATATTCAAAGTCAGTTATATAATCTAAAAATTTTTTTCTTTCATTTATATCTTCAATTGTTGCTGATTGATAAATTAAACTTGAAGTTGTATATCTATCTAATAAAATTATTTTTCCTTGTTCATATTCTGGCTTTAAGGAAGTTTGCCATGTTATAGCTCTATCTACAGCATATAAACTGTTAACTAGATATGGTGATATATCTTTAGGGCTTCCTAATTCACCTCTTAAGAATTTTTCAACTGGTGCTGCTTCCACAGTGCCATAAGAAGGAAAGTGATGTCTACAAACTTCTCGGTTATCTTCTAACAAACTCTTATAAAGTAATTCATACTGAGTAGATTTTCCAATACCATCACAAGCACCTTCTACTACTATTAATTTTCCTTTATTCATAAATCTCCTTTATTTAATATACATTGCATCGCCAAATGAGAAAAAGCGATATTTTTCTTGGACTGCAATATTATAAGCATTTAAAATATTTTCTTTAGTTGATAATGCGGATACTAACATAATTAATGTACTTTTTGGTAAATGAAAATTAGTTATTAAATGATCAATTGCTTTAAATTTGAAACCAGGATAAATAAAGATATTTGTTGATGAAACTTCAGGAGTAAATTTATCATGTCTAGATAAATTGGTTTCTAAAGTTCTAACGCTGGTTGTACCAACAGCAATTATATCATGCCCACTTTCTCTAACTTTATTTAAAGTATCAGCAGCTTCTTTGCTAATAACATAATGTTCAGTATGCATAACATGTTTAGTTACATCTTCTACGTTAACTGGTCTAAATGTTCCAAGTCCGACATGAAGTGTTATCCTTACAATATGTACTCCTTTATCCTCTATTTGTTTTAATAACTCAGGGGTAAAGTGAAGTCCGGCAGTTGGAGCGGCAGCAGATCCATAATCTTTAGCATAAACTGTTTGATATCTACTTTGATTTTCTAGTTTTTCGTGAATGTATGGTGGAAGAGGCATTGTTCCTAGTTTTTCTAATAATTCAAGTAAAATTCCTTCGTATATTAGTTTAACAAGAGTTATGCCTTCTTCTTTAATTTCTAATACTTCTGCTTTTAATAAACCATCTCCAAATGAGATAACGGTTCCTTCTTTTAATCTTTTTTGGGGTTTAGCTAAACATTCCCAAACGTCTAACCCATGATCATTTAAAAGTAATAATTCAATTACGGCACCAGTTTCTTCTTTAATACCAATTATTCTTGCTGGTATTACCTTAGAATTATTAATAACTAAAGCATCTCCTGGATTTAAATAATCAATTATATTATAAAAATGTTTATGCTCTATTTCTCCTGTTTTTTTATCCATAACCATTAGTCTTGATGATGAACGATCTTTAAGGGGAGTTTGAGCAATAAGTTCTTCTGGTAAATTATAATCAAAATCATCTGTTTTCATTTTTTTACACCTTTTTTCTATATAAACACATTTGATATTTTATACCTTTTTCTTCACTTGTTGCAAGTATTTCTTTATTAAAATTATTTTTATCAAAATTAGGAAAATAAACATCGGCTAAAGACTCGGCATCTATTTCGGTCAAATAAATATTTTGAACAAACGGTAAAAATTCTTCATATATTTTAGCACCACCAATTATAAAGATATCTTCTTCACTATTTTCAATATAAGTTATTGCATCTTTAATTGAATTAATTATGGTTGCTCCACTTGCTTTATAATTTGGATTACTAGTAATAATTATATTTTTACGATTAGGTAATATATTTGGTAAGCTTTCAAAACATTTTCTTCCCATAATTACTGTTTTTCCGGTTGTCATTGTTTTAAAGAATTTCATATCACCTGATAAGTGCCATATTAAGTTATTATTTAGACCTAGTTCGTTATTTTTTCCGATAGCGGCTATAATTGATACCATAGTTATTGAGCTAGAGGAAATTTAATAGGTCCATGATGTTTATAATTTAATACTTTTACATTTGAAACATTTTTATCGTCAACATCGTCTATTGATTTAATATTTTCATCAAGTATTAATTCTGGGGCTTTTAAATCTTCTCTTAATCCTTTCTCTATTTCTTCTTGTCTTTGTAATTGTTCTTTAATTCCTTCAATTTGATTTACATAAATATGAGCATCTTCAATTGAATAGTTTATTTTACCTGGTTCTAAATCTGTAATCTTGGCAAGTAAATATAATAAGAATGAGTACTGAGTCACATTAAATGGTAAACCAAGTGGTACATCACAGCTTCTTTGAACTACTTTAGCGTTTAGTTTTCCATCTAATACATTCCAAATCGAACAAAATACGCATGGTTTTAAAACGGCATCTTTAATATCATCTTCTTGCCATAAATCCATAATTATTCTTCTTCCATCAGATATAGTAGGATCTTTTTTAACAGCGTTTATTAAATTAACTGTTCGATTAAAAATATTTCTTTTATTAATTGAATAGCCATAAGCATGACCAATTGTGTTTGCATAATCTTTACCAAAGTATCTTGCAAATTTTAAAACTTTTCCTTCTTTGGTACTTTTAGCCATTAGTGGTTTAGCATCTTTTGGTTTAATACTTTCAGGGAACACCCCATTTTCATCATAATACATTTTCTCTAGAATATCTTTTCCATCAGGACCAGTTATGCCTGTATTATAATAAACTGGTATTTCAGTAGGAGCATTTAATGGTTCTTTTCCTTCTGGATAATAAATACGATAGATTCCATCTTCTTCTACTTCCCATTCATCCCAAATATGGACATTTCTTTCTTGAAGCCATCTAACATCATTAATTCCTTTATAAATCCAAAGAATTTCTTTAATTGCTGCTTTATAATATAATTGTTTTGTAGTTAAGAAGGGAAATTCTTCTTTTAAATCAAAGTTAAAGTTATAGTCAGAAATTTTCATGGTATTTATGCCGGTTCTATTTTCAACTTCTACTCCTTCTGTTAATATTTTTTTACATAATTTTAGGTATTCTACATCCCATTTTGACATACTTATTTCTCCTTTAATATTTTATTTATTTTTTTTCCTAGTAAATAGAAATCATTTGGAGTATATCCTTTAAATGTCATATTACTAGTGTTTAAGATTATCCCTATGTTATTCTCTTTAACTATAATATCATTTTTAAGAAGTAAATTAAAGGCATCTTTACACTTAATTTGATAATTTATTTCAGTATTTATAATTAATAAGTTATTATCGGTTCCTAGACTTAATAATAAAATATTTTCTTCTTCGAAAGATTTTTGTAATTCTTTGGTATTAATTAGACAGTTATTTATAAGTTCTTTATATTCATCGGTTGTTACATTAAGTAATGTATTTAAAGTGTTAATGGTATCAATAATAGATAAATCATATATTAATTCTTCATTTGATAAGATAATAGTTTTATTTGGTCCTTGCAATTGTTTATTTAAAGTGCAGATTATATAGCTAGCATATTCAAAAGGTGATGGAACATGGTTAGTTAAAATTAAACCGGAAATATTTGATATATCAACAATTAGTTTAGCATTTATTAAATTTGCTATTTCTTTTATTTTTTTATAGTCAATAAATCTTGTATAGTATGTTGAACCAACAAATATATATTTTGGATTTTTAGAGATAATTAATTTTTGTAATTTTTCATAGTCTATTAAACCTCTATCAGGAGATACTATATAATCATCATTATTTGAATAGTTTAGATAAAATATATTATGGTTTAGAAAATCTTTTTCATTATAATTTTTAATATATTTATATTTAAATAAACTACTAATGGTATATTTTAGTAAATCTTCAATATCTTGGTATAATTTATTCTTAATATTTAAATAGATATTTTGAGTTAAATCTTTTAGATTATCCTTAGTTAAATAGGCATTATTGCATGACAAATCAATTACTCTATCTTGGTATTTTTCATATTCTTTTATTAGTTTACTTAATCTTCGATTCAATTTATTTCACTCCTTTTTTATACAATAAAAACATATTAAGTGTTTTACCACGCAATATGTTTAATTAATAAATTATTCCGCCCCACTCAACTGCTGTAAATCCTTTTCTTTCAAAGTGTGATAGTTCTTGTTCTTTTATTTCTATTTTATGATTTACTTTTTTTACATGCATTCTTATTCTTAATAAACTATCTGGTTTTGGACTTATAATTAATTCATTTTCTTTTTGTAAACTTTCGGTTGTTTCAAAATACACTAATGATTTTTTATTTTGTTCTAGTATTGGTAACCAGTACATTATAAATTCATTTCTTTCTTTATCATTTAATCCAAGGATACTTAACTTTTCTTCTAGAAAATCAATTGCATTATCTTTTTCTACATAAAATCCTTCATTAAAATTATATTTATTTGTACTTATTTCTTCCCAGTATAGTGCATAGTAATATTTACCATTTTGATCATACATATCTCCACTTGGTAATACTTTTACGTTCCATGAATTTACATATTTTGGATAAGTTGTTATAAGTAGCTCTGGTTTTGCAAATTTTACTTCAACATTTGTTTCTGTTTCTGGATATAAATATAGAACTGGTTTTCTTATCATATTAGCAGAAACTAACCCCATTAATAGAAAAATTACATCTGCAAAAATACATATCGTTATAATATCTTTATATTTTTTTATTTTATTTTTTTTCATTTAGATACCTCCTCATCACAAGGACAATTTAATCCAGTTTCTATTTGACCATCCTCATTTATATAACTACAACTAGCTATTCCATTTTCACAAGTTGAGCAATTAAATTTATTCATACAAGAACTCTTTGGGGTAATACATCCATTATTAGACATTTTCGAAAATGTTCTTATGCCTATTAACAAAGTTACAATAATATTGATAATCATAATTATAAGATATTTCTTTTCTTCATTCATTTTTTAAACTCCTTAATTTATTTCTTTTAAATTATTTAAATGTTCATAACTCTTTTCAGTTACTACTCTTCCTCTTGGGGTTCTTTTTATAAACCCTTCTTGCATTAAATAAGGCTCTACTACATCCTCTATAGTTGATTGTTCTTCACCTATAGCACTAGATATTGTTTCAACTCCAACTGGGCCTCCGTTAAATTTATTGATTATAGCATCTAGGTATTCAATATCAATAGCATCTAGTCCATATTTATCGACTTTTAATCTTTGAAGTGATGTTCTTGTTGTATCAAGAGTTATTAAACTTTCTCCTTTAACACAAGCAAAATCTCTTACTCTTTTAAATAAACGATTAGCAATTCGTGGAGTCTTACGGCTTCTTCTAGCAAGTTCTAAAGCAGCATTATCTTCGATATCCATACCTAATACCCTGCTGGTACGTTTAATAATATTTTTTAGTTCTTCTTCAGTATAATAATTTAATTTAGATACAATACCAAAACGGTCTCTTAATGGTGCTGATATATCACCTGCTCTTGTTGTTGCTCCAACTAAAGTAAATGGAGGTAAATCGATTTTTATACTTCTAGTTGAGCCTTCCTGTCCAACGACAATATCTAGTTCAAAATCTTCCATAGCTGAATATAATATTTCTTCAATAAACTTAGGAATTCGATGAATTTCATCGATAAATAGAACATCTCCTGGTTCTAAGTTAGATAGTACTGCGGCTAAATCACCACTTTTTTCTAGGGCTGGACCAGTTGTCGTTTTGATATTAGTTCCAAGTTCATTAGCGATAATATGAGCAAGGGTAGTTTTACCAAGTCCCGGAGGACCATATAATAAAACATGATCTAATGATTCTTTTCTTAGTTTGGCTGCTTCAATAAAGACACGCATGTTTTCTTTAACTTCAGTTTGCCCAACGTATTCATTTAAAGACTGTGGTCTAATGTTATCATCAAATGTATCTTCTTGTAATTCTTCTCCAGTTATAATTCTTTCTTTTTCCACTTAATCATCCTCCTTATTTTAACATTAACTTTAATGCTTCTTTTATTTGTTCTTCTAATTTTAATTCTTTATTTATTTTAGGTAAAATATGTTTAATGTCAGCACCCTTATATCCTAGGCTTTCTAAAACTTCTACTAATTCATCATCTTCAGTTTTCTCAATTGTAATATTTCCTAGTTTTCCTTTTAAATCTAAAATCATTTGACGAGCAAGTTTTTCTCCTACTTTAGGAAATTTCTTTAAATATAGGATATTTTCTCTTTCAATTGCATCACTTATTCCAGAAATACTTCCAGTTGCAAGCATTGGTAATGCGGTTTTAGGGCCTAATCCCTTTACGCTAGTTAACTTTAAAAATAATGCTTTTTCTTCTAATGATTTAAATCCATATAATGTATTTTCATTTTCACTTATAAACGTATAAGTGTATATTGTATAATCTTTATCTATTTCATAACTATAGGGATTTGCTACATATATAATATAACCAATTCCATTATTATCAATAATTACATAATTACTTTCTATTATTTTTATTGTTCCTTTTATATAACCAAACATATTATTATCCTCCTTATGTCTCATTATAAACTATTAAATTAAATATTAAAATAGATATTGAACTTTTTTATTAACAAATTTTAGACTATAAACGTAAACTATAATAGATACGGTTAGGAGGTATAAGTATGTATTATTATGGATATAATGGTGGTACTAATTATGGTTATTCTAATCCTTGCTGCAATACCGGATATATAGGAAACACAACTGGTGGATATGGACTAGGTGCTGCTTTATGGATTGTTTTATTCATTTTATTAGTAATAATTATTGGTGCTGGTTGGAGCTGGGGAAATAACAACAATAACAACTAATTAGAATTTAATCATCATTAATATAGTTTTAGAAAAAGACTTAGATTTTCTAGGTCTTTTTGGTTGTTTTTGTATTTTAGAAGATAGATATTTATATGTTTCAAGAAAATGAATTGAAAAATGAAAGTAAATATGCTATTATGAATATGTAAGGGAAACTTACATAAAATAAAAAAGGAACATTTAGTTTTCGAACGCTGAATGTCTATCCTTTAATTGTTATTTAAAGTGAGACATTTAATTATTTTTATTAGATAATTAAGTGTCTATTTTTTTACTATGTACATCAAAACTGACATACATAGAATAATGAGACATATGTATCTTAAAAATTTAATAATAAATTTTCTTTTGCTCATATGCAACACCTCCTCATCTTTTGATATTATAAAAAATGAGGATAGACACCCAGCAACTAATTGTTCCTTAGAGGTTATTATACTACTCATGTATTTCATAAACAAGCGAACAAATCTATTTTCTAAAATAAATTTTAAACAAAAAACTATAAAGTCTTTTTAATTCTTTATAGTTTTTATATTTCTTGAATTACAGCAATAATCATTGGTTTACATTCTGTTTCAACATAAAAATATTTTCCTAATCTTTCTCTAATATCATTTTTAATATTGTTAAAATCTATGTATTTGTCTGTTGTATTATTTTCAATAACTTCTGAAGATATTCTTTTAATTTCATCTATCATTTCTTTAGAATCTTTAACATAGATAAATCCTCTGGTTGTTATTTCAGGACCTACTAAGATTTTTTTATCTTTTTTAGATAAAGTTGCACTTACTAATACAATACCATTTTCACTTAATACTTCTCTATCTTTTAATACTAGATCTCCAATATCTTCAATCGAATTACCATCAATTAAAGTATCATCTATATTAATATGTTCCATTTTATCAACTAATTCTTTATCAATAATATTAATTATGTCTCCATTTTGTTTTAAAATAATGTTGTTATTATTATATCCTAGATTTGTTGCAAGGTCAGCATTTCTAACCATATAACGATACTCACCTTTAACTGGCATATAATATTTAGGTTTTAATAAGTCAAGCATTATCATGATATCTTCTGATGATGCATGTAAACTTATTCCTTTATCTTTAGGAATGCTTACTGTATTAATTCCTTTAATGGCTAGTTCATTTTCAACTTTAACAAAAGCCTTTTCATTTTCATCGTATTTTGGTTCGGCAAAACATACTGTATCATGTTCATTTAATTTAATAAATTTATCATTTCCCGCAATAATTCTTTCGAACATGTTATATGCATTTGATCTATCATCACTTATTAATAAAATTGAATTATGATCATTAACGTTAGATAAATCACCTATTTGTCCTTCTTCAATATTAATATAATTTTCTTTTATAGCCATATTAATAATATTTTGAAGTTTTTTACCCATTACTACTACTTTGCGATGGGAGTTTTTAGCTGCGTTAAATACTCCTTCTATTGTATATAAATGAACAGGAAGTACACTAAAGATTATACGGCCATCAGTTTTAGCAATAAGTTTTTTGAAAAAAGATGATAGGTGATGGGTTGGGCTAGTATGTCCAATATTTTCAGCAAAGGATGATTCTCCTAAAAGGGCAAGTACACCTTGTTTTCCAACATAGGCAATTTTCCCTAAATCCATATGGTAAGCTCCCATCATTGATGGATCAATAATAAAGTCTCCTGTATAAACGATGGCTCCATCTGGAGTATTTAATACATACATACAACTATCAGGAACTGAATGATTTACAGTTATAGGAAATATACTTAATTCTTTGGTGAAATTTATTTTTTTATGCGGCATTAAAACATGTAAATTTTTTTCACTTATACCGTCTAATATTAACTGATTAATTGTGTATTTTAGAGCATATACTTTAATTTCAGGAATATTCTTTATTAAATCAGATACTCCACCATAGCTTTCAGGATGAGCATGAGTTACAAATACACCTACTATTCTTTTACGATTATCTACTAAATATTTATAATCTGGGATTATATAATCAATACCAAAATTAGAATCACTAGCATACTTTAAACCAGCATCAAATATAAATATTTTATTATCTACTTCAACAATATAGGTGTTTTTTCCATTTTCATCTAATCCACCCATACCAAAAATTTTTATTTTACTCATAAATTTTCCTTCTTTCTAAATTAAAACAAAAGTTCTTTTCAACGTAAAATAATTGTAGCAAATTAAAGAATAAATTTCAAGTGGTAGTCTAAATAAAAAACGACATTTAATTTAGCCGTTTTATTTTAATTATTATTTACTTTTATTATCTTCATTTTTATATAAGTCAGCATATATTTTACAAGTTTTTAATAATTCTTTATGCGTGCCTACGCCTTCTACAGTTCCTTTATTTATAACATATATTTTATCAGAATTTATTACAGTTGATAATCGATGGGCTATTATTAATATTGTGTATTTTCCTTTTAAGTTTTCAATTGCTTTTTGGATTTTTTCTTGGGTTGTGTTATCTAAACTACTTGTTGCTTCATCAAATAATAATACTTCAGTATTTAATAATAGTGCTCTTGCTATTGCTATTCTTTGGCGTTGTCCTCCTGATAATGTTACACCGCCTTCTCCTACTATTGTTTTATATTTATTTGGTAAGCTTTCGATAAATTCATCTAAACATGCCATTTTACAAGCTTTTTCAATTTCTTTTTTAGTAGCGTTTTTCTTTATTATTCTTAAATTGTCTTCTATACTCATATTAAATATATAGGCATTTTGACTTATTACTGATAGATTACCTCTTATTGAATCCTTGGTTAATTCATTAATATTTTCTCCATCAAATAAGATTTCACCACTATCTGGTTTATTTAAAGCACTTATTAAATTAAAGATTGTACTTTTACCAGCTCCCGATGGGCCAACAAAACCAACTACTTCATTTGGTAATACTTCTAAATTTAAATTCTTTAATACAGGTATATTTTCTTCATATGAGAAGTTAACATCTTTAAATTCAATATGTCCTTTAAATTTAGATAGGTTTTTATTTCCGAATTTTTCTTTAGGAAATTCTTCACTTCCTAATAAACCAAAAATACGATTACATGATAGATTAAAATCGTTGATTGTGATTGATAAATTAGATAAAGTATAAGTAATACTTTGAACAGAACCACTATAATTATATAAAATTAAAGCTGCTTCAGTTGTTAATTCATTTTTATATATTAAAAATATTATAAGTAAACCGGAAGCAAAATCACCCAATGATTTTATAAATAGCATAATTGAATATAATTTTTTTCTTTCAACTTCATATTCATAATTTATTTTATTGGCATCATCAATATATTCTCCTGTTTTGTTTAAAAATGATTTTTCTGCATTAAGAATCTTTATATCTTTTGTTCCCTTAATAATTTCTGAAACAAAACCACCAGTTTTATCCCTATTTTCTCTTTGTTTTTGATTATTCTTGTAATTAATTTTGTAAGAGTAATTGTTAAATAATAAAACCATAACAATAAAGAAAATATATAATAAACCAACATAAATATTTATCACACATATTGCAAATATAAGTCCAATTCTTCCTAATAAGGAACATTAATAAATCTAGTAAATTTGTTATGTTTTTTGCTAAATTATTAGTATCATTATTTATTCTTTCAATTAAAATTCCACTAGATGTTTGATTTAAAGTACTTTGATTTATTTTAAGGCTTTCACTAATTAATTCCAATTGAATATTCTTTTTAATTTGATAGTTTATTTTATTAAAAATGATTGAAAAAAGGTATTTTAATAAAGAATCTGCCGAATCTATTACAAATAACACCATTACCATAATTAATAAAATATTTAATTTATTATTAGATAGTGCAAGAAGAGATTTTGCAATTATTAAAGGATAAAGAAAATAAATAATTATAATTATCAAATCAATAATTACTGCTTTAATTATATTTTTCTTGGTATTTTTATTATATTTATATATTTTTATAAAATTACTAATTATTTCATTAAAATCTTTAATTTTTTTCATATATATACCTCTTTTACACTCAATCTAATTTTATCATATTTTATATATTAATCAATTTTTATTATCTTCATTTTTATATAAGTCAGCATATATTTTACAAGTTTTTAATAATTCTTTATGCGTGCCTACACCTTCTACAGTCCCTTTATTTATAACATATATTTTATCAGAATTTATAACAGTTGATAATCGATGGGCTATTATCAGTATTGTGTATTTTCCTTTTAAGTTTTCAATTGCTTTTTGGATTTTTTCTTGGGTTGTGTTATCTAAACTACTTGTTGCTTCATCAAATAATAATACTTCAGTATTTAATAATAGTGCTCTTGCTATTGCTATTCTTTGGCGTTGTCCTCCTGATAATGTTACACCGCCTTCTCCTACTATTGTTTTATATTTATTTGGTAAGCTTTCGATAAATTCATCTAAACATGCCATTTTACAAGCTTTTTCAATTTCTTTTTTAGTAGCGTTTTTCTTTATTATTCTTAAATTGTCTTCTATACTCATATTAAATATATAGGCATTTTGACTTATTACTGATAGATTACCTCTTATTGAATCCTTGGTTAATTCATTAATATTTTCTCCATCAAATAAGATTTCACCACTATCTGGTTTATTTAAAGCACTTATTAAATTAAAGATTGTACTTTTACCAGCTCCCGATGGGCCAACAAAACCAACTACTTCATTTGGTAATACTTCTAAATTTAAATTCTTTAATACAGGTATATTTTCTTCATATGAGAAGTTAACATCTTTAAATTCAATATGTCCTTTAAATTTAGATAGGTTTTTATTTCCGAATTTTTCTTTAGGAAATTTATTATCATCTAGAATATCATATGTACGATTAGAATCTAATACAAAATTACTTATCCAAAAATGAATAGATGATAAATCAGATTTAAGGCAGCTTATATTGCCTTTGTAATTATATATAATTAAGGCAGATTCAATACTTAAATTTCCATTCATTAATTCATAAACTATTATTAAACCAATTAATAATTTTGATAATTCACTTATTATTGAAGAAATTGTTGATAGTTTTTCATCTGTGATATTAGATTTTAATCTTACAGTATTAGCATTATTCATATATTTATCGGCTTCTTCTAAAAATGATTCTTCAGCATTAAGAATTTTAATATCTTTAGTTCCTCTAACAATTTCCGAAATAAATCCACTAGTTTTATCAACTAAATTATAAACCTTTTCACCATTTTTATAACTAACGTTATCAGAATATTTATCATATAATACACTTATTAACATTAAAATTGTATAAGCTATTCCAATCGGTAAATCAAGATTAATCACAACTATTAAAACTCCCAAATCTCCTAATAAATTAAATATACTTTCAGCAATACGTATTAATCTGGAAGATAAATTAGTAGCACCATTAATTCTTTCAATAAAGGTTCCACTATTTTCTTTATTTAAAATATTTTGATCTATAGTTAAAGTTGCTCTAGTAAGTTCTAATTGTAACTTTCTTTTTATTTTAAAATCATAGTAACGATTCATTTTACTTGATATTAATCTTAAAAATATACTGACTATATATGTTATCGTTTGAACTATAATTATATATAAAAGATTATTAAATAATCCATTTGTTAAGTAGGAAATATATTTTGCAGATAAAATAGGAGTAACAAATCCAATTCCAGAAACTATAAGATTAATAATTAATATTGTTAATAATGTTCCTTTATAATTTTTTGAATATTTTAAAGTTATCTTGGCATTTTTTATAAAATTTTTATATAAATGTTTTTTATCTTTTTCCATCTTTACTACCTTCTCTTTAATTTAAATTATATAATAATATAATTTAAGCTGCTATATTATTATCTTTATTTGGGGTTAGAACTAAAACTTTTGGTTTGTTTGTTTGGATATTTTGAGATTTATCTTTTACATTTGAAAGTTCTTGTTCGATAATCATTAACATTTTTTGTTTTTTAGTTAATAAGTCTATTTTATCGTTTATTTCTTTTATTTTTGTATTAATAACTTCCGCTGTTAAATTATCTTTACAATTTGATATTTCTTCTAAAGTAAAATCTAATGATTTTAGTAATATTATTAATTTGCATTCACTTATATTAGCTTCATTGTAATAACGATAACCAGTAAATTCATCAACATATGATGGCTTTAATAATCCGTACTCATCATAGTATCTTAAAGTTTTTATTGGTAAATTAACTATTTTAGAAAAATCTCCTATTTTATATAAATTATTCATATAATTTCTTCCTTTCGAGGAATATAATAACACTCCAGTTAGGTGGAGTGTCAACTATTTTTTATAAATATTTAGCATAATAATTTATTGTTCAGCAATTAATTTTTTTAATTTATTTATTTGTCTATTCAAAATAATACATAATTTGTTTATTCTTGTATCAGAAAAATTGGTAAGATTCTGATATTGATGTAATAAGTTATCAAACCATTCTGGTAAATCATTTAATTTATCTATATCAATTCTTTTTAAATTTTTAACAATTTTAATTATTTCATCAAATGGTTTAACTTCGTAAAAGAATCTTCCCTCGCCACTATTATGTAATTCATTTTCATCATAATAGAGGGTGTTTAAACTTTGACCATTATCAAATATTGGTGCACATTTAAGCCATTTTAAAGTATTCACATCTCTTATAATTCCAAAATTATTTAAATGTCTATCTTCATTCATTATTAAGAAATCTAAGATGAACATGTTTTCCATTTGAGTTCTAGCATCAATTATTCCATGCTCTTCAAGAATTTTTATATATTCTTCATAGTCTTTAGTACTATCATACCTATCCATATTATTTCTAATTTGATGACATGTAATTAATTCAGTATTCTTAGTTATAAAGCATGGACATTTGGATACAACTGTATCTTTATAAGTATCTAATGTATATTTTACATGATCAAATCCTAAACGGTCGCATATTTCACTAGCTAGCACCTCATTAAAAGGTTGTAATAACTCATTTTTATATCCTGATTTCAATAAATATCTTATACCGTTTTCAATAATCCATGCTTTTCTAAGCATTCCATCAGTTGTATTATTTGGTGTGTTTAAAGATGATGCATTAACAATTGAATTACTATTTTTAGATAGTGATGCTTCTAAGAATTCAGTATAATCAAAGTCATTATCAAAAAAGTTTATATCATCATACGAAATACTTGTATTAATGGGCTTTAACCAGTACTGATCTGATAGTGATAGTCCAAAAGATTTATCAAGTAGCTCGCTTGGAGCAATTATGTTTAATCTATGTAAAAGAATATCTAATTTATCACGCCATGATGGTATTCCACGACCTTGAAACCATTTACTTAGATTTATTCTAAAAGAATTATCATTAAAATCTTTTTCATTGTAGAGATTCTTTAAAATATATGGTGCATATTCAATATTGTAAACTTCATAAATTTTAGTAAATGTACTACTTGCTGAGTCATATTCCGTAAGTAATACTTCGTTATTTTTATTCATTAAAATACATCTCATTATTAAACACCCACTTTCAGTTAAGTTTTATTTACATATTTATTGTATCAAATTACTTTAACTAAATCTATGGATTGCTTAGTTATTATTTTAATCTAATAATATTTTAACGATGCTATTTTCTTTTACAAAAGTATTTCCTTCTGGCATTTGAGATATTACTTTTTCACCACTTCCTGAGTATTCTATTTTAAATCCTTTTAAAGATTTTTTAGCAGTATCTAAATCATTTCCTGTAACATCTGGTAATTTAATATATTTAGTATCTAGCCATGTATATTCTCTAGCTCTATCTGTTTCTACTTTTGGTATATTTTGGCTATCTATAATACTTAGCATAATATTTTTAGCAATAGGTGCGGCAACTGTCCCACCATACTGAGTGATACCTTTTGGATTATCTACTGCAACATAGACTACATATTTAGGATTATCAGCTGGTAAGAAACCAATAAATGAAACAATATAATTACCAACCATATATTTACCATCTTTAACTTTTTGGGCTGTTCCGGTTTTACCACCTACTCGGTAATTTTCAATATAGGCATTTTTACCAGTACCATTTTGAACTACACTTTCAAGGGCAAATCTGACTAAGTTACTAGTTTCTTCTGTTACGATATTTTCTCTAACTACTTGTTTTTTATTAAGAACAATTACATTATTTGTTTCAGGTTCACTTATTGATTTAACTATGTAAGGTTTATATAATGTTCCACCATTAATAGCGGCTGATACTCCCGTTACTTGTTGAATAGGTGTTACACTTATACCTTGACCAAAAGCGGTTGTTGCAGTTTCAACTGGTCCCATTTTAGATAATTTAAACATGATACCGCTGGCTTCACCATTTAAATCAATTCCGGTCTTTTTACCAAAACCAAATTTTTCTAAGTATGAATATAAAGTTTCAGTACCTAATCTTTGACCTAGTACGACAAAACCGGGGTTGCAAGAGTTTTCTACGACGTTTAAAAAGGTTTCAGAACCATGACCTCCTCTTTTCCAACATTTAATTCGGGCATTTTCAACTTGAATTGATCCACCATCATAATAATGATCATCAAATAAGTTTACTTTTCCTTCATTTATAGCACTAGATAGAGTTATAATTTTGAAAGTCGAACCGGGTTCATAAGTCATCCATATTGGTAAATTTCGGTTGATAGTCTCTAAGTCATAATTTTTATAATTATTAGAATCAAAGTTTGGACGAGATGACATAGCAAGAACTTCTCCACTATTTGGATCCATAACTAAGGCTAAAGTACTATCTGGATTATATTTTGTAACTACATTATCTAATTCTTTTTCAACAGCTTCTTGAATATTTATATCTATCGTTAAAGAAATATTATTGCCATTAACAGGTTCATCATAAACTTCAGATAAATTTAAACGATTTCCTTTACCATCAGAATAATATAATATACCTCCGTCATTACCTTTTAAATACTTATCGTATTCAAGTTCAATTCCAGATAAACCTTGATTATCTATACCAACATATCCTAAAACATGGGAAAGTAATGATTCATATGGATAATATCTTTTAGATTCTTTAAGTAAATAAACTCCATCATAATTTAAATTATTTATTTTTTCTGCAATATCATATGATAATCTTCTTCCTTCAGGATGAATTCTTTCAATTGAGGTATGTTTGGTTAAATGGGAATAAATATTTAAATATGTTGTTCCTAGTATTTCAGATAAGTTTTTAGCAACCTCTTCTTTATTTTGAATTTGAACTGGTATTACTACTAGAGATGTTGTTGTTAAATTATCAGCAAGAACTATGCCATTACGATCAGTTATTTTACCTCTATCAGCAAGAATTGGTAAATTACGACTCCATAGACTATTGGCCTTATCTTTTATATTATTTACTTTAAATACTTGAAGATAAAATACTCTTAAAATTATTACTAAAAAAGTTATTAAGACAGTAAAATACACGTAATACATTCTTTTATGAATACGATAATGAAGCATTAAAATCACCTAATTAAATATATTATCGATATTCTTTCTTTAGAATTAAATGTGTTCTTGTATTTACTTCATGGCATCATGAATTTATAAAAAAAGATTACCCAATTAAGTAATCTCTATTGTTCTAATAATTTAGTTAACTCGTTAAAATATTGTTCTTTTAAATATTCATTTTTTATATTATCAATACCTAATGTTCCATCATTATTAATATTTATTGTATTAATTAATTCATTATTTTCATCATAAAGTGATAAATTCCAATTATTTTTTTCAATATTTTTGTTATTTTCAATTGGTATTGTTCTTGATAACAATTCAGTTATTTTAGTTATATCTTTTTGATCACTAATAGTATTAACTTCTTTATTGTTATCATCTTTTACAACAATTTTTTTAGTTTTAATTAAATTTTCAATTAATTTAGGCTCTATGTATAGTTCTGTACCCCAATCATTATTAATAACATCCGTACCTTTGTATTGATACAAAATATTGTATGTATAACACAATTTATTATCAACATAACTATAGTTAAGTAATGTTATTTCTCCTGCAATGGTGAAATATTCTTCATAATCTTGGACAAAACCTTTTTCTTGTTTGTGATGGTTAATAAAATAATTATATCTATATAATACTTCATTTTCATTAACCTTTTTATCTAAATAAGCATAAGCGATTTTATCTATAACACCATTATTAATGGTAAAAGAAATATATTTATTAGTTGCAATAATATTATCGATATAATGTGAAAAAGTAATATAACCAAAAGATAAATCAGAAGACGGATAATGAATGTAATATTTCCATGAATTATCGATGGTAATATTAAATTTATCCTTAATAATTTCAACAATATCTTTAATTTCTTCATTGTTGTTATATGTAACAGGTGGTACAGTTTCAACCACTTTATTTAAATCTATTTTATAGTTATAATCAATTTCTTTATATTCAATATCTGGAATATATATATTAACATCTTCCCAGTATTGAAGGTTTAATAATTTCTTGTAGTCTTCATTAGCCTTTTCATCTATAACTTCATATAATTTTGCTTGATTATCATTACCTTTATTGTCGTTATTATTTTCTTTTTTTAATTTATTTGCAACTAAAAATAAACTGCAAATAAATATAATAATTACTACAATAATAATCAAAATTTTCTTTTTCATATATTCCTCTTTTTTAGTATATGTTAATTATTTTATGTTGTTTGATTATTTTAAGTATAACATATATTATTAAATTAAAATAGCCAATTTATTAAAAATAATACTTGATTTAAATTCATATATATTTACTATAATATTTTTTAAATATTGATCAATAATATTAGTTTAAAAATATAAATATTCTTGATTTACTTGTTGAACAACTTCTAATTTTGATTTATTTGGAAATTCAATTTCTAATCTATCTATACTTTTAGCATAATTATCAAAAAGTAAATAAATTTTAATTAGTTCCTAACGACAATGACATATCTTTTAACAAATCAAATACTTTATTAATATTCCAATTATTTAATTCATAATATGATTTATATTTAATTTTGCAACTATAATTGGATGGTAATTTTTTTTAATTTGCTTATATATAGTTAAGAATGACCATTCTATAAAGAGAATTGGTAATTCCATAAATAATTTATCATTAATAAGTAAAATTGGATTTAATTTAACTTGACTAGATAATTCAATGGGAGATAATTTAACTTTAAAGAAAAATAGCAAGATATACAAGTGATTTCAAAATATTGAAACTCTTATATTCATTGTCATTCCTTATATTTCTACATATTATATATTTTTTTAATTTTTATTGATTGTCATATTTTTTGTTACTTTTTTAATTATTTTTTAAGTATTTTAAGTTTAAAAGTAACATTCACCTTTATAAATTTTGACATGCTTATACTATTTATTTGCTACTTTCATTATTTTTTAGGAGCAAGAGATTAATATTTAACAAATATATCTTTCAATTATAGTTTTAGTAACAGTAAATTATTACTTAGCTCTAAAAATAAATTTAATGGATGTTAACTTATCATTTAATACTAATGGATTCACACGGAAGGTAGAATATCTCTTAATATTATTACTAAGAAAGTTATTTAGACTATTAAAAAAACATAAAACATTTTTTTATAAATACGATAATGAAGTATTAAAATCACCTAATTAAATGTTTTCTTGTATTTACTTCATGGTAGCATGAATTTATATAATAAAAGATTATAAAATTAAGTAATCTCTATTGTTTTAATAATTTAGTTAACTCGTTAAAATATTGTTTTTTTAAATATTCATTTTTTATATTATCAATACCTAATGTTCCATCATTATCAATATTTATTGTATTAATTAATTCATTATTTTCATCATAAAGTGATAAGTTCCAATTATTTTTTTCAATATTTTTGTTATTTTCAATTGGTATTGTTCTTGATAATAATTCAGTTATTTTAGTTATATCTTTTTGATCACTAATAGTATTAACTTCTTTATTGTTAGCATCTTTTACAATAATTTTTTTAGTTTTAATTAAATTTTCGATTAATTTAGGCTCTATATAAGTTTCTGTACCCCAATCAATAGTTGTAAAACCTGAATTTTTTTCTTTATAAATTATATTAAATGTATAAAGTAATTTATTATTAGTATAATTATAAATGTATTTAGTATCCTCACTTTCTATTGCGTATTGATTTATATAATCTTGTAATAAACCTTTTTCTTGTTTGTAATGATTGATAAAATAATTATATCTATATAACACTTCATTTTCATTAATTTGTTTATCTAAATAAGCATAAGCAATCTTCTCTATTACACCATTATTAATGGTAAAATAAATATATTTATTAGTTTCAATAATATTATCAATGTAATACAAAAAAATAATATAACCAAAAGATAAATCAGAAGACGGATAATGAATACTATATTTCCATGAATTATCGATTGTAATATTAAATTTATCTTTAATAATTTCAACAATGTCTTTAAGTTCTTCATTGTTGTTGTATGTAATAGCTGGTACAGTTTCAACTACTTTATTTAAATCTATTTTATAGTTATAATCAATTTCTTTATATTCAATGTCAGGGCTATCAACATCAGTATCTCCCCCTGACTGAATCTTTAACAAAGTTTTATAATCTTCATTAGCCTTTTCATCAATAATTTCATATGACTTTGCTTGATTATCATTACTACCATTGCCGTCATTATTTTCTTTTTTTAATGTTTTTGTAACTAAAAATAAACCGTAAATAAATATAATAATTATTATACCAATAATCAAAATTTTCTTTTTCATATATTCCTCATTTCTAGTATATGTTAATTATATTATGTTGTTTAGTTATTTTAATAATAACATATCTTATTAAATTAAAATAGCCAATTTATTAAAAATAATACTTGGCTATTTATTTTTTATAAATTTATTTCGTTTTCTTCTGTATTATTCAATAAACTTTGATTTCCAACAGTTAAATATAAATTATATTTTAATCATTATTAATATTTATTGTATTTATTAATTCATTATTTTCAATATTTTTTCTATTTTCAATTGGTATTGTTCTTGTATTTACTTAATTATAGTATAAAAAAACATCTAGAAAATCTAGAGTTTTTTACTTAGTAACATTATAATCTTCTATTTTTAATTACGCTACATATTTATTTATAATTAAAGATAATTTTTGTCCAGCCTTAGTAGTAGCTGTTACTTTTACATCAGATGATATTTTACTAATAGCGCCAGTTGATTCTACAATACTTTCAATAATATAATCACCAGTTACAGATGTTGCTGTTTTATTTTTGTAAGCATTATAAGTATAATTATATGATGGTTCTACTGCGGCAGCAATATTCCAACTAACATTCTGATTGGCGTTAACAGTAAATGATGAAGATTTACCATATGTTTTATCATTTTTTGTATAAATTTTATTTTCATGAGTTAAAGCTAAATCTTTTTCATAATAAATAGTTGCAGTAGCACTTTTTCCACTTGGAGTTTTAGCAGTTACTGTAACGGTTGCTCCATTTGAACAATTTTTAGGGTTAGAAACAACATTAATAACACCGGTATTTTCATTAATTGTCATACAATTAGTATCACTTAATGAATACGTAACATTTCCGCTAGAATTTTCAACACTAGCTGTCGCGTTTGATTTTTTAATTCCGTTAACATGAAGAGTGTCCACGCTTAATCTTAATGATATTTTTTCTTCTGGCTGAGTTTGTGCTGCTGTTGTTGTTGTTGGTATTTTTTTCCATTTAGCATATAAAGTAGTATCTTCTTCTAAAAGTGCTTTTTCATGAATTGGTGTTCCATTTTTATCATACCATCCTTTAAAAGTATATCCACTATATGTAGGTTCTTTAGGAAGAGTTAATGGAACTCCTTTATTGATTGTAATAGGTTTAACAGCACTACCACCTTTAGAATCAAATGTAATAGTAATAGATTCGATTTTTCCTTTATAAATTGCTTTTAATTTTATATTCTTTTTAATTTTGGTGTTAAAATCAAATGGTTCTTTGGCTAATAATTCCTCATTTTCTTTAATTTCAATCACTTCATACCAATTTATAAATGATTCTCCAAGTTCTTTTTCATCTTTGATATCTTTTACATCAATGGTTTGGTTATATTTAACTTGAGTTATGTCTTCTTTAGCACCATTATTTAAATCAAAAGTGATATCAAACTTTCGATTAAAAAACCATAATAAGAAAATTATTAAAGATAACAATAAAATACCAAAAATGATACCAATAATCTTTTTCTTATTCTCATTTTTAGAAGACTTTTTGTCTTCTTCTCTTGTCTTTGACATACGTTCCTCCTTGATTTTATTTTAATAAAATAATTACTAATTGTCAATTTTTAATTTTTAAAGATAATTTTACATAAAATAATCTATATATTTGTTATGTAATTTTTTAGTATAAAATTTAGATTATAAATCACAATCTAAAATAAAGGTCAATATTTTGTTCGCTATTTGGCATATACTATACTGGACATTTTAATTAAAATGTGATATTATTAATACGTGGTGCATTATGCTAGTCACAAACACCATTTGAAGATGGGCCTAAAAATCCATTAATTGATATCGATACTTTATATATTTTGCTTCTTCTGCCCAAGTTGGGGCGAATATGTAATTTTAAATAGTAGGGAAACCATAATGGCATATGTCTTACCCTATTATTAGATAATAAAAGAATTAAAATCATGTCGTGAGTGAAAATGTGGGATAGAAATTGAAATCATTTTTGCAAAAGCGAATAAGAATGGGATAAGAGTGTCAGGGAAAACCTCTAGCATGTATTTATTATAAGGATTGTAGTACGGACTATGTGGCAATCGAGTAATTACTTAGGCAACTAATAATTATTTTCTGTAAAGGAGAAATCGCCCTAGAGTAATCAAAGGAAGGAAAATAGAGAAACTCAACTCGACCAAAGCCGTAAAATTAACTTATAATAAACCATTGTTTTATTTCAAAACTTTATATTTATATAAAGTTTTTTTCATAAAAAGAAAGGGTTATTAATGAAAAAAGTGAATTGGAATTTAATAGTATTTATACTATCTTTTACTCTTGCGTTAATATTTAGTTTTCTAACTAATAAATTATCTAATAATGCAAGTAATATAATTATGATATTATTAATTTTATTAGTTATCTCTATAGGAATAGTTTTTGATATGTTAGGTGTTGCTGTTTTATCGGCTAGGGAATCAACATTTCATGCTAAAAGTTCTAAAAAAATTAAAGGAGCTAAGAAAGCAACTAAATTAATTAGAAAGAATGTAAGAGTTGCAAGTTTTTGTAACGATATTATTGGTGATGTTTGTGGAATTGTATCTGGTGGTTTAGGAGCAGTACTTGCAATAAGCATGTCAAAATATATTGATATTACAATAGCCTCAATTATTACTTCAGCAATTATTTCAGCTTTAACAGTAACAGGTAAAGCAATATTTAAAACAGTTGCAGTTAAAAAAGCAGATAATATTGTTTTTATAGCTTCTAAAATATTAAGTATATTTGAAAAATAAAATCATTAGAACAATTTCTAATGATTTTTGTTTTGGTTACTTTTTAGGGTATATATCTTTTTTAAGGTACTATCATAATATCCTATATTTTTATCTAGTGTACTAGTATATATTATATAATCTTTGGGAGATAGATCTTCTTCTTCAGCTAAATATAAGGTAAGTTCCGGACTATTTTTTAATTCATCAATTATTTCTTTTATATACATTAATTTTACTTTTTCAATTAATTTTAACCCAGCATCATTATTCCTTTTAGATAGCATTTTGATACCCTCCTCTACCATTTTCTTTTATATATTTTTCAATTTCTTTTTTTATTTCTTCATTAGAACTTATTAAATCTTCTCTACTTTTAGGATCTTGTAATAGTTTTTTTACTCTTTGATAATCACTCTCTGTATTTAATTTTCTATTTTCAATCTCTGCATTATATTTTGTATCTCTAGTTGATTTTTTCATTTTAACTAGCATAACATAACATGTATCTGGCGTTAATATACGGTAACAAATTCTTATTTTAAATGCTTTCTTTTCAAAAATATCTGACAATTTACCATTTAATTTTTTATCTTTAGTTTCATTCATAACACTAATATTATTATTTTGTAAATCATTTAATAAGTCTAACACATCTTTGTAATATTCTTCTGAAACATCTTTTAAATCTCTTAAAAAGTATACATTTCCTAAATCACTTGTTGCAAATATTAAATGTTTTTGAGGTATATTCTCATAAGCTTCGACTAAAGCATTATTTTGATTAAATTCATTTAATTTTTCCAAACAAATTCTCTTCTTTAAGTATAATATATCGAGTTCTTTTTTTACTAATTCTTTGTCTTCCTCTGTTTCAGCAATTAAATCTTCTTGTTCCCACTCACAAATTTCATCATCTAATTTAGATGTAATCATATTTATTAATTCTTCAAAACTATCACAGGTATTTGAAGGTAACGAATTTCTAATATCATCTTCATTATCTAACCGGCTAATTGCAATGTAGTAACTTTCTCTTAATTCTTCTAATGTTTGTTTCATATAATAGCTCCTAATATATTTCTTTATTATTTTCATAATATTCTTTGAATAATTTTAGACATTCATCATGTTCAAAATTCTTTAATCTTAATATATCTTTATTTTTTCCTTTAATATAATCATAGATAAATTCATCTCTAAAACCAATATTTTCAGCATCTTCTAGGTTAGTCCCATAATATACTTCTTTGATATTGGACCAAATAATTGCTGATAAACACATAGGACATGGATACCCTGTTGTATATAAAGTGCATCCTGATAAATCATAAGTATTAAGTACTTTACTTGCTTTTCTGATTACATTAATTTCAGCATGAGCTGTAGGATCATTATCTTTTAAAACAGTATTAGAAGCAACCACTATAATTTTATTATCTTTTACAATCATTGCTCCAAATGGTCCACCATAATTTAAATTCATCGTTCTTCTCGCTTCATCTATTGCTTCCTTCATAATATTCCTACTTTCTTTCATTAATTATTACAAGTTATTTTTTTACTTTCCTTACAAAAATCATCTAAACAATAATCACAAATGCAGTTTCTTTTATTACATTCACAATTAATTGCATTTTTACATTCAAAATCATGAGTAGACATAACATGTACTTTACTATTTTTTGGAAATACATGAGTTACTCCAATTATTGTTAATCCAATTAAAATTAAAACAAATATAATATCAATAGCTAATTCTTTAATTAATTTTCTTTTTTCTTCTACCATATCTATCTTTATAATTATAAAAAAAAGACCTAAATTAGTCAACTAATTCAAGTCTAATTTGCATAGCGTCATCGCCCTTACGTTCATTTAATTTAATTAGTCTAGTATAACCACCTTGACGGTTAGCATACTTAGGAGCTAATTCTGCAAATACTTTATTAACAGTATCTTTATCATTATGTAAGAAAGCTAAAGCCTTTCTTCTTGCAACTAAAGAACCATCTTTACCATAAGTAATCATTTTATCTACGAATTTTCTTACTTCTTTTGCTCTTGCATCAGTAGTAACAACATATCCATGATTGATTACATCTTTAGTTAGTCCAGCCAATATGCTTCTTCTAATACGAGTTTCTCTACCTAATTTACGATATAACATACTTACACACCTTTCTAATCACGGAACTTTAGTCCCATATCTTTAACTTTATCTATAACTTCTTTAAGAGATTTTTTACCTAAATTACGAATTTTATTAACTTCTGATTCTCTCTTATCAATTAAATCTTGCATTGTATTAATTCCAGCTCTCTTTAAGCAATTATATGCTCTAACTGAGAATTCAATTTCTTCGATAGGAGTTTCTAATGTCTTAGTAATTTGATCAACTTTCTTTTCAGCCATAATTCCAGTTGCATCTGAAATTTCATTTAAATTAGAAATTATATTAAAATGTTCAATTAATATTTTAGATGCTAAAGCCATAGCCTCTTCTGGATTTATAGAACCATTAGTATAAACTTCCATAATTAATTTATCATAATTTTCATTGTGTCCAACACGAGCCCCTTCTACTTCATAAGAAACTCTTTCTATTGGACTGTATAATGAATCTATTGGAATTAATCCTTGAACAGCATCTCCTAAAATCTTTTTATTTTCTTTAGAATCAACATATCCACGACCACAACCAACAGTCATTTCCATATCAATTTTTCCACCTTGAACTAAATTACAAATAACTAAATCTGGATTAACAATTTCTAAATCAGCATCTACTTCAATATCTCCGGCTTTTACTACACCTTCTTTATCTGCATATAAATGGATTTTTTTATCTTCATGAGTATGGTTTTTAATAACTACACTTTTTAAATTTAAAATAATTGATGTAACGTCTTCAACAACACCATCTATTTTTTGGAATTCATGCATAACACCTTCAATTTTAACAGATGTAATTGCAGAACCTGGCATTGATGATAACATTACTCTTCTAAGTGCATTACCTATAGTAGTACCAAATCCTCTTTCTAATGGTTCAAGTTCAAACTTACCATAATTATTTTTTTCAACATATTCAGTTATTTTATATTCAGGTTTTTCAAAATTCATATTCATAAAAATCTCCCCTTCTTAATTTCTTGGACGTTTTGGTGGTCTACAACCATTATGTGGTACTGGTGTTTCATCATTTATTGCAGTAATTTCTAAGCCAGCAGTTTGTAAAGCACGAATTGCGTTTTCTCTACCACTACCTAATCCTTTAACAAATACTTCAACTTTTTTAACACCAGAAGCAGTTGCAGCTCCAGCAGCAGCTTCAGCAGCTTGTCCAGCAGCAAATGGAGTTTTCTTTTTAGAACCTTTATATCCAATTGTTCCAGCTGATGCCCAGCTAATTACATTTCCATCTTTATCTGTTATAGAAACAACAGTATTATTATAAGTTGAATGAATATGTGCTTGTGCTTCAGGAATATTCTTTTTTACTTTTCTTTTTCTTCTATTATAAGCCATAATTTACCTCCTATTTACCTACTTTTTTCTTATTAGCAACTACTTTACCTTTACCCTTACGAGTCTTAGCGTTGCGACTAGTTCTTTGTCCATGAACAGGTAATCCTTTTTTATGTCTAGTTCCTTGGTATGAATTTATTTCCATTTTACCTTTAATGTTCATTTGAACTTCTCTTCTTAAATCACCTTCAGTAGTATATTTATCTACTTCTTTTCTTAAAGCTGCTTCATCTTCAGGAGTTAAATCTTTAATTCTTTTAGATGGATCAACTTTTGCATCAGCACAAATCTTTGTTGCTGTGCTTCTACCTATACCATAAATATAAGTAAGTCCTATTTCAGTTCTTTTTTCTTTTGGTAATTCTACATTCTTAATACGAGCCATTAATATTCCTCCTAACCTTGTCTTTGTTTATGTTTTGGATTATCACAGATAACCATAACTTTACCTTTTCTTCTTATAACTCTACATTTAGCACACATTTTTTTTACAGATGGTCTAACTTTCATTTTTTGTTCCTCCTTATTTTCTATAAATAATTCGCCCACGTGTTAAATCATATGGTGAAAATTCAATAGTAACTTTATCGCCCGGTAAGATGCGAATGTAATTCATTCGTATTTTACCAGAAACGTGAGCTGTTACTACAAATCCATTTTCTAATTCAACTTTATATTCATCTTTGATACAGTCAATAACCTTACCATCAACTTCAATTTTAGTTTCTTTAGCCACTTTTTCACTCTCCCGTTAATATTTCATATCCATCATCTGTGATAGCAACTGTATGCTCGAAATGAGCACTATTTTTACCATCTCTAGTAACAATAGTCCAGTCATTATCTAAGATGTTAATATGTCTGGAACCAGCTGTTATCATTGGTTCAACCGCAATAACCATACCAGTTTTTAACTTCATACCTGTATTATACTTTCCATAATTTAGTACATCAGGGTCTTCATGTAACTCACGTCCAACACCATGTCCGCATAATTCTTGTACTACTCCATAATGATATTTATGAGCATACTCACTAATACGAGCACCTACGTTGTTTAAATGAGCTCCATCTTTTACTTCTTTTAAACCAACAAACAACATTTTTTCTGTATGATGTAATAATCTTTCATTTTCTCTTGAAATCTTTCCGACTGGATAGGTCCAAGCAGAATCTGAATGGTATCCTTTATATAAAGTACATATATCAAGAGTAACAATATCTCCTTCTTTAAGTACTCTATCAGAACCAATCCCATGAACTACTTCATCATTTACTGAAACACATATATTTCCTGGGTAGCCTTCATATCCTAAGCAACTTGGTACTCCACCTTGTTCTCTTATAAATTTTCCAGCTTCATCATCAAGATATTTTGTTGTCACACCTGGTTTAATTAAACCTTTTAAATATTGATGTGTTAAATAAGTAATATGACCAGATTCTTTAATTAAAGCAATCTCTTCTTTAGTTTTTATACTAACCATTATTTAATCACTTTCTCTATTCTATTAAAAGTTTCATCTAAGTCTGTACTATCAATTATTTCAAGCATATTCTTTTCTTTATAATAATTAAGTAAAGGACTTGTATTATCAATATAAGTTTGATATCTATTTTTGAATGTTTCTTCGGTATCATCAGATCTACTAACAAGTTCTACCTGACAATCATCGCAAATCCATTCTTTTTTAGGTTTCAAATTTATTTTATGATAACTTCTAGAGCATTTAGGACATGATAATCTTAATAATACTCTATTCATAAGTATATCATAAGGTACATCTAAATAAATAACTAAATCAATTTTTTTATTAATTTCTTTTAAAATTTTATCTAATATACCTGTTTGAGTTAAGTTTCTTGGATAGCCATCTAATATAAATGGACCATCTAAACTACTTAATTTATCTTTAAGTAGTTTAGATACAATTTCATCACTTATTAAATTGCCACTATCCATTAACTCTTTTATATTTTTACCAATCTCACTTTGCTTAGCAATTTCATTTCTAAGTAAATCACCAGTTGAAATATGAGTATAACCATATTTCTTAACAAGTAAATCACTTTGAGTTCCTTTACCAGCTGCTGGAGGCGCTATAAATATAATATTTTTCATTATTTACTTCTTCTTCTTTTTCTAGAACCAGTATAGCTTCTTGAAATTATAGAACTTTCTAATTGTTTATAAGTTTCAAGTGCAACACCTACAACTATGATTAATCCTGTACCACCTAATGTTACATTAGAAGGTAAATTAGAAATCTTAGTAAATATAATTGGTAATGCTGCTATAACCATAAGTCCTAAAGTTCCAAAAGTAGAAATTCTAGTTATTACATATTTTAAATACTTACTAGTAGCTTCTCCTGGAACAATTCCGGGAACATAACTACGATTAGTATCTAAATTTTCAGCCATTTCGTCAGGATTTAACTCAAGTAATGTATAAAAATATCCAAATACAAATATTAATAACATATATAATATAAACCCAGTATAACTTGTATAAACAATATAATTATTTACAAAGTTTGTGAATGCTTCTTTATTTAATATATTAGCAATAACAGAAGGTATTCCAATTATTGCTGATGCAAATATTACTGGAACAACACTTGCTGTATTTAGCTTAATAGGAATATATGATTTTTCTCCTGCATAAGCTCCGCTTGTACGATTTGAATACTGAATAGGTATTCTTCTTTCAGCAATTTGCATATAAACAACACCTACAATAATTGCTAAATAAACAATTATAAATAAAACAAATAAGATTATTCCTGAAGCCATGTTATAACTTCCATTAATAATTAAATTTTGAAAAGCAGTAATGAATGTTGAAGGTAAATTGTTAACAATACCAGCCATTATTATTAGAGACATACCATTACCAATACCCTTTTTGGTCATCTCATCACCAAGCCAAATTAAAAATGCAGTACCAGCAGTTAAATAAACTGTTGATTTAATAGTTGTCATTGCATCTCCCTTTAATAAGGTTAAAGAGAATACATATGCTTGAACAAACGCTAAAAACATTCCAAGATATCTATTTATTTTATTAATTTTTTGTCTACCTGTTGCTCCACTTTCTTTTAATTCCTTAAAATATGGAATAATATCCATTTGTAAAAGCTGTGTAATAATACTAGCAGTAATATATGGCATAACACCTAAAGAGAAAATTGAAAATGTTTTTAAATTTCCTCCACTTACTAAACTTAATAATTCTAAGAAACCTATGTTATTAGTAATGCTCTTTGCTCCAGGAATTATTATATTAGTTCCAAGAGCAAATATAGCTAAACACATTAAGGTAAACAATATTCTTTTGCGTAAATCCTTATTTGAAGGACTAAATAATCCTTTAAGATTTGCAAACATATTAAATCACCTCAGCAGTTCCACCAGCATTTTCAATCTTACTAACAGCCTTTGTAGAGAATCTGTTAGCTTTAATTGTAATTTTCTTTTCTAATTCTCCATTACCTAAAACTTTTAATCCAGATAATTCTTTCTTAATAATTCCCATTTCTTTTAATAATTCAGGAGTAACAACATCACCATCATTAAATCTATTTAAGTCACTTAAATTGATTGTAGCATATCTAACTGTAAAGTTAGCGTTGTTAAATCCTCTTTTAGGAATTCTACGGTAAATTGGAGATTCACCACCACGGAACCAAGGTTTAATTGAAGCTCCGCTTCTTGATTTTTGTCCGTTTTCTCCACGAGTTGAAGTCTTACCCATACCAGAACCAGGTCCACGACCTACAATTTTTCTTCTTTTAGCTTCTGGTAATTTATTTAATTCATTTAATTTCATACTATAACTCCTCAACTTTCTTACCACGAAGTTCAGCAATATGTTCTTTTGATCTTTGTGATTTTAATGCTTCTAAAGTTGCTTTAGCAACATTAACTTGAGTGTTAGCTCCTAATGATTTAGATACGATATCTTTAACACCAGCAATTTCAAGTACTGCACGAACAGCACCACCAGCGATAATACCTGTACCTTCTTTAGCAGGTTTAATTAAAACTTTAGCTCTTCCACATTTACCAATTTGATCATGTGAAATAGTTCTACCATCAACGATATCAACTTTAACTAAATTCTTATTAGCAGCTTGAATACCTTTTTTGATAGCTTCTGGAACTTCCATAGATTTTCCAGTTCCAATTCCTACTAAACCTTTTCCATCACCTACTACCATAGTAGCAGCAAATCTAAAGTGTCTTCCACCTTTAGTAACTTTAGTTACACGAGTGATAGAAATAACTTTTTCTTCTAATAATTTTTTCTTTGGTTCAAAGTTTTTATTAGATTTTCTATTTTTATTATTTTTAAAGTTTTTATTATCTCTAACTACTTTTTCAGTTTTTACTTCTTCAGTAGTCATAACTTCTTTATTTTCTTCCATTATTTCCCTCCCTCTAGAACTCTAATCCGTTTTCTCTAGCAGCATTTGCTAAAGCTTCTACACGGCCATGATATTGGTATCCACCTCTATCGAATACTACTTTAGTAATACCAGCTTTAACAGCTTTTTTAGCTATATCTGCACCAACTAAAGCAGCACCTTCAATGTTTCCACCATTATCGATTTTTAACATTACGCTTGATGAAGCAACTAAAGTAGTTTGACTTTCATCATCAATAATTTGTGCATATATTTCTTTATTTGATCTAAATACATTAAGTCTAGGCATTTCTTTAGTTCCAAAAACATTTTTACGAACTCTTTCATGTCTCATAACTCTAGATACATTTCTTGATTCTTTCTTTATCATAAATCCTCCTACTTAGAAGCCTTCTTACCTACTTTACGTATAATAACTTCGCCTTTATAACGAATACCTTTTCCTTTATATGGTTCAGGTTTTCTAATCTTACGAATATTAGCCGCAAATTCAGTTACTTTTTGCTTATCAATTCCACTTAATTTTAATTCAGTTGTAGATGGTGCTTCAACTGTTATTCCTTCAGGAATATCTACAACCACTGGATGACTAAATCCTGCTGAAACATTAATTTGTTTTCCAGATACTTGGAATCTATATCCAACACCAACAGTTTCAAGTTCAACTGTATATCCTTTAGATACTCCAATAATCATATTTTCAATTAAAGCATTTGTTGTACCATGAATTGATTTTGTAAATAATTCTTCATTAGCTCTTTTACAAGTTAATTTATTATCTTCAATATTAATACTGATTAAATTATCAAATTCTTCTGTTAATTCACCTTTAGGTCCTTTAACAGTTACTTTATTACCATCTAATGTAACAGTTACATCAGAAGGAATATGTATTACTCTATTTCCTATTCTACTCATAATATCAGTTTTTCCTTACCAAATATAGGCAAGTACTTCTCCTCCTAGACCAGCATTTCTTGCTTCTTTGTCAGTCATAATTCCCTTACTTGTAGAAATAATTGCAATACCAAGTCCATTAAGTACTCTTGGAAGTTCATCATGTTTAGCATAAACTCTAAGACCAGGTTTACTAATTCTCTTTAAACCAGTAATAACTCTTTCTTTCTTATTTTCACCATATTTAAGTGATAAATCTAACATTTTAGTTTCTTCATTACTACTATAATCATTAATATAGCCTTCTTCTTTTAAGATTCTAGCTATTTCTCTAGTCATCTTAGTATTTAAAACTGCAACATTAGCATATTTCATTTGACCTGCATTACGAATTCTTGTAAGCATATCAGCTATTGTATCGTTTACCATAATTTACTTCCTTTCTACCAACTTGATTTCTTTACGCCTGGGATTTTACCTTCATTTGCTAATTCTCTAAAGCAAATACGACATAATCCAAATTTACGTAAAACTCCATGAGGTCTTCCACATCTTTCGCAACGAGTGTATGCTCTAACCTTAAATTTAGGAGTTCTTGAATTTTTAACTTTTAAACTAGTTTTTGCCATCTCTCATTACCTACTTTCTAAATGGAAGTCCAAAGCCTTTTAATAATTCTAAAGCTTCTTCATTAGTTTTTGCTGTTGTAACAAAAACAATATCCATACCTCTTAATTTAACTACATTATCATAATCGATTTCTGGGAAAATTAATTGATCTTTAATTCCTAAAGTATAATTTCCTCTACCATCGAAAGCTTTTGGTGATATACCTCTAAAATCTCTTACACGAGGTAAAGCAATTTTAATTAATTTTTCTAAGAATACATACATATTTTCACCACGTAATGTTACTTTAGTTCCAATACTTTGTCCTTCTCTTAATTTAAATCCTGCAATTGATTTTTTTGCTTTTGTAATAACTGCATGTTGTCCAGTTATAGTTTCTAAATCAGCTCTAGCAGCATCGATTAATTTATCATCATGAGATCCATCTCCAACACCAATATTAACTACAATTTTCTCTAATTTAGGAATTTCCATAACTGAAGAATAATTAAATTTTTCTTTAAGTGCTGGTTTGATATCTTTATTATATAATTCTTTTAATGAATTCATTATTTATCACCTGTGCCCTTCTTTTTAGTAGCTTTCTTTTCAGTTTTTACTTCTTTAACTTCTTTTACTTTTTTGTCTTCTTTAGCTGTTAATACTTTTACATTAGATACATGAATAGGATTTTCAACTTCTAATATTCCACCAGTTTCATTCATTCTTGATGGTTTCATATGTTTTTTAACAATATTTACGCCTTCAACAACTACACGGTCTTTTTTTCTTAAAGTATATAATACTTTTCCTTCCTTACCTTTATCTTTTCCAGTAAGTACTTTAACATTATCTCCAACTTTAACTTTCATATATCCTCCTATAATACCTCAGGAGCAAGTGAAACGATCTTATTAAATTCTTTATCACGTAATTCACGAGCAACTGGTCCTAATACACGAGTTCCGATAGGTGATTTATCATCTTTAATTAATACACATGCATTGTCATTAAATTTGATATAACTACCATCATCTCTTCTAACTCCTTGTTTAGATCTAACAATAACAGCTTTAACAACTTTTCCTTCTTTAACATTACTGTTAGGAATTGCTTTTTTAACAGTTCCAACAACAATATCACCAATATTTCCATAAACACGTTTGCTTCCACCTAGTACTCTAATAACCATAACTTCACGAGCACCAGAGTTGTCAGCAACCTTTAATCTACTTTGTTGCATTAACATATTAAAAACCTCCTATAGAACAACAGCTTCTTGAATAACTTCTACTAGTTCATATCTCTTAGTTTTAGATAAAGGTCTAGTTTGAGCAATTCTTACTGTGTCTCCTACTTTAGCTTTATTAGCTTCATCATGAGCAGCATATTTCTTAGAATATTTTACTCTCTTTTTATATAATGGGTCTTTACGATAAGTTTCAACTAATACTGTAATAGTTTTATCATTAACATTACTTACAACTTTTCCTATTAATTCAGCTCTTTTATTTTCCATTAGTTTTCACTCCCATCCATTTCAGTTAATATAGTTTTCATTCTAGCTACATCTTTTCTTAATTCATGAATTCTATGAGGTTTATCTAATGTTCCTGTAGCTTTTTTCATTCTTAAATCAAATAATTCTTCTTTTGTCTTAACAATTTGTTTTTCAATTTCTTCTTTAGACATTTTACGAATATCACTAGTTTTCATTATTATTAACCCCTTCCTTCATAACAAATTTAGTTTTAACAGAAATCTTATGTGATGCAAGTCTTAAAGCTTCTCTTGCAGTAGCTTCATCTACACCAGCAATTTCAAACATAATTTTTCCTTCTTTTACAACTGCAACCCATTCTTTTACATCACCTTTACCAGTACCTTGACGAGTTTCTAAAGGTTTTTGAGTACGAGCTAGTTGTGGGAAAATATTAATCCAAACTTTTCCGCCACGTTTCATATAACGAGTCATCGCAATACGAGCAGCTTCGATTTGTTTAGCATTAACATATCCCCCCTCTTTGGCCATTAGACCATATTCACCATTAGTTAATGTAAGGTTTCCTTTAGAATGTCCTTCATAACTAACTCTGTGAGGTTTACGATATTTAACTCTCTTAGGCATTAACATTGTTATCGCCTCCATTTTTCTTCTTACTTGGAAGAATTTCTCCCTTATAAATCCATACTTTTACTCCGATTTTACCATAAGTTGTTGGAGCAGTAGCTGTTGCATAATCAATGTCAGCTCTAATAGTATGTAGTGGAACTGTACCTTCAGTATAACCTTCAGTACGAGCCATTTCAGCACCACCAAGTCTACCAGAAACAGCGGTTTTAACTCCAACAGCTCCAGCTTTCATAACATTTTTGATAGCTTGTTTTTGAACTGTTCTGAAGTTTGCTCTATTTTCGATTTGTTTAGCAATTGTATCAGCAACGATTTGAGCACTAAGATTAGGATTCTTTTCTTCAACTATAGTTACATAGAAATCTTCACCAATAGCTTTTTTGATTTCTTTTCTTAGTTTTTCAATATCTTCTCCGCCTCTACCAATGATAACTCCTGGTTTAGCAGTACGAATTTTAATTTCATTTCTCTTTGATTTTCTTTCAATGATAATTTCTGCAACAGCAGCATCTTTTAAGTAACCTGCTAAGAAATCTCTTAATTTTAAATCATTATTTAATTTTGTGGCATAATCTTTTTTAGCATACCATTTAGATTGCCAATCTTTATTAACACCTAATCTTAATCCATTAGGATTTACTTTTTGTCCCATTAATTATGCCTCCTTTCCGTCACTAACTTTAACAGTTATATGACTTGTTCTTTTATCTCTTCTGTCAACTTTAGTTCTTGAACCAAATTTAATTCTCTTTAAAACAGGTCCCGGATTAATAAAGCATTCAGATACAAATAATTCATCTTCTTTTAAGTTTAAATTGTTAACAGCGTTAGCTGTAGCAGAATTTAAAACTTTTAAGATTAATCTACTTGATTTAGTATTAGTATTATTTAAAATAGCTCTAGCATCTTTAACAGATTTTCCTCTTATTAAATCAAGAGTCATTCTTGCTTTACGAGGTGCTACGATAGCCATTTTATGCATTGCATAAGCTTCCATCTAATCCTCCTACTTATTTCCAGCATGGCCAGTAAATTTACGAGTTAATGCAAATTCACCTAATTTATGACCAACCATTTCTTCAGTTATATAAACTGGTATAAATTCTCTTCCATTATGAACAGCAATTGTATGTCCAATGAAATCAGGGAAGATAGTTGAACGACGAGACCAAGTTTTAACAACTTCTTTTTTGTTTGCTTCATTTAATTTTTTAATTTTATTCATAAGACTCTTATCAATGAAAGGTCCTTTTTTTAAACTTCTTGCCATCTATATCCTCCTATTTAGTCTTTCTACTAACAATTAACTTGCTAGATGCTTTCTTATTTTTACGAGTTTTATATCCAAGAGCAGGTTTACCCCAAGGAGTAACAGGCCCTTTTCTACCGATAGGTGTTCTACCTTCACCACCACCATGTGGATGGTCGTTAGGGTTCATAACAGATCCACGGTTATGAGGTCTAATTCCCATATGACGTGTTCTACCAGCCTTACCAACGTTAACTAATTCGTAATCTTCATTACCAACTACGCCAACAGTTGCAAGACAACTACCTAAAACTTTTCTAGTTTCACCAGATTGTAATCTGATTAAAACATATTTTCCTTCTCTACCAAGAATTTGAGCAGATGAACCAGCACTTCTTGCAAGTTCAGCACCTTTACCAGGTTTTAATTCAACATTGTGAATTACTGTACCAACAGGAATTACTTCAAGTGGTAATGTATTACCAACTTTAATATCAGCTGTTTTACTTGATATAACGATACTGCCAACTTCTAATCCTTTAGGAGCAATAATATATCTCTTTTCACCATCTTTATAAGTTAATAGAGCAATATTTGCTGTTCTGTTTGGATCATATTCAATTGTAGTAACTCTAGCAGGAATATCAAATTTATCTCTTTTAAAATCAATTATACGATATTTTCTCTTAGCTCCACCACCGATATCTCTAACAGTAGTTTTACCTTGATTATTTCTACCACCAGTTTTAGATTTACTAACAAGTAAACTCTTTTCAGGAGTAGTAGCTGTAATCTCAGTATTTGTTAATGTACTCATACCTCTTAAACCATTAGTTGTTGGTTTATATTTTCTAATTCCCATAAAAACACCTACATTTCTATAGAACTACCGTCAGCAAGTTTTACGATAGCTTTCTTATAAGTTTTTCTAAATCCAGAGTATTTTCCAACTCTTTTTTTCTTAGGTTTAGTATTTAATGTATTAACACTAACAACTTTAACTTTAAATGTGCTTTCAATAGCATCTTTAATTTGTAATTTATTAGCATCTTTAGCTACTTTAAATACATAAACATTTTGTGCCTTTAAGGCAGTTGTTTTTTCAGTAATAACTGGTGAATAAATAATATCAGATTTCATTATTTAAGCACCTCCTCTATTTGTTTTACTGCTTCTTCATCTAAAACAATAGTATCAGCATGTAACATATCATAAACATTAAGTTCACTTGTTAATAACACACCAACATTATTTAAGTTTCTTGATGCTAAATATAAGTTTTCAGCATCATTTGAAGTAATAAATAATGTTTTACCATTTAATCCTAAATTAGAAAGCATATTTTTTAAGTCTTTAGTTTTAAGAGATTCAACAGTTAAAGAATCAATAACTTTAATATTATTTTCTTTAGCTTTCATAGATAATACACTTCTTAAAGCTAAAACTCTTTCTTTCTTATTCATTTTGAAAGTGTAATCTCTTGGAGTAACTCCAAATGCTACACCACCATGTCTGTAATGTGGAGCACGTGTAGAACCTTGACGAGCATTACCAGTTCCTTTTTGTTTGTATGGTTTTCTACCACCACCAGAAACTTCTGCTCTAGTTTTAGTTTTATGTGTTCCTTGTCTTAATGAAGCAAGTTGTAAGTCTAAAGCTTTTTTAACAACAACTTCATTGCTTTCTATATTATATATAGCATCGTTTAGCTTAATATCTTTTACTTTTTCACCATTAAGGTTAATAATATCTACTTTTGCCATCTATAACACCTACTTTACTTCCTCAGTTGTAACAGTATCTTCTGCAGCAGGAGCTTCAACAGCAACATTTTCTTCAGTTTCATAAGAGACTAAATCAAATGTACCTTTCTTTCCACCTTTAACAGCTTCTCTAATTACAACTAATGATTTTTTAGCACCTGGTACATTACCACTTACTAAAATATAATTGTCTTCTAAATTAACATCTACAATGCTTAAGTTTTGAACAGTAACTGTATCAACACCCATATGTCCTGATAGCATTTTACCCTTTAAAACTCTCATTGGTCTCATTGTACCCATTGAACCAGGTCTTCTATGATATCTTGAACCGTGAGTTTTAGGTCCTTCTGATTGATTATTTCTAACAATAACACCAGTAAAACCATGTCCCTTACTTGTTCCAGTAACATCAACTTTTTGTCCTACTTCAAATATGTCTGCTTTAATTTCGCTTCCAACTTGATATTCGCTAGCATTAGATACTCTAATCTCTTTTAAGAAGCGCTTAGGTGCAGAACCAGCCTTTTTAGCATGTCCTATTTCTGCTTTAGTAGCATTTTTTTCTTTTTTATCAGAAATACCTAATTGAATAGCTTCATAACCATCAGTAGCAGTTGTTTTAACTTGCATTACTTTATTAGGTTCAGTACTAATTACAGTAACAGGAATAATTTTTCCATCTTTCGTAAATACTTCGGTCATACCGACTTTACGTCCTAAGATTCCTTTCATCTTTCTTTCCTCCATCTAATTATTTTGTTTTAATTTCAACATCAACGCCACTTGGAATATCTAAGTGAGTTAAAGCATCCATTGTTTCCTTACTAGGATCCTTAATATCAATAAGTCTCTTGTGAGTACGCATTTCAAATTGTTCACGAGCATCTTTGTATTTATGTACAGCTCTTAAAACAGTAATCTTTTGAATTTCTGTTGGAAGAGGTACAGGTCCAGAGATAACTCCTCCTGTTCTTTTAACAGTTTCTACAATCTTAGCGCAAGCAGTATCAAGAAGTCTATGATCATAGGCTTTTAGTTTGATTCTTACCTTTGACATTTTATGTCCTCCCTTCGTCTATATCTTGTATAAACATGATTCCGTAACGAATACCCTGATATTTTAAGAAAACATCTCACAACATCTCCTAGCGTATCAGCAACCTCGCACATCTAAACCAGTCAAACTAGAAGTTATTATACCCTATTATCACTATTATTTCAAGCCATTTATCGCTATTTTTTTACAAAAATTGAAAAACTTGAAAATTATAAAAAGTAAATTATCTTTTTATCATAAATTAATTTTTTATTATCAACAATTTCTCTACTAGCAATGTCATACCCACTTTGTTCAATTATAATTCTTCTAATTTTTTCATAGATTTTATTAAAATCAGCACATCCATATAAATCTTCTTTGTTAACTTTAGATCGCCTAGAATAATAATAGTATTCTTTTGTTTTACCAAACTCTAATTCAATATCTTTTCCATTAATAACTATTGGATTATCAAGATCATCATCTAAAAAATAAAGAGACGTAAATAACATTTTTTGTTTAAAAACATAAATAGTATAAGGCTTATCAAATAAAGCATTATAATCTTGAGTTGTAAACCTTCCTGTACGATACTTTCGTTGCACTTCTAAACTATATTTACTTGGAGTATGATAATTAGTCATATTTGTATCAATTTCTTCAGAAAAATCTACTAAAAATTTTATAAATTTTTTCTTATCATTAACAATTTTAGAATTTTTAAAATCTCTAAATTTTATATATCCAATATGTTTATCAACACATCTATCTAACTTTTCTACACTACTTGGAATTGTAGCGTTATAACCAATCATTAATTCTTCTAAACCATCAGGAAAATATAAGTTAGAAAAGTCATAACCAAAATAATCCATTGCACCCCTTATTGATTTTAAACTATTTGGAAATACATATTTTTTTCTAGAATTAACATCTTTTTCAATTCTCTCTATATACTCATTTGATAATAAGCTAAGATTTATTCTTTTAACACCATATGGAATTAATAAGTTATTTTCAATTCTATTTGCTTCATATATAGAATATAGTGCGTGTTTATTTTTATCAGTAACAAATAATTTACATAACGTAGAAAGAGGAACTTTATCTTCAAACTTACCAGAAAATCCATTAATATATTTGTTCCATTCATGATTAATTGTTAAATCAATAATATTTTTATTAAAATAATCTTTTATTCCTTTTTCTTTTTCTAAAGAGACAAGAAATGCCAATTTATATTTATTCTTAAGAATTTCCTCATAATTAAATATTCCTTCTTTATTTTTTAGATATTTTCTCGCACCATTTAATTGTTCACTTATATCAACATTTTTATCTATTAAATCATTAAAATAATAACTTTTATCTAAATTATTTATTTTATCTGCAATGATTTCCTCATAAAATGGAAAACCATAATCCTTAACATTTATAGGTGATTCATTACAACTATTATTAATATCTGTAACTAATAAATTAAATTTATATAAATAAAATTCTTTAACAAAATCATGATCAAATATATCTTTACCATATTCATAAAACAATAATATTTTACTTTCATCATTAAGACAATATGATTCTTTTAGTTTTAATGCTTCTTCTTTATGAGTATATGCATATATTTCACATTCCTTTTCTAATAATGCTACATTTAATTTTATATCATCATATAACTTATTTTTATCAACTATTCCCTTAGTTAAAAATAATAATCTTGTTAATCTTTCATTTAATAAAGACTCATCTACTTCACTTAAATCTCTTGTTGTCAATACATCAAAATAGTTTTTTATTTCAATATTTATACTTGCTTCTCTATATACAAACATTTCTAAAATAACACTTAAAGAATTTATTTCTTCTTCTAAAGCCATCTTATTATGTCTTGGAATTCTTTTTTCTTTCTTTATTTCTTTAAGAGCAATTAATCTTAAAATAATTTCATTTTTTAATACAATCATTTCATCATAATACATTTTTAATTTTGCTATTTGAACTAATAATTCTTCAGGTGCATATTCACAAAAATTATTGTTATCCATTAGCAAACCAAGTAATAAATCTATATACATATTCATTTGTTCTTTTAAACTTTTAGAATTAAAATATGGTGTTGTTACTACAGCTCTGTTTTTTAGCATTTCTAAATAATGTTTTTTATAATTTTCTAATAATATAATATCTTTTTCATCTTTAAAATATTCTCTTCCGGGAATAACTAAATTATCACCAAATCTTATAACACCTATATTATGTTTTTCTTTCTTAAATAATCGAAGTAAAAAATTCATAAATCCCCCAATCAATTAAAACATATCTTAACATAGATTAAACTTTTGAACAACAAAATAAAAATTGAATCATAAATTTGAATCATAAAAACCTCTAATTTTTGATAAATAACTTTCTCTTAATATAACATAGTAATTCACTACAACTAAAGTATAGTACATTTCATTTGTAAAGTAAGTACACTTCACCATACTTACTTTTATTTTTAAAGTTTAAGTACACCTAAAAAGATTTAAAATTATTTAATTTTAAACCATAATTGTTCCAATTAAAAAAGACGGATTATTGCTAAACCATCTTAATTTTATTTATCACTTAATTTAACAACTGCATGAGTCTTACTATTAATTCTTTCTAAGTCGATATAATCTTTAGTTTCACTAGGTAAATTCTTTTCTTCTAATCTAATTGTAACTAAATTATGAACATATCCATAAATTAATGCGAATACTGGTACACCTAGTAGTAATCCAATAATTCCAAAAGCATCACCAAAGAATAAAATAGAAGCAAGTACCCAGAATGATTTTAATCCTGTTTTAGATCCACATAATTTTGGCTCAATAACATAACTATCAATTTGTTGTAATGCTATTATAAATATAATAAATATAATACACATTTTACCTCCGCCATGTACTTCATCCATAAGAATCAATAAAGCACTAGGTATAGTTCCAATATATGGACCAAAATAAGGAATCATATTTGTTAAACCAACTGTAACACCAATTAATAAAGCATAATCACTAAAGCCTAAAATGGTTAGGAATATAAATGTAATAAATCCAATTGTAAATCCATCAAGTAATTTACCAACAATAAAGTTGCCAAATATATCATTAGTGTGTCTAGCATTATCCATAATATGATTAGCCACTTTTACCCCAAAGATACTATAAATAATCTTCTTAGTTCCAGCAACAAAGTTGTCCTTATCAGATAAATAATAAATAGAAATAACAAATCCCATAAATATTTTAAATACTACTTTAACTGCACCAAATAGTCCATTAGATACTATTGTAATCATATCTTCTAATTTAGGAAGAAAATTATTAATCATACTATTTAAACTTTCATTAATAGTACTATAATTAGCGTTTATTGCATCAGCAAGTCCACTAGAATCAGTCTTAGCAACTAAATAATCTTTTATATCTTTAATATAACTTGGCATATTAACAACTAATGATTGAATACTTTTTAAAAGTGCCGGAATAATACTATTAAACAAAATAATTGTAAGTGTTAAAAAGATAACACAGGTAGTAAGTAAACTTAAATTATTAGCTACTTTATCTTTTTTTACAAATTTATCAAAAACATTTTTCTTAAAAAATATAACTATTGGATTTAATAAATAAGCAAATACAAATCCGATAATAAAGGGGCTAAATAGTTCTATTACAGTACCAATAAATTTCCATATCTTATCTATATTAAATATTATAAATGTAAGTAATATACAAGCTCCTATTACCATAAATATGGTTAATCCTAGTTGATAATATTTATTTTCTTTAATTTTTTCTTTCATTTTTATACTCCTCACCTAATCTAATTAATAAAGGCATTTTTTTAGTTTCTATATAATAATTATGATTAAATAAAGCAAACTTTAAATCATTACCTTTTTTTAATTTATAATTTTTTCTTTTTATTCCTTCCTTTTTAGCATTTTTTACTGCTTCTTTTACTTTAGCTTGATAATCAAATGTAACCATTATATCTGCACCCATCATAATAAAGGCCATATAAGATACTGCTAAAGAACTATTATTAACTAAATAATTTAAAATATTATTTAACCACTTGATACTATTTGTTACTAACAATAAATCATTTGCATAAATAGTTAGAAATGAAATAAACGTTCCAAGCCCAAATATCCAGGTTTTGAATTTACCCAAGTTGGAACTTTCTAATCCACTTCCATGGTTAGCTCCACAAATATTTACACTCGTAATAATTATTTCAGTTAATATTGGTAAAAACATTATAGGATATTTCATTGATACAACAAGCATTGTAGATATTCCAAACATTTTGTCTGCTGTTGCATCAAGTAACGCACCAAATATGGTACTAACTTTCCAATTTCTTGCTAAAATACCATCAATAAAGTCAGTTAGTAAAAGTAATAATAAATATATTATTAATCCAATTGTAGGTATAATATTTACAAATATAGGGAACATAATCGTTCCAATTAATCTACTAATTGTAATTAAATTAACAATAATCAATTTATTTTTATTTTTCATATTTCACCAGACTATTCTAAATATTGATATTCTAATATTCCCTCTTTATCGTTTTTAATAATTCTTATATTATAACTATTATTTTCATTTATATATACGTAATAAGTTGTTCCATCAATATTATATAAATAACTTTTATTTTCTTCTAAAATAGTTGGTTTACTACTATTTAATAATTCACTTATATAATTAGGATCTAAATATCTTGTTTCAATACTGATAACTAGGAAATCACCATTATTATCATCTTTAACAAGACTATCATTTTCATATTTTATTTGATATGTAGTTCCATCTTGATAGGTAACTGTTCCTTTAAATATTTTATCACTATAATTTCCATCTATTTTGTAATCATCTATTTGATATTTTATATTTACACTTTTATTATGAATTTTTAATATATTATTATTTTCTATAGAAATATTTTCTTTATTTATAACCTTATTTCGATTAGAAAATAAGGCTAAACAAAATACGAAGATTATAAAGATAAACCATAAAATAAGTTTAATAATATTTTTATATTTAGGATCATTCCATAAACTTACTAAATCATTCATTACTTAACCTCTTTGCCTATTATCTCTTCATGATATCCATTAAAGAAATCTCTAACATTCATTATATTTTTACCAATAGGTTTAATTTTTGAAACCATTATACCTTTATCTTTTGCCATAATTGTAAATGAATTTTTATCCTTATTTACAACTGTACTTACTTTACCACTTGCATCAACTATTTTACATTCTGCTATTTTATATTCTATATCATCTATTTTAATATTTGGAAGTGGATTTGGGCTTAACATACGATATCTATTATAAATTTCTTTAGCTGTTAAATTAAAATCTAAATGTTCATCTTCTCTTGTAATAATTGGTGAGAAAGTAACCTTACTACTGTCTTGTTTTTCTCTATTATTAGTTCCATCAATTAAACTAGGTAAATATTTTATTATCATCTTAGAAGCAATTATACTTAATTTATTTGTTAATGACTCAATATTATCATTATCTTCTATTATAATTTCCTCTTTGGCAATCATGTCACCAGAATCCATACCCTTGTCCATATACATTAAAGTAATTCCCGTTTTTTTATCACCATTTAATAGGGCATAATGAATTGGGGCACCACCTCGATATTTAGGAAGTAAACTACCATGTAAATTAAAACATCCTAATTTAGGAATATTTAATATTTCTTCACTTAATATTTGACCATAAGCACAAGTAATAATCATATCTGGATTGAGTTCTTTAATAAATTCAAAATCACTTCTTAATTTAATCGGACTATAAACTTTTAATCCTAGACCAACAGCCTTCTCTTTAACAGGACACATTGCAAGAACTTTTTTTCTTCCTACATATGCATCAGGTGCTGTAACAACTCCTACAACATTTACATTTTTATTTAATTCTTCAAGGACAGGAACACTAAATAAAGGACTTCCCATAAATACAACTTTTAAATCTTTCACAATAATCACTCTTCTTTATATCTATTTAAATATTACCATAAAAAAAGATAGTTTTCACTAACTTTTATTTAATTCTTATTTAAATTACTAAATAAAATTAATATTTAGCAACCACTAAATAATCCAATTCCGTATTATTTATAAATTTAGTAATTCTTTTATTTATACCTCTTAAATTGCATTATTTTTCTAAATCTCTATAGGCAACTTTACCAATTGCCGTAACAGGTATATTTTCTCTAAACTCAAATTCAGTTGGCTGAGCATATCTAGCAATATTTTCTTTACAATATTTTCTAATTTCAGTTCTAATATTTAAATTATCTTCAATCCCCTTTTTTAATACAATAACTGCTTTAGGAGTTTGACTTTTAATTTTATGGGGAACTGCTACTACTGTGCAATCAGCAACATATTTGCATTTTTTTATAATTTCTTCTAATTCAATTGGATAAATATTATAACCATTACTAATAATCATTCTTTTAGCTCGAGAGGTATAGAAAATAAATCCATTTTTATCCATATATCCTAAATCACCCGTATGAAGCCATGTTCGGCCATCATGATGTCTTACTAGTGTATTTTTAGTTTCTTTATCTTCATTAATATATCCCATAAATATAGTTGGACCAGTTACACATATTTCACCTATATCATCTATACATTTTTCTACATCACTATTTGGTTCAAATATTTTAATAATTATATCTGGATTAGGCACTCCTAAAGTTCCATTATGAACATACTTTTCATCAATTGGAGCAGTGGATGAACAAAAACCAGAAGCCTCAGATAATCCATATCCTACTTTTACAATAGCGTTACTACCATGTTCTTTTAAAAATTTTTCAAAGTCATTTTTTGTTTCTGGTGATAGATAATCTCCACCTACAACTACAACTTTTATATCCTTAAGACCATTCTTACTAAACTCTAAACCTTCTAATGACATTTTTAGAAGAGACGGTACTGCTGGATAGACATTTGGTTTATATTTTTTTAATTCAGAATTTATCTTTTTAGTATTTAATTTGGGTACTAAAATAGCTGTCATTCCACTTATTAAACAAGTATGAACACATAAAGCGAGACCAAAAACATGAAAAATAGGAAGTGCAGATAAAACACTGTTGCCTGGCTTTAATTCATCACAAACATTTATTGTTTGAAGTGCCATAGCATTAAAATTCAAATTAGACAAGATTATTCCTTTAGGTTTACCAGTTGTTCCACCACTATAGATTATTGCAGCTGGATCAGTAGATTTTCTTTTTATATAAGGATCTTCTAATGTTTGATAAGAAATAAAATCAGACCAAGATATCATATTACCTTCTAATTTTAAATTAGTTGATTCTTTTAAATTATAAATAATCTTTTTTACTTTAATTAAACTGTTGGAATTAGGTACTAAAATAAAATGTTTTACTTTAATATCTTTCGCATTAGGCATAGATGTATCAGAACAAAATAAGACAGTACTATTAGTTTCATCTAACGCTCTTTTAATATCCTTAGTAGATGATAATGGATGAATAATATTAGCAATTGCACCTATTTTATTAATTGCATATATTAATGCGATACTTTCAGGAGTGTTTGGCATACAAATTGTTACACATTCATTTTCAACAATATTAAACTGAGTTAAAGCTTTAGCTATTTTATCAATTCTTTTTAAAAATCCTTTAAAAGAAACACTCGTACCATAATAAGAATATGCTGTTCTTTTTTCATTTCTAATTACAGATTCTTTTAAATAATCATACATACTTCCTTGATAATAATTTAAGCTTTCAGGAACATTTTTATAATATTTTAACCAAGGTTTTTCTTTATTATCTTTTATTTCTATTTTTAAATATTTTAACATTTTTTCTATATAATCATTTACTTTTCCCATTTTTATTTTCCTCTCATATATATTAAAAGTTTTCTTTAATTATATTCACCAATTCTTTAGCAGATTCACTATTTATATATTTATTTTGATTATTAATTAATTTTGTTTGTAATTTTTTATTATATAATAATTCATTAATCATATCTTTTAATTCTAAATAATTATTACAATTAAGACTCATATTATGTTCTTTAAAATAATTCATATTATATGTTTCAATACCAGGAATTGGAAACATATGAATAAATGGTTTTCTTAAAGATGCAATTTCAGTTGATGATAATCCACCTGGTTTAGATATAACAACATCTGCTGTATAAATATAATCATTAATATTATTAGTATATCCAATTGGAATAACATTATTTAAATGTTTATTTTTTATTTCTTCTAATAGTTTATTATTAGTTCCACATATTGTTATTATTTTATAATTTTCATTTTCTAATTCTTTTAATAAATCAATAACTTTACCAAAGCCCATACTTCCTAACATAATTAACACTATTTTATCATTATTAGTTAAATTATGGGCTTTTCTTATATCTTTAGCTGTTTTAACAAATCTAGTAGAAATAGGAATACCTATTGGTTTTATAGCATCCTTATTATTTCCTTTTTTAATAAATTTATCTTCTAAATCTCTTGGAATAATTAACATATCTGGTTTACTTTCTTCCATAAAAGGACATGGTTCATAGTCTGTTGCAATGGTTATAAATTTAACTTTTTCTTCATTATGTTTATTTATAGCTGTAAGAGTTAAAGAAGGAAATAGATGAGTTGTAATAACTAATGTAAAATTATTATCATTAATATATTTTAATAAACTATTAGCATGTAATTTATTAGCTAAATAGACAGGACTAGTTAACCCTGAATCACTATATAAGTCTCCTATACTATATAAACCTTTAAATACTTTACCATTTCCTTTTAATGATGCTAAATATATTTTAGAAGATAATTCTTTAGCTTTGGGATTTACTATATCAAAGAAATCTTTAAATTCACATTCTATATTATTTTCTTTTAATTCTTCGTCTATATATCTAGCACATGAATTATGTCCTCCACCTGTACTACAAGATAATATTAATATTTTCATTTATTTTCTCCTTCATCATAGTTTCAGTCCTTTCTTTTAAATCTCTCATTCTTTCTTTAATTTCTAATTCATTATTAGGATATATTGGTGGTAATATATAGGCATGAATACATTTATTTCTTTTATATAACTTATATATTCCGGTTGATTTTTCAAGCTCAAATTTAATAGGTATAACAGGGGAATTAGATAATACGGCAATTTTAAATCCTAAAAAGATTTTAGCAATAAAATATAAAATTAAAGCAATAGGTCTAACTAATATATCAGTTATAAAATCTATAAATAAATTTTTAGGAATAAAATCATAGTCATCATTTATTTTTATAGGTAGAATACCAAGTGATGTACTACATGTTCATCTTCTTTTAAATTATTATAATTATACTTCTTCATATAATATTTAACGCTTAATACGTTATATTTACACCTCCACTATTTTATTTAAAAATAGTAAAAATCATATAAACATAAATCAACTCATTAGTAAATTAAATTATTTACTATATTAATTATACAATAAAGTAATAATAAAAGGAAATAGATTAACTCTACTTCCTTAAGGACTAATAATTATACTAATTTAATGGGACTGCTCCAGTTATTATCCAACTTATTATTGCATATATTATACCAATAAGAAAGAAAATTAAACCAAACATAGATCCTCTTTGAATAAACTCGATTTGCCACTCTTTAGATTTATCATCTTTAAATAAATAATATAATCCAAAACCAAGTATAAAATTTGAAAAACCAAGTAATAAGAATAATAGTCTTTGAACTAATGGTTTATTAGAATAAACATATTTTTCTTTTGTCATTTTTTATCCTCCTACCTTAAATGATTATATCATTAATTATATATTTATTTCATTAATTCTTCTAATTTCTTCTTTTCTTCTTCTAATTTTTGTCTATCTAATTCAACTATGTTTTGAGGTGCTTTATTAACATAATTTTCATTAGATAGTAACTTTTCTCTTCTACTAATTGATGCAGTTAACATTTTAATTTGGGCTTCTTTAGCTGTAATATCGGCATCAGTTAAAACCTTTTCAAAGAAGATTTGTGCTTTAACTCTAGATGAGAATACTTTATATGCTCTAATACCTAAAGGCTTAGTAACAACGTTATCTTTAATCTTTAACATTTTAACTATTAAATCATTATCATCTTCAGTATCAAACATAACTTTCATATCTTTAGTAATATTATTTTCAGCTTTAATATTTCTAAAGTTCTTAATAAACGCTATTTGATCATCAACAACTTTTTCTTCTTCTTCAAATATATATTTCTTAGAATATTTAGGATATTCACTAACCATTATATCTTCAGCATCTTTAATTGGAAGCATATTATATATTTCATCTGTTACATAAGGCATAAATGGTTGTAATAATTTTAAAATACCAGTTAGAACATAACATAATACGGATTTAGTAACTTCACTATCAATACTATATTTAGCCATTTCAATATAATTATCACAGAAACTGCTCCAAACAAAGTCATAAATAGTTGCTCCAGCATTATTAAATTCATATTTATCCATAAATTTCTTGGTTGTATGAACACATTTCATAAATTTAGTTAATATCCATTTATCTTCTGGTTTTAAATTATCTAATGTAATTTTTTCTAGTCCTTCAATATTAGTTAAAACAAATCTAGATGCATTCCATATTTTATTAATATAATTCCAAGTAGATTTAATTTTTTCTTCATCAAAACGCATATCGGTTCCTGGTGCAACATCTGTTGCTAGATAGTATCTTAAAGAATCAGCTCCATATAATTTAACCATATCAAATGGATCAATCCCATTACCTAAAGATTTACTAAATTTTCTTCCTTGTTTATCTCTAATTAAACCATGAATTAAGCAATCCTTAAATGGTCTTTTACCTAATAATTTTTCGCCTTGGAAAGTCATTCTATTTACCCAAAATGGGATAATATCATAACCGGTTACTAAACATGAATTAGGATAGTACGTTTCTAATAATTTAGTGTTCTCAGGCCATCCTAATGTAGCAAAAGGCCAAAGGGCACTACTAAACCAAGTATCAAGTACATCTTCATCTTGTATCCAGCCCTCTTCTTTAGGTGCTTCAGTTCCAACATATACTTCACCATCTTTATACCAGGCTGGAATACGATGTCCCCACCATAATTGTCTAGAAATACACCAATCATATGTTATTTCCATCCAATGATTCATTGTCTTTTCATATCTTGAAGGAATAAAATTAACCTTTTCTTCTTTATTCTTTTGCGTTTCTAAAACATGATCTGCTAAAGGTCTCATCTTAACAAACCATTGTTTTTTAATCATAGGTTCAACCATAACGCCAGTTCTTTCACTATGACCAACTTCATGAACAAGTGGATCAATTTTAATTAATAATCCTGCTTCTTTTAAATCTTCTAAAACAACTTTTCTAGCTTCTTCCCTACTTAATCCAATATATTTTTTAGGACAATTTTCATTCATAGTTGCATCATCATTCATAATAACGATTCTCTCTAAATTATGTCTATTACCTACTTCAAAATCATTTGGATCATGAGCAGGAGTTATTTTAACACAACCAGTTCCTTTAGTAATATCAGCATGTTCATCTCCAATAATAGGTATTAATCTATTAACAATAGGAAGAATTACATTTTTACCTATTAAATCTTTATATCTTTCATCTTCAGGGTTAACTGCAACAGCCGTATCGCCAAATAAAGTTTCTGGTCTAGTTGTTGCAACATCTAAAAAACTTGTACCATCTTCTAATATATATTTTAAATGATAAAAAGCACTTTCTTCTTCACTATAAATTACCTCTTCATTACTTAATGCCGTCTTAGCTACCGGATCCCAGTTAATAATCTTTTCCCCACGATAAATTAATCCTTCATTATAATAATCTACAAATACTTTTTTAACGGCATTTTCAATTTGTTTATCTAACGTAAATCTTTCTTTAGTATAATCTAAAGATATACCTAATTTGGCCCATTGTTTACGAATTATATCAGCATGTTCATGAGTCCAATCCCAGCATGAATCTAAAAACTTTTCTCTTCCATATTCGTACTTATTTATACCATTATCTTTTAATCTTTTAACAACCTTTGCCTCAGTTGCAATAGCTGCATGATCCATTCCAGGAAGCCATAAACAATCATATCCTTCCATCTTTTTATAACGAATTATTATATCTTGTAACGTAACATCCCATGCATGGCCTAAATGAAGAACCCCAGTTACATTAGGTGGAGGTAATACGATAGAGTAATGCTTCTTAGAACTATTTTCATCACATTTGAAATAATTTTTACTAAGCCATTTTTCGTATTTTCCTTCTTCTACTAAATCATGATTATATTTTGTATCTAACATCTAAATCTTCCTTTCTTTTTAAAAAAAATAGTTATAAATATAAGGACGAATTTACCGTGGTACCACCTTAATTTATAACTATTAGTTATCTTTAATTCTTTAACGCTGAAATAGCGATTTTTCTCAATTTGCAACCTTCTTACATAAATAATTATTAATTTCCACCGACCATTAACTCTCTTTAAATATTTAATATAATACTCCTCAAATCTCATTGAAAACTTAATGATAGTATATATTATTTTTTATTAAATTGCAATAAATTATCTTTAAAACATTTACATTATATTTTTATATCTAAGTACAATAATTAATTTACAATTATATTATTTATTTATAGTTATTCATTCCCTAAAAGTTAATTTTTTTAAAGTTTAGAGAATAAAAATAAGCAAATTACATATAAAAAGAGAATTATAATTCTCTATTTACACATAGTACCACTATAAGTCATATTTGAATCGCCTATATAAATATCTGATGTTCCATTAATTTTATTACAAATTAAAATACTTAAATCATATTCTTTTGATGAAAATAATTGTGAACCTCCATCGTCATAGCTTCGATAATCTTCTAGCAAACTTGTTATTTCTTTACCATCATCAATTGTTTTAATATATTCTTTTAAAGAGTATTTTTTACCATCTTTGTTATAATAAACATCTTTTAATTTAGTTTCTATGTAAATAATTCTTTCATCTAACTCTGAGTATTTATTAAACTCTTGTACTTCGATTTTATTATCTTTTGATACACTTAATATTGCATCATCACTAATTTTTTTAGAACAACCAGTTAATATAACAATTATTCCAAACAAACATAATATTTTCTTCATTATAAATTTCCTTTCTAATAATTATATATTTTTATATTTATTAATTGTTTCTTTTACATTTATAATATAAATATTTGTTAGAATTCCATCGCTTGGATCAATTTCACTAGAATTTAATATACCACCTAATGATTCAATTGTTTTAATGGAAGCGATATTTGTAGATTCACATGCTAAAGTAACTTTTTCAAGTCCTAATTTCTTGGCTTCTAATAATCCTAAGTATAGATTAATTTTATTATATCCTTTTCTTCTTTCAGTAGGTCTTATACCATACCCAATGTTACCATTAAATTTATTTATACCAGAACCATAATTTAATCTAATATTAATAGCTCCTACAATTTTATTATCACTTTTTCTTATTAATAAATAGGTATTAACTTGATTCTTTCCGTTTTTTATAGCATAATCTTTATTTGATCTTTTTAAACAGTTTTCTAATGTTTCTTCAAATGAATATCCATCTAAAATTTTTGCTAATAGTTCTATTCCATTTATTTCTGAATTGTATAGTTCTAATTCATTTATATAATCAATAATATCTTCTTTTCTTTTAATATTTGGTATTTCTAAATAAAAATTATTCATATGTATAACCTCCAAACTTAGTAATTAATTTTTATATAAATTAATTACTTTACCTTTCACTATAGTAACGTTTTAAGATAGTAAATTATTGCATTAAAATTTAATTTTATTAAATTTTTTTAACTATCTTCTAATGAAAATTAATGTTATCTATGTTAGATGATAATCCATAAAATATTTATAATAATAATTCAAAAGTTATATCGTTTTTCTTATATTTATCCATTTAATTCCTAATGTTTGCAAATATTTATAAACTCTTTAAAAATCTTGTTCATTTTTGCATCTTTCTTATATAAACTTTCTGGATGAAATCTAACACCTATATAGAATTTTTTATTTTTGGACTCAATTACATCTGGATATCCATCTTCACAAAATGCAACTTTATTAAGCATCGGACAATTTTCTATAGTTCTTTTGTGTCTTGAATTTACCATCATCATACTTGTATTAACTATGTTATAAAATTTCGAATGCTTATCAATTTTAATATTATGTACATATTCATCAAATGCATTATTATGTTTATCCGGATTTTGAATTTTATAAGTAGTACCTCCTAATGCTCTAGCTATGTTATTTTGTCCAGCACATATGCCAAGTATTGGAATATTATTTTCATAACAGTATTTAGCAGTTATGATTTCATAATTATCTGTTTCAACTCCACCTTGTAAAATAATGCCATCACATAATTTTAATTGAATAATTAAATTTTCTTTTTCCTCCATAGATAGATTATTTTTCCAATTATCTCCACTGTAATTTATAGCAGTTTCTACAGGTAGTATTCCAATAGCTATTCCTCCATTATCAAATATTGCTTGTTTTACTTCATCTCTTATAAATGTATCAATTTTATTACTTTTATATGTAGCATAATGTTTTGCTACAATTCCAATAATTGGTTTATTCATTAGATTTCTCCTCACATTTTTATTTTTATAAAGCATTTTTAAATAGTAAAATCATTTACACCTATTGCCTAAAAATTTCTTTTAAATTTTTTTAATATTTTGTTATTTATCTAAACCTTTAAGTGTACCAATACCTAAATAAAATTTTTCTCCAATAATCAATTTATCTTTAATTTTATGTTGTAAACTTGTTTTTTCTTCTAACGTATTGAAATCATTACAATTTTTTATATTGAAAACAAAATTTAGTATATCATTCAAGCATTCTTTACCCTCAACAATTTCAAATAAATTATAAAAATTAAAAATATTAGATTCTTTATCTACTAAATTGTGAATTTGGTTACTTAATAACCAAGATTCACAACAATATTTGAAGTTACTCATGTTATATGTCTTTTCAATTTCTATTCGTGATAATATCAAAGATTCTTTTACAACACTAATATTCAAGTTTGCATTTTTAGGTATATGAATTTTTATAATTTTATTATCTACTTTTTCAAATTGTAAAGATCCAACTTCTATTATTTTTCCTCTTATAAAATAAATCCCCCACAACAATTGTGAAATTCTTATCCCTAGATAATTTCTTTTTATTAAATCATTTTCAAAACATTCTTTAATTCTTTTCTTTTGTAAAATAATTTGTCGCTTATTAAAATTTAATTTTTTCATATTTTCTTTATGAATTTCATATCCTAATATAAGCATTAAATTATTAATAAAAGGATCTACAGAAATATTATAAAAAATATCAAGATTTTCAATTTTCCACAATTCTTTTAATTCGTCGATTTCATGTAAATAAAGAATTTCGTATATCTTCTTAAAAGATTCATATAATTCTGAATTTTTCTTAATTTCTTCTGAAATAATAATACATTTTTCAAGGTAATTCTTATTTATATTATAAAAAGAAAATGCGTCTATGATTTTATTTCTTTGTAACATTTTATACTCCTTAATTTTAAGCACTATATATTTTTTTTAATAAATTAAACCAAATTTAAATAATCATCATAAATTAAATTGATATGTATTTTTGAGTTTCATACGCTTTTTCATAATCACCTTTTACACATAAAAGTGCTGCCTGATAATTATATGCATTCGCTATGATTGCATTTGTTAGGTCTTCCTTTGTAGAATCAATCGTCATTGATTCATCAACAATTTTCTCAAGCAAATCATCATAAGAATCTGCAACAGTAAGTAATGTACTCAATGAAAGAACTAAATTACTATTTTTGATTTTCTTCTAAATATTTTTTATACATTTCATCCATGCTTGAAATATATTCTCTATCTTGCTTTATTCTAAATTTTTCATATTCATTTTCTGCTTTTTCTAAAGCTTGTTTATGAGATATTTTACCAGAATCTTTCAACATTTTCTTATCTCTAAAAGAAAGTAGTTTATCAGTTATATCTATCCATTTTTGCATTGTCATTATATTTTGTTCTTCTGCCATATCCTCGGCATAATCTAAAAATAATGTTGTTAAATTATTTAATTTTCTTAATTCTTCTTCGCTTAAGTAATTCTTAGCTATTCCAACATCATATTTATAAATTAATCCATCAGGACTGTTTTTCCAATTAGTAAGTCCCATATGTATTTTTTCACTACTAACTCTTTCATAAATAAGTTCTACAGCAGTATGTCCGGTAATGGCATAGTGTAATTTATTTTGAACTATTTTGAAGAAGGTATAAGCATCTTCAGATTTTTTATCATAATCAACACCTAGTTGTAATAAAAATATCTGTGATTTTTTGATAAGCCATTCTTTCACTTGTACGAATTATTTTTATACGTTCTAATAATTCATCAAAATATCTTGTATCAAATCTATTACCATTAATAAATCTATCATCATTTAAGGCAAATCCTTTTACCATATATTCTTTTATTATTTTATTAGCCCAAGTTCTAAATTTTATTGCAGTTTTGGAATTAACTCTAAACCCAATGGAAATAATCATATCTAAATTATAAAAGTCTTTTTTTCTTGAAACTTTTCTATTTCCTTCAAGTTGAACTTGTTCCAAAATGGAACAAGTTAAATTTTTATCTAATTCTTCATCATTATATATATTATTAATATGTTTTACAATTGCAGGCCTTTGAACATTGAATAAATTTGCAATCGCATTAGCATTTAACCAAACATTATCTTCTTTCAAAACAACTTCTACTTTTGAATTTCCCGCTTCATCTTCATAAAATATAATATTATTTTCATTTCCAATTAAATTTGCATTCATATATACTACATCCCCTCAAATTAATTTTTAATTAATATATGTTTTCAAATACCATTTATATTAGAGTCGTGTTCATGTCATACTCAAACAATCTTATAAATATTTTTGATATTTCATTTTTTCTTCAATGTACAAAGTACTTCCATATGTTTTGTTCTAGGAAACATCTCTAAATAGTAAAACTCATCTACGTTATATATCTTATTTAATATTTGCATATCTCTAACGAATGTTAATGGATTACAAGACATATATATTAAATTATCTGGTTTAATAGTTACAATATTTTTCATAGTTTCTTTATTTAATCCACTTCTTGGTGGATCAATAATTATGCAATCTATATCACTATTTATTTTAGATATTTTAGAAGAATCACCTAACATATACATATTATTTTGTTTATTTATTTTAGCGTTAACACTAGCGTTAATAACAGCATCTTTAACTATTTCAATACCATATAATTTATCTTTGTTAACAAACATTCCAAGAGTACCAACACCACAATATAAGTCAACCACATTATGATATTTTTTAGCATGTAATATCTTCTCTATTTTTTCTAATATATTTAAATTAACTTGAAAAAAGGAATTAATATTAACTTTAAATAAATAATTATTTACTTTTTCTATATAATCATTTTCCCCATAAATAACCTTATCATTAACAATAATTCCAACTATTTTATTATCATTAATTAACTTTTCAATATCAACATCTACTTTTTCATTGCTAGTTATCTTTATTAATATTTCATCATTATAATTAGATCTAATAGTTATTTCTCCACTTGATACTTTAAATAAATTATAACTTTTAATTATATTATTAATAGAATCTTTAGCAAGATAACAATAATCTATTTTAGTAAAATTATGAGTTCCCGAATTATAATAACCAAATTCATTATTAACTATTTTTAAAGTTACTTTATTACGGTAATTATATTTATTATTACTTTGGATTACATTAATTTTAGGTACGTCTATATTATTTCTTTTTAATAACTCGGTTAATATATTAGTTTTAATTCTTAGTTCTTCATCTATTGATAAATGCATAAATTCACATCCACCACACTTATCATAATAAGGACACTTGCTTTTAATTCTTATAGTTGAAGGACTTATAACATTTATTGCCTTACCTACCATATATTTATCTTTTTCTTCTACTATTTCAATTTCTACTGTTTCTCCAATAATCGTGTTAGGTACAAAAATTATTTTTTTATTTAAATAACCAATTCCTCTACCTTGATTATTATACTTTTCAATTTTTATATTCATAAAGTTTTTTTACTTCCTTTATAGTTAAACTACGATATTCACCACTTTTTAATTTATCAACATTTAAAAATGCATACTCTACTCTTGTTAATTTATCTACTAAGTATCCTAAGTTTTCAAATACTTTCTTAATAATGTGATTTCTTCCTTCAATAATAGTTATTTCAACAATAGCGTAATTTTTAATAGCATCATTTTTCTTTAATTTAACTCTTGTTGGAACACATTTTCGACCCTCAACATCAATTCCTTGTTCTAATTTTTTTAAATCAGCAATATCCATAAATTTATTTAATTTTGCAACATATTTTTTTGGAACTTTATTTTTAGGATGAGTTAAAATATTTGTAAGTTCTCCATCATTAGTAAGCAATAATAAACCAGTAGTATCATAGTCTAATCTTCCAATAGGATAAATTCTTTTATCTGTATCAATTAAATCAACAACTGTTTTTCTTTTTTTATCATCTGCTGCTGATGATATAACTCCTCTTGGTTTATTTAATAAAAAATAAACATAATCTGCTTTATTTAAAGTTACTCCATTAACAACTATTAAATCTCCAAAACTTGCTTTTGTACCTAACTCAGTAACCTTAACCCCATTTACATATACTTTTCCCTCTTTTATTAATTCTTCAGCTTTTCTTCTTGAAGTAAAACCTGATTCGGCAATTATTTTTTGTAATCTTTCCACTTAGATCACTCCTTACTCATTTATTTTAGCAAAATCATCATAATAAATAAACTAAAAGAATAAATAAATTAAATCTATATTTTACATCCTTTGAGATTTAATATTTAAATTTAAACCATATACATATTCTATAAATTTATCAAGAAAAACAAACTTTAAATTCATATTATTTTGTTTTTCTTTATTATATATTTCTTTTAATATGTATAAAGCAGAATCATTATTTTCACAAATAATTTTTTCTATTTTATCATTATTAATTCCAAGATTACTCTTCGTATGCATGTTAAATGACTCAACTTTATCTAAACTTGTTATATTCCCAAGATACATTCTATTAATAAACTCTTCTCTTTCATTTGATTTTGCTTCATCAATATCATTTAAATCATAATCACTTTCATCTAAATTTAATTTAAACATAATATCATTTTCTAACTCATGTCTCATCATTTCAAATGCCTTTATTATATAATCATCACTATAAAAAGCACCTTTTATAAATCTATTTTTAAATTGTCTTTTTAAATTAATTTTTTCATCTATTGAAATATCTTTATATTTAAGTACATTATCATATAAAGCAATTTTATAAATAAACCAATTTATCCATACATCACATATTTTAAGAAACCCTAAATTTCCAATAGCAAAAAACACTTTAGGTGTTTTTTCAATACCATTCGCATTACTACCAATTTTAGCTAAAAGTCCTTTTTCACATATACTCTCAAAATTATATCTAGGTGTAAAATGATAATATGTTTTTTCACTATCTAATGAATTTAAATCTACTAATTTCATAAAACACTAACCAAGTAGACAAATCTCGGTCTCTCTCCTTCCAATTTACAAGGGTTAGTCTCAATCCCCTAACAAATACAAAGCAATTATCTATATTATAAAATATTTTTTTAAAAATCGTCTTATACCCATATTTATTATATAGCTTATTAACAATAACAACAATAAATTATTAAAAATATATAAATAACTAATTTTTTAAATAATTAAATTCATTCCATTTAATTAAACCATCTTTTTGAAGTCTTCCAACAAGAATTCCTGGTAATATGTTAATACTTTTAGAAAAATCTTTTAAAATCTTTTCTGTAAATATCTTATTATTTCTAATAAACTCATTATAACTTTTATCTGGTATTAAAATATTTCTAGCAAATTTATCTGCTTCTTTTTCAATATTATTTTCTTCTTTATCATCTAAATCAACAAATACTTCTTTTCGACTATGTTTAAGCAAATGACCTATTTCATGAAAGAAAGTAAACCAAATAATATCATTCTTTTTTCCTCTATCGCTTATCATGATAATGGCTTTATTTGGATTAATCATATATGATACCCCGTTAACATAAGTGTGTGGTAGTTCTGGCTCGAATATAAGTGATATGCCACAACTAAATAAGATTTCTTTTAATTTATTAAATTGTTTAATAAATGAATCATTTGCAAGTTTACGTAACCTAGATAAATTTTCATTTAATAATAAAATGTTAAATTTAGGATAGGTTACTTTATTTGACTCAATTTCACCATATCTTAAATAACAGTATAATGCTTCATTAGAAAATTTATCATTATTTTTCTTTCTAAAGGCTAATTTCTTTTTTAATTCAGTATCAAAAGATAAAGAAGCAACTGAAAAAAATTTTCTTAAATTAATAACTTTTTGAAATGGATCATTAGTTTTTTCTATCCAGTCCCAACCACGCTTAGCCATCTCATTATAAAGAATATTTTCTAAATATTTTTCTTCTTCTTTAACTTTAATAAAATCATTTTTTCTTTCTAGTACTTCTTGATAACTACTTTCTAAATTGTTAAAAAAACTGGCTGGTATATTAAAAACATATTCAAATTTTAAAGCAGTAGTTGTTGTTATTGGTGCTTTACCTTTAATTATTTCATTAATTGTTTTTTTATTAATTCCAGTTTTATAAGCTAAATCTAATTGACTCATTCCGTTAGATTCTAATAGTTCTAAAATTGTTTCTCCTGGTGCTATGACATATTCATTATACACATTTGACTTACTCATAATGTTTAGACACCTCCATAATTTCTATTTCTTTTATTTTTCTTAAATCTTCTATTATTATATTATTATCTTTTTGTTTAAATATTAAGCGATATTGTAAAGTAATATTTATAGCAAAATATCCCTTTAAATCCCCTGTTAACTTATGTCTTCTAAATGGCAAAGATGAAGGAATATCTTCTAAACATACCGCAGCTTTTAATTCTTTAATTCTTCGGGGTAATTTAATAGCAACTTCTTTATTATATCTTTTAACCAATTCATTATTATATGTTGGATCTTCACATAATCTTTGAAGTTTTTTAGTTTTGTATGTTAATTCCATTAAGTTTCCTTTCTCCATTTAACATAATTGGTTAATAATATAATAGCATATAAAAAATAAAAGTCAATCATTTTGATTAACTTAATAGGTAAATTATTTTTAAAAAATTGTATTTTTTAAATTTCGAACTAATAGAATAAATAAACTAAAATAAATGAAGCAAGTATCCCAATAAAATCAGCAAATAATCCCACAGGAAGAGCATATCTATTTTTAACTATTTTAATACTGCCAAAATAAAGGGCAATGACATATAAAGTTGTATCGCTTGATCCTTGAATTACGCTTGCTAAAGTACCCATGACTGAGTCTGGTCCAAACTCTTTAAAAATATTAACCATTATTGCTAAAGTTGAATTACCAGATATACTTCTTAAAAAACACATGGGAATTATTTCACTTGATAAACTAAATTTTTTTAAAACATTATCTAAAAAAAAGAAGGAATCAGTTATAATATTACTTTTAATTAAAATATTAATGGCAAATATCATAGCAACTAAATTAGGAATTATTTTAATAGTAGTTTTAAGTCCATCTAAAGCACCATTTAAAAACTCATCATAAATATCTACTTTTTTAATAAAGCCATAAATTATTATAAATAACACTATTAAAGGTAAAATAATTATGCTACTTATTCCCATTTTTTCTCCTTATAAAATAATCTAAAGTTAAGCCTCCAATAGTTGATGCTGTTGTTGCCATTATACATAGTGGTAAAACTTTAGTTGGATCACTGGAACCAGTTGCTTTTCTTAAGGCTAATATAGTAGTTGGAACAATTGTTACCCCACTCGTATTTAAAACTAAAAAGGTTATCATTGAAGTAGATGCAGTTTTTTTATCATCATTTAATTTTTGAAGTTCTTCCATAGCTTTTAAACCAAAAGGTGTTGCAGCAGATCCTAGTCCAGCCATATTAATAGCGATATTAGAAGCAATATATCCAAGTGCGGGATGGGATGTTGGAATTTTAGGAAATATCTTAGATAAAATAGGACTTAATAATTTTGCAATTTTATTAATTAAACCTGATTTTTCAGCAATAGCCATAAGTCCCATCCAAATTACAAGTAATGGCATAATATTTAATATTAAATCTAAACAAGTATTACCTACCTCTATAATTTCATCATTAATAGCACTTATATTTCCACTTATTAATCCATAAGTAATTCCTACAATTATAAATATTCCCCATATTATATTAATCATAATATTCCTTTTTAAATAACATCTTTATTAATTTTTGATACCACTTTAATTCTTTTTCTTTTTTAGGCTCTTTAATATAAATATTTTCTTTAAAGTATTCTTTACCATTTAAACTAACTGTTAAGGCTCCAACTATATTTGTAGCATTATTATCATAATAATTTATAGTAGTTTTAATCTTACTATATTCATCTTTACTTAAAGACATATAAAAATCTCTATCAATAAAAGTATTGTTATAATCAGTCTTTATTCTACCTTTAGATACTATCTTATAATTTTTTAAAGTATTAAAATATTTTTCATATAAATCTTTATGATCATTAAAGTCATTTCCATCATTAAATGTTACTACTGTTAAATTAACATTATTTTTAGAGGCATTGGTTACTAAAGTTCTTTTAGCCTTTTTAGTATATCCCGTTTTGCCACCTGTACAATATTTATAACTTGTAAGTAATTTGTTCTTATTATGCCAAATATATGATTTTAAATTAGTTTTAACTGTTATATCTTTAGTGCTAACTATTTTTTGATATTCTGGATTTTTTATAGCATAACTTGATAATAGAGCCATATCATAAACTGTTGATGTATTAGCGCTATCTTTTTCTTCTAATCCACTGCTGTTAACAAAATTACTATGTTTCATTCCAATATTTTTAGCAAGTAAATTCATTAAATAAGCAAAATTTTCTGTTGAAGATGCTACTTGATAAGCTAGTTCTATAGCAGCATCATTTCCACTTCTTAGCATTAAACCATAAAGAAGTTCTCTAATTGTTATTTCTTCACCAACAGACACATAAATTCCACTTCCATAAGATTTAAGAACATTGTCACTTATAGTTATTTTTTTATCTAAATCAATATTATTTATTACAACCATGCTGGTTAATATTTTAGTTATAGAAGCAATTAAAGATTCTTTATTAATATTATTTCCTTCTAATACCCTATTATTATCAGTATCCATAACTATATAAGAAGATGCACTTATAGCACCTACTTTTAAAGGAAAAATTATTAATATTAAAATTATTACTATTCTTTTCATATATTAGATTTTATGATTATTTAAAAAGAAAAATACATAAACATACTTTCTTAAGAATGGATTCTAATGTTATAATTATTATAGAAAGGTAATTAGATTATGAATAATATTATTTTATTAACTATTTGTTTTTTACCTTGTTTATTCTTTTTAATATATTTTTATAAAGAAGATAAGATTGAAAAAGAACCTTTTAGTTTGTTAATTATTCTATTTATTTGTGGGATTATTTCTTCTTGTTTAACGGTTATAATCTCTATGATTTTAAAAAGTAATATTAACTTTATAAATTTATCTTATGGTGATTTAAATTTAATTCAAATTATTATCAAAGTTTTATTTGGAATTGTTTTAGTAGAAGAATTAATCAAATGGTTATTTGTTTATTTAATAAGTTGGAAAAATAAAAATTTTAATTATATATTTGATGCAATTGTTTATTGTGTATTCTTGTCAATGGGATTTGCATTCTTGGAAAATATTATATATGTTCATTCATTTAATAATTATGAAATAAGAACGATGATTGTTAGAAGTTTAATATCAGTACCTAGTCATATTGTTTATAGTGCTAATATGGGATATTATCTTGGACTTGCAAAATATTATTTAATAAATAATGATATAAAAAGAGCCAAAAAATATAAAGTATTAAGTTTAGTTATTCCAGTATATTTTCACTTAGTTTATGATTTATTATTGGTAAGTAAGAATGATTTTATATTTATGTTCTTTATCTTTTATAATCTTGTTACTTATTATATTACTTATATTAAAATTAAAAAATTATCTAGCATTAAAAAAAATATATCTTAATTTAGGATATATTTTTATTTAGGTAATCATCTATTAATTCTTGAATTCCTGAAACTGTTGCTAATTTGGATCTATCTATTCTAGTAGGCTCTAAAAAAACACCATAATCTTCTAAGGTAGAAAATAATAAAATAAAAGCATATGAATCTAGTAAACCACTTTCAATTAAATTAATATCTTTTTCATAAACTAATTTATCTTCACATATTTCATATAGTATTTTATATAAATCTATTTTATTTTTCATAATTTACTTAAAGCCTTTCTATCTATTTTACCATTTAAATTAACTGGTAATTTATCTAAAATAACAATACTTTTAGGTATCATATAATTAGGTAACATTGTTTTTAATTTTTCTTTTATATAATTTGAATCTTTATTTTTACTTACTACAAATGCTTTTAGAGTTTTAACAATATTATTTTCATCATATTTAGCAATTACAGCACAATCTATTACGTCTTTTATTTGTAAAATATTATTTTCAATATCATGAAGTTCAATACGATATCCTTTATACTTTATTTGATTATCTTTTCTTCCGGTAATATATAACATATTATTTCTTATGTAACCTAAATCGCCTGTTTTATAACAATTTATTCCATTTTCTTTATAAACATTATCAGTGGTAATATTTAAATAACCATCAAATACACTTTTACCTTTTAACACTATTTCATTATTTATTATTTCGATATTTACAGCTAAATTAATTATATCACCAACTGGCAAAATATCTTCATTTACCATTTCTCTAACAACTCTTATGGCTGATACTGCTGATGTTGCTTCGGTTGGTCCATAAGCATTAATAATATCGATATTTGGAAATAATGAATATAATTTTTTAACTAAATTAATTTCTAATTGTTCTCCACAAAAATAAATACATTTTAAATTAGGATAATTTTGACTATTAAAGCTAGAATCTAATAAACATAATTTGATATATGTTGGAGTGCAAACAATTAGGTTTATATCTTTTAAAGTATCAAAAATATTAAAGTAGCTACATGAGCAATTATTATTAGTAGCAAATAACGTATGACCATTACATAATGAATAATATAAGTCAGCAACACTTAAATCAAAACTAAAACTAGCAGTATTTAATACATTTATATTATGATAATCGGATAATGGATAAATATTACTAATCCAATTAACAAAATTATCTAAATTATTATAGGATATTGGAACTCCTTTTGGCTCTCCGGTACTTCCTGATGTAAAAATAATATAAGAAGTATTATTTAAATTATCTTCTTCTTTAATAGGAGCACTACTTAAATCTGTTATTTTTGATATCTTAATATTAGGAATGTTAATTTCATAATCAGTTAAAATTAAACTTGCATTAGTCATTTTTATAATAGAATTTATTCTTGATGTTGGCATGCATGTTCCAATAGGAATATAAGCTCTTTTAGCAAGTAAACAAGATAAAATTGAAATGATCATATTAATTTCTTTGTTACCATAAATAATAATTGGAGATGTTTCTTCATTTTTTAAGAATTTTGAATATTTAGTAGCGTTATTCCATAAATTTTCATAAGTTATACTTTCATTATCAACAGTATAAGCTACTCTATCAGGATACAACTTTACTATTTCTTTAATTTTATCTATTATCACATTTATTCACTTCTTATTTCATCTTTAGGAATTAAATCATAATCATACATTACTTCTGAATGATTATCTAAAATTAATTCTTTATATAACTCTTCATTTGTTAATCTATCAATTACAATACGATAAACTTTTGATATTCTAAAATATTTATTTTTTTCTTTTTTAAAATGATGATCTTCTTCAACTAATTTATATCGACAAGGGAATGCCTTTTTACTTCTAAGTTCACCGCAAAGTTCGCCACCATCTATCCATACAAGAATTTGAATATCTTGATCAGTATTATTTTTAAAACGATAGTCTAAATTATTATAACAAACACTGGTTCCGGTACCAAAAGGTACTCTTCTTCGGTCATCAGGAAATAAAGCATCTGAATGATGATGAAGTTCAGTTACCTCTAAAGGACTATTTAAAACTAAATAATGAATCATGTTAGCCATTTGACATAATCCGCCACCAGTACCAGCATAAAACCCATCTCTTCCAATAACTAATCCTTCTTTATATCCTTTTTCTTTAGTTGGTTTTCCCACCATTTGCCAATATGAAAAAGTTTCTCCTGGATGAATAATTATTCCATTTATTTGATTACATGCTAGGCTAATATTTGTTACTTTATTTTCTTGAAGTTTAATATCTACTCCATGTAATTTTCTTATCAATATCGAAGTATGACTTTTAACAATATTGGGTAATGGTTCTTTATTTTTTGTTTTTGCTATCTTTTCTTTACTTAATAAATCTTTTGTTTTTCTTAATAAAATTTCTTTTTGAACTGATATTTTATAGCATGTTGGACTTATATCGCAAAATAATTTTCTAGTCATAATCATATACTCCTACTCAAATTTCAAATTAATTATAACAAATTAATATTAAAAATGATATTATATAGGTGATTATGGTGAATATTTATGAAGTATATAATTAAAAATATTAATGATTATAGTGATAATGAGATTAATAATTTTTATAATAATATTTATATTGAAAAGAAAAAAAGAATTAATAATTTTAAGAATGAACTTAAAGTAAAACAATCAATTATTGGGGAAATTCTTTTAAGTAACTTATTAAATAAATATTATAATCTTAACTATAATAACTTAGAATTCAAATTTAATAAAAATAATAAACCTTTTATTGTTAGCAAAAATATATTCTATAATATAAGTCATTCTTCTAATTATGTTATAACTGTTGTTTCTGATAAAGAAATAGGTATTGATATTGAAAAAATTAGAGAAACTAATATTAAATCTATTAATTATTTTGCTAGTAATAAAGAAAAAGAATATATTTTATTAGAAGATAATAATCTATTTAAACGATTATTTGAAATTTATACTTTAAAAGAAGCTTATATTAAAATGATGGGAAAAAGTATATTTGATATTAAAAATGTTGAATTTACAATTAGTAACAATCATATTTATTGTAGTGATATAAATGTTAAATGTTATTCTTTTATATATGATAACTATGTTATTTCAATATGTGAAAAGAACTGTTAGTTTATTTTAACAGTTCTTATTTATTTTTTCTTTTAATAAAAATTATTAGACAAGTTGTTCCAATTATAACTAAAACTCCTGCTCCAATTAGAAGTAAATTTACTTTATTACTTTTTTGGAAATTTACTACATTTTCATTTGTTTCTAAATATTTTTTATCTATTTCTTCATTAGTTAAAACATAACTAGATGTATGTGAAATATTAAATTCATAATAATCTTCAGTTAAAGTTATTCCTCTACTTATTAATCTAAATTTATTAGTTTTATCATTATAATAATAAACGTTTACTTTACTATCTAAAACCTTTTTAATATCATCATTATTTTTAATCTTAACTAAAGCATTTCCAGGTAATGAACCATTATCAGGAAAATCTATTATAATTCCCTTTTTTACTATTTCATTAATGTTATTGTTAACTTCAGTTAAATAAACTTTAGTATTAACATCAATTGTTTTAGCTTCTTTAATATCATTTCCTTTAAAAATTAATTCATTATCATTATTATTTATTTTAAGAGTTCTATTAGTTCCTTTTATAATGTTAAATAACTCACTACTTATAAAACTATTTTCATTAGCATTTATAGCTATTTCAGAATTTTTATCACTTTCATATAACTTAGATATAACAGTTGTATCAATATCTTCATTATTATAAACATGTTTTTTATTACTATTATTAGTTATTTCTAAATAAGAATTAAATACATATTTTAATGTTCCATTATTTCCATTATTTGTATATATTACGGTGTTATCATTGTTTATTAAAGTTAATGAAGTTAGTATATATTTTCCTTCAGTACTATTAGAAGGAATTTCAAAATATGGATTATTATTTAAAGAAGCAGCATAGACAGTAAATGTATTGTTACTTCCTTTTAATTCTAATTTTAAATTAGTTAGTTTTTCACTTGTTTGAATATCGAAATATACTTTATCTGATATATTGGCTTTATTAGTTTTTAAAGTGAAGCTATTTAATTTTATATTGGTTTTATTTTCAGAACTGATAATTAATTTTGAACTGAATGTATAGTTAAAATTACCATTTTGACCATAATGTTTAGTAAATGTTGTATAATCACTATTTAAACCAGTTAATAATAAATCTGTTACATTATAAGTATCAGGAAGAATATTGTTAGGAATTATAATGTAAGGATTATTATTTATTGAATAAATACTTGTTGTAAAGGTGTATCCCTTTGTACTTTTAAAAGATACAGATGCACCAGTATTAGTTGTTCCTTGAGTTTGTAAATTAACATATATTTTTTCACCAGTTTTACCAGTAGTTGTTTTTAAATAAAAACTAGATAAAATTAAAATATTATCATTTATAGATGCATTTGAACTTGTAGCATTACTGTCAGTTGCATTGGAATCAGTGGCATTACTATCTGTTGCGTTGGAATCAGTAGCGTTGCTATCAGTCGCATTACTGTCAGTCGCATTACTATCTGTTGCGTTACAATCAGTCGCATTTGGATCAGTTGCAAATCCGCTAGCATTAAATAGATAGCCTTGAATATTTTTTATTGCACCACTATTTAATTTATAACCTATAAATATCCCTACAGAGAATATAATAATTCCACCTATAACTAATTCTAATATTTTATCTTTTTTCATTTTCAAACTCCTCTACTTTACAATTTAATTATATTGTTTTTATTCCTTTTTTACAAGTTAATTTGTCAGCATTTAAACTTATGTATAAAACTCCTATTAATAGCCAAAATATTGGACTTACTATTACAACTGAAAGATTAAAAAAATCTTGAATTAGATAACAAATAAAAGCAAGTAACAATATTTTAGAATAATTATTCATTTCTTTTAATCCTTTTTTTAATAATGAAAACATTAATAATAAATAATTAGAAAGACCAATTACTCCTAAATTTATTAAAGTTGTTAAATAAACATTGGCTGCTGTATCATTAATTGTTAAAGGGCCAATTGCTTTAATATCTTCAGTATACTTTGCCATAAACCTTAATGCAAAGGTATCTGGCCCTGTTCCTATTAAAGGATAATCTTTTACTAACTTTAAAGTTCTTTTCCATAAGAATATTCTATATGTTCCAAATTCTTCATCAAAATTTAAATGTAATAATTCATGAATTTCATATAAAAACCCACTACTAAAATTTATATTATATATAATAATTATTCCAAATATTCCACAAATAGATATTCCAATAAAATAATATTTAATTAACTTTTTATCATTTAAAATATTGTAGTTAGTATTTTTTAAAACTTTTGATAAATAAATTAATATAAAAATAACAATTAAATACAATATAACAATATAATTAAATTTAAAATAAAGTCCTAGTTTATTAATGTCGTAATGATACTCGGGATTTAATATGATATTGGTGCAGTATGCCATCAATATTAATGATAATATGATAAGAAATTTACTTAATCTTTGGTTATTTTTGATAATTAAAGGAAAAGTTAACATAAGCATTATTAATAAGGCTAGTTTACCACTTTGAACATTTATAATACCTAAAATAAAGAATGATAAAAATATTGATGTTAAATGAATAATATTTTCTTTTTTACTATTATCTTTAAGAAAAAGATATGATGAAATAGATACTGGTATTAAGATGCAATAAAGTGCTGATATAAAATCAATATTACCTATTGTTCCCATAAAACTTACATTATGGGTTCCAATCCCATTTTGATACATATTTAATGGATTAAAGCCAATATATTGAAGCACACATATTCCATTATGAATTATTGATAAAAGCGAAAAATATAAAATATATTTTCTTTTAAATTTGCCAAATAAAGCTATGCTTAAAAAAGAAAGAATATAAAGGGAAGTAATTATTAATCCTTCTCCTCTACCAACTCCTATAAGTAAATTATAATCTTTTAGATAAGGAGATAATAAGCAAGATATAATATTAATAATTAATAATGAAATGGCAAATAATTGTACTTTAGATAATTTATAATTTTTAAAATAATTAACTTTTTTAAAGATATAAAAATATAATAACGTTACTAAGTTTAGAGTTAAATATGTCATTCCAATAATTAAATATGAATACCATTTACATTCTAAAATATGAAAGAATCCATCTTTATTAACTATAAAAGGAAATATTAACAAGATTATAAAAATATAAATATCAGTGTATGTCTCTAAAATATTTTTTAGTTTTTGACAATTAGTTTTCATTAATCACTTACTTTCTTTTTGACAATTAGGACAATAATAAGTACTTCTTCCGCCAATCTTATCTTTTAATATTAAACTATTACATATTTTACAATTCATATTATCTCTTTTATGAACATATAATTTGTCTTGATAATGTCCTATTACTCCTAAACTTGAAGTATAACTTTTAATAGTAGTTCCACCATCAATAATCGCATTGGTTAAAATTTCTTTAGATGAAGAAATTATATTATCACACTCATTTTTAGTAATATCTTTTCCTTTTTTAAAGGGATTTATTTTACTTAAAAATAATACTTCATTGGCATAAATATTTCCAAGTCCTGCAATAATACTTTGATCTAACAATAGTTCTTTTATTGGTAAATTACTTTTATTAAATTTAGATAATAAATAATCACTATTAATATTTTTATCAAATGGCTCTAGTCCTAGTTTATTTAATCCCTTACACTTAGATAAGTCATCAGTTAAAAACATCCGGCCAAACTTTCTAGTATCATGATACCTTAAAGAAATATTATTATCTAAAATAAATATAATATGCTCATGTTTGCTTATTTCAGCTTTAATATTTTTAATATAGTATTTTCCTTCCATTCTAAGATGTGACACTAAATAAAGATTATCTATTTTAAATATTAAATATTTTCCATAAGTTGTTATATCTAATATTGTTTTATTAATTAGATTATCAAAACTTAAACTTCCATTTTCTATTATATTTTGATATCTAATTTGATAACTTGTTATTTTCTTTCCAATTATTTTTTCTTTTAATACTTTTGCTACTGTTCTAACTTCTGGTAACTCTGGCATAATTACACTTCCCTACTACATGTTTATTTTATAATAAAGAATAGAAAAAAACTAGAGCCATTTAATTTAAAATTACCCTAGTTTATATGGATTATTACTTGTACCTGCACCATTAATAATTTTTGCACCTCTTGTTAGATAAAGTGATGGAAAAGTTGCTAAATTCGTATTTGCCCAACTACTATTGATATCTCCTTTTAAATATTCATGAAAAACCATTCTATTATCAGAAGAACTAGATGACATAGTCCAATAATTGCTATTTTTTTGCAGCCAATTATTATTTTTGCATTTTGCATTTGTATAATCATACGTATTATTTGTATATATAACACCTGCTCTTAAATTATTACGACACTCTTGATTAGTTGATGCATATCCATAATCACTAGCATAAATAAGTCCTATTTTTCCTGTCCAAAGGCTTGGTCTACTATTTTGATAGGTTACACTACCTCTTTCAGCATTATATTGTTTAAGTGTAAATAAATTATATGGATTTGCACCACTATAACTACTTGCTCCTAGATTCCAAACACTTTTACTTATCATTTGTTGATATTTTGCTTTTATCACTTTAGTGTAATCAAATATTCCCGTTTGACTAAATACAGCCCCACTTGATGCCCAATAAGTATTATACCAGTTAGTCTTATTAGTTGTTAAAGTTAGATCTAGATAGTCACCATTCAATTCTTCTTTAATCTTTGAAGTTGTCCAATCATTTTTTCCATTTATATTATCATTAGATGTATCCCAGGAATATGATCCAAGTGATTCATTTCTAACTATTTTAATTTTTTGACTTGTTACTCCATTTGAATCGGTGACATTAAAGATTCCAACGATTCTCCATAACTCATTATCATTTCCAAACTCAACATAATTTTTTACTTCACTATCTGCTCCGCTAAATCTAATATTAGCATCTTTGGTATCATCTATTAATAATCCATTATTTTCTTTGTCTCCATTATATAATTTTGTTATATAATCTACTCCTGTTTCTTTTTCATAATTTACGACGATGTTTCCAGTAAAGCTTGCTCCTTTTTCACTATCTTGATTTTCGCCGGTATCTGGAAATTGAATCTTTAAATTAAATGTGATTGTTTGATTTGAAGTGTTTGCTTTAAACTCCCCGTTTGCTAACTCTAAATAACTTTCAGTATTATTTTTTATAAAGATTCCTGTTGCGTAACCAGTTTCTGTTGTATTTCCTGGGATTGTTTGACTACTTGTTCCTATTAAATTACTTGTTATATTTGAATTAGTATCTATTTTTTTAATATAATAATGTAATTGTCTATTACTAAAACCATTTATATATTTTATTCCTATTTTATATGGCATAACAAGTCCACTTGTTGTATTAGTTCCTGTTAATGTAAATGTTTTATCTATTATTATTTTATCACTTGGCTGAATATCTTTTGATACTAATAAATCACCGGTTCCATCTTTATAACTTATTATCATCTTACCACTTGTTGCTTCTATTAAAGACGTACTTCCTTGATTATTATTCGCACTAAAAAAAGCATATGTTATTCCTGAGAATATCACTAGGAGTATTATTATTGTTCCTACCATCACATACACTTTTATTTGTTCTTCCTTACTATACATGTAAATCACCTTTATTCTAGTAAAATTATATAAAATTACCCCCCCCGTGTCAATTTACATTTGATTTACATTTTTGAAATTTGCATATTTAGATTCAGACACTTGATGTGTTTTGGCTATAGTTACAAAATAAATTAATATATTAATTTACTTTGTATCATACCAAGTTGATCCAAAATCTAGACTTGCTTTTAATTCTACATCTAATTTAACGGTATTTTCCATAGCATCTTTAACTATTTTAGTTAATTCTTCTTTTTCAGAATCAATACAGTCAAATATCAATTCATCATGTACTTGTAATAGCAATTTAGACTTTAAATTATTTTTAGCCATTTCTTCATCAATTTTGATCATAGCCATTTTTAAAATATCTGCACTTGTTCCTTGAATTGGTGTATTCATAGCTATTCTTTCACCTGCTTGTCTTATCATATAATTTTTATTTGTTAATTCTTCAATATTTCTTTTACGATTAAATAAAGTTCTTACAAAACCATTACTATAAGCATCTCTAACTACATTATCCATATATTCTTTAACTCCTGGATACATTTCATTAAATTTTTCAATTAATTCTTTGGCTTCAGTTGGTCTTATTTGTAAATTTTCACTTAAACCAAAACTACTGATTCCATATACAATTCCAAATACGACTGCTTTAGCTTTGCTTCTTTGTAATGTGGTTACTTCTTCTAATGGGACTCCAAAAATATCACTGGCTACTTGTTTGTGAATATCAATATTATTATTGAAGGCATTTAATAATTCTTTTGATCCTGATAAGTGAGCAAGTACTCTTAATTCAATTTGAGAATAATCAGTACTTAAAAATGAGTCATATTCAGGCAAGAATGCTTTTTTAACAAGTTTTCCATCTTCTTTTTTAGAAGGAATATTTTGCATATTAGGATCTAAACTAGATAATCTTCCAGTTCTAGTTAAAGCTTGTTTATAAATTGTATGAATTTTGCCGTCTTCTCTAATATAATCTTTTAATCCTTCTAAATAGGTACTATTTAATTTAACTAAATTACGATATTCTATTATCAATTTTAATTCGGGAATTGTTTTAGATAATTTTAAAATAGTACTTGCATCAGTATTGTATCTTTTAGACTTAGCATTTTTATGAGCAAATGGCAAATTCATATGTTCAAATAAGACAATACCTAATTGAGTAGGACTATTAATATTAAATTCTTCTCCACATACTGCATATATTTTTTTAGCTATATCATCTAAATTTTTATCCATATCTTTTTGAAGAGAATCTAAAATATTTTTATCACATATAATTCCATTCATTTCCATTTTAGCTAAAATTGGTATTAAAGGCATCTCAACTTTGTTAAATAAATCTATCATTTCTTCATTTGTTAATTCATTTATAAATCTGTCTTTATTATCAAAAATATATTTAGCTTTAAGGGTTACTTCATTTTCGTGTGTTTTACTTTTAATAACTTCATTATAAAATGGAATGTATATTTCTTCTTTATTCATTAAAACTGCTAAATCTTCTTTTATTTGGTAGTTAAGTAAATAAGCAGCTATCATAAGATCAAAAGAAGTATTTAAACTGATGTTATTAAGTAAGTTAATATTCTTTTTTAAATCATAGGTATATTTTTCATTATCTTTTAAATAATCTAAACATTCATTAATCATTTCAGGTTTAACATAGAATAAATTTTTTCCATCATAAAGACCCATTCCTAATATTTTAGCATTATGATAATTCTCATTATCACATTCAATGTAGTAAGATATTTTATTATCTTTATTAATTTCCTCTACATTATTTAATATTTTATAATTAGATTTAGTAGTTTCTTGTTTAAAATCCATCTTTTTTAATAAAGAATAAAATTCAAGTTCTTTATATATTTCAATTAATTTATTATTATTTGGTCCTAAATATTTACAGTCAGTTAAATTTTCTTTTATTGGAGCATTTAAACAGATAGTACAAATATCTTTACAAAAAAACGCAGTATCTTTATCACTTGCTAATTTATCATGAGTAGCGCCTTTAATTGTATCTATTGAATCATAAATACCTTCTAAGGAATTATATTGTTGTAATAATTTAAGTGCTGTTTTTTCACCTATTCCTTTAACTCCCGGAACATTATCAGAAGAATCTCCCATTAAGGCCTTTAAATCAATCATTTTTATGGGATCAATGCCATAATCTTCAATAAATTTTTCTTTAGTATATCTAATGTAATCTTTACTTTTTAATAATTTTACTTCAACTTCTTCATTAATTAATTGTAATAAATCCTTATCGGAAGAAACAATTGTTGCAATAAAGTCTTTATCATCAAGAGCCATTTTACTTAAAGTACCAATAATGTCATCTGCTTCATAATTTTCTAATTCTATATGTTTTATTCCCATAGCATCAAGTAGTTCTTTAGATTTATTTAACTGAATAATTAATTCATTGGGAGTTGCACTTCTTCCGGCTTTATATTCTTTATATTTATCATGTCTAAAGTTTTTTCCAATATCATAAGCAACGGCCATAAATGTTGGATTTTCTTCTTCTATTATTTTATTAATCATATTGGTAAAACCATATAAGGCATTAGTAGGATAATTCTTACTATTAACCATTAAATTACCAGTTGCAGCTGTTGCATAGTAACTTCTAAATATTAAATTATTACCATCAACTAGAATTATTTTTTCCATATTTCATCACCAATTTTATTTTATAATAAATATCACAAAAAAACTATCATAACCATATTTAAAGTTTATGATAGTTAAAATATAATAATTTAAGATATTTGAAATAATGCATTAATAAAATTTAAGAAAAAGTTATAATCTAAATATATTATTAATAAACTTGATATTAAGAATGGCCCAAATGGTAACATATTTTCTTTATTTCTTATAGTAATATACATTGCATAAGGAAACGCTAAAAAAGCTCCAAATATTATATAAAATATACCTAATTTAGGTCCAAGTACTAAACCAGCGATAAATGATAATTTAATATCTCCCCCACCTAATGATTCTTTTTTAAATAATAAATTACCTAAAAGCATTATTCCATACATTATGGCAAATATTAGTATTCCACTTCCAAACGATATTAAAGTGTCTTTTAACGACGTTGATAATAATTTTATAATTATAATTAAAATACTTCCAAGTATAATGGGACTATCTAAAATTATATAATAATTTATATCACTTACAAAAATAATAGATACTAAACTTGAAATTATAATTGCAATAGCAAATTCATAAGAAAGTCCAAATGTATAATAACTTATTAAGAATAACATACCAGTAAAAAGTTCAATTGCTGGATACCAGATAGATATTTTAGATTTACAATTACTACATTTACCACCTAATAATATATAAGAAAGTAAAGGGATATTTTCATACCATTTTAATTTATGATTACATTTTTCACAATGACTACCTGGAAAAACAATTGATTCATTGTTTGGAAGTCTCATACCAACTACATTATAAAAAGATCCAAATAATAAACCTATTATAAATATATAAACTTCTAACATTTTATCTCCTATTGAATATTTTTATATAATCCGAACATTGGCAATACGATTGCAAGAATAATTCCACCTACAACTACCGCTAATAATATAATCATGACCGGTTCAATAAATGCCTTTAAATTATCTACTAATGCTCTATGTTCAACTTGATAATAATTTGCTACTTTATCCATCATATCTCCAAGTTCTCCAGTTGATTCACCAGTAACAATCATATAATAAGCTACTTCAGGTACTGCCCATTGGTCTTTAAAAGAATCAGATATTTTTTCTCCTTTTGCTATATTATTAACAGTTTTTAACATTATCTCTTTATATATTTCATTATTTGTAACTTCAAAAAGTAAATTAATACTATCTGTTATAAATACATTATTTTTAAGTAAAGAAGCAAATGTCTTAGCAAAAATATTCATTTCTTTATATATTATTATTTTTCCAAAACCAGGTAATTTCATGGCAAATTCTTGTAAAAAACGTCTGAATGCTTTTATTTTCTGATAAGCGAGCATTAGTATTAATGCGACTAAAATTATAAAAAGTAATATTTTAAAAATATTTAATTTTAAAAATCTACTAGCATCAAGTAAAAACTGAGTAAAAACATTTAATTCAGCTCCTGCTTCTTTATAAATCGACTCAAATTGTGGCATTACATATAATAATATAAATGTAATAACAGCAACCGAAAATATGCTTATAATAGCAGGATACATCATTGCACTTACCATAGCTTTTCTCGTATTTTCAACTTCGGTGTAATAATTTGCCATATCATCTAAGGTAGCTTCTAATTCTCCAGTTGCTTCAGCTGTCTTAATCATACTAATTAGTAGCGCTGGAAACGTTGTTCCTTGCTTTGATAACGCAACTGAAAATGATTCTCCAAGAGTCAAATTATATACAATTGAATCAAATAATCTTTTTTTATTTTTATTATTACCCATTTGTTTACTTAATATTCGCATTGCCTCTGTTAGAGTAATACCTGATTTAATATAAGTTGATAACTGAGTTAACCAAAAAACTAAATCCTTAGTTGACATTCTAGTTTGAAATTGACTTTCAGGACCATATAAAATATCAATTAATTTTGATGTAGTAATACTAAGAACTCTTAAATTTTCATTTTTTAAATATGATAATACCTCCATTTTAGAAAAAGCTATAAATATATTAGATACTTTCCTTCCTTTAGAATCTAAAGCAACATATTTAAATGCAATTGCTTTTTCACTTCTTGATTTATCTTTTTGAATTTCATCAATCAACCTTTGAATTTGTTCTTCTTCCTTCTTTTTCTTTTGTCTTACAAAAGTCATTTTATTCCATTCATTAATAAGATATTCTTTAAATGTAACCTTTTTATTTGTTTTAACTACTTTTTCATTTTTACTATTTTCTCTAGTATCCAAATTAACTTCTTCATAAGGAGCAATATCAGTTAAATTAATTTTAGTTTTATTTCTATCATAAACTAAATCTATTAATTTATTAAATAAATATATTATAGGAAAAAATAAACCATAAACTGTATAGTAACAACCAAGAGAAACATACTTAAAAAAAGCAATTAATGGTTTAAATATAAAATTAATTTTATTAAACATACTAAAAATAAAATCTACTACATAATAGATTCCTATAAATGGTAAAGAAAAAAAGTATAATATTTTATTTTTTTCAACATCTTTCATAATTTTCACTCTATTCTAAAGTAAGTATAACATAATTTTTTTAAAAAACATATAATTATAATGTGATAAATATGAATAATGATATATTAAATAATTTATTAAATGGTGCTTCTAAATCGTTACATATTATCGATGAAGTTATTCCCATTTATAAAGATACCTCTCCCCTTATAAAAAAAATTAAAAATTATACTATTAGTAAAAATGCTAAATATTCTACACAGTCAAAAGAATCAAATAAAATTAAAAAGGAAAAATCAAGTGAAATTAAAAAAAATTTAGATTTATCCAGTGATAATGAACCTAAATTTTTTCTATAAATTCTTGTAATTTATCGGTAAATTCTTTTTGTCGTGTCATGAGTAATTCATTAGTACTTGCCTCAAATCGCATAGTAATTGTAGGACCAGTATTACTTTTTCTAATTAGTGAAAAACCATCTTCATATTCTACCCTAACTCCGTCTATAAAGTTACACGTATAATTTCTAGATAACGCATACTCCTTCATTTGTTCAATTATTTCATTTTTTTTATTATCATCTACTGTAATTCTTATTTCTTCTGTTGAACAAAATTTTTCCATGTTTTTAGTAAGTTCACTTGATGCAATATTTTTATCCATTATTAATTTAGCCATTCTAAGTCCTGCATATAAACCATCATCATATCCATAGTAATCATCTCTAAAAAAGATATGTCCTGAAAACTCACCACCTAATAATGCGGGATGATCATGACAAACAGTTTCAATATATGCTGAACCATTTTTTACAATAACTGGAATACCACCCTGTTTCTTTATTTCATGTTCTACAGCTTTTGAACATTTAATGTCAATAATAATATCTTTGTTATCATTATTTTTTATAATATCTTTTGAAAATATAGCAACTAAATAATCAGTTGTAATTATATTACCTTGATTATCAACTATTCCTACACGATCAGCATCTCCGTCAAACGCTATGCCTAAATCAAAATTACGTAACTTAACTTCATCTATTAACCATTTTAAATTACTACTCACATTTGGATCCGGATTATGGATTGGAAATGATCCATCAGAAATTGAATTAATATATGAAACATTATTAAATATTTTTGAATATATATCTTTAACAATTACTGATGCTGTACCATTTCCACAATCAACTATAACTTTCTTATTAATTTTAGAAAATTTATCTAATAACATATCAATATAACTTTCTCTAATATCTATATTTTTAACTATTCCATGACCATAAGTTTCTTTGTTTTGTTTTATGTAATCATATAAAACTACTAATTCATCTTGTCTTAAATGTAAATGTTCCTTTCCAAATATCTTAATTCCATTATCATTCTTATCGTTATGTGACGCTGTAATCATTAAAGCATAATCTATATCTTTAATAAACGTTGCATAATTAAGCATTGGTGTGGTAACAAGTCCAATATCAATTACATCTATTCCTGAATTAACAAGAGCACTTATTAATGATTTATTTAATGATTCACTACTTAATCTATTATCATGTCCAACTATACATTTATTATAATTATTTTCTTTAATATAATAAGCAAAAGCTTTACCAATAATACTTACAACATCTTCATTTATTTCATTAGGATATCTTCCCCTAATATCATTTTCTCTTAATATATTTTCTTTCATTATATTCCCCTTATATTCTATATTTTTTATTCTTCAACTATTAAACTTTTAGCATCTTCCATTTCTTTTGGAACCGCAATATCCATGTAATCAAGTAAAGTTGGTGCAACAGTTGTTAAATCACCATTTTTCTTAAGTTTAATATTCTCATCAGTTATTATAAATGGAACCTTAGATAAACTATGTGTCGTTATCATTTCATCATTATCAGTAAGCATTTCATCACAATTACCATGATCTGATAAAATAAATACTTTATAAAAATTATCTATACTGTAATTTACAATATATTCTAATAATTTATCTATTCCTTTTAATGATTCAATTGTTGCATTTAAATTACCAGTATGACCTAACATATCCGGATTAGCATAATTAACTAAAATAAAATCATAATTTTTATTAATTGCTAATTTAACCTTTCTTGTAACATCTGTAGCGCTCATTAGTGGCGTCATATCATAAGTTGCAACTTTAGGTGATTCAACCAAATAATTATCACATAATGGGAACTTTTTAGATAATTCAGCATTAAAGAAATAAGTTACATGTGAATATTTTTCAGTTTCAGCAATTCTAGCTTGAGTTAATTTTAAATCCGAAAAATATTTTCCAATTGGATAAATATCACTTCTTTGAATATCAAATAAAGTATGAATATTACTTACATCATTTACTTCAAACATATTCCATGATTCTACTTGATAATCAGTTTTAAATTCAGCAAATTCTGGATTAGTTAAACAAGTTAAAATCTGTCTTGCTCGATCAGGCCTAAAATTAAACCATAAAAGAGTATCATTGGCTTTAATATTGCAATCTTCTTGAATAACTAAAGGAGGTAAAAATTCATCAGTTATATTTTTTTGATAACAATTACTTATTGCTAGCTCATAATCATTAACTTTAAATCCTTTATTCTTAATTACCAAATCATAATATTTTTTTGTTCTTTCCCACTTATTATCTCTATCCATAGCATAATATCTACCACAAATAGTTCCAACATAACCTAATTTTTCTTCTTTTAATAAATTATCAACCTCTTTAATATATTTTACACTTGATTTTATATATGTATCTCTTCCATCAGTTATGGCATGAAACACTACTTTTTTAATACCTTTTTCTTTTAACAAAGGAATTAATTTTAAAACATATCCAATATGAGAATGGACTCCTCCATCTGATGTTAATCCCATTAAATGTAACGTTGATTTATTTTTCTTAGTAGTTTCTATTAACTTATTAAATTCTTCATTTTGTAAAATTCTTTTAGTAAATATTTCTTCATTAATAACTGTAATTTTTTGTTTTATCTTTTTACCTAAACCAATAACTTCATGACAAACTTCACTATTACCAAATTGTCCTTCAGGAAGTCCAACATATTCTCCTGATGCTTCTAATAAACTATGAGGATACTTATCAAATAAAGAATTAAAATATTCCATATTAGCAAGTTTTACCGCATTACCATGTTCATTTTCTCTTATTCCAAATCCATCTAATATAATCATTAATATTTTTTTCATTTATTTTCCTCTTTCATATTTTCTTCAGTATAATCTTCATAAAAGACCCCTTTTAATGAATAAGTTTCTGTATCATAGTAAATTAAAAATTTTTTATTTCTCATTCCTTCACCAGTAATTGGATTAAGAATTGTAAGTTTATCATCACTATTTTTGGTTGAACTATAATATATATTTTTTTCTAAAATTTCTCCAACCGTATATTCTTTTGCACAAGATAACATTTCATCACATTTACTATTAGTGCCTTTTACCTTATCGAGAGAATATTCTCCATCACTACTATTTACCATATAACTGATAGTTGATTCAATTATCATTTTTTTAATATTTTCATAATTTTTCTTTTTAACATTTTTACTTGATGTTTGAATAGTTGAAAACATCAATACTGAAATTAAAGATAATATTACTAAAGATGCCATTAATTCAACTAACGTAAAACCTTTTTTATTCATTTATCATCACACATTTATAGTATCATAATAATTAAAAAAAAGAAATATTACTCGTCTTAATATTTCCTTTAACTATAATTCTAACTTGTATGGATTTGAAGAAGTTCCATCTCCAAATATTATTTTAACACTTGGTAACAGATATACTGATGGCCTTATTGCTGCAGCACCATAAGCAGAACTTGACTCAATATATCCAACTACTCCATGAATAGTTGAAGGAGTTAGATAACTATTTATTGTCCATGTCCACTGATGACTGATCCAATTACTATTTTTACATTTAGCAGTTGTATTGTCCATTTTATTATCTTTTAATGTTAAACCAGCTCTTAAATTTAATCGACATTCTTCATTTGTTGATGCATATCCATAATCACTAGCATAAATAAGTCCTATTTTTCCTGTCCAAAGGCTTGGTCTACTATTTTGATAGGTTACACTACCTCTTTCAGCATTATACTGCTCTAAGGTAAATAAATTATATGGACTTGCACCACTATAACTACTTGCTCCTAGATTCCAAACACTTTTACTTATCATTTGTTGATATTTTTCTTTTATTACTTTTGTATAATCAAATACTCCTGTTTGTTGATTATTTTTTCCATTATACCAATTAGTCTTATTTTTTGTTAAAGTTATATCTAAATAATCTCCATTTAATTCTTTCATTAAATCTGCATTTGTCCAATCATTAACTCCATTTCCACCATTAATAGATGAATCAGATGTATCCCAGGAAAACGAACCTAGTGAATCTTTTCTCATAAGTTTTATTTTTTTATAACTTGTACTATTTTCACTATCTTTAACATCAAATATTCCTACTATTCTCCATAACTCTCTAGTGTTACCAAACTCAACATAGTTATTCGGATTGCTTCCACTATATCTGATATTAGCGTCTTTAGTATCATCTACTAATAATCCATTACTTTCTTTATCGCCATTATATAGTTTTGTTATATAATCTACTCCTGTTTCATTTTCATAATTTATAACTATTTCACCATTAAATGTGGCTCCTTTTTCACTGTCTTGGTTCATACCTGTATCGGGAAATTGAATTTTTAAATTAAATGTGATTGTTTGATTACTTGTGTTTGCCTTAAACTCTCCTGTTGCTAGTTCTAAATAACTTTCAGTTTTATTTTTTATAAAGATTCCAGTAGTATAACCTGTTTCTGTTGTATTTCCTGGTATTGTTTGATTACTTATTCCTATTAAATTACTTGTGATATTTGTATTTTGATTGGTTCTCTTTAAGTAATAATGTAATTGACCATTACTAAAACCACTAGTATATTTTATTCCAACTTTATATGGCATAACTAAACCACTTGTTGTATTTGTTCCGGTTAATGTAAATGTTTTATCTATTAAAATCTTATCACTTGGCTGAATATCTTCACTTGATAATAATTTACTTGATCCATCGGCATAATTTATTACCATTTTACCACTTGTTGCTGATATTATAGATGTACTTCCTTGATTATTTAAAGCAGTAAAATAAGAATAAGTTATTCCAATAAATAACACTACCATCATTGTTATTGTTGATAAAATCACAATTAATCTTACTTTTTGTTCCTTCATTCTTCTTTGTCCTTCCTATATCATAGTGAAATTATATCGCCATTTGCCCCCCCCGTCAAGCGAACATAGGTTTGTTTTAAAACTTTTTTTGCTACACTTGACGAGCTATAGTTGGTTAAGAAAATTATTTTTTTATTATATATATAAATAAGAATTCAGTTTTTAAGCAATATTATGATTAATAAATATTTAAATAAACATTAAATATAATCTACAATTTTATTATTTCATTTTTTGATTTATATAAAAATCTAGCATTTATCATAATTAGCACAAAAGAAATTAATAATGGTAAATAAAAGATAAATAAACGATTTAATATCATTCCTTGGATTGCTAGTGTATCAAAGATTGTTAAATATAATATACTTGTAATATATTCATTTATTCCTGTTTGTCCTGGTAAAACACAAATTTCCAAAGATATTTGAACAAATAATTGTAATAACAATATATCAAAATAACTTAAATTAATATTAGTATTTAGACTTCTATAAATAAAATATATTATAGAAAACAATATAGTTCTTTGAATGAATACTAAAATAGTTGCTAAAATTAATGTACCTATATTTTCTTTTAAATAAACTGCTTCATCAACATATGCTCTGGTTATTTCATCAATCTTAGAATTATAATCAATCTTTTTACTAGCAAATTTATTGTAGATTTTATAAATAATTGTAAGTATTTTACTAATTATTTTTTGATCATACATTAAAAGTAAACATACAATAGTTATAAAAATATCATAAATAAATCCAATAAAAAATAATACTTTTACTAAATTTCCATTTGTAAATACATAATTAGGTTTAAATATTAAAATTAATATTCCACCTACAACCAAAAATAGTTTAAATAATATTGTATTTAATATTAAAGAAATCATACTTTTTTTATTGGGTAATTTATCTTGATTCATATAATATAATTGAATAGGTTGTCCACCTGTTGAACCAGGTGTTATTCCACTAAAGAAAAACTCAACAAGAGCATAATGAAAGCATTTAATTAATGATATTTTTTCATTCATAGAGTTAAACATAACTTTAAAATACAAACCTTCAAAGAAGAAATATAAAAATACTCCAAAAATAATTATTACATAATAACTTACTTTTATCATTTTTATACACATTATCAAATCAGACACTTTATAAGTTAAAAAAAGAATCGAAAATGTAACTGCAAACAAAAATGCAAAAATAATTGATGATATTATAATTTTTTTATCTTTCATATAAAACAATCCTCACTAAAACTAAGTATAACATTTTTTATAATTAAATTAAATAAAATAGCTATTAACAAGAAAAAAACTGCCAATATTTTAGCAGTAATTTTAAATTATTTAACTTGATTCATTACTTCTTCAGCAAAGTTATCATTTCTCTTTTCCATACCTTCGCCTACTTCGTATCTAATCATTGATTTAACTTCGCCACCATTATTCTTAACATAAGTAGCTACATCTATATCTCCATTTTTAATAAAACTTTGAGATACTAAACAAATTTCTTTGAAGAATTTCTTTAATCTTCCTTCAACCATTTTTTCAGCTATTTCTGCAGGTTTTCCTTCATTCATAGCTTGTTCTTTAAAGATTGCTCTTTCTTTTTCTACTCTATCTGTTGGAATTTCATCTTCTCTAACAAATTCAGGTTTCATAGCTGCTGCTTGCATTGCAACGTCTTTAGCAACTTCTTCATTTGCTCCTTCAAGTACAGTAAGTACAGCAATTTTTCCACCCATATGTAAGTAGCTTCCAAATGTTTCATCATCAGTTTTTTCAACTACTTCAATTCTTCTTAAAGATAATTTTTCACCAATTTTAGCAGTTTTAGCAATAATTAAATCTTTAATAGTTCCTTCTTCACAAGGAAGTTCTAATGCTTCTTCTACAGTTTTAGCATTACTATTTAAAATAGTATTTCCAATTGTATCTAACATAGATGTAAATTCTTCATTTTTACTAACAAAGTCTGTTTCACTATTAACTTCTAATATAACGGCTTTGTTACCACTAATGTATACATTAGCAAGGCCTTCAGCAGCAATTCTTGATTCTTTTTTAGCTGCTTTAGCAATTCCCTTTTCTCTTAAATAATCGATTGCAGCATTAATATCTCCATTTGTTTCAGATAATGCTTTTTTGCAATCCATCATTCCAGCACCTGTTTTAGCTCTTAATTCAGCTACAGTTTTAGCATCTACCATTATTATTTCCTCCTATTTTAAAGCTTGTAATAATTCTTCTTTTTTCATTGAAGAATATCCTTTAACTCCTCTTTTTTTAGCTAAATCTTTTAATTCAGTTAAAGTTTTAATAGTTAAATCTTCTTCTTCAGTTTGTTTTTCTTCTTTAATTTCTGCTTTTGTTTTTTCATTATCCAATGATTCAACAAATACTTCTTTTACAGTTTTAGCAGATTTACCATCTTTTTTAGGTTTTTCTTCTTCAGTTACATAATCAACTAATTCTAAACCTTTTGCTTCACAAATAGCGTTTGTTAATACTCCTAACATAACTTTAACACTTCTTACAGCATCATCGTTACCTGGAATTACATAATCAACGTCATCTGGATCACAGTTTGTATCTACAATTCCAAATACAGGAATATTTAATTTTCTTGCTTCACGAATTGCATTAATTTCTTTCTTAGGATCTACAATAATTAAAGCACTTGGTAATTTTTCCATATTACGAATACCACATAATACTTTATTTAATTTATCATATTCCTTTTTAAGACCGATAACTTCTTTCTTAGGTAACATTTCAAATGTTCCATCAGCTTCCATTTTTTCGATTTCTTCTAATCTCTTAATTCTCTTTCTAATTGTTCTAAAGTTAGTTAATGTTCCACCTAACCATCTTTCAATTACATAATAAGAATTACTTCTTTCTGCTTCTTCTTTTGATGCTTCATTTGCTTGTTTTTTTGTTCCTACAAATAAGAAAGTTCCACCATTTTCAGCAATTTTCTTAATTTCAGCATAAGCACTTTCAATACATGCAGCTGTTTTTTCTAAATCGATAATATAAATATCATCTCTTGCTGTAAAAATGTATTCCTTCATTTTAGGATTCCATCTTTTTGTTTGATGTCCAAAATGAACACCAGCTTCTAATAAGTAGCTCATTGATACTACTGCCATTTAAATCATTCCTTTCGTTATTTACCCTTAAGCTTCTTCCCTTGTTATCAACCCATGGCCACTAGATAACTTAGTCTGTTTAAGTACATTTTTTCGGCTTTTTAGCCATTTATATATTATCAAATTAATATCTCTATTTCAAGTTATTTTTGATCTTTTTTCATATATTTTTTTAGTTCTTTTTCTACTCTGGCTTTCATTAATAAAAGTCTTTCTTTCGGATTCATGAAATTAGGGAACGCTTCTACTAAACGTTTATATAAGACATTCTTATTAATAAGTATATCTTTAACTTTTTTAGTTATTTCTTCTGTTCCATCTTTTTCTACTGTTTTAAGAGTTCCTTTAAAGCCAAACATGATAATTAAAGAAATAATATAATCTATTAAATAAATTACAAACAAGACAATTGCAGTTATTTTAATTGTTTGAAAACTAAATAAATTTAATAAATATTCAAATATAGGATTAATAACACATATTACTAATGTTCCTAATATTCCAAAGGGAATCATTGTTTCAGCACATATACGACCATTTAAATTAAATTTCTTAGTTGAATAATCCCACCATCTTGCTTTAAATATTTTTTCCATAAAATAACTCGTAAAGTATTCAAGTAGTGAACAAATAAATATAGCATACATAAACAAGGTTAAAGGATTATCTCTATATCTACCTAAAGTTAATATCATAACTATACAACCATGCCCATAAATAGGACATATAGGTCCAACTAAAAATCCTCTATTTATAAATTTATGGTTTTCAATTAATTTACCCGTAACTTCAATTAACCATCCAATAAAAGAATAAATCAAAAATAATAAAAAGTAATAATATATTTCATTCATTTTTTTATCCTCCTTATTTGATTTTACAAAATAATATATAAAAAATAAAGAAAAAAAGAACCATCTTAGTTAGATGATTCAATATATGTTGGAACTTCTATTTTAAATGTTGCACTAAATTCTTTTCCTTGATCCTCATTTTGTTGAGAATTTGTTCCTTCAAGGTTAAATGTTACTCGATATTTTTGAGTAGTCTTTTTAGCAATTTTAACATTTTGAGCTATATAAGTGTTGGTTCTAGGTGCAACTGTATAGCCAAAACTTGGTGCACCGTTAGTACTATCTAATTTATATTTAAAATTATTGCTTGTAAACGTATTATAGCCAATTACCATAATTATCGAATATGTTAAATCAACATTTGATAAATTTTCAACGGTAAATGTTTTATAGGGTTTAATATCGGCATTATAGTATGGTTGATCATCAGGCATGATTCCTTCAACACTTAATGTTTCTCCATCTATAAAATTAAGAATTAAGGAAGCAGTTTCTTGATTTGTATCAGGTGTTCCTGTTGTTGATGAAGAACCGTTATGCTTGCCACCTCCTTCAGGAGATTCAATTATATTAGTATCTGGTATACCATCACCATCGGTATCACACATAATATCACATCTACCATCACCATCAATATCTAAGTTTAAATCAGGTATTCCATCATTATCAGTATCAATATCTAAATCTGGAGTTCCATCACCATCTAAATCAATATTTAAATCCGGCCATCCATCACCATTAATATCGCAATTAATTTTACAAACTGTATTTTTATCAGTTGCATCATTAACTAAATTATAATCTGCTTTACCATCATTATCATAATCAATATTAAATACACCTTTACGATTTCCTTTATAATCAATATTTAAATTTGGTTTATTATCTTTATCAGTATCAACATTTATATCCGCTTTTTTATCACCATCAATGTCAATGTTAATATCAGCAATCCCATCTCCATCTATATCTTTATTTAAATCTTTAATACTCCAATAATATACACCTGCATATGTTGCTCCAACAATTGAAAATAACAAAGCCCATAATGCGGCTATTATAATTCCTAGTCCAACACCTTTTTTAGGAACAACATCAAATTTTAATTTCAATTTTTCTTTAGATACTTTTAAACTATGTGGTAGATAAGTATAATCATCGCCAGTAGTTAATGTTAATGATATAACTTTCATTACCTGTTTACGATTAATTTTTAAACTATCTTTGTAAATATCTACTAAAAGCTTTTTTATTTCATCATATTGTTCTTTATCACTTAATAAATTAAATTTGGTTAAATCTATTTCTTTACCAGAAAAATTTTTAATAGGGTTTGTATTTTTATTTTCTGTTTTTTTATCTTTTTTTGTCATTTTAACCTCCTTTATTTAAATAAGTTTGTTGCTTTATTAAATCTTGAATTATGACTATCTATAAAGCTCTTATAAACTTTTCTTGCATTATCTTTTTCAATATTTTTAAAAGTTGTTGCTTCATTTATTTTATTTTCTAATTTTTTTCTTAATTCTTTTTCATCGATATCAAACTTGCTAGCATATTCAAATACGGTTTCTACTATATCAATATTTTGAAGAGGCATTACATTTCCTCTTTTTGATACTGAATCATTTAAAATACAATAATTTAAAAATGATGTTAAATCTAGATTATGTTTCATTGAGGTTGTTGATAAATCAGTTTGTTCTTTTTTTTCTTTAACAGGACTATTTATTTCAAAATCTTCTATTGTCTCCCATAAATGTAATGCAGTTACAAAGTTATAATCTTTTAAAATAACGTTTGTTTTTCTGATTGGACTTCTAACAACTGTTGCACCTTTCATCATTTTCATAAATTTACTAGACATAAAATCTTCTAAAACATCTTGAATATGTTTAATTTTTTCTTCACGAGATTTTAACTCTTCTTCGCTTGTTGTCATTTCCTGTTCTTCTTTAGCTGTAATTTCTAATTTAACTACCACATCTTGATTATTATATTTGGTTTTAGAATCGTAATTAAGTTTTTTTTCATCAGTATTTTCTTCTGACTGCTCTTTATAAGTTAATTGTTCTTCAACAAAACGATTTAAAGTAGTAATAAGGGTATAAATAAATCTATTTTCATATAAATCAATAGTTTCTTCTTTAAAGATATTAAGTAATTTTATTGGTTTAACAAACCCATCATCATCTACTTCTTGAATATAATTAGTATGAACTGCTAAATCTTTAATTGATTCTAGGGATATCTTTTTAGTTTTTTCAATTCTAACTACGTCTTCTTCGGAAACTATGAATCTACGAGGATTCCTGATGATATTATCAATAGCAGGAATAGCCTCTTCAATTACATCTACCCAAGAATAATCTATTTCAATTTTATGGATATTATGATTTGCTGTAAATGTTGAAGTTGTTTCTTTTATGTATTTATCAGCATCCTCTTGAGGTAAATCTTTTACTAAAAGTCCAATTTCGTTGTTCATAAATTATCCTTCTTTCTTTTATTACATTTGTTTCTTTAATCTATCTAAAAATTCTTTACATTCCTTCATTACATCTTGTCCAAATGTTTCATCTAAGAATGTTTTAAATCCGTCAATTTCGCCTCTAATATAAGCTAGGTTTAATTGGTTAAATTTTCTTAATATTTTATTAGCTATTAGATAATCAACTGCAACCATTTCATCGCCACCACATGCAACAAATACGGGTACATAATCTTTAATTTGTTTTAAAATACGGTTACCAAAAGCCATTCTAAAATGATTAATTACATAATTATCCATTTTTTCAATTTTATTTAGAATATCTTCTGATAGTGGATGATCTACCCAAGCTTTTTTAAATAAACTCATGAAGTAATCAGCAGTTATATCAAGTGGTTCTGTATCAGGTGCTTCAAATGGTACGCTCTTATTATCAATGTTAATTGGTAAGGCACGGTCGTAAACTTTATCAGTTACCATAAATGTTGAGTCATCGTTATTGATAGTACCGCAATACCACATGTTATTTGGAATTCTAAATCTTCCTTCTTCTAATAATTTTGGATCGTTTGGCCAAGCATTTGGTACTAAACTAATTATCCATTCATCACTTGATGGAAGTTCTAATACTGAAAGCATTTCAGCAAAGTAATATTCAACACGAGAGATGTTCATTTCATCTAACACTGTTAAATAAATTTGAGGATTATATCTTGCTTCATACATTTTAGCAAGAACTTGAGTTTCATTAAATCTTTTGGTAAATTCGTTGAAATAACCATAAATTTCAGTACTATCTCTCCATGATGGTTGAACTGATGCGATTGTACTTTCATTTTTAACAAAATATCCCCAAGCATAGGCTAAACTTGTTTTACCTGTACCAGAAATACCTTGTAAGATAATTAATCTATTTGATGCAAACGCACTTACGAATAATCTAATTAAATTGATATCATAATATAGATGTAATTTACTAGCTGCATAATTTCTAAATTGTTCACATAAAGCATCTAACTCAATTGTTTCATGCCAATCTGGTTTAACATAATTTGCATAATCTTCGTCAATTTTAGTTAATTTATAGAATCTGCTATCATTTGCTTTAGTGATAACATTGCCATTTTCATCATACTCTACTTCATTATTATTAGCAGCGTTTGCCATTTCTTTGTATCGATCATTTTCAGCACGAAGTTTAGCAACATCATTATTTAAACTTTCAATTTCATCAACTAATGTTTCTTGATGATGAACATTATGTCTAAATTTAATTAATCTCTTAATTAAACGATATAATAAGAAACCAATTATTCCAAATAAAACTAATAAACTTAATATAGAAATAATTATTATAAAAGGACTAACCCCATTATATTTATTAATAATATCTATGTAATTGGCTATATTAAAAATTCTTATTAATGCATTACCTATTCCTTTAAATAATTCTAAAATTCCACCTATTAAGGGTTCCATGAATTCAAGAAAAAAATCACTATTTGTACTTACGCTCATATTAATTCTCCTAACTTTCTTCTGCAATATTACGGTCTAGCACTAAACCATCAAATGCTTCTATTATTATTTCAATCTTTTCTTTTAGTTTTTGATCAATTAATTCTTTATGATCCATATAGAAATCTTTACTTATTAAGTATCTTTCATTATTATCTAAGTCATTTGCTTTAGTATTTTTACTAGCATAAATATAATAATTTAGTTTACTCTTTTTTAGTTTATTTAATATAATTTCATCGATATCATCATAATTAATTAATAACATAATTCGATTTTTTAAATATTTATTTTTATTTAGATTTTTTATTTTATTAAAATATGTATCATCTAATAAGAATTTCTTTTTTATAGGTATAAAGAAGATTTTATTAAATTTTCTTACTGATAATAATTTCATTAATGTTACAACTACTAATTCTGCACTAATAATAGTAAATTTATTATCATAACCATCTTTATTAAAAATGAAATTTACTGCCCCACTATTTATATCTTTTAGTCCAGGAACTGAATAATTATACTGAGTTATGTAATAATTATTTTCTTTAGAAATATCAATATATTTATTAAAGGAAATATTACTATTTAGTAGTTCGTATATTTTTCTTTCTTTTCTAACATTAGTTTTAATAAGTTCTAATAATATATTAGTATTCTTTTTACCATCATCTATTATATGTACAAAGGTTGTTTTATTAAATTTTTCTAAATAATTTACAAGGATTGTTTTATAATTTATTTTATTGATAGTATAAGGACTAGTTGAAATATCTATATTATTAGCTATATATATAACGATTGCACAAAGAATTATTTCTTTTTCATAAACTTTAATTTCAAACGCTCTTTCTTTATCAATAAAATAAGTTATTACACTATCAAGTTCACGATCGATGTTATATTTTGAAATTTCTTTGTTATTAATAAAACATCTAACTAAATCTTTATCAACTGGAAAAGTTATTTTATTAAAGTAATCATTTATTATGTAATTTAAACTATCTTCGGTATCTTTTTTCTTATGCCATAACTTGTTTTTATCAATTCCTAGTATTTTTGATAGTAAGATTGAATACTGATATACAGTTTTAATCTTATATTTAAAGTAATCTTCATAATTATCAATATTCATAAAATCACTACTTTCTATTCTATTAAAAATTATAACAAAGAAGATTTATAAGTTCAAGATATTTGGATATAAAAAAACTAGTCGAATTTAAATTTATGACTAGTTTTATTTATTATTTTATTATTAAATGATCATCTTTAACGTCTATGTTAACTGTCTCTCCAAATTTAATATTATCGTTTATTATTTCGGTAGCAAGCAAGGTTTCTAAATTTCTTGAAACAAATCTTTTTATTGGTCTAGCACCATATTTTTCATCATAAGAATTATTGATAATATAATCTTTAGCAGCACTTGTTAAATTAAGTTTTATTTTTTTATCATCTAAACGTTTTTCGATATCGCTTATAATTTTATCCAATATTTCATAAACCGTCTTTTTATCTAATGATTTAAACATAATTATTTCATCTATACGGTTGATAAACTCAGGTTTAAAGGTTCGCTTTAATTCATCCATAACTAATTTATCTTTATCAGGAACGTTTTCTAAAATAAATTCACTACCTAAATTTGAGGTCATGATAATGATAGTATTTTTAAAGTCTACTGTTCTACCTTGAGAATCAGTAATTCGACCATCGTCTAAGATTTGTAAAAGAATGTTAAAGACATCTTTATGAGCTTTTTCGATTTCATCAAATAGGACAATACTATAAGGATTACGTCTTACTGCTTCAGTTAATTGACCACCTTCATCATATCCAACGTATCCAGGGGGTGCTCCAACTAAACGTGATACGGAATGACTTTCCATATATTCACTCATATCGATGCGAATAATATGTCTTTCATCATCAAATAATTCGTAGGCAAGTGTTTTAGCAACTTCAGTTTTACCAACACCAGTTGGACCTAAGAAAATAAATGAACCTATTGGTCTATTTGGATCTTTAATTCCGGCTCTTGAACGGATTATGGCTTCACTTACTAATTTTAACGCTTCATCTTGTCCTTTAACACGTTTTTTCATGTTTTCTTCTAAATGAATTATTTTTTCTCTTTCACCGCCAACTAATTTACTTATTGGAATTTTAGTCCAATTAGAAATTATTTTAGCGATGTCTTCTTCGTCAACTGTATCTGATAAGATTTCATTCTTATTTTGTTTATTTAATTCTTCTAATTCTTTTTCAAGTTTAGGAATAGTTCCATGTCTTAATCTAGCGGCTGTTTCTAAATCATAAGTGTTTTCTGCTTGTTCTAGTTTAAAGTTAGCACGAGATATTTCTTCTTTTTTAGATTTAATTTGATCGTTAATAGATTTTTCTCTTTCCCAATCGTTTCTTAGGCGAGATTCATCTTCTTTTAGTTTAACTAAATCATTATCTATTTCTTCTACTCTCTTTTTGCTTAACTCATCTTTTTCTTTCTTTAGAGCTTGTTTCTCAATTTCAAGACGCATAATTTTTCTGGTTAATGTATCTAATTCAGTTGGAACAGAGTCCATTTGAACTTTAATTGTAGCACAGGCTTCATCAATTAAATCAATGGCTTTATCTGGTAAGAAACGATCAGTTATATATCTATTTGAAAGATTAGCAGCGGCTATAAGTGCTCTATCTTTAATATTAACTCCATGATGAACCTCAAATCTTTCTTTTAGTCCACGAAGGATAGTAATTGTATCTAATACGCTTGGCTCATGTACAATAACTTTTTGGAAACGTCTTTCTAAGGCACCATCTTTTTCAATATATTTACGATATTCGTTTAAGGTTGTTGCACCTATACATAAGATTTCGCCTCTAGCAAGCATTGGTTTTAGCATGTTACCAGCATCCATTGCTCCTTCTAGGGCACCAGCACCTACAATCATGTGTATTTCATCGATAAATAAGATTATTTCACCATTAGAATCTTTAATTTCTTTTAAGACAGCTTTTAATCTTTCTTCAAATTCACCACGATATTTAGCACCAGCAATTAAGGCTCCCATATCTAATTCCCATATTGTTTTATTTTTTAAACTGTTTGGCACATCGCCCTTTACAATTCTTTGGGCAAGTCCTTCAACGATAGCAGTTTTACCAACACCTGGCTCCCCAATTAATACTGGATTGTTTTTTGTTTTACGAGATAAAATTCTAGTTATACTTCGAACTTCTTCATCTCTTCCGATAACAGGATCAACTTTACCATCTTTAACAGCTTTGGTTATATCTCTACCATATTTTTCTAAGGGATTTTGTAAACTTTCCCCAAATGGATTTTCCATATTCATATATACCCCTCCTTTTTAATTATGTATATTTTCCATATACATTATGTATTATAGCACTTTTTTAGCACTTGTCAAGTGTGAGTGCTAATTAAATGTTTAAAAAAACTAATTACTCTGATAAAATAATTAGTCCTAGTTTTTAGAATAATCACAAACTTTAATAATTGGTTTCTTTTAAAAACTATTATTAAATTTACAAGAATATTATCAGTATTCATGGCGATTACTTATCTTTTGAAGTTTTCTTTCTTCTTAACTATAGTTATATCTAGCGTAGATAAGATTGCTTACTTTCTTGCAATTTCTTTACTACCCAAAGCACACCCCGAATTAATTAATATTTATTAATTATTATAGCTTTCACAAACTTACTTTGTAAAAAATAATTAATAATATTTTTTATGCATATTTTAAACTTTAATTAAAATATGCAAAATCATTAATTATGAACATGCTTCCTATCTTCTAGATATTATTATTATATGAAATATTTTTTTATTTATCAATACATTTTATGAAATTTTTATTAATTTTTCTAAAATTATTTGATAATTGTCTAATCTTTTTTGAACTTGACCTTTAATTTTTACAATATCACCAACTTTTAAGTCGTTTAAATAAAGTATTTTTTTAGGAAAAACGGTACATGAAATTTTACCTGTATCATCTGATAAATCTAAGAATGCCATATTATCTCCTTTTTTTGTTTTAATTAATTTTATATTTTCTATTAGAACAGTAACTTCAATAAATTTATCAAAATATTTTGGGAGATCTTTTGATTTTGGACAAATATACTTACTAGATGGATGATTGGAAATATAAAAGCCATATAATTCGTACTCTTTTTGCATCAATAATGTTTTATCATATTCGGGGAATGTTTCTATAATAGGTTTATTAATTAATGTTTTATCTAATTCATTTATTAATTCAGAATAGATTAGTGCTGAACTTATATTGTTAATTAAGGTTTGTTTAGTTTCATGAAAACAATCTAAAGCCCCAGCATATATTAAATTTTCGATTATTCCTTGTTTTAATTTTAAGTGATAGATAGAACTTATGAAATCAAAGAAGTCATTGTATGGAGCATTTTTTGATATTTCTAATGCGATATCTTTGGTTATATCTTTAATAGAAGTTAATGGCATTAAAATTCCATCATTAAATATATATTTATCTTCACTTTGGTTAATTGATGGCTTAATTACTTTTATATCATTACTTTTTAATATATCAATATATTCTTTAGTTTTTTTACTTGAAGAAAGGCTGTCATTTAAAAGAGTTTTATAAAAGTATGGCATATAATGACATTTTAAGTACATCATTTGGTAAGCAATTAAAGCATATCCTACGGAATGGGATTTATTAAATCCGTATTCGGCAAACTTTATTATTAAATCAAATATTTCAGTACTTTTTTCTTTGGTATATCCGTTTTTAATGGCTCTCTCTATGAAATTAGATTTTTCGGATAGAATAATTTGTTCATTCTTTTTAGAGATGGCTCTTCTTATTAGATCCGCTTCACTAAAGGAATATGACGCTACTAATCTTAAGATTTGCATTATTTGTTCTTGATAAACAATTATTCCATATGTATCTTTTAAAATATCTGATAATGAATCATCAATATAAGTTACTTCTTCTATCCCATTTTTTCTTTTAGCATAAGAATCTATTTCGGCATTTGCACCAGGACGAATTAACGCAAGTGATACAATTATATCTTTAAAATTAGTTGGTTTAATTTTAAGAAGTAAATTTTTCATGCCTAAACTTTCAAACTGGAATATACCATCTGTTTTAGCTTCACTAAACATTTTATAAACTGCTTCATCATTTATATCGATATTATTTAAATTTATTTTTTCAGGTATATCATTCAAAATATCAGAAATTGTTGTTAAATTTTTAATAGCAAGAAAGTCCATTTTTAAAAGGCCAATATCTTCTAGATAATCTTTTGTAAATCCTGCTAAATAATTATCACCATTTTTAATTATAGGAATTACATTATCTAAATTTTCTTTGCATATTACTACACCAGCTGCATTAGTACTAATATGTTTTTTGATTCCTTCTATTTTCAAAGCAACATAATAAACTTCTTTAATATCTTTATTATTGTTAAGAATTTTAATTAAATCCTTAGTTAGATTTTCTTTTAATGTTTTTTTAGGATCGATATATTTATTTAGGATGGAAATATCAACATCTAATATTTTGCTTACAGATAATAAGGCTGCTTTAGTAGTTAATGTTCCATATGTCATTACGGGCATAACATTTTCTTTACCATATCTTTCTTTAACATAAGCAATTATTTCTTCTCTTTTAGTAGCATCAAAGTCAATATCAATATCGGGCATAGTAATACGTTCAGGATTTAAAAATCTTTCAAATAGAAGATTATATTTTAAAGGATCAATGGATGTTATACCTAAGCTATACGTAACAAGTGAGCCTACAGCTGATCCTCTTCCAGGACCGACATATATATTATTTTTAATAGCGTATTTAACGTAGTCATAAACGATTAGGAAATAATCAACATAATTCATACTTTTAATTACATTTAATTCATACATTAATCTTTTTTTATAGTTATCTGGTATATTACCATTTAATCTTTTAGTTAATCCTTTAATGGCAAGGGCTTCTAAAAAATTGTAACTGTTTTCGATTGTATCATCGTAATGAGGAATTAAATTTTTACTATAGGTTATTTTGATATCAATTTGGGAAGTAAAATCATGAATATCCTCTATTTTTAAATAGTAAGAACTATAATCAATGTCATTGTAACTCGCATATGTTTTATTTTCTTTAATCATATTTAAATAATTTAAGTATTTAGTATTTTCTTTAGTTAGAGATAACGCTAAATTAAAGTAGACAATATTTGGAGTTAATTTTAATGCTTCATTCTTTTCTTCTTCAGTTTGATAGCCAATATGGGAATTAGGTATTTCTTTTAATAATTCTTTAGATTCAAATGGAATAACTGTTAATATATCATTAGTTAATAAATCTTTATTAAATTCATTTTCAATTATGTATGTGTTAATTTTAAGAAGTTCTTTATATCCTTGTTCATTTTTAGCATATAAATATATTTTATGATTTTGATAATTAACTTCTAAACCAATAACTGGTTTAATATTGTATTTTTGACATAGTTTTAAGAATTCGGCAACATAGCAAAGATTATCATCAACAATACCTAATGTGTTAATATTGTTTGTTACAGCATATGAAAAAAGATCTGGTAATTTAATCATACTTGATAAAACATTATAGTCAGTTTTAATTGATATTATTTCTTTCATATGTACCTCTCTAAGGGTATTATATCATTTAAATTAACAAAATGCCTTAAAAACATTGACTTTATTTAAGATATTATGATAAAATCAATGAAGATTTTAATTAAGGAGGAAAGAAAATGGCTAAAAATATTTCAAGCAAAAAACCTTTATCTATTAAATTAAGCTCTCATGCTAATAATAAAACTAATAGTAAACAAAAACCTAACTTACAAACTTATACAATCAATGGTGTTAAGGTTAGATTAACAGCAAGAGAAGCTAGAGTTTTTAAGAAAGCTGCTAAGTAAGATATCCAGTGTTTGGATATTTTTTTATTTCAAAAATTTAATATAAAAAAGAAACAAGTTATTTTGCTTCTTCTTGAGCTCTTGTTTCTCTAATTACAGTTATTTTAATTGTGCCTGGATATTGCATTTCAGATTCAATTCTTTCCTTAATTTCTCTAGCAATCTTAAATGATGTTAAATCATCAACTTTATCTGGTTTTACAATAACTCTAAGTTCACGACCTGCTTGCATTGCAAATGTTTTATCAACACCCTCAAAACTATTACCGATTGTTTCTAGTTCTTCTAGTCTCTTGATATAGTTTTCCATAGTGTCGTTTCTAGCACCAGGACGTGATGCAGACATTGTATCAGCAATTGATACTAAAACTGATATAATATTTTTTGCTTCTTTATCTCCATGATGGGATTCAATAGCGTTAATAACAACTTCATTCTCACCATACTTCTTAGCAAGATCAGCTCCTATTTCAACATGTGAGCCTTCCATTTCAAAATCAATAGCTTTTCCTATATCATGTAAAAGTCCTGCTCTTTTAGCAAGGTTAACATTTTCGCCAAGTTCAGCAGCCATTATTCCGCAAAGGTATGAAACCTCTTTTGAATGTTGTAAAGCATTTTGACCATAACTTGTTCTAAAATTAAGTTTTCCAATTGTTTTAACTAATTCTGAATCCATTCTAGTTAATCCTAGTTCTCTAATGGTATCATTTCCAATTTCTGTAATTCTTGCGTTCATATCCTTACATATTTTATCATAAATTTCTTCAATTCTGGTTGGATGAATACGACCATCTTTAACTAAGGTTTCAATTGTTTGTTTTGCTATTTCTCTACGGAAAGGATCGAATGATGATATTGAAATTGCTTCAGGGGTATCATCAATTAATAAATCGACTCCGGTAACTGCTTCAATTGTTCTAATGTTTCTTCCTTCTCTACCAATTAATCTGCCTTTCATTTCATCGTTTGGTAAACTAATAGTAGTGACTGTTTGAATTGTTGTAACGTCATTAGCATATTTTTCCATTGAGTTTACAAGAAGTTCTTTTGCTTTTTTATCAACTTCTAATTTTGCTTCTGATTCTCTATCTTTGATATATTCAGCTATTTCTTTGCTCATTGAATCTTCTACTCTCTGCATAATAAGATCATGAGCCTTTTCTCTAGAAAGTTTAGCAATACTTTCTAATTTTTCAATTTCTTCTCTAAGAAGTTCATCCATTTTAACTTCTTTTTCTTGAATTTTCTTTTGCATTGTACTTAAATTTTTATCTTTTTCTTCTAAAGAGTTATCTCTATTTTGTAATAATTCTTCTCTTTTATCTAAAGATTTTTCTCTTTGAAGAAGTCTATCTTCAGTATTTTTTATTTCGCTTTTTCTCTCTTTAATTTCGCGATCAGTTGCTTGTTGTAATTTAAAAGTTTCTTCTTTAAGTTCCATAAGGCTGTTACGTTTAGTTTTTTCAGCCTCTTTTTTGGCGTCATCTAAAATTTTATTTGATTTTTTGCCAGCGGTGAATCCTGAGAACGCAACTATGGTTCCACCTACAAATAATCCAATTAAAAGACATAAAATGGAAGCTACACTTATAAAGTCCATAATGTTTCCTCCATATCTTTCTATATAAAAATTATTTTAATAATCTCTATATATTTATTATAAAGAATTAGAAAGAAATAATCAAGGAATTAACGGAGGTTAATTTTTAAAAATTGTTATAAAAAATAAGTAGTTTATATTTAACTACTTATTTCATTGATTTTGTTTTTGGTTCTTCAGTTGTTTCCTTATTTCTTTCACTATCAATAAGTTCTTGTTTCAAATTGGTTAATGCTTCTTTTTGCGCGTTAATAGTGTCCAATTTATTTTCAGATTTTTCATCATTTGAGCTTTTATCATCTTTTTCTAAAATATCTTGATTACTAATATTTTCGTTAATCACATTTAATAAATTTAATATTCCTATCTTGTAATGTAAATCAATTTTTTCTCTTTGCTCTTTTTCATTTAATCTACTTATTGGACCAGTTGTATAAAGAATATCATATTCCCCAGTGGGTTTTAGTTCTATGTAAGCAATGCTTTCGCCCAATTCTTCTTTTATACTAACTTTTGTAGCGCGTTCTAGTCTTAAATCACAATTAATAGCACCAATTATTCCTGGATTTTTGGCATATTCTTGTTTTTCAAAATCATTCATTTCCTCTATTAATCCTAAAACTTTTAGTTTAAATAGTTGTTGATTTTTTTGTAAATTAAACATAGTAAGAATTTTAAATACATTAAACAAATTATAAAAAGGTATTAACATAGATAAATGAAATAGTTGTTTAGGTGTAGTTAAATTATCACTAAGTTCATTCATATTTTTTTTGCTTAATTTATAACCATTGTCATAAATATTTTTAATTGTACTGGCTGAAGTATAAAAAGCAATTCCATAACTTGATAAAATTGTTAAAATCCATAAAATTAAAAAATTCATTGTTTCCCCCTCTTTCTTTTAATTTGTCTTATATTCTAGCATATAATTTCTAAAAATGCAAGTTTAATATTTAGGGAAAATCATATACTTCCTATATTTTTTCTTTAAGTATAAAATTCCTATTATATAAAAAAATGTATACATTTTAATCTCTTGTTCCTTCACAATTTTCTATATAATATTTAATTTTTTCAAATGAATAGTCGATTTTATTAAATTCTTCTATTTTTTTAGATTTAAACTCTTTATTGTTTAGGTTAGCCCCATATAATGCATATGCATTTTCCGCTTCATAAATAACATAATATAACATATCATCAATTATAGTATAACTCTTATTTTCTCCTAATAAATTATAATGTAAATTATTTGGATTAACATACCATGATATAACAAAATCATTAATTGTTTTACGTCCATTTGAATCTTCAATAATTAATGTTTCGTAATCATTTTCTTCATTTGATATAAATTCAACTTTAATTTTATATTTATTATTTATATCCTCTAATTTTTCAGTTGAGTTATAAGGGAACTGACTTATTGAATTTATTTCTTTGTTTCTTACAAGTTCTGTATTTTTATCAACTGTTTCAATTAGTTTTTCTTCTATATTTTGTTCTTTTAAATTGATATATTTTAATTCAATATTATTATCATTTATTGTTGTATAGTAAAGAATGTTATTTTTTAGGGCAAAATTTAGTGAATTATTTAATTGCCTAATATTTTTATATTCTTCATTGATATTATTTATTGATAATTGAATATTACCATTAGAATCTAAAATATACAATTTATTTAATGTTTGAATAATAATATTATCGTTTGTAATAATTATATATGGATATTTACTTTCCTCTTTATATTTTTTATCTTCAGATGAATCTTTATAAATAACTTTATCATTTAATTTCAAAGAGTTACTAGTACACATTAGTAATGCTTCAGTTGCTCCTGTTACACATTCATTAGAATTACAATCTATTACAAATTTATATTTATCATATATAAATGTATGTCTACCATTAACATCATTTGTTTGTTCTTCTTGTAAGTAAGATAATGGACCACTAAATTTAATATAATTACTTTTAGTAGCAATATCATCTTTAAATGGAAAATCAGCAAAACTTAAAAATTCTTTCTTTGTTTTTTCAACATTGTTCTTTCTCCAAAAAATTAATATAACACTTGCTAAAATAATTATAATAATTGAAATAATTGTAGTTAAAAATATCTTTTTATTCTTCATAATACCTATCTACTTTCTAAATTAATTTTAACATCTAATTTTATAACAAGAAATATTTATTTATATTATTTTCTTAAAAATACCTATCATATAAAAAAAACAAGTAGAATTTACTACTTATTTCACATGGTTTATTTTACTTTCATCAAATCTATCAATCTAGAAATTTCTAAGTTTGGATCTAATCTATTAAATAAAGGAACTCCTTTTTCAATAACTTTATTATTATAATCTAAATTATCTTTTAACTTATCAAAAGTAATTTCTTCTTTCTTCAAACCTAATTGTCTATAAATATTATTACAAGTATCAGGCATAAAAGGATAAAATAATACACTAATTTTTCTAATTGAATTATATAAATTATACATTACATTAGTAAGTCTTTCTATATTTCCTTCTTTATATAATACCCAGGGACTTGTTTCATCAATATACTTATTAGTTCTAGAAACAATATCTAATATACTATTCATCGCATTAGGAATATTTATTGCTTTCATTTCTTCATTATATTCATCTATTTTATTATTAACATAATCATCTAATTCATTTTCTAAATCACTTGATAATCCCTTATTATTAACAATACCATCTTGATATTTATTAACCATAGCAATAGTTCTATTAACTAAATTACCTAAATCATTACATAACTCTGTATTATATTTATTTATAAATAACTCAGGAGTAAATTCACCATCTTGTCCATATGGTAAACTCTTTAAAAGAGTATATCTAACTGCATCTACTCCGTAGGCATTTGCAAGTACATCAGGATAAATCGTATTTCCTTTAGATTTACTCATTTTCCCGTCTCTCATCATAATAAAATCATGAACATAGATGTTTTTTGGTAAAGGTAAATCTAAAGCCATTAAAAATATAGGCCAGTATATAGCATGAAATCTTAAAATATCCTTACCAATAATTTGAATATTTGCAGGCCAATACTTTTTCATTAATGAATCATCTTCTCTTAAATAACCAAGAACTGATATATAATTAAGTAAAGCATCTAACCAAACATACATAACATGTTTTTCATCTTGTGGAACTTTTATTCCCCAACCAAAAGTAGTTCTAGAAATACATAAATCTTCAATACCAGAATTTAAAAAACTATTCATAACTTCATTCTTTTTAGATAAAGGAATTAAAAAGTTTGGATTATTTTTATAAAATTCTTTTAATTTATTTTCATATTTTTTCATATTGAAGAAATATGTTTCTTCTTCTACTTCTTTAACTTCTCTTCCACAACTTGGACATTTGCCATCAATTAACTGAGTATCTGTAAAAAATGATTCGCATGGAACACAGTATTTTCCTTTATATTTTCCTTTATATATATCTCCTTGATTATATAAAATATTAAAAGCTTTAAGTATAGTTTCAACATGTCTTTTATCAGTTGTTCTTATAAAATCATTATTAGATATATTTAATAATTCCCATAACTTTTTAGCATCATTTGCCATTTCATCAACATATTCTTGTGGTGTAATTCCTTTTTCTTCTGACTTAATTTGTATCTTTTGACCATGTTCATCTAATCCAGTTACAAAATAAACATCTTCATTTAACTGCCTATGGTATCTTGCAAGTACGTCAGCTAAAATTGTAGTATATGCAGTTCCAATATGGAATTTACCGCTAGGATAATATATCGGTGTTGTTATATAAAAACTTTTCATATATTATCACCATTTCCTTCCTCTAATTTTCTATATTATAATGTAAAAAATTGGTTATTCAACTCTTAGTTTGAACGAATATTTTAAAAATAGAAGGTATAATTTTGCTATATTTTATAACACTTCTATTACTATTTTTTTCCTATAATTTCCTGTTTCCCTTGATAAAGTAACCTTTAGCTCAAGCAGGATTAAATTTGTGATACTTACTACATTCTTTTTCATTAATTATTAAATGTACTTAAATAATGCATTTTAAATTTCTCAAACATTATGTGTATACTTATATTTATAACAAATATAAAGTGGGTTTCTTTTAATTAAGCCTCTTCCTTTTTAGTTTTATTACCTTTTTTATTTAAAGGTATGTTGTAAATGTCTCTTACTTTATTTTCAATTTCTTCTAAAATATCAGGATTCATTTTTAAATATTGTTTAACATTTTCTCTACCTTGACCAATTTTTTCACCATTATAACTAAACCATGCTCCAGATTTTTGAATAATGTTATTTTCACTAGCCAAATCAACTATTTCTCCAGTTTTACTTACTCCTTCTCCATACATAATATCAACTGTTGCTGTTCTAAATGGAGGAGCTACTTTATTTTTTACAACTTTAATATTTGTTTTATTACCGATAACACTGTCACCCATTTTAATTTGTTCACCACGTCTAATATCTAATCTAATTGTAGAATAGAATTTTAAGGCTCTACCACCTGGTGTTGTTTCAGGATTTCCAAATAATACTCCAACCTTTTCTCTTAACTGATTTATAAAAATAGCTGTTGTTTTAGTTTTAGAAATTGTTCCTGATAATTTTCTTAGAGCTTGGCTCATTAATCTAGCTTGTAAGCCAACATGAGAATCTCCCATTTCACCTTCTATTTCAGCTTGGGGAACTAATGCAGCAACTGAATCGATTACTACAATGCTTACTGCTTCACTTTTTACTAAAGCATCACAAATTTCAAGTGCTTGTTCTCCAGTGTCTGGTTGAGATAATAATAACTCATTAATGTTTACTCCTAATTTTTGAGCATAAACTGGATCTAGGGCATGTTCTGCATCAATAAATGCGGCTCTGCCACCAGCTTTTTGTACTTCTGCAATAGCTTGAAGTGCAATTGTTGTTTTACCTGATGATTCAGGTCCATATATTTCAATGATTCTTCCTTTTGGGAATCCTCCTACGCCAAGAGCGATATCTAGGGAAAGTGAACCAGTTGATGTTACATCTATTTCCATGTGTTCAGAACTTCCTAGTTTCATTATAGCGCCCTTACCAAATTGCTTTTCAATATCAGCTAGTACTTGTTCTAATGCTTTATCTTTGTCCTTTGCGTCAATTGTTTTCATAAATAATTCACCTATTCTTTCCTTCATGCTTTAATTTTATTATAAGAAAATATATTTGTCAATATATTTTTACGAAAAAATGTTCGACAGATTTTGAAATTTGGAGATCTCAAAAATTAGATCAAAAAAATAACCTAATTAATAGGTTAAATGTTTTTTAATAATGTATTTTTATTAGCAACAAAATATTGGATACCTGAATAAATTGAAAGTATACAAGCAATAATCACTAAATAATATCCTAGAGAAAAACCAAATAATTCAAATGGTAAATTAGAAAAGAACATTAATGATAGTCCAGTCATCATAAATAATGTTTTCATTTTTCCCCAAATACTTGCTCCAACAGCTTTACCATTTTTACTTCCAGCAACCATTTTAATTGAATCAACGAATGTATCTCTTAAAATAATTATAACTGGAACAACTACAGGTAACGTTCCATTACATGCCATAATTATCAAAATGCCATTTACAAGTATTTTATCAGCTATGGCATCCATTACTTTACCAAAGTCAGTTACTTGATTATTTTTTCTAGCAATATTTCCATCTAATAAATCAGTTATTGACGCTATTATAAATAAAATTCCACATATAATATATTTTAAACTAATTGTAACTTTTCCCATAACTAGATATTTAGTCTCATCGATTCCCATCTCATAAAATGGAAACATCATAATAATAATTATTAATATAGATAAAAAAATTCTTCCTAAAGTTATTTTGTTTGGTAAATTCATTTAATCCTCCTTATTTTGAAAAGAAATTGATAATATTTGTTCCTACACTTCCATTTGTAACTTGTTTAATACTCCAAATTATTGCAAGTACAACTAAAATAACAATGATAATAATTGATATAGCAAATGCTTTATTATCTTTTAGTGGTGCTTGTCTTGTATAGGGTGATGCTATTCTTTTATTATTTTGTTCTTCTTTTAATTCTTCTTTAACTGCTTCTTCAATCTTTTTTATTTGTAATTTAGATGTTTTTTCAAACATATATTCATTAAATTCATCTATAACTTCAACTGGATTTAATCCTAAATACTTAGAATATTCAGTGAGAATTTTTTTGAGTTCAAATAAATCTTTAAATGCACCTATATTTCCTTCTTCAACTTGGGTTAATATAAGCTCATCAATGTTTAAATCTTTTGATACTTCACTAAGACTTAATCCTGATGATTCTCTTGTACTTTTAAGTACTTCACTTATCTCGATTATAGTAATTCACTCCCTCTTTTTATAAATAAAAAATAACATTTAATAAGCCATGTTCTGTACCCCTTAAAGGGTGGCAAACATTTATCTATCTTTCAATTCCTGTAATTATTTCATTTCACAATTGCAAGACTCCCCTACCATAATTTGGGTTTCTCACTCACGGGGTTTACCACGTTCCACCCTACTCGTTTCCAAGTAGATTCGTCTCTTTGGCACTTTTACATCTATTTTAACCATTTGAGGTTATTTCGAAGCCGTTAGCAAATTTGCTACCTAAGGTTATTTTTTCCCTTAGCGTGAACTTTAAAGTCATCTCAGACTTTGTGAGCATGGACTTTCCTCTACATTAAATGCAGCGTTTGCCTAAAATATTATTCTTTGCCATAAACAATTTTTTCTAAATTAGATAATCTTCTTAGAAGGTCAGTATTACCATTTGGAACACCTATATCACTAGCACTGATTTCTTCTTTAAGACGACGATATTCAGCACTTATTTTACGATTATCTTCTCTTAAATTTTTGTTTTCAGTTTCTAGTATTTTTACAGTTTTAATTAGTTCAGTATAATCTCTAATTACCATATCTAAGTATCTATCTACTTCTTGCATACGATAACCTCTTGCATCAATTTTAAATTCATGTCTTAATATTTCTTCAGGATTAAGATATAATTTATCTTCCACTTATACACCTTCTAACTACCAATAATTTTATTATTTATCACTTGATTTGTCAAGTTCATCAAAAATTTTAATTATATCCTCATAAATTATTAAATCATTTGTTTTTTCAATCATTTGTCTAAAAATGCTACTCATAATATCACCAAGATTATAATACAACATAATTTTACAAAAATCTTAAATTCGTCAAATTATACCAAAATATTTAAGAATTGAATCAGCAATTGTATTACCAATTAATTCTTTATTATCCATTATCCATTTAGCATCTTCTTCATAATCATGATGGGCTACTTCTACTAAAATACCAAATTTAGGCATTCTAGTTTCACCTAAAGCACCATTAGAATATTTAACTCCCCGGTTACCATTTTCTTTATCGTAATAAATATTTAATAAATCACTTTGAATCATATTGGCAAGACTATAGGTATCACTAGTTTGTTCATTAATCCAAGTTTCAACGCCTTTAGAAGTATGATCAGTACTAGCATTAGAGTGAATAGCAATATGTAAATCAGCACCATAATATTTTGAATCAGCAACCCATAAATTAATATTACCATTAGGATTATTACGATATACTTTAACATTATTTTCTTTTAATCTTTTTTCAATATAATTAGATAAATCATTCATTTCTTTTTCTTCATTAGTATATCCAACTGATTTAACACCTAGATTACCGGTTTGGTTAGATGGACTTAAATATACTTTATATTCGGTTTTATTTTCTACATTTAAATTAAATGTAGAAATAACACTATCATAATATTTATCTTCTTTAACAATTGTTTTTAATGTCATATTATTTTTTATTTGAATTGGTTCTTTATAGATAGACGAATTCTCATTTGGTTCACTTCCATCAAGAGTATAATAGATAGTTCCTCCTTCATTAGGATTAGATATTGTTAGATAAGAATTTTCTTTTATGTAATTTGGATTACTATTTATATACGCTGGTAAAAGAGTTGCTTTTTCTTTCATTTGGAAGTTAACAGTTGTTTCTTTACTATAAGATGTATAATCTAAATAGCTTGCTTTTATTTTGAAGGTATATTTATTATCTTTCATAAAGAATTCAGAACTTATTATAGCTCTATTTTGGGTTAAGGATACACTTTTTATTAAAATTCCATCTTTATATATTTCTAAAGTATAATTACTAGCGTTATCTCCGCCTGTAAATGTTAAAGGAACGTCTTGATAATCTAATAGGGCATCATTTTGAGGACTAACAATTGCAATATCACTTATAGGAGATAAATTTGAATATAAATTAATTGTATTAATAACATTATCGCCATCAAATAATTTAACTGTTAATACTTGATTTAATCCATTAAAATATTTTTGTTTAATAACATATTCATTAGTTTTAATACTTTCTTTGGTAATTAAAGTTTCTCCATCGAATAATCCAATTTCATAATTTTTACTTTCTAAGTTACCATCTATATATAAAGTATAATCTTCATTATTTTCTAATACTAAATTATTATCTTTACTAAATGTAGGTTCAGTATAAGTAAATTCATAGGGATTTTTAACTGTTATGCTTGCACCTAATTTATCATAGGCATATATTAACATTTTATATTTACTATCATATTTTAAGTTTGACATATTAATATCAATTATGTTTTCATTTGTTTTTTCATTAGCAATTATATTGCTATCTTCATCATAAACAATTATTTCATAATCTACAGCTGATTTTGTTTTTTCAAATTCAATATGATATTTAGTACTTATATTAGAAACATTTATAATTTTAAAACTTTTTAAAAAATCATCACTATTTATTATAGAATAAGACATCGTTAAAGAACCTAAAAATAAGGTTATAACCGCTACTAAAAATGTTCTTATTTTAAGTTTTCTAATCATGTAACTTCCTCTATCCTATTATAAATTATATAATATTTTTTAGAGAAAAAAAAGACAATATTTTTAAACATCAGGATAAAATTATAGTTTAAAAAAATAAATAAAGGAACCATAGATAAAATCTAGGTTTAAGCAATTTTTTTATTAGAAAGACCGACAGGCTATAATATGATTATTTTAGTAGATTAGAATGATATTAATGGCTAAACCAAAAAAAAAATATGATGAATTAACTAAATTGGAAATAAAATATATTAAAAAAATATTAAATATAACAAAATTTCAAGATATTGATACTACTTTACTTAAAAATTTTAAAGGTTAAATAATAACAGTTGATGCTTTAAATACTCAAAAAGAAAATGTAAAAGCAATTATAGATACACATGCTGATTTTGTTTTTCCAATAAAAGAAAATCAAGAAGATCTAAAAAATAACCTAAAAGAATAATTTAATCAAGATAAATGTGATGAAATAATTGAATGTAATTCAAAATCTGAATATGAAATATATGTTGAAAAAGCCACGAACAAATAATTAAATATGAATACTTTCAAACATCAAATATAGAATGCTATGATAGAACACATTCCTGGGAAGGCTTACAATCAATTGGTCTTGTTAAAAAAACAATAACAATGATTGCACAAGTTATCAATGAAAGAAAAAATGCTAAAAAGAAAAAACAGAAAAAGAGATTACAACTATAGAAGAAAGATATTATATCTCAAATTTGAATGTAGATGTGGTAAAATAATAAAAAGTCATTGGTCAGTAGAAAATAAAATACATTGGCATTTAGATTATACTTTTAATAAAGATAGAAATAATACCTAAATTTGTTTTAGCAGGATTAGAAAAATATAATCGTAGTTTAATTAGAATCAGAAAATATTGAAGAAGAAATATTGAAGAATATTTTACCGAATTAGTATACTTTCCAATTTTTTCACGATAACACTTTTTTACAAAAAAATTCTCTTAAACAAGCATAAACACTTAGTTTAAGAGAATTAATTTAAAAATTTATAATTTTATCCTGTACCATAAAGCCTTTATTAATTATATATTTTGAAAAGCATCTTTTTTCTTAGAAACAACGTATCCAATAGTAGCTAGTAAGATAATTCCACCAAATAATATGAAATAATCTTCAATACCAGTTTTAACATTTTCAGTTTGTTTACTATTATTACAAACAATATATTGTTTATCAACTACAACAACAGGTTTAACTGAATAAGCATTATCAGCTGTAGGGGCAACACTTTTTGAAACTATTTTAGCAGATATATTATTTGCTGTATCTTTACCTTCTTTTGTAACAACATAAACACCATCATCACCACTTACCATTTGAGTCCAGTAATCAGTAGTTGATGCAGAAATAGTTGTTTCAAATTCAACAGGTCTTAAAAAATCATATTTTGTTGGAATAGTAAAAGTGCCATCACTTTCCTTTTCTATTCCCAAGAACATTAAATCACTTTCTTCAAGCAATCTTGCTGATGATGCTAATATCCAATTATTTTCTTTAACAGATTGTTCTAAAAATGTTTTTACATAACTGCCTGCAAATTGAGAATAATTATTACTTGTTGTATTGGCTGATTGAAAAGGAACTTGTGCATGCATTGTTCCATCTGCATCATGTGTTGACATAACTCCATCATAAATTAATGTTACAGTTGATTCACCAGATTTTGAGCCTTTTAATACGTGAAATCCAATTAAATTAGCACTATCCGTACTACCATTAAAAGATACAGAAACACTGTCGCCAATATCAAATACACTATCATTACTTAGTGCTAAAACTGTGATTGGCAATAGCAAAAATATTACAGTTAACACAAAAATAATCTTTTTATTCATAAATAACAACTCCTTTTATTATCATGCATATTTTCTAATTAAATATAACATATAAAATTTTTTTTAACAATATGTTTTATAAATTTTTTTAAATTATTCATGCACGGATGAAATTTTTAGCGTAATTTTTTGAGTTCCGGTAAAATTTAAATTAAAGTAAAAAAATCAGTAAGTGTATATAGCAAAGTATATTCATACAAAAGCAAACAATTTAAAAATATGAATGAATATACAATGAAAAGTATAGATGAAGTAAAAAATGTATTAGGAAGAAAATTTACTGGAGTTTTTGATAGATGTTATAATGATAATAAAATAATCGATATTATTTAAAGGAAAAAATGCATATGAAGAGGCTCTAAAAAGAAAAGAAAAAATAATAATGACACTATGGATTGATGATAATGAAGAACATGAAGTATTATATATCACACACCAAAGTTACACTGCCATATAATAAGAAAGATTATGAATTAGTATTTTGTTATGGACTAAGTGAAGAAAGACCTTTAATACTTTTTACAAATAGAGAAATACATAATAAAGAAGATGTAATAAAAGTATTAAAATTGTATTTTTCAAGATGGCATATAGAAGAATATTTTAGAGCAAAAAAAAGAATATGAATTTAAGAATATAAGATTAAGAACATTAATGGGAATAAATAATCTTAATTTATTTTTAACAATACATTTAGGACACATAAGTCTATTAGCAGAAGAAGTAAATAAAAAACTGTTAAGTATAAAAATAGTAGAATCAAGTAAATCTTTAAGAGGAAAGATTATAGTATGGATGAGTCAGTTTGCAAGAAAAATATAAGCAGTTATGTCTTAAATTATAAAGAAAGAAAAAACTTAAAACTATAAAAATGAACGTCTAACGATATTCAATATTGGCGTGAAATAAAACTCAAATTTTTCACGAAAAATAAGATTTAATAAATATTATTAAATAAATTATTAAAAATATAGCTTATTATTTGTAAAATACCGAATCTCAAACGTAAATTGCAATGTAAAAATAAGGTAACTATGCTGCAATGTGTTTCTAAGGAGAACTTACATATAATAAAAAAGGACCATTTAGTTTTTCTTAGTGGTTATTATACAATTAATATAATTTGTATACAAGCGAATAATTAAAAAAATTCATTAAAAAAATCACTTAATTAAAAGTGACTTTTTTATTTAGCAAACACAATCTACATAGCAGTCATTTAAACATCTTATTATACAACAACAACTTAAATTCATTGTAAAGAAACTATTTGTTGCAATATATGGTTG
>CAKOQK010000001.1 GCA_934101225.1 uncultured Bacilli bacterium | reverse complement strand
TTAACCACTTTTTTTATACAATAATTTACGACTATACGTAAAATTGCATGTTTCCCCGACTTTGTAAACACTATCATTTAAAGAAATAGACTTGATAAGTTTATTTTTTTTGTGATATAATTTATTAGAATATAGGAGGAATAAATATGGGGAACATAATGATAAGTATTAAAAGATTTTTAGGTAATAAAAATACGGTTACAATTATTGGTGTTTTACTGGGGATTGTAGTACTTTATTTTGGATATAATATAAGAGTTAAACAAGCGGTTGAACCGCAAAGTATTCCATATGCTAAAGTTGAAATACCAAGTAATACTTTAATTACTGATAGTATGTTAGGTATGATTAAAGTTAGTAAAAGTTTTGTAGATCAAACGCCTAATTTAGTTACAAGTAAAGCACAATTGATTGGAAAATATGTTTCATATGATACAACTATTGCAGAAGGTGGATTATTTTATAAATCTGAAGTTATGACAGAAGAACAAAAACCTAATTACATTACGGTGGATTTAGAAGAATGTCATACTGTTTATAGTTTAGCAGTTAATATGCATACAACATATGCTAATTCAATAATGCCTGGTGATTATATAGATCTATTTGTTTCAGCAACTAATGATAGTGGTCAAGTTATAGTTACTAAGTTTATTGAAAGTATTAAAGTTAGGGACGTAAGAGATAGTGATGGAATAAGTGTGTTTTCTTCTGCGTCAAAGAGGGGAGAGCCTGCTGAATTAATCTTTAGTGTTCCAAATAAGATGTTTATATTACTAACTAAAGCAGACAATATTAGATCAAATTCAATTAAGATTTTTCCTGTACCAAGAAACCAAGAATATACAGAAAATCATGGCGAAACTAAAATTACTAGTACGGAAATGCAAGAATTTATTGAAAGTAAATCTGATGATACATTCAACACAATAATAAGTGATATAGATCAAAAATGTTATAATGAGTAGGTGATTGGTTTGAATAATAATTTATTTGATGAATTAGATTTTGGACCCTTGAATGAATTCTTAAAAGATGATAACATTACTGATATTTCTTATAGTAATGGCGGCCAAGTTTGGCTTAAAACATTGGACAAAGGTGTTTATAGAGTTGATAGACCAGAAATTAATAATGCATTAATGGAGAAGTTAGCGTTCCAGTGTTCAAATGTAATGGGTAAAACATTTAATATGGCTCATCCATTCTTGGATGCTGAGTCTGCTGAGTTACGTATGAACTTTATTCATGAATCTATTGCTACTAATGGAATAGCATGTGTTATACGTAAAACTCCTGCTAAGATTAGACTTAATAAGAATAAATTAATTAATGAGAAATATTGTACTATTCAAATTCATGATTTCTTAATGAAATGTGTTGAAGGACATTGCAACATATTAGTTGCTGGTGAAACTGGATCTGGTAAAACTGAATTAGTAAAATATTTAGCTTCACATACAAAAGAAAACGAAAAAATAATTACAATTGAAGATACATTAGAACTTCACTTAGATAAAATTTATCCAAATAGGGATATAGTTGCAATGAAGACAAATAATATTGCATCTTACTCTGATGTTTTAGTTACATGTATGAGACAAAATCCAAAATGGATTTTACTATCAGAGGTTAGATCTGCTGAAGCAGTTATGGCAGTAAGAAACTCAATATCTTCTGGACATAATATTTTATCAACAATTCATGCAGATAAAGCTTCCAGTGTTCCAATGCGTTTATATTCACTTTTAGAAAGTAACCAAGATGTAGGACAATTTTTATCAACAATCCATAGATATGTACAATTGGCAGTGTGTGTTAAAGGTTATATGTCTAAGGAATTAGGACGTTTTCAAAGAGAAATAATGGAAGTTTGTGAATTTTATGTAGATGAAAATAATAATCCATGTTCCAATGTTATTTATAGAAAAAATATTGGAGGAGGATTTGTTATTAAAAATCCAACTAAGTATTTGCTAGAATATCTTGATTTACAAGGCGTTATTCTTCCAAGGGATACGTTTAATTTAGGAAGTGTCAACAAAGGTGATTCAAAAGAAAACATGGTACAAATAGAAGAAAAAAAATAGAAAGGGGATATTTATTATGGAATTGGTTATATTGATATTTATTGGTATATTTATAATTACTTATCGTAAAAATAATGGCGAAAAAATTTATGAAACATTTTTAAAAGGTATAACTGGTTTATATGATAAATATGCTCCTTATTCATTTAAAACTGTTAGAGAAAAATCAATCGAATTAGGTGAAGAATATACTGCTAAACAATATGTTACTCAAGTTATTTTATTTGGTGGTTTTGGAGCAGGAGTTGGTTATTTATATTTTTATAGTATAATTTGGGCAATTGTATATGGAGCAGCGGCAATTATGTTTATTCCATATCTTGCTTATTTACGTTGTCAAAGAGTTTATAGTGAATTTATATTTGAACAAATTCAAGTTTATACTACTAATGTAATAATGGAATTTAATACTACGCAAAGTTTTGTTAAGGCTTTAGAAGGTGTTAGAGATAGTGGAGTTCTTGAAAATCCGGTTCTTGAAGATGTGAAAAAAATGATTAAAATGAGTTATGATAATGGTACCATAGATGAATCTATTAATTATTTTAATCAAAAATATCCCTACTATATGGTAAAAAATATGCATCAATTATTTTTACAAATAACAAAAGAGGGTGCAAGAGATTCCGGAGAAGCTTTGGAAAATATGCTTTTGGATATCGACCAATTAGTTGAAGGTGTTTATAGAGACAAAATGGATCGTGAAAACTTCCATAAGAGATTTTTAACATTTGGTGTTGCCTTATATTTATTAGTTATGCTTACTCAGACTTTGCTTGGTAAAGAAAACTATATTGATATGTTAAAACATGGTTATGTTTTAGTTATATTGCATTTGATTATAATAGTTAACTCATATTTCCTACTTAATGGTGAAAAATATTATAATGAAGATACAGGAGGCGAGTAGATATGTTAATAGAAGTTTTAATTATTGGCGTCCTTCTTTATGTAATATTAGAATATAATGGAAGTATTAGCACAAATAAATTTTTAAATGATAATAAAGATTTATTCGCTAAATTAAAAGAAAAAGATTATGATTTTTTTCTAAAAGCTAAATATGGTGATGCAGTTGATACTCAAGCAATATATAACTCAAGATTAAGAAATGGACTATTAGTTATATTCCTTTTGATATTATTTTTTATAGGAAGTTTAACATATATTAAAGTTATTGTAACAATTATAGCTGGATATGGTATGTTTAAATTACCTTATTTTCAAATAAAAAAATATTATAAATCACATTTAAGTAAAATAGATATGATGCTTCCATATTACTTAAAAAATTTAGAAATTCTTGTACAACATTATACAGTACCTGTTGCTCTTGGTAAATCAGTAAATGAAGCACCTGAAATATTTAGAAATGGACTTCTTGAATTAATTGAAAAAATAAATGCAGGTGATTCTACTATTAACCCTTATATGGATTTTGCTAAAGAATATCCTGTAAGAGATTCAATGAGAATGATGAGATTGTTATATCGTTTAAGTTTAGGTAGTCAGGAAAGAAAACAAGAACAATTACTTACATTTTCTAGAAATATATCTAGTTTACAACAAAAAGCAAGAGAAACAAGATATAAAGCAAGATTAGAGACAATGGAAAGTAAAACTAGAGTCATGTTAGTTGCAACAACCGTAGGCGTAATGATTTTACTTGTAATATCAATTATGATGTTGTTTACAAGTTCGGTGTAGAATAAAGAGAGGACAAATGGAAAATATAAAAAAAATATTAGATATAATATATAGTTCTAAAAATGGAATGATGTATTTTTATAGTATAACTTCTTTAGTAGCGTTAATTTTTATTATTTTAATAATAGTAACAATAAAAAAAGAAAAAAATAAAAAAGAAATATCAACTAGAGAAGTTGATAAACAAAAAAATATCGATGTACTTCCTAATAAAAATTTAGCTGAAATTGATAATATAGAAAATAGCCAAGAAAAAAATATTAGTGAAGAAAATATAGAACTACCAAAAATTAAACAAGAACAATCTTATCAAAATATATCTAATGAAGAATTTGTAAAAAGATTAAATGAACTAAAAAATAAATAAAAACAAGAGTACTATCTTGTTTTTTTATAAAAAATTATGGTATACTCTTTTTAGAATAAGGTAGGTTGGTAAAAAATGCTAGAAAAAATTAATGAAATAAATGGAAAATTAAAAGAAATTTTAAATGAACTAAATATAGAAAAAGAAGAATTAGAAAATTCATTAAAAGTAGTTCAACAGAAAATTGATTCTAAGATTGATGAGGCTAAAGGATATAAAGTAAATGTAGATGAATATAAAGCAAATATTTCCAGCCTTGAAACAGAAATTGCATCTTTTGAAAAAGATTTAGAAGATTTAAAAAATAATTATGGGAATAAAGGCTTAGATGCAATAGTTGATGTTGGAACAAAAGAAATTAATTCTAAAATAATTAGTAAACAAAAAGAAATAGCAAAACAAGTTGAAAGAATAAATGAGTTAACAGATAGAGCAAGAACTATTAAAGAATTATTAATAAATCTTAAAAAAGATAAAAAAGAAAAGAAAGAAAAATTTGATTATGTAAGTATTGCATTAGAATATTATAATTCTGAATTTGAAAAAATAATTAATTACTCTGAAGAAAATCCTGATGCTTTAGTATTTACTCCAACAGAATCAGTTGAAATAGAACAAGAAGATGTCCCAGTTATTGAAGAACCAATTGATGATAGTCCAGTATTTGATGAAATTGAATCTATTGATAAAGAAGAAAATCCTGATGAAAATAATGTAAATGATAAAAATGATGATCTCGTTAAAGATGCACCAGAAAATAATATAGAAGATGCACCAGAAAATAATATAGAGGCAAAAGAAGACAAAAAAATATTAGAAGTCAATGATGATAAAGAAAATGGAAGTGACACTTTTGATTTTGATGGATCATTCTTTTTAGATGAAGAAGATCTTAATGATACCGATTCTGATATTAAATTTAATGACATCGATATAGATGATAGTAAAGAGTTAAATGATGAAAATTTAATTAAAGAAGAAGATGAAGAAGATGCTCATTTTGATGATACAATTAGTTCATTATTTGCTACTCAAAAAGATAATAATATAGATTTTAAAACATTAAATGATTCAATAGATAAAGAATATGAGAATATTTTTGGAAAAAGTATAAATGATGAAGAAAATATTACAAAACAATCAGATAGTAAGGAAGATGAAAAAACATTAAATTCAGATGATGATCATACTGGATTTACGGAATTAGATATTTTTGGTGATAATCGTAATAAATCAAGTGTAACTAAACCTTTAGTTCAAAATAATAATATAAATTTAAATACTAATACTAATACTAATACTGATATAGTAACTAATTTCTTTATTACCAATAAGATTGATTTTGATAAATTTAGTGATGAAAATAAAGAATATATAAGAAAGATATTTAATCCAATTAATTTTACTAAAGTATTAGAAGTATTAAGAAAAAATAGTATAGAATTAGATGGTATTTATCAAAATCCAAAGGTATTTGAAATGGATAGTAGTGAACTTGATAGTATGATAACTAAATTATTAATTGCTAATCAATCTATTCATAATATATCATTAGTGCTTAGCAGTTTACCTAATATAACATTAATGGATTTAAATGAAGTAATATCAAGTTTTGGTACAAACATTAAAGATGCTAATATAACAGATATAATTATTAAAGCAAAACATTTAAGTGATATGGGAAAGGCTGATAGATAATGGATTATTTAGTAGATTTAGGATTAACAAGTGAGGAAATAAATAATATAAGTTCTTCTTTAAAAGAAAGTTTAGAATTGTTTCCTAATATTGTTAAAGAAAACTTTAATACTTTAAAAAATTTAAAATTAACTAATGAGCATGAAGTATTTGTAAATCATTTAGGAATGTTTTTAATAAATCCTGAGAAATTAAATGATATATTTGGTAAATATGATCATGATGATTTAATAAGATGTTTAGAAAAAAATCATAAAGTTATTGAAAAATTATAAGTGTAAAGTAATGTATATTTTAGAAGATAATGCTTAAAAGTGTTATCTTTTTTGATATAATTATGCATGAAGATGGAGATGTAAAAAGTGAAGTATATTAAGTATTTATTTTCATTGCTATTATTTTGTTTTGTTACATCTGTAAGTGCAGATACTACTTACAAAAGAGGTGTAATTGCTAAAGGTGTAACTGGTGTTTATGTTAGAGGTTGTGCAAGTAGTAATTGTGATAGAATATTAAGTGATATTGGAGCTAAGATAAGTATTTCTTATCCAAGAGCGTTTGAAATAATTGGGGAAGAAGGTAATTTTTACAAGATTAAATTACAATATAGTGGATTTTGGTATGAGGGATATATTTCTAAAGGTAATAGTTCTATCTCTTTTGTAGATGTTAATGAGTATACTATTAGTGATAATTTAATAGCATATTATATAAATAAAGGATTTCCTGAGTCATATGCCAAGAATTTAGCTGTTTTAAAGACTATTCATCCATCGTGGGAATTTAATCCTTATTATGTTAACGCTACTTTTGATGAAGTAGTAGCAGGAGAAACTAGATATGTTAACTTAAATTTAATAGATAGCTCTAATACAACTTTAAGAAGTACGGAAGATGGAGCATATGCTGATGGAAAATGGATAACATTTGAAGGTGGATGGTATGCTGCTAGTAAACAAACGATAAAATTTTATTTAGATCCCCGTAACTTTTTAAATGATGAAAGAGTTTTCATGTTTGAAGAACTTGGATATCAAGAGAATATTCATACAGAGGAATTAGTTCAAACGATGCTTAATGGTTCATTTATGGAAGGTAATGCTTTTTATTATAACGATAGTGGAGAAAAAATAGAAATAAGTTATGCTAAAACATTTATGGATTCTGCTAAGAAAAATGGAGTAAGTCCAGTTCATTTGGTTGCAAGATCACTTCAAGAACAAGGAAATAAAGGTTCAGCGTTATCTAGTGGAGATAATGCAGAATATCCTGGTTATTATAATTTTTTCAATATAAATGCAAGTGGAAAAACAGATGCTGATATTATTAGATCAGGACTTGCGTATGCTAAGAAAAAAGGATGGAATAGTCCATATGCAGCCATTGTTAATGGAGGAGATTTGTTAAATAGATATGTTACTGAATTTAAACAATCAACTTTATATTTACAAAAGTTTGATTTAGCAGGTAATACTTATTATAGTACTCAGTATATGCAAAATGTAAGAGCACCTTATAGTGAATCATTTGATTATTATGAAGGATATTATGATAATGGCTTAATAGATAAAACTTTTTATTTCTCTATTCCTGTATTTAAGGGTGAAATGCCAAGTATGACTACTTTAGATGTTAACTATAGCGAAGATAATACACTGGCTAGTTTAAATGTTTCAGGCTGTAATTTAATGCCATCATTTATAAGTAGTGCAACAAATTATACATGTTATGTTTCTAAAGATATTAATAAAGTGACAGTTAATGCAACAGCAACTAATTTAAATGCTAAAGTTGATGGCGTTGGAGAAAAAAACTTAGATAATGATGAAACAAAGATAGATGTTGTTGTAACAAGTGCATCAGGTGATAAAAAAACTTATACAATTTTAGTTCAAAAAAGAGATGAAATATTATATAGTCCTGATGAAGTATTATCTAATTTACAGATAAATATTAAGAATAATTATATAAGTCGTTTTGATTATAATTTAGATGCTGCTTCATTAATAAGTCAAATTAATTTAAATTATCCAACTATGAACGCTGAGGTAAGTGAAAATAAAATACTTTCTACAGGTATGACATTAAAGTTAAAGGGTAATGGTGAAAAAACATATACTATTGTTATTTATGGAGATAACAATGGGGATGGAAATATAGATATTGTTGATTTATTAAAAGTACAAAAAGATATTTTAGGAGTTAATAAATTAAATGATGCATATAAGGAAGCTGCAGATGTAAATAAAGATGGGGTAGTTGATATAATTGATTTACTTAAAATTCAAAAACATATTCTAGGTGTTAGTAAAATAGAACAATAGGAGGAAAAATGAAAAAATATATTTTAATGTTTATGATGTTGTTATTACCACTAAATATTTATGCAGCTACTGGCTCAATTAAAGGAAGTAGTAGTTCTAGTAAAGTTACTTTAAATAATACTTTTATAGTTACTGTTAAGGTGTCTTCTAGTGGTAAACTTGGATCATGGCAATTTGGAGTTTCTTATGATAAGTCTAAGTTATCACTTATTAGCGGTGAACCAAGTGTTGTACAATATGGTGATGGAACTAGTTCTTCAAAAACATATACATATAAATTTAAAGCAATTGCTGTAGGAGCAGCAACAATTAATGTAGAGAACACTAAATTAGTTGATTGGGATAGTGAAAATGTTATTCCAACTAGTTCATCTACTATAAAAGTAAATATTAAAGAGCCAGTAATAATTAATTATTCTTCAGATAATAATTTAAAATCTTTAGGGGTTGAAGAATTTGAAATTAGTCCAGCTTTTGATAAAAAAACTTTAGAATATACAAGTTTAGTTACAGCTACTACAACTAAGATTAAAATAAATGGTGAAGTAAATGATAAGACTGCTAAAGTAAGTGGATTAGGTGAAGTAGATGTTAAAGAAGGATTAAATGAATTTAACATAGTTGTTACAGCTGAAAATGGTACTACTAAAACTTATGTACTAAAAGTAACTGTACCTGAAAAAGATCCTATAATGTATAAATTTAAAAATGGAGAATTTAATATTTTAAGAAAATTACCAGAAGCTTTACCTACTAATTTTGTATCTTCAACTATTAAATTTAATGAAGAAGATGTAAATTGTTTAAAGAATGAGACATTAGATTTAACATTACTTTATTTAAGAGATGGAAATAATAAGGATGGCTTTTATATTTATGATGAAGTAAATAATGAGGTTACATATTATAATGAGCTTGGTTCAAATGATTTTAAAATATATTTAACTAATAAAGAAATAGTAATTAAAAATTTAGAAAAGAAAGAAATAACTATTAATGATGTTAAAGTTACTGGTTATAGATTAACTAAGGATAGTAATAATTATGTTATTTCAGGAAGAAATATTTCTACTGGTAAAGATGGTATATATCTATATGATAGTGTTAATAAGACAATATCTTTATTTAATCAAAGTGATTATGATAATTTAATTAACACTAATAAGTTATATATTTATGTATCTATTGGGCTTGGAGTATGTGTTTTAATTCTTTTACTTGCGTTAATTCTTGTTAATAATAGTAAGAATAAACTTTCTAAAGTATTTATAGCTAAGCAAGAAGAAATGGCTAATCAAATAAATAAGGATAGAGAAAATAAAGTTAATAATAAGAAAAAGAATAAGAAATTTAAAGAAGAAGAAAAGTCAGATAATAGTCAAAATGACGATAAACAAAATGAAGAAAATTTTCTAGAGTAAATTCTTAACTGTATATTTAATATTTACAATAGTCATAAAAGTTGTATAAAAGTAATATTTATTTATAATTTAACCGTCAAGCGAACATTTTTCAAAAATTATATATAAAAAGACAAATGTTCGCTTGACGGGGGGGTAAACCGGGTTATAATTTCACTATAAGGATATGGTGAAGTTATATGAACAATAAGGAAGAACAAATAAAAGTGTATGTTATATTAGGAACAATAATAATGCTGCTAGTAATATTTTCAGGAATAACATATGCTTTTTTTAGTGCGAGTAATAATAAAGGAAGTACATCTATAATATCCGCAACAAGTGGTAAAATGACAATAAATTATGCTGATGGAAAAAGTGATTTATTAGTATCAAAAGATATACAGCCTAGTAATGCAATATTAGTAAATAAGACATTTACTTTAACTGGTACAAACACAACCAGTGGGCTTGCCATGCCATATAAAGTAGGACTAAAATATACATCAACATTTAGTGATGGACAAATACACTACTATATTAAAAGAACGAGTGTAAATACAAATATTACAAGCATGTTAGTAGGAACAGCAAATCAAGTAATACCTGGTAATGCATCAGAAACAGGTTATACTACTGGAACACTTAAAAAAGGTAATAGATACCTAGAACTAGCAACAGGAGAGTTTAAAGCAAATACATCAAATCAAACAATTACATTTAATTTAATACTTCAATTTCCTGATACGGGTAAAAATCAAGATAGTGAAAAAGGAAAAGAAATAAATGGAAAAGTAGTTGTTAATTATGAACAACCAATTCCAACAACATTTGCCGAAGATTCATGGGAAACAATAGCAGCCGTGGTTAAAGATGGACAGTTAAATGCTTATTCAGTTGGAGATGAAAAAGAAGTAGTGTTAAGCGATGGAAAAAGTTATACAGTGCGTGTTGCAAATAACACAACACCTAATGAATGTAATGACACTGATTTTTCACAGACAGCCTGTGGATTTGTAGTAGAGTTTGTCGATGTCTTAGAACACAGACAAATGAATTCATCAAAAACAAATGTAGGTGGCTGGCCAGCAACAGCAATGAGAACCTATGCAAATGGGGAATTCTTAAATAAATTACCATCAGAATTAAAAAATGTAATAATAGATACTAAAGTAGTATCAGGACATGGAAATAGTGATAATAATCCAAATAGAACAGATGGCAACTGGGAATCAGAAGATAAAATATATTTACTAAGTGCCCATGAAATATTAGAAGATGGTACAAGCAATCAAGTATCTGCTAGTGATACAGCATACAAAAACACTAGACAATTAGATTATTATAAAAGTAAAGAGGTAACTACAAACAACTACTTAAATACTATAAAACAATATAATGGTTCGAATTCCGGTTGGTGGCTTCGCGTGGCTGTTTCCAGTGCTGCCTCTACTTTCCTTGATGTTCGTGGCAGTGGCGCTTGGAATTCCTATTATGCTGCTGACAATTATGGTTTTGCTCCAGCGTTCCGTATTGGGTAAAAATGTAAATCATGGATAGTACAAAATATAGAATAAAATAAAATCTTACGAAGGAACTTATTTAATTAACAAATAAGAATAGGTTCTTTTTTTTAATTCAATTTACATAAATATAGATAACATTTGTAATTTATTATATAATTATAATGTAAGGAGAATGATCATGAGAGTAATTATTACAGCAGGAGGTACAGGTGGACATATTTATCCAGCTATATCTATATTAAATAAAATAAAAGAAGAAGAACCAAACAGTACGTTTTTATATATTGGAACTCATAATCGAATGGAAAAAGATATAGTACCATCTTTAGGATATGATTATAAATCTATTGAAATATATGGTTTTAGTAAAAAAAATATAAAACTAGATTTTAAAAATATTGGATTAATACATAAGGCTTATAAAGAAAGTTTAAAAATAATAAAAGAGTTTAAACCTGATATAGTAATAGGTGTTGGAGGATATGTAACATTTCCTGTTATAATGGCAGCTCATAAATTAAAAATTAAAACATTTTTACATGAACAAAATTCAATTCCTGGTAAAAGTAATAAATTCTTAATTAAATATGCTGATAAAATAGGACTTAGTTTTGCTGATAGCAGTAAATATTTTCCTAAAGATAAATGGATATTAACCGGTAATCCATGTTCCGAAAATGCCTTAAATATTAAAGCAACTTCTAGAACAAAATATGGACTTAGTTACGATAAAAAAAGTATTCTGATAGTTCAAGGATCACTCGGTTCTGAAGTAATTAATAATAAAATGTTACCATTCTTACAAAGTATAGATAATGAATCATATGAAGTATTATATGTAACAGGAAAAAATTATTATGAAAATTATAGTAAAAATAAATTTAGTAAAAATGTTAAAATTGTTCCTTATGTTGAAAATTTAAGTAGTCTATTAAAAGATATCGATTTAATTATAACAAGAGCTGGAGCAAGCACTATTGCTGAAATTACTTCTCTTGGCTTACCAGCTATATTAATTCCTAGTCCATACGTTGCAAATAATCATCAGTACTATAATGCTTTATCACTTAAAAATGCAAATGCATCAGAACTTATTGAACAAAAAGATCTAAATGAAAAAACATTAAAAGAAAAGATTAATAAAATATTAAATAATAAAAATACTTACGAGACATATCATAATAATTTATTAAAATTAAGTATTCCTAATAGTAGCACAATAATATATGAAAGTATAAAAAAGTTAATTAATGAAAAAGAAAGTTAAAAAGAAAAAATTAAATATTGTCAAGTTTTTAGTGTTCATCTTAATATTCTATATTATTGGATATGGTGTTTATAGTTTGTTTACAATGAAAACTAAAAACATAATTATAAAGGGAAATACTTATTTAAAAGATTATGAAATAATAGAGCAAGCTGGAGTTAAAGATTATCCTGCCTTGTTAACTCTAAATAATAAAAAAACAATTAATAAATTGAAAGAATTAGATTTAGTAAGTGATGCAAAAATTACTAAAAAGATAGATTTTACACTTATTATTGAAATAACTGAAAAGAAAATTATTTTAGAATATGATGGAAAATATTATTTAGATGATGGAACCAAAATAGATGGAGACTTCTTAGCAGTTCCAACTCTAATTAATTATGTACCTGATGGTACTTTAAAAAAATTTCTTAAAGAAATGGGAAATATCAATTATGACATTATTAATTCAATAAGTGAGATAGAATATGCTCCTACCAAAAATAATGATGGTACTATAACTGATGAAAACATATTTATTTTTAAAATGAATGATGGTAATATAGTATACATATCTATTGATAAATTAGAAATAATGAATAAATATCAAAAAATTTATGCTAGTTTAGGAAATAAAAAAGGAATACTGCATTTAGATAAGGGAAATTATTTGGAGGTACAATAATGAATATAAATTATAATGAAGAAATGAAGAAAATAATAAGTAATTTAGATAGTAATAATAAACTTTTATTACATTCATGTTGCGGACCTTGTTCAACAGCAGTAATAGAAAGATTAAAAGATTACTTTGATATAACAGTTCTTTATTATAATCCAAATATTGAGCCGAAAGATGAATACATAAAAAGAAAAGAAGAACAACTAAAAGTATTAAAAGAATATAATATTAAATTTAAAGATATAGATTATTTAAATGAAGAATATCGTAAGAAAGTAATTGGATATGAAAAAGAGCCAGAAAATGGTGCAAGATGTCATATTTGCTATGAACTTAGATTAGAAAAAACAGCTATTCTTGCCAAAGAAAATAATTTTGATTATTTTGCAACAACCTTAACTGTTAGCCCATATAAAAATGCTAAAGTGATTAATGAAATAGGACTTAAGTTACAAAATAAATATGATGTTAAATATTTACTATCTGATTTTAAAAAAGAAGATGGTTATAAGAAAAGTATTGAACTATCTAAAAAATATAATTTATATCGTCAAGATTACTGTGGATGTTTATTTAGTAAGGAAAGAAAAGTAGATGAATAAAAAATAAATTATTTAAATATTTAGGGAGGATTAATGATTGAATTAAAAGTTGATAATCAAATTATAAATTATGTTAAAATGGAAGATGAGGATTATATTTCCTTAACAGATATGCTTAAATCAAAAGATGGAGATTTTTTTATATCAGATTGGTTAAGAAATAGAAATACTATAGAATTCCTAGGTATATGGGAAGAAATTCACAATCCTAATTTTAATTATGGCGAATTCGCCATAATTAAAAGTTATGCTGGATTAAATATTTAAAAAATAATAATTAAAGGAGAGAAATGTAGATGGATAAGAAAGGTTTTACATTAGTTGAGATATTAGCAATACTTGTTATAATGTCTTTAATTTTTGCTCTTGTTTATCCCAATATACAAGATGCACTTAACAATAGCAAAAAAGCAATTTCTGAATTAAATAAGAAACAAATTGAAGATTCTGTTAAAATAATTGTAGATGAAGTAATATATTGCAATATGTCAGATGAAACAAAGAAGTTATTAGAAGTTGATGAAAATAAACTTGATAAAAATGATAAAAAGATTCCTATATGTGAACAAGCAATGACAAGTCTAACAAAAAAAGATGAAAACGATAACATAATTGGAAAAGATATTAATATAAGTGATCTCAAACTTAGTAATAATGATTCACAAAAATGTAAAGGTACAATTAATGTAAAATTAGATGAGAATACATATAAAGCAACTATAGAGTTTAAAGATGATGTAACATGCGAATAAGGAGATGCCATGGGATTATTTAATAAATTTAAAGAAATATTTAAAAAAGAAGATAAAAAAGATATTGAAACATATGATAAAGGTTTAGAAAAAACAAGAAAAGAATTTGTTTCTAATTTAAGTTTTCTTGGTCATAAATATACTAAAGTAAATGATGAATATTTTGATGAACTTGAAAGTATTTTAATTAAAGCCGATATTGGTGTTAATACTACTTATAAATTCTTAGATAAATTAAAGAAAAGAGTTAAAGAAGAAAAAATCGAAGATGCTAATGTCTTAAGAGAAATAATTATTGATGAATTATTCATGATTTATGTTGATGGCGATAATTTAACCGATAAAATTAATATTCAAAAAGAGGGACCAACAGTCATATTAATGGTTGGAGTTAATGGAGTAGGAAAGACAACAACAATTGGAAAAATTGCAAACAATTATAAAAAACAAGGCCATAAAATAATGTTAGTTGGAGCAGATACATTTAGAGCAGGAGCCGTTAAACAATTAGAAGAATGGGCTAAAAGAACTGATTCATGCTTTTGTGGTAAAGAAAATGTTGATCCTTCAAGTGTTATTTATGATGGATTAGAACAAGCCCTAAAAGAAAATTGTGATTTAATAATTATAGATACAGCTGGAAGATTACAAAATAAAGTAAATCTAATGAACGAACTTGAAAAAGTTAATAAAGTTATAGGTAAAATTATTCCAGGAGCCCCTCATGAAACTTTGTTAGTAATAGATGCAACAACTGGTCAAAATGGTATAAGCCAAGCTGAAAGTTTTAAAGAAATAACTAATATAACTGGAATAGTGTTAACTAAATTAGATGGAACAGCCAAAGGTGGTATTGTCCTTGCTATAAAAGAAGAAGTTAAATTACCAGTTAAATTTATTGGTTTAGGTGAAGGAATTGATGATTTAAAGTCATTTGACATAGAAGAATATGTTTATGGGCTTCTAAAGGATTTAATGTAATGGATGATATAATTTACTATAATGCTTTATTTGATTATTATGAAGAATTACTAACTTCTACTCAAATTAATTATTTTAAAGCCTATTATTGTGATAATCTTTCGTTAAGTGAGATATCTATTGAATATAACGTATCAAGAAATGCGATTAGTAAAACATTAAAAGAAGTTAAAGAAAAATTAGATTATTATGAAACTAAATTAAACTTGTATCATAATAAATTAAAAATTAAAACACTTATTTCTGAAAATGAATTTGCTAAAATTAATAAATACATATAAAAAACTATCAAAAAATGATAGTTTTATTTAATTATTGATTCTAATGCTAGAACAATCATTTTATTTAAATTAAATTGTCTTTCTAAAGCAGTATAATCTTTATCCTTTTCAAAAGGACTATCAGTAATTGTTACTAAACAAGTTGATTCTTTATCAAGATAATCAGCAATACTATATAAACCAAAAGATTCCATCTCACTAGCAAGTAATTTAATATTTTTAGGTATTTGTTTATTTAAATGAGGTGTAGGAATATAAGGCTCGAATATTTCTGAAGTGTATAATCCACCTTTTTTTAATTCAATATTAAGACTTTTAGCCTTACTTTCAATAATTTGATTTAAATTATTTGTTGATGCTATCTTTTTTGCTTTACTTTTACACATAGCATATCTTATATTTGAAAAAGAAAATGAATATGTGCCAAGAACAATATCACCAACTGAAACATTTGGATTAAATGCCCCAGCAGAACCAATTCTAATAATTTTTTTAACATTATAAATTTGATATAATTCATAAGCATATATACAGCAACTTGCACATCCCATACCAGAACCTATTACAGTTACTCTTTTTCCTTTATAAAAACCAGTATAACCTAGCATATTTCTTACAGTATTAATTAAAACTGGCTTTTCTAAATAATGTTCAGCAATATATTTTGCTCTTAATGGATCTCCTGGAAATAATACCCTAGGAGCTATATTTTTTTTATCAGTTACAATGTGAACTGGATTCACTTTTATCAACCTACTTTCTATCTTATTATAGCATGACATTCACGGTTTTAGTAAATAAAGTATCAAAATAAATTAATTCTTGTTTATAAATTAGTATTATTTAGTTATAATAATATTGGAGTGGTTAATAATGCTTATAAATAATAAAAATTATGGTAGTTACAATTTACATACAATTAAAACAGATAAATTTAAAACTTGTCATGTTGAAATTGTATTTAGAAATAATGTAAATGTAGATGAACTAACAATTAGAAATATCTTATTTGATACATTATTAGAAGGTAGTAAAAATTATGAAACTAATAGATTATTAAATTTAAAATTACAAGATTTATATAATGCTTCAGTATACTCTGTAACTAGTAAAGTAGGTAATATGATTTTAACAAGTTTTTGTATTGATTTTTTAGCACCTAAATATACTGAAGAAAAAATAATAGATGAATCTTTAAAATTGTTATTTGAATTAATATTTAATCCTTTAGTAGTAAATAATGAATTTGATAAAGAAAAAGTTGATTATATTAAAATAAAACTTGAATCTGAATTAAAATCAATTGTGGAAAATCCAAGAAAATCCGCAATTATAGATGCATTTAAAACTTTAGGTAATTGCCCAACAAGTTATGAAACAAATGGTAACTTAGAAGATTTACCTAAAATTAATCAATCAAATCTTTATGATTATTATGTAAAAATTTTAAAAAATGATTATATTGATATATATGTTATTGGTAATCTAGATATGGATAAAGTTGATAAAACAATTAAAAAATATCAACAATTTGATATAATTAAAACTCATGATGTAGATGTATATGTTAAAAATGAGAAAAGAAAATTAATTAAAGAAGCTAAAACCACTAACTATTTTCAAACTAATTTAGTTTTTCTACTTAATTTATATAATTTAACAGATTTTGAAAAAAAATATGTTGCTAATCTTTATAATATTATATTAGGTGGAGGGTCACTTCAAACTAAGTTATCTAAAAAATTAAGAGTAGATAATTCTCTTTGTTATAATGTTCAATCTTCTTATTTAAAGTATGATAATATGATTTTAATCTCAACAGGGGTTGATGTAAGTGGAGAAGCAAAAGCTATTAAATTAATTAAAGATGCTATTAGTGAAATGAAGACAAATATTACTGATAAAGAATTATCTGAATCAAAAGAACTTATTTTAACTAGTTTAAAAATGCTAGAAGATTCACCAGGACGAATAGTAGATAATTTACTTTATCGTGATTTAGGACTAATTGATGATCTTGAAAAAAGATTAGTTAATTTCAAAAAAGTAACAAAAGAAGATATTTATAATTTAGCAAATAAAATTAATATATGTACAATATATTCTTTAAAGGGGAGTATAGATGAAAAAAATTAAATTAGATAATACAGATGAATCTTTATATTATGATAAGTTAGATTGTGGTTTAGAAATTTATATGATTCCTAATAAGAACATAAATAAATTTTATTTAACATTAAATACTAGATTTGGATCAATTAATACTAAATTTAAATATAATAATAAAGAATATGATATGCCTAAAGGAATAGCTCATTATTTAGAACATCTAGCGTTTAATATGGAAGATGAATCAGTATTTGATCATTATAGTAAGATTGGTTCATCTATTAATGCTTTTACAACTTATGATTTAACTAGTTATAATGTAATGAGTAATAATAGATTTAAGGAAAATTTAGAATATTTACTTGAATATGTTTATACACCTTATTTCACTAAAGAATTATTTCAAAGTGAAAAAGGTGTTATAGAAGAAGAAGTAAAGATGTATAAAGATGATCCAGGTATGACTATTGTTAATGGTACTTTAAAAAATTTATTTGTAAATGATGAACGTAAGTATTTAGTTGGTGGTACTGTTAAAGATGTTAAAAGTATAAGACTTGAAGATGTTATTACTTGTTATGATGCTTATTATAATCCTAAAAATATGTTTTTAGTTATAACTGGTAATTTTAATCCTAATGAAGCATTAGCGATAGTATCAGAAAAAATGAAAGAATTAAATATAAATAAAGAATTTAATGTTAAAGATATTTATCCTAAAGAGCCTGAAAAAGTATATAAAAAAGAAGAAATAATTAAAATGAATTTAGATAAACCAAAGATATCTATAGGAATTAAGATTCCTAAAAGAAATTTTAAAAGTTTAAAATTAGAAGAATATTTATTAAAAATATATTTAAATAGTATTTTAGATGTAAATTTTGGTTCAACATCGTTATTATTAGAAGAATTGCAAAAAGGGAATATTGTTGATGATTTAGAATATTCAATGATTGAATCTAATGATTATTATGTAATATTTTTTATAAGTTCTACATTTTATCCAGAGTATTTTAAAGATAAGGTTATTGATAAATTTAATAAATTAGTAATGGATTTAAATGATTTACAAAGAGTATCTAAAGTAAATATAAGTAATTATACTTTATTATTTGATTCAGCTGTTGCTGTTAATAATTACATAATTGATGAGGTAATAGATAATAGAGAAGTTAATTATGAATATATAAATATTATTAGATCATTAGATCTTGATATTTGTAATAAGATTTTAAATAAATTAAAAGATTATGTTTATACAGTTTGTAAGTTAATGCCAAAGAAAAATGATGAATAATGTAAATTAGGAATGTATATTAATTTAAATAATTAACCGTCAAGCGAACATTTTTTCAAAAATTATATAAAAAAAGACAAATGTTCGCTTGACGGGGGGGTAAACCGAGTTATAATTTCACTATGGAATATGGTGATTTACATGTATAATAAGGAAGAACAAATAAAAGTGTATGTTATGATAGGAACAATAATAATGCTCCTAGTAATATTTTCAGGAATAACATATGCTTTTTTTAGTGCAAGCAATAATAAAGGAAGTACATCTATAATATCAGCAACAAGTGGTAAAATGACAATAAATTATGCCGATGGAAAAAGTGATTTATTAGTATCAAAAGATATACAACCTAGTAATGCAATATTAGTGAATAAGACATTTACTTTAACAGGCACAAACACAACCAGTGGGCTTGCCATGCCATATAAAGTAGGACTAAAATACACATCAACATTTAGTGATGGACAAATTCACTATTATATAAAAGAAATGAATAGACCTGCATCTTCTAAAGTAACTGTAGAATATACAGGAACAATCAATCAAACAGTACAAGGAAATAGTTCATATACAGAATATACTCATGGAACATTAAAAAAAGGAAATAATTATACTGAAATGGTTACAGGTATTTTTCCTATAAACACAAGTAATCAAACAATTACATTTAATTTAATACTTCAATTTCCCGATACAGGAATAAGTCAAGATAGTGAAAAAGGAAAAAAAATAAATGGAAAAGTAGTTGTTAATTATGAACCGTCTTTTGAAGAAGCTTCATGGAGTGAGATAGCTGCTAATGTAAAGCATAATCCAGCAGCATATAAAGTAGGAGATACAAAGCAAGTAACAATAGATGGAAAAAGTTATACAGTGCGCGTTGCAAATAACAAAACGCCTGATGAATGTAATAGAACTGATTTTTCTCAAACAGCCTGTGGATTTGTTATAGAGTTTGCAGATATCATAGAAAAAAGAGTAATGAATAGTACAGATACAAATGTAGGTGGATGGCCAGCAACAGCCATGAGAACCTATGCAAATGGAGATTTCTATAATAAATTACCAGTAGAATTAAGAAATGTAATAATAGATACCAAAGTAGTATCAGGACATGGAAGTACATCGAGAGAAACAAACTTTACTTCAACAGATAAAATATATTTACTAAGTGCGCATGAAGTATGGGAAGATGGAACAAGTAATCAGGTATCCAGTGGAGTTACTACATATGACAATACAAGACAATTAGATTATTATAAAAATAAAGAAGTAACAACAATTAACTACTCAGGTACTATAAAGAAGTATATTGGTTCAGCTTACAATTGGTGGCTTCGCGCGGCTCGTTCCAATACTGACACAAGGTTCCTAGTTGTCGATAACTCTGGCGATTGGAATATCAGTAATGCTACTAGCAACCTTGGTTTTGCCCCAGCTTTCCGTATCGGATAAAAATATATATGTTTAAAATAAAAATTATTATAAAAAGGTAACTTAATGGTTATCTTTTTTTCATGATTTTTTAAAAAATTTAAGAAGAAAACAAGTAATCTCATTATTTTTGTACTAAATATATATTTAGAGGGTAAATAAAAGATGCTATCTTCTTAGAAAGGAGTACAAAGTTGTTAAAATATCCAATAGTTATATCTAATAATATTATACCTTTGATTTATGATAGAGAGTTTAAGTCATTTGCAGGTATTTATAGTAAAGAATTAGTAGATTTTATAATTAGTTTGTGTGAATTAAATATCGAGTGTAATAATTATAGTTTAATTAATAATGAAATAACTACATTTTATGAAGATGATAAGTTAATGGTTACTGATTTAGTATATAAATTAAATGATAATACATTTTTAAATATAGAATTAAATACTTCAAAAAGTAAATATTTAATGTATAAGAATTTATTATATATTTATAAAATAATATTAAATGAACAAAATAAAGGTAAGAAATATAAAGATGTAACTGTAATACAAGTTAATTTTGATTTATATTCATTTAAAAATATGGATAAGGTAAAAAATGTAATAAAAGTAATGAATAAAGATAATTTAAAAGAGTATCTAAATACGTTCACAATATATCACTTTGAACTTGATAAAGCATGGAATAATGAATATAATGTAAGTGAAGAAGGAATAAAATTTTTAAGAATGCTAAGTTGTAGAAGTAAAATATTAAATAAATATTTAGCAGGAGGTAACTTATTCTTAAAAAAGGTGGCTAAATTTATGGAAGAATATTCAAATAGTAGTGATAATTTACTATATTATGACAAGAAGGAATTAGATGATTATATAAAAGAATCAGAAATAGAAGAATCATATAATGATGGATTATCTCAAGGCGAAAATAAAAAAGCTATTTCGATTGCCAAAAAATTATTAGCTAAAGGGACTAGTATATCTGAAGTATCTGAAATAACAGGTCTTACCAAAGAGGAAATGAAAACTCTTTGAATATCATAAAAAGAATGTTGAAAAACATTCTTTTTATTATTTTATTTAAATTTATATTTTAAAACATTTCTTTTATTTATACCTATTTCTGCTATTCTTAATTTTATAATATCTTCATTAACATCAAATATTTCAGAGCAAAATTCAATATTATTAAAGTTGTTATACATTTCTTTAAAATCTTCTTCAGGAACAAGTAATGATCTTGCCATATATTCAGCATTTTCATTTCTTTGATAAATTTCAATTGGATGATTGCTTGTACGATGATTTATTGTTTTATTAAAATTATTGATAATATAGTTAACATATTAGATATAAAATAATATATCTTTTATCACTATTTTTAAGGCTACTTTTAATAATAATTTTTTTTCATTATTATTAACTATAATAATTCCATCAACAAAATTTGATAGTTTATCACTTTTATAAATATTTATGCTAAATAAATTAGCTAAATCTTTAGTGTTTATTCTTTTAAAAATTAAATTAAAGATTTATTTTTGTAATTAAAATATTTATAAATATTTAATTTATATCTAAATTTATCTACAACTTCGTCAATTTCATTAATATCAATATTTTTCATTTATTATTTAATCCTTTTTAATTGGTTTATTGGATATTTCATATTTATATGTATTAGTATTTGCTATTATATCATAAACTTTAGAAGAAACAAGTTCATATTTTCTTGTTAAATAAATATTAGGTATTTTAGAAGTTATTAATATATCACTTTTAATATTCTTTAAATAATTTTGTCCTATTTTATCAAAACCAAGTACTTTAACATATTCTACATTACATTTTTTTCTATCTTCTTTGGTTAGTCCTATTAAGATATGAATAAGCATTCTTCTAATTCGGTTATAAGTATATCTTTTGGATTTAATCTTACTTATTAATTCATCCAAAGTTTTACAATTATTTATTTCTTTAATTAATTTATATTCAATACCTTCATCAACAGTTAAATATCTACTTAAATCTTTATCAGTAATAATTTTATATTTAATTAAATTAAATAATAAGTCTTCATTAATTTTATTAAAAGTAGGATCATAATTAATATATTTTTTTACATCAATATTATTTTTAATTTTTTCTCTTATGTTACTTGCACTTACTATATTACTTTCGCTTACAGTATCTAAATAATCACTTGTTCTTTTAATAGTAATTGGTTTTATATCATAATTATTCTTTATAATAGCTTTAATGTAACTAACTCCTAATAAATCATTAGGACTATTTAAATTAATACCAATACCTTTATTTAAGGCAGTAGGGTAGTTTATTCCTTTTTTTATTTCTTCTTTAACTTTTAATGAAAAATCATCTTCTAATTGTTTTTTAGCAATTAATGTAAGTTTCTCTATATCGTTAGATTCACTACCAAAAATAATTTTATCTACGTTCATATAATTTAATATTTTGACACTTGCATCAGCAAAAGTATCAGCAGAATTAGAAGCAAAAACGAAAGGTAATTCAACAACTATGTTTATTCCATTATTTAGCGCTAATCTAGTTTTATCTTCTTTAGAAAGAATACTAATATCGCCTCTTTCTCCAAAATAACCATTAATACATAAGATAATTATTGAATCAGGATACATTTCTTTAATTTTATTAATATGATAAACATGACCATTATGAAATGGATTATATTCACAAATAATTCCGATAGTTTCCATAAACACCTCAAAGTTATTATAGCAAAATATATGATTTTATGATAACATTTTTATAGTGATTAATATGGAAAGACTAAATATATATTTTATGCATTCGAATAAATTTGATTATGAAAATTTAATATACAAAAAAGTATTAAGTAGTAGTGTTTGTTTAAGTCAAAATTTTATTTTACCTTATAGTGATAATAATAAAACTAAATATGCTAAGGATTTAATTAAAAATGCTGATTTAGTAATAGTTGATTTATATAAACCTTCCTTTGGATTATCTTTAGAACTTAAATGGTTATCTAAAATTAAAGATAAAAAAATATTATTTTTATCTCAAGATAATATGATACCTAAAAAATATCAAAAATTAGTAACTGATTTAACTAAATATGATGAAAATAATACTTATATTAAATTAATTGAAGATTTTATTAATAAAGAATTAGAGATTCGAAGTAAAGTTAAAGATAATGTTTATACAATTGGAGAAATAAATTAAAATAGAAATTTAAATAGTCAAAAAATGCACAACAAATTACTCAAAAAATGCACAACAAATTACTCTAAATTTGCACAATAAATGTTGATAAAATCAAAAAATATATTATTCCTATAGATAGGTGAATTTGATGTGCTTAACAAAAAAGTTTATAAATAAATAAATCGATAAAAGAAAAAATATAATTATAACAATGGAATATATTCAATTTATGAAAAATATCAACAAAAAAATTTAAATCATACTTTTTTTATTGTTTTATCGTTAATTTTATTATATACTTTAAGCGTAAGGATGTGATAGTTATGAGAAAAGTAAAATTATTAATATTTAGCATCATAGCATGTTTATTTATTAATGTAGGTGCTCTTACATATACTGAAGAAGAAGTAGTAAATAGAATTAATTCATCTAAAGTAAGTGTAAATGAGCTATTAGGGGATTTAATAAAATGGTCTGATACAAATAAGAATGCAACTAAAAAATTAGTTAACAAAGATTTTGTTAAAAGCATTAATTCTTTAGATTTTGAAACTAACTTAAATAAGACAATAAGTAAGTTAAGAAATAGTGGAGAGGTTAAAGCTGCTAATGACTTAGAAGCATTAAAATCAAAACTTTTAAATAATTATAATAGTTATAAAGAAACACTTAAAATAACTAAAACTTATTTAGAAGAAAGAAAAGATTATGGAGTAAATGGTAATTTAGATGTATTTATAGCAATTAGAGAACTTGCTAAATATAATAAGTCTAGTATATCTTCTTTAGGAAAAATATATTATAGTGATGCATTTGATTATATATATGATAATATTGATAAATATACTATTGATGAGGTAATTAGTGAATTTGATTATATTTATGAATTAGATATTGTTAATAAACTATTTAATAAGTCTGATGAATTTATGGCAATTTATAATGATTATCATTTAGAAGACTATGATGATTTATTTAAAGATTACTTTGGAAGTTATTATCGTACTTTAAAGAAAGATTATTATAAATTATATGATAAATTAGAAAGTAAATATCAGGCTATTTTAGAAAAGAAAGTTAAAGAAATAGTTGATAATACTGATTTGACAAGTGATTCAAGTATTACAAATAGAAATAACAAATTAAGTGAATTAATAGATGAAATAGATTTAACAAGTAATAAGTTAAATACTAGATTTAATAATATTGATTCTAAAATTAAAATAGCAAGTATTAAAAAATATACTAAAGAATATCAAACTGAGGCATTAAATAGATTTGAAGAAGCAAGTAATTATGTAAGAAAATATATTATTGATAATCTTAAATTAGATGTTAAAAATGATTCTGATAGAAAAGATTTTCAAATAAATATGGCAAAAGAAATGATTATTTATAGTGGTACAAATTTAGACATTTCAGTTATTGATAAACTTGTAAGTAATTACGGATTTTTAAGAACTGTAAACTTATTTGGAAACAATGTTGGTACAGGAAGTAGAATTCAAATTATTAATAATGAATTAGTAGTAAAAGATTTCTTATTCATAGTTAAAGGTGATGTTAGTGCATCAGGAAGAATAGATATTTCTGATGTAGTTAAAATGGCTAATAAGATGTTTGATAAAGTTAATTTAAGTGAAATTGAAATGATGGCTGCTGATATGAATGATGATAATAAAATTGATATTACTGACATAGTATTAATTTGTAACAAGATATTTAATTAGGAGGATATATGAAAAAGATTAAAAATTTATTAATACTTATACTTGCTATTATTTTTACAGGAAATGTTTATGCTGCAACAGCAACAACAAGTATTACAGGAACTAATACAGTTAAGGTAGGAAATACAACTAAAATTTATATTAAATTAAATGCAAGTGACTTAATTGAAGGTGTAGATGTAACTTATGCTGCATCAGGAAATATTCAGGTTACTAATGCTGTTATTGGTAGTGGCCTAACTCAAATGGGAAAAAATGGAAATAGATACATTCTATATGCTCAATCACCAATTAAAAGTGGATCAACAGTTTTAACACTTACAGTAAAAGGTACTAAAGAAGGTACAGGAACTATTACAGTATCAAAAATGGAAGCAACAGTAAGTGGTGGAACAGTAAATGGCGGAACAAAGTCTTATAATATTAAAGTTAATCCTGCTAAAACTGCTTCAGAAATAAAAGCTGAAGAAGAAGCTGCTAAAAAGAAAGAAGAAGAAAGAAAAGCAAAGGAAGAAGCTAATAAAAAAGCTTTGGAAGAAGCAACAAAATTAGTAGAGGCTGCTGAAAAATCACTTAATAGTGAAGATTATGATGCTGCTTTAAAAGCTGTAAATGCATTAACTGATTCAGATGATAAAACAAAATTAGTTGAAAGATTAGATAAAATAAAATTCGATATTGAAGTAAATAAAGTTGCGTTAGATAAATGTTCAAATAAAGAACCAAATCAAACTGTATGCAACAATGCTGATTGTAAGAAATGGATACTTCTTTCAGTAATCTTATTTGTTGGATTATTAACTGAAACAGCATATATTATTATTCGTAAAAATAATAAATAAAGATTATAAATAAATGGTATTAATTAGGGAAATAATGATTGGTTATTTCTCTTTTTTTATGTTTAAAAAATAAAAGTGGGTGCAAAAAGGTGCAAGCACAAACAAAAAGTGGGTGCAAAAAGGTGCAAGCACAAACAAAAAGTGGGTGCAAAAAGGTGCGAATCATACATATACAATATATATTAATCTATTAGTTTTATTATTAATATTCCATATTTCGACAAATAATATCAAAAAAATTAAATATAATAATAATGGATATTAAAGGAGAAATAAGTTTATGAATATGTTTACAATCTTTTTTATAGGATTATTTATAGGTGGATTATTAGGAATAACCTTAATGTGTATGTTACAAATTAATAAAGATAAATATTAGAGAAAAGGTCAATAATTGATCTTTTTTTAGTTTATCTAAATTTTTATTCATATTACAAGATCTTAAGTACTATTATTTAAAAGAGTGTGATTTATTAATAATGTTAGGAGACTTATGGAAAAACAAGATTTGAAAAAAATAAAAAGAAAAGATCTTTTAGAATTATTACTGGCACAGACTAATAGAATTAGAGAATTAGAAGAAGAAAATATAAGACTTCAAAATGAATTAAATAATCGAAAAATTAAGATTGATGAATCAGGAACACTTGCAGAAGCAGCACTTAAGCTTAATAATCTTTTTGAAGACGCTGAGAAAGCTATCGATGATTATTTTTACAATCTTGAAGCTAGACAGGGTAATAGTATAACAAAAAAAGATACTATAGTTACAATAAATAATATTAGAAAGCCACTTAATAATAAGAAAAGTAATTATGAAAAAAACTAAAGAAAAACTAAATTATAAAGATTTAATTGTTTCAGATATTGAAGATGAAATAGCTAGAGAAAAATATAAAAAAAGTTTTACTAAAATACTTACAAATACTTTATTTATATTATTAATTATTTTAGCAGTTGGTTCAATTATAACAACTATCTTTATGCCAGTAATAGAAGTTACATCATCTAGTATGAAACCAATAATTAATGATGGTAATTTAATTTTAAATTTTAAAACTAATAATTATAGAACTGGAGATATAGTTTCACTTTATCATGGTAATAAGATACTTATTAAAAGAGTTATTGGAACTAGTGGAGATTTTATAAATATAGATATAGATGGGAATGTGTATGTAAATGGAAATAAAATAAATATTCCTAATGTTACAAACTTAAAAAAGGGGAATGGAGATGTAACTTTTCCTTTACAAGTACCAGAAAATTCTTTATTCGTATTAAGTGATGAAAGAGATAATATGTTTGATTCAAGGACTAGTGAAATAGGTTTTGTAAGTAAAAATGACACAATAGGTAAGGTTATTTTAAAAATTTATCCATTAAATGAGATAAGAATCATATAATAACTTAGCGGGAGGTTTTATGAGAAAACTTAAACAATTTATCTTACTATTCTTTATATTTATTTTCGTACTAAATCCTTTTTTAAATGTTTTTGCAAGTAATAATGAACAACAAATTAAATATATTGGTACAACTACAACTGGTGAAAAGGCTACAATTAGTAAAATTATTACTCCTTCAGAATTAGAAAATTACTTTGATATAACTTTAAAAGTTAAAACCGAAGAAGAACTTAGAAAGCAAGATATGTCAATTGTAATAGTTATGGATATATCTAATACTATGAATGATTATTTAGATATAAATAAAACGGATACTAAATATGATGCTGCAATTAAAGCGATGGAAAGTTTTATTAAAAAGTTTGCGAGTGTTTCTTTAAACGTTCCAAATTCTGTAACTCGTAAAATTGGATTTGTTGCTTTTAATACTGATGCTCACTTAATATTTTCCTTAAGTGATTGTAAAACGCAAGAAGAAGCAGATGCTTTAATAGATAAAATGAAAACAAGTACTAAAAAAATTATTAAGGCTGATGGTTATAAAGATTCTCACTTACGATTTACTAATATTGAAGCTGGGTTAAAAGCATCTAGTGATATGCTTACTAATATAACTTCTAATAAACATGTTATTTTCTTATCGGATGGTTTTCCAACAACTTATATTTCATCAGGTTATAACGGATATGATCCATATACAACATATAAAGCAAACAGTAATGATTCTAAAGAAGGATATTTCTTTGATGGTAAAAAAATTACAACTTCAAATAATCAAAAAGTATGCTTATATGGAACTAGTTATAGTGATAGAGGAGCAATAAAAGCAAGGAATATGGCTATTAAGATGAAAAATAATAATATAACTATTCATTCAGTAGGTGTTGGAATAATCAAAAAAGAAGATGGAGGAACTTTAAAAACTATTGCAGAATATCGTAGTCAAAGTAATAAAAGTAATTTTTCGGTTATCGATATTGAGAAAAATGCAACTAAGTATGAAATTGGTGGTGAAAATGATTTAGAAGGATATAAAAATTGGTTAAAAAATAAAATTGGTTCAAACATATATTATGATGCAACAGATACAGCGGGAATGAATGAAGCGTTTAATGGAATATTTGAAAATGTAAAACTTTTATCTGAAGCAGGTGAAGTAATAGATCCAATGGGTGATGATATTGAATTTGTTAAGTTTTATAATAATCAAGGTAATAAAGTTACATATGATAATGAGACAATTAAATGGAATTTAAAAGATTCTAAATTTGTAACAAGTGTTAAAGATAATATTACTTATTATGAATATGAACTTAAATACCAAATAAGATTAGAAAATGAAAATCCTAATTTTAATTATAATAATGCTATCTCTACTAATAAGAAAACAACCTTAAGTTATGTTATTAAAAATGGTGATGATACTATTATTAAAACATTAGATTTTAAGATTCCTACCATAGAAGGATATTATGCTTCATTAGAGTTTGATAAAAAATCAGATTATAAAAATGAAATACTTGAAGGAGCAGTTTTTGAACTTATTCATGATGATAATTGTTCTTGTATGAGTGAGTCTAAACATATTGATAAAAATTATAAATTAACGGCAAGTTCAAATTCTAATGGTAAGGTTGTATTTAATAAAGTTCCTTCAGGACATAGTTATAAATTACATGAAATAGAGACTGATGAATATCATAGTTTAGATGATAATTATTATAATATAAAGATTGATTTTGGGTTACTTACACATAACATAGCGAGTAGCACAATTATAAATAATATAATTAAAAAGGATTTAATTATAAGTAAAGTTGTTAAAAATATAAAAACTAATAAATCATTTGATTTTGAAATAAATGCAAATTATAAAAATAAACAATTAAATGGTACATATCAAGTTATTAGAAACACGGGTGGTAAAGAAACTAATGAATCAATAGCATTTATAGATGGCAAAACTAAGTTTAAATTAAAAAATAATGAATCAATAACAATTAAGGATTTACCTTTTAAAATTGATTTTAATATTAAGGAATTAAATTATGATGGTTTTAGTGTTAAGTATCAAATTAATGATGGAGATATAAAGAAATTTAATGATAATAAAATAAAAAGTAGCTTAGAAGATGATATGAAAATAAAATTTATTAATTATTCAGGATATATGATGCCTGAAACTGGTAGTAATAAAATGTTAATTTTAGCAATAATAGGTACATTTTTAGTTTTAATACCTATTTTGTATATATCAGTTAATACTTTTAAAAAGTTTAACTAAGAAAGGAAAAAAGAGAATGAAAAGTATAAAAAGACTTATTTGTATGTTATTTATGTTAGTGCTTTCTATTGTAAATGTTAGTGCGGCAGAAAAAGGTACAATAACAATTAACAAAGCAATTGTTAATGAAAGTTATAATATCTATAAAGTATTAGATTTAGAAACTTATGATAAAGTTAATAATCATTATATTTATAGAGCAACAAACGAGTGGAAAGCATTTTTAGATGAAGCAACTGATTATTTAGAAGTAAAAAATGAAAATGGGGATAAATATTATGTTTGGAAAGATGGGGTAGATAAGGCAAAAGCTAAAGAGTTTGCTGAAGCAGCATATAAATATGCAAAAGATAATAATATTACTCCAAGTATGACTAAAAAAGCAATATCTACATCTGTTAAATTTGATAATTTAGAATTAGGATACTACTTAGTAGATTCATCAGTAGGAGCATTACTTCATTTAACTACAACTAATCCTAGTGCAATAATTAATGAAAAGAATACATTAAATCCTAATGTAGATAAAAATGTATTAGAAAATAGTACTGGAACTTATGGTAAAGAAAATGATGATATGATTGGAAGTACTATTAATTATAAGACTACAATAACAACTGGTGCTGGATATGGAAATTATGTATTATATGATGTTATGGATAAAGGTTTAACATTTAATGTTAATTCAGTAGTAGTTAAAATTGGTGATGAAGTTGTAGATAGTGCTAACTATATAGTTAAAACTGATGTTACAGGTTATACATTTGTAGTAGAATTTAATAATGAATTTATTCTTAAACAACCTAAAAATACTAATATAGATGTTTATTATACTGCAACATTAAATAATGATGCTGTTGTTGCTGGTAGTGGTAATGTTAACGAAACATATTTAGAATATGGAGATAAAATTGCAACTGATAAAAGTAAAACAACAACTTATACATATTTATTTAACCTAGTTAAAACTAATAAAGAAGGTGTTGAATTAACCGGTGCTGAATTTAAATTATTAGATAAAAATGGTAATGAAATAAAAGTAGTTTTAAAAGATGAAGCAAGTAATACTTATAGAGTTGCTACTGGAAGTGAAATTGGTGCAACAATTAAAGTAGGACACGCTACAATTGAAGGTTTAGATAAAGATTCATATAAATTATTAGAAGTAGTTAGTCCAGAAGGATATAATAAATTAACAAGTCCAGTAGATATTCAAATTAATGGAAAAACAAATAGTTCATCTTATGAAATAGCTGAAATTAAAGTAATTAACTATACAGGATCAGAACTACCAGAAACAGGTGGAATAGGTACTAAAATGTTTATTACAGGCGGTTTATCATTAGTGCTTATTTGTGGATTAGTATTAGTTACAAAATTAAGATTATATAAAGAAAATTTATAATAATTAATATAGTAAAGATATTATAGTAAAGATTGAAGGAGGTTAAAGTAATATGAATAAAAGAAATACTATAATTATGATAATACTATTTTTCATAGGACTTTTAACCCTCTTTTATCCTACTTTAAGTAATTATTATAATGAAAAAATGGGATCTAAAACTATTTATAATTATGAAAATATAATTGATAGCTATGATTTTAATAAATTTAAAGAAATAAAAGATAACGCTATTAAATATAATAAAGATTTATCTAAATTAAGTGATCCTTTAATAGATTATAAGGAAATAAAGAATTATGAAAATATTCTTAATGTAAATGATGAAGGAATGATGGGGTATTTATCTATAGATAAAATTAGAGTTGAAATACCTATTTATCATGGAACTAGTAATGATACATTAAACAGTTTTGTAGGACACGTTGAAGGAACTAGTCTTCCAATAGGCGGAATTAGTACCCATAGTGTTTTATCAGCTCATAGAGGACTTCCATCAGCTAAATTATTTTCTGATTTAGATAAGTTAGAGGTAGGAGATACATTTAAAATTATTGTACTTGATGAGGCTTTAACTTACAAAGTAGATAAAATATCAATAGTTAAACCTAATAATATTAAAGAACTCATGAATGTTAAAGATAAAGATTATGTAACTTTAATTACTTGTACTCCTTATGGAATTAATACGCATAGATTATTAGTAAGAGGAGTAAGAGTAGATAATAATATTAATAAATTTTATATAAGTACAGAAGGATTTAAAATAAATAAGCTAATAGTAATACCTATTTTAACATTACCTATAATAATACTATTAATATTAATTATTGTAATTAAACCAGTTAAGAAATCTAATAATATGATATTTAAAAAGTGTCTATATCCTAATGGAAAAGATTATTTTAGGAGGTAATATGAAACATTTAAAATTTATATTGTTAATATTAATGTTATTTACAACTAATGTATTTGCTAATAATTATAGTGTAGACTTAAGTGTAAATGGTAAAATTAATATTGTATTAACTGATAAAGAGAATAATGAATCTATCGAAGGAGTAGAATTAACTTTATATAAGATTGCAAATGTTTTAGAAGAAGATAATCATTTAACTTATAAATATGTTGATAATATTAATTGTGATGTGTCTTTAGATAATTTAGAATCTAAGGAACTTTCAGATAAAATTAATTTATGTGTAAGTGATGATTTAATTATTTATACTAAAGTAACTGATTTAGATGGAAAGGTCACATTTGACAATTTGTCTTTAGGGTTATATTTAGTTAAGCAAACTAATAAAGTTAAAGGATATTCTAGTATTAATTCTTATTTATTAACTATTCCTAAAGTAGAAGATAATAAATTTATTTATGAAATAAATAGTAAACCTAAAACTGATATTTTAAGATTAATGAGTCTTACTGTTAAAAAAGTTTGGAATGAATCATTAAGTAATAAAAATGATTTAAATAGGCTACCTAAGTCTGTTGAAGTAGGATTATATAAAAATAATGAATTAATAGATAAGGTTAAATTAAGTAAAGATAATAATTGGGAATATACTTGGTTAGATATAGAAAAAAGTGATTATAATGTATTAGAATTAACTGTTCCTAAAGGATATATTGCTACTTATGAAGAAATAGATAATACTTTTATTATTACTAATACTAAGACTTTAGTACAAACTGGCAATAATTATTATTTAGTAGTAATTTTAGGTAGTTGTGGAATAATACTTATATTATCAAGTATTATTTATAATAAATATAAGGAACATAATGAATAGAATATCTAAATTATTATTGTTAATGGGAATTATTTTATTATCTTTATCTATTTTATTATATTTTTATTTTCAATTAGAAGAGATATGTTCTAGAAAAATGGTTAAGGATACTATGAATAATTTAATTAATAATGATAGTGAAGTTATTCATAATGATAATTTTGATATTAAGGTTATTGATAATGAAGAATATATTGGGTATTTAGAGATACCTTCTTTAAATTTATTATTACCTATAACTAATGGTTATTCATATAACTCTTTAAGGAAAAGTCCTGCTTTATATTATGGAAATTTAAATAGTAATTTGGTTATTTGTGGTCATTCTTATAAGGCTCATTTTGGTAATTTATATAAATTAAAACAAGGGGATACTGTTATTTTTAGAGATATAAATAATAATAGATATGTTTATGAAGTAGAGGCAGTTGAAATACTTAAACCTACTGAAATTAGGGAAATGATTGAAAGTAATTTTGATTTAACTTTATATACTTGTACTAAAGATAGTAAAAGTAGAGTAACTATTAGATGTAATAGGGTAGGTTGATTTGGATAGAGAAATCTATCTTTTTTTATATTGTGATAAGAGAATATGTTTTTATTCCGAAAAAGTCAGTGCTTCATTTCGGAAAAGTCAGTATGATTACTTTGAAAAAGTCGCAAACTTATTGATTATTGGAATACAAAAATATCATTTTTAATAATTTTGTATTATGTAGAATACAAAATTAAATTATTGAGAATTTATGGCAATTCGTTGTACAAATTTTCAATATTTGTTATAATGTATTCGATACTTTACTTAAAAAAGTTAGAGGTTGAGAATTATGAATAAGGAAGTTAGTATTGAAGAAGTGTCTAATGTTATTAGTATGTCTAAAATAAAGAAATATTTATATTTAACAATTAAGAGATTATTTGATATTATTTTGTCATTATTTGGAATTTTGTTTTTAATTCCTATTTCGATAATTATTAAAATATCGTATATACTTAATAAAGATTTTTCATCTATTTTTTATAGTCAAATTAGAATAGGTAAAGATGGTAAAGAATTTAAATTATATAAGTTTAGAAGTATGATACCTAATGCGGATGAAGTATTAAAAGAATTAATAAAAAAAGAACCATATAAAACAGAATGGAAAAATAATCAAAAATTATCTAAAGATCCAAGAATAACTAAAATTGGTAATATCTTAAGAAAAACATCATTAGATGAATTACCTCAATTGATTTCCATTATTAAAGGAGATATGTCTTTTATAGGACCAAGACCATTAGTAATTGGAGAGTTAGATGCTCATAATGGGAATCATGAAATATATGAAAGTGTTAGACCGGGATTATCAGGTTGGTGGGCTTGTAATGGAAGATCTAATTTAACCTATGAAGAAAGATTAAATTTAGAATATTATTACTGTAATAATGCCTCATTGTTATTAGATATTAAGTGTGTTTTTAAAACAATAAAAGTAGTATTTTTAAAAAAAGGTGCTGAGTAGGAAAGAAGTGTGATTTAATGAAAAGGATTGACATTGTAGTTCCTTTATATAATGCGGAAAATCATATTGATGCGTTATATAAATCTTTTCTTATGCAAGATAAAGTTAAAATAAATAAGATAAGGTATGTTTTAACTGAAAGCACTGATAATACAGAAAAATACTTATTACAAAATAAAATAGAATATAAAAAAATAAAGAGAAATGAATTTTCTCATAGTTTGACTAGAGAAAAAGAAGCAATGGATAGCAATTCTGATATTGTTGTTTTTGTTACTCAAGATGTAGTAATAAAGGACAAATTATGGCTTTATAATTTAACTAGAGATATAGGAAAAAATAATATAGTAGCTACGTATTCAAGACAAATAACAAAATATAATAATATAGAAAAATATACTAGAGAAGCAAATTATCCTAGTGAATCAAAAATTGTATCAAAAGAAGATATACCAAAATTAGGATTAAAAACTTTCTTTTTTTCAGATGCAAGTTCTGCTATTGATACAAATATATTTAAAAAATTAAATGGTTATGATGGAAAAAAATTACCTATAAGTGAGGATATGTATATTGCTTATAAAATTATAAATAATGACTATAAAATAAAATATTGTTCTGATTCTGTAGTTTATCATTCACATAATTTTACATTAAAAGAAGTTTATGTTAGATATAAACTTACTGGTAAATTCTTTAAAGAAAATAGTTATTTAGATAATTATGGTACAAATAAATCTGGTGGTGGTCTTGCAAAATATGTACTTAAAAGAGCAATTGAAGATAAAAATTTTAAAGTATTATTAAGATTTTTACCTGATATGGGAGCTAGATTTATTGGAATGAAAGTTGGGAAAAGAGTATGACTAAATTAAAAATTGCTTATGTTGTTTCAGACTTGAAAAGAGTTGGACCAACAAATCAAACTTTAAATATAATAAAAAATTCGAAATATAAAGAAAGTAGTATCGTAATCACTCTTTTTAAAGAAGATAAAAATGATACAATGATAAGTGAATATAAAAAAAATGGAATTAAAATAGAATGCTTAAATTTAAACAGAGTTACTTTCTTGTTTTCCGGAAAAAAGAAACTACTAAAAGAATTAAAAAAATATAAAATTGACATAGTTCATTCCTATGGGGTTAAGCCTGATTGTTTATGTAATAAAATTTGTAGTAGTAATAAAATTAGCCATATTATAACGTTACGTAATTATCCTAAAGATGACATATTAACAAGAATGAATTTTTTTAAAGGCATAATTGCTTTACATTATCATTTAAATGCACTACTTAAATGTAAAAATGTTGTATGCTGTTCCAAAACAATTTGTGAAAAAATGAAAAATGATTATCCACAAAAAAATTGGTATTATATTCAAAATGGGATTGATATTGAAAAATTTAGAAAAATTGATAAAAATGAAAAGGAAAAACTAAGAGAAAAATATAATTTTGATAAAGATAGAATTATATTTATATCAACAGGGAGTTTTATCCCAAGAAAAAGAATAGAAGAAACAATACTTGGGTTTATAAAAAGTGAAAGTAATGGTATTTTATTACTATTAGGAGAAGGATTTCTTTTAAATGAATTAAAAGAAAAATATAGTTTCTATAAAAATATAATTTTTTATGGAAAAGTGCCTCAAATTGAAAAATTCTTACAATTATCAGATTTTTTTGTGTCTTCAAGCGAATCAGAAGGATTGCCGAATGGTGTTATTGAGGCTTTAGCTACTAGCTTACCAGTGGTATTGTCTGACATACCACAACATAAGGAAATATTAGATCAAATAAAAGATGCAGGAATTACATATAAGCTTGGAAATATTGATGAAATGTCAAAAGCAATAAATAATATTTATATTTACAAAAATAATAATATTAACGTTAGAAATAGCCCATTTACAATGTATAATATGAGCAAAAAGTATATTGATTTTTATGAGAAAATAAGAGGAGAATAATAATGAAAATAAGAAAAGAAAATATTGTGAAATTATTGCTAATACTTATAGGAATTTTTTGTCAAATAAATCCGCTAATTTCACGAAATACAATGATGATATATTTATTATTTTGTTTTTTCTTATTTGCATTAACAATTAATATTAAAAAAATAAATTTTAATAAAGGTTTTGTTTGGTATTTAATTTTTGTTCTTTTTTGCTTATTTACTCTTACATATACAATAAATAGGATTAATCCTGAATATGTGTATATAAGAATATTTACTTATTTAATATTATTGTTGTTATCAGCATCATTTTTAAAAGAGGAAAAAAATGTAAGAACAGTTGTGGAAGGCTTTTTGATAGGCGGATTAATAGGAATAACTTATGTATTAATAAATCAATATAATTTAATTGGTATAAGACGTATAGGTGGAAACTTATATGGTTCATATGCCGAATTTGGAGCGGTATGTGCATTAGCGATGACTTCTTTTTTGTGGTTGCAAAGAAGCATGAAAAAGAAAAAAATACTCAAATTTTTCTTATTTTTTTATATTGCATTTGCAATAATTGTTTCTGGTGCAAGAAAGGCTATACTTATAGCTATTCTTATACCATTATTTATGCAATTATTTGACAAAAGAAAGCGAATTGAAAAAAAAATGATGTTCTTACTTATTATGAGCATTTTATCATTAATTATCCTTACTGCCATATTAAACAACAAATATTTATATAAAACGATTGGATATAGAATAGAAAGTGGAATATCTTCAATAATTAATGATAGTAAAGAAGATTCTTCATTAGATGAAAGAAATTCGTTTAAAAAATTAGCTTTTGAATTATTTAAAGAAAGACCTGTATTTGGTTGGGGTATACACGGATTTGCAATGAAAAATTATACTACTCATGGTAATATATTATATTATTTATTATATTCGCATGATGGTTTTTTAGAAATACTTAGTTGCTATGGTTTAATAGGCTTTATATTATATTATTGGATTTTTGTGTATATAATATATAATTATAAAAAAATGCTATATGATGACACGTCAATTTTTCTATTTTCATATATAATTGTAATACTTTTAATGGAATTATATAGTATAAGTTTTTTAAATAGCTATTATGTAATTATGACAGGTGCTAGTGCTAATATTATAGAAAAAAGAAAAAATAATGATTAAATAATATAAAAAAATAAACTTTATTATTAAGCTTACTTTGTGAAAGGAAAGTGATAAAAGTGAAAACAATAATTAAAAAAATATTAAGAATTCTACCAGATAAAATTTATTTAAAAATTAAATACTATATTATATTTAAAAAGAAACTTAATTTACTTAATCCTGAAACATATAATGAAAAAATTCAGTGGTTGAAATTATATGATAGAAAAAAGATTTATACGACAATGGTCGACAAATATGAAGTGAAAAATTATGTTGCAAATATAATTGGAGAAGAATATATAATACCGACAATTGGAGTATTCAATAAATTCGACGAAATAAATTTTGATAGTTTACCAAACCAATTTGTAATTAAATGTACACACGATTCGTGTGGATTAATTATAGTAAAGAATAAGAAAGAATTAGATATAAAAAAGGCAAGAAAAAAAATTAATAAATGTCTAAAAAATAACTATTTTTTTGGTGGAAGAGAATGGCCTTACAAAAATGTAAAGCCAAGAATAATCATTGAACCATATTTAGAAGAAAAAAAATATGGTGAGTTAAGAGATTATAAATTTTTTACTTTTTCAGGTAAGGTTAAATTTATGTTTATAGCTTCAAATAGACAAGGTAATGGTGATACTTATTTTGATTTTTATGATGAAAAATTTAATCATTTGGATATAATTAATGGACATTCAAACAATCCAACTCCACCAGAAAAGCCATTAAACTTTAATAAAATGATAGAATTAGCTGAAAAATTATCCAAAAATATAAAACATGTCAGAATAGACTTTTATGAAGTAGATGGAAAAATATATTTTGGAGAAATGACATTCTATCATTGGAGTGGATTTGTACCATTTAGTCCAGAGAAGTGGGATAAAATTATAGGAAGTTATATAAAAATATAAGGGAGAATTTTATAATTATGAATAATATAAAGAAAAAAATTAAAGAAATATTAGAAAAAATAAGCAGTACATTTTATACTTGTAGAGTAAAACAAATAGAATTAAAAAAAATTAAAGATAAAAGAAGAACTAATCTTTATCAAAATGTTTCTTTTGATGGTATTCAAATTAATGAAATTCAAAATTTTTATAAAAATAATTATGGTAAAAATATTGATTTGAGATGGCATAAATTATATCAAAGTTATACAGGAAATTATGATTATAAATATTTTCCTGAAATTTTATTTTCAACTAAATTGGAACCAAAATTATGTAATAGGACTATAGCCAAACAATTAGCTGATAAAAGCATGGTTGAAATATTATATAGTAATGTTAATGACTTATATATTCCTGAAACAACGGTCTTATGTGCATCAGGAATCTTTTATGATAAAAATAAAAATATAATTTCAAAGGAAAAAGCTAAAAAAATAATATCTAATTGTGGTAAAAAAATTATCAAAAAAATAAATGATTCTTGTAGTGGTAGAGGTGTATTATTAATAAATATGCAAAATGGATTTGATAGAAAAAATAACAAAAATTTAGATGAGTTATTACTAGAATTTTCAGATAATTTTATAATTCAAGAACAAATAACCAATAGAGAAGATATTAGAAAAATTTATAATAAATCTTTAAATACATTTAGAGTAATAACATATGTATGTAATGGTAAAATTTATCATGCACCTATCGTAATGAGAATTGGCTGTGCTGGTAATGAAGTTGATAATATTCATGCTGGTGGATTATTTATTGGTTTAAATGATAATGGCGAATTATTAGAAAATGCATATACGGAATTTCAAACCATATATAAAAGTCATCCAGATAGCAATGTAAAATTTAAAGGTTATAATATAAAAGGAATTGATAGAATTATAAATATTGCTTATAAATGTCATGGATTAACGCCACATATGGGAATAGTCTCATGGGATTTTAGTATAGATAATAAAGATAGAATTGTTTTGATAGAAGTAAATTTAACTGGGCAAAGTGTTTGGTTTCCTCAAATGGCACATGGTAAAGGTATATTTGGAGAAAATACAAAATTTATGCTTAATTTAATAAAAAAAGGAAGTAAATAATATGGAAAAAATAAAATTGTATATAGTTTCTCATAAAAAATGCAATCCATATATTGATAATATAAGAGAAATTATAAAGGTAGGAAATGACATAAATTTTGATTCGAAAATTATAGACAATACTGGTGATAATATTTCATATAAAAATTCATCATACTGTGAATTAACAGCCATGTATTGGATATGGAAAAATGATAATTATTCTGATATTCTTGGAATAGAACATTATAGGAGACAATTTATATCATCAGATTTCCAACTTTTTAAAACTAAGTATCTTGATGAAGAAGAAATTAAAAAAATATTAACAAAATATGATGCTATAGTTGCTAAAAAATGGTATACAAAGAAAAAAAATTTAAATGAAGCAATTAAACTTAGCGATAATCATAAATATGAAGATTTTATTATATTGGAAAACGTTATGAAGAAATACCATAAAGATTATTATAAAATATATAAAAAAATAATGAATGAAGAAAAGGGATTTAATCCATTTAATATGATTATTTGTAATAAATCTTTATATAACAAGTATTGTAAATGGCTATTTCAAATTATGAGTGAGGTAGAAGAAAAAATAGATACATCAAAAAGAGAGGGAAATTTAAAAAGAGTTTTTGGATATATGTCAGAAATATTGTTAAGTGTTTGGCTTGAAAAAAATAATATAAAATATTATGAAAATAATGTAATCTTAAATGATAGTAATTGTATGAAAAATTTTATTAGAAGACAAAAATGTAATATAAGAAATTTTTTTAATAAATAATAAATTAATTTGAAAGTGGTGGTATTCAATGAAATATGATTATTTAATAGTTGGATCTGGACTATTTGGAGCAACGTTTGCTAATTTAGCGAAAAAAGATGGTAAAAAGGTTTTAGTTATAGAAAAAAGATCAAATGTTGCGGGCAATATTTATACAGAAAATATAGAAGGAATAAATGTCCATAAATATGGTGCTCATATATTTCATACAGATTATAAAGATGTGTGGGATTATGTAAATTCATTTATAGAATTTAACAGATATACAAATTCACCAATAGCTAGAATTGGTAATGAAGTATATAATATGCCATTTAATATGAATACTTTTTCTAAAATATGGAATGATGTATTTACTCCTGAAGAAGCTTTAAGACATATAAATGAAGAAAAAAAAGAAATAGTAGGTGAACCTAGAAATTTAGAAGAACAAGCAATTAGCCTTGTAGGAAGAACTATATATGAAAAATTAATTAAAGGGTACACAGAAAAACAATGGAACAGAAATTGCAAAGATTTACCTTCATTTATTATCAAAAGATTACCAGTTCGTTTAACATATGATAATAATTATTTTAATGATAAATATCAAGGAATTCCAATTGGTGGCTATACAAAGTTAATAGAAAATATGCTAACTGGTATAGAGGTAAAATTAAATACAAACTATTTTGATAATAAAGAATACTTTGATTCTATAGCAGATAAAATTGTTTATACTGGCCCAATAGATGAGTACTTTAATTATTCATTAGGAAAACTTGAATGGAGAAGTTTAAAATTTGAAACAAAAATATTGAATAAGCAAAACTATCAAGGAAATGCTGTAGTAAATTACACAGGACATGAAGTAGAATATACAAGGGTAATTGAACATAAACATTTTGAATTTGATTTATCAAGTACAAAGACTGTTATTACATATGAATATCCTGCTGATTATAAAGAAGGCATGGAAAAATATTATACTGTAAATGATGACAAAAATAATAATTTAGCAGAAAAATATAAAGAATTAGCGAAAAAAGAGAAAAATGTTATTTTTGGAGGAAGACTTGCTGAATATAAATATTACGATATGGATGATGTAATTAAAAGTGCTTTTGAAATATATTATAATTGAAAAGGAGTTCTTATAAAAGATGGGCAAAAAAAGTGTAAAGAAAAATTATATATATAATTTGTTATACCAAATTTTGGTTATGATAATTCCATTGATTACAACGCCTTATTTATCAAGAGTATTGGGAGCAGAAAATATAGGTATTTATAGTTATACTTTATCTATTACAACATACTTTATTCTTTTTGGCTCACTAGGTGTTGCGATGTATGGTCAAAGAGAAATAGCTTATGTTCAAGATGATATAAGAAAGAGAAGCAGAGCCTTTTATGAAATATTTATTATGAGGTTATTGGCATTAGCAGTATCTTTATTTATATTTTATATATCTTTTTGTTTACATGGGGAGTATAGTATATATTATAAAATTTTAGTTTTTGAAATAATTGCTACAATATTTGATATTAGTTGGTATTTTCAAGGATTAGAGGAATTTAAGAAGACTGTTATGAGAAATATGCTTGTTAAATTAATAAGTGTTATATGCATATTTGTGTTTGTAAAAAATTCTTCTGATTTAAATAAATATTATATAATTTATGTATTATCTAATTTGTTAGGTAATCTTTCTTTATGGATATATATTCCTAAATATACTGATAAAATAAAATTAAAAGAATTAAGAATTAATAGACACTTAAAACCTACGATAATGCTTTTTATACCTCAAATAGCAACCCAAATTTATACCGTATTAGATAAAACAATGCTAGGAACAATGATTTATGATAAATCAGAAGTTGGTTATTATGAACAAGCACAAAAAATAATTAAATTGCTAATGACTATTGCTACATCTTTAGGGGTAGTCATGATGCCTAGAATTGCTGCAACTTATTCAAAAGGTGATAAAGAAAAAATTAGAGAATATATGAATAATTCATTTTCTTTTATTTCATTATTAGCTTTTCCGCTTATGTTTGGTACAATTAGTATTGCATATAAATTTGTTCCAATTTTTTATGGTAGTGGATATGATAAAGTTGCTCCTCTTATGTGTGTTGTTAGTCCAATAATTGTTTTTATAGGTTTAAGTAATGTTACTGGAACTCAATATTTGTTGCCAACCAAACAGCAAAATAAATATACAACTTCTGTAATAATCGGTGCAATAGTTAATTTTGTATTAAATATTGTATTAATTAAAAAATATGCGTCTATAGGTGCTTCAATAGCAACGGTAATAGCAGAATTTTGTGTAACTTTAACCCAATTTTTATTAATAAGGAATGAAATAAAATTCAAAGAAATATTTTCAATGATATACAAATATATAGTTGCAGCTATAATTATGTTTGTTTGTAGTATTTTAATTGGCAATTTCATAAGTAATAATGCTTTTTCGATATTAGTACAAATCATTGTATCTTCAATAATTTATTTTGTAGTGTTATTAATGATGAACGATAAAATGATTATTGAAGGAATTACAATTTTAAAAAACAAAATAATAAAAAAATAATAGGTGATAAAATGAAAAATCATAGAATAATCTTTTTAGTACTTTTGTTATATCTTTAATTTCTATATTAATACTGTTGATATTTAACTTAAATTTTCACTTTTTAAATATGATAGAATTAATGTCTAGTAGTATAGTGTCAGCTATTGTTGAATTACCTTCTTTATTAGCTTATAAAACTACATTAAAAAATATTATTTGTAATTCTGCTAATTTATATTTGAACTTTGATAATACACTTTTTATATTTAATAAAAAGAATCTTTATCTTAATGGAAAAAGAAATATATTTAATATATGTAATCAAGTAAATATTGCCACACAAAGTATAAAAGTTACTAAGATGAAAATTATCTAAATAATTCTTCAGTATATAATTTGCATAATGAATTAAAGAATATTGTCAAACTGATTGATTATTTTATAGTTGAAATAGGCTGCATTGCTAATTCAATACTAGATAAGAAATATTTAAAGTCATTTAATGAAGATTCAAATATTATTATTGAAGTAATAGGAAATTTTTAATTTATTATGTTTTAAGGTGGATTGATTTCTATCTTTTTTTACATTTTATTTAACCTGTTTTATAGTAGTATATGTATAAAAGGATGTATGTTTTATGTATATAAGTAAAGTAAAAATAAAAAATTATCGTTCTATAAAAGATTTAACCATTAATTTTAATCCTAGTAAGAATATTATTGTAGGTAAAAATAATTCAGGCAAGAGTAATATTATTAAAGCTATTAATATAGTGCTTGGAGAAAATTCTCCTACATATGAAAAATATAATAAGATTAACAATGAAATCTGGCTCTGATAACTTTAGAGCAAGTGCTATTTAGGATGTAATGAAAAGAATTAAAGGTAAAGGAATCGAAGTCATTGTTTATGAACCTACATTAAAAGAAGATAATTTCTTTAATAGTAAAGTAGTAAATAATTTAAATGAATTTAAAAAATTATCTGACGTAATCATTGTTAATAGAATTGATGATAATATAAAAGATGTAGATAATAAAATATATACAAGAGATATATTTGCAAGAGATTAGGATAGGATATTAATTATTCTATCTTTTTTACTGTAAACTTAACACTTTTAAAGTAATAATAACTATCTATATTATAATAATTTGCTATAATATTGTTATTTAAAGGGAAGTAATATAATGAAGAAAACAATTAGTATAGTATTATTAATTTTATGGATGATAATAATATTTTCTTTTTCAAGTGCAGATGCAAATAAATCAACTGGTACAAGTGATAAAGTAATAACTACAATGATAGAAATAAAAGATAAAATAACAAATAATGAAACTCCTAATAATGAAAAAGAAATAATAGTTAAAAATTCATCATTTTATGTTAGAAAAATAGCTCATATTACAGAATACCTTATATTAGGTCTATTAATGTTTAATGCTTTAAAACAGTTTAATATTTTAAATATTTATTATGCCATTATTTTATGTGTTTTATATTCATGTACAGATGAATTTCATCAATTGTTTATAAATGGTAGAAGTGGTAGTTTTAGAGATGTTCTTATAGATACTATTGGGATATTATTAGGAACTTATTTATATAAAATATTAGTTATTAAAAAGAAAAAAGTTAATAAAATTTAAAGTGTATAATTTATATTTATAGAAAATAAAAATTATATATGCTATACTTTTTAGGTCGTTAAGTTATAGGAGGCACTTTTTATGATTAATATTTCAGAAATATTAGTTGCGTTTGTATGTTCAACTGTATTAATGGTTGCAATGTTTATTTTTAATCTACAAAATAATAAATCAAAGCATACTGATGAAAGAGTTTTTCAAATAATGTTAATTGTATCCTTATTTGCAAATATATTTGAAACTATTTCTTTTATTTTAGATTGTAAAATCTTTTTTGGAAATTATTACATACTTTATATTTTAAATACATTTTGTTTTGCATTAACCGTATTAGTCGCGTTATTATGGTGTTTATTTGTTGACTATAAATTATATTGTAATATTAAGAGATTTAAGAAAAAATTCTTTTATTTAAGTATTCCTTATTTTCTTTTTTTAATTTGTTTAATAATAAATTTATTTGTTAAAGGTTTTATATTTAATATAAATAATAATATATATTCTAGAGGACTACTTAATAATTATGTGTATGTATTAGTTTTCTTTTATTATTTTTATAGTGTTTATACTCTTTATAAAGCAATGAAAAATGGAGTAGTGGTCAAATTTTTTCCAATATTTTCTTTTGTAATTCCTTGTATGATAGGAACAATAATTCAAGGATTATGTTATGGTTTAGCAACAGGTTGGTTAAGCGTTTCAATTGCTTATGTTTTTATTAGTTTTCAAATTCAAAAATTTAATGCATATGTAGATGAATCATCAGGATTATTTAATAAAAAATATTTAAATTATTATATAGATAAAAATTTAAAAAACAGTCGAAAAGAATATTATGGGATATTAATGGATGCTAATGATTTTAAAAAGATTAATGATACGTATGGTCATACTATAGGTGATCACGCAATTTATAATATTGGAAACATCTTGTCATCATCTATTTTGAATAATTCTGTTGCTATTAGGTATGCTGGTGATGAATTTATAGTAATTATTAATGGAAATAAGAATAAAGTAAATACAATTATAGATAATATTAAAACAAATATTAAACTATTTAATAAAATAACTAATGAACCTTTTAAATTATCACTATCATTTGGCGTATCTAAATATAATGAAGAAACAATTGAAGAGTTTATAACTAAAATGGATAAAGAAATGTATGAAGATAAAAATAATTATTATAAAAACAATAAGAAAAGTAGATGAAAATATATTTTTACCAATTGAAATATAAATGAACTTCATATATAATATTTTTGAGGAGTAAAAGAGATGGAAGAAATAGATTTAAAAGAATTATTTAGTTATTTTGTAAGTAAAATATTTTTAATGTTATCTATTGTATTTGTTGTTTTAATAATTGGTTTTAGTTATGATGCATTTATTAAAACACCTAAATATAAGAGTTATACTACTATTTTATTAACTACTGAAAATAGTACTATAACAAGTACAGATGTTATGTTAAATAAAAACTTAATTGATACTTATGCTGAAATAATTAAGAGTAGAAAAGTAGTAGGAAAGGTAATTGAAAATTTAAATTTAGATTATACTATTGAAGAATTACAAAAAAATATATCAGTAACTAATGTTAATGATACTGAGATAATTAAAATTACAGTTGATGATAAAGATAGTAATTTAGCCAAAAATATAGCTAATGAGACAGCTAAAGTATTTAATGCAGAAATAATTAAACTTTATAATATTCAAAATATTGGAGTTGTAGATTATGCTGAGGAATCATTAGTTCCATATAATATAAATATTTTAAAGAGTATGGCTATTTATGTTTTAACTGGGTTATTTTTAAGTTTAGCAGTCGTATTTGTTATGTTCTATTTTGATACAACAATTAAAACTGTTGAAGAAGTTGAAAGAAAATTAAATATGCCAGTTATTGGTGCAATTCCAGTTGGAGGTAGAAAGCATGAATGAATTACTAGTTTATAATAGACCTAAAAGTCATGTTAGTGAAGCAATTAGAACACTTAGAACAAACCTAGAATTTACTTTTGTTGGTAATGAAAAGAATGTTATTCTAATTACAAGTTCAATGCCTGGTGAAGGAAAAAGCTTTATTTCTGCTAATTTGGCCGCATCATTTAGCATGATAGATTGTAAAACAATATTAATAGATGCTGATATGCGTAAGGGAAGACAACATAAAATATTTAATTTAGATAAAGATAAAGGCTTATCATCTCTATTATTAGAAGATGTAAAAAAATATAGCAAATATGTTTGTAAAACTGAAATTAAAAATTTAGACGTTATTCCAGGTGGAATAGTTCCACCTAATCCGAGTGAGTTACTAGGATCAGAAAAAACAAAAGAATTATTAGAATTATTAAAAGAAAAATATGACCTAATTATAATTGATTGTCCACCTATAAATGCGGTTACAGATGCTTTAGTTTTAACAAAATATGCAGATGAAGTAGTACTAGTAAGTGCTTATAAAATAACTCCTATTGATTTATTAGAACAAAGTAAAAAAGCTTTAGAAAATAGTGGTGCTAAAATTGCAGGGATAATAGTTAATAAACTTGAAAATAAAAAAGACCATTATTATTATGGTAAGTATTATAATTAATGAAAGACATACATAATCATTTAATATTTGGAATTGATGATGGTTCAAAGTCAATTGATGAAAGCATTAAATTATTAAATGAAATGAGTGATAGAGGAGTTACAGAAATTGTCTTAACTCCTCATTATATTATAGGGACAAATTATAATTGTAATAATAAAATAAAAAAAGAAAAATTAAAAGAATTGCAAAAATTAACAAAAATAAAATTATATCTAGGCAATGAAGTATTTATTGATAATAATATATTAGAATATATAGAAAATGATGAAATAAGCACTATTAATAATACTAAATATTTATTAATTGAATTACCATTAAGAGAAAAATTAGAAATTGCTTTTGATATATTATTTAATCTTAGAAATAATGGTATAGTTCCAATTATAGCCCATCCAGAAAGATATCATTACATAAATTTAGAAGATTTAGAAAAAATGATTAATTTAGGATGTTTACTTCAAGGAAATATTTCTTCATTATCAGGGAAATATGGTAAAGGAGCTAAACATAATTTGGAACTATTTTTAAAAAAACATATGATACATATACTTGGAACTGATACTCATCATGATTGTATTAATTTAGAATTATGTTATAATACATTAGATAAATTTGTAAGTAGTAAGATGAAAGATGAATTATTATTTGAAAATTTTGACAAAATAATAAATAATAAAGATATAAGTGCATATAAAATACTAAATACAAATACTTTATTTAAGAAAGAGAGGATTAAATGAAATATTTTAAAAAAGCAATTCTTTTTTTCATACTAATAATTAGTGTTAATACATACGCTATTAATAAAGAAGATATAATATCTCTAACAGAAAATATAAATATTTGTTCAGATAAAACTAATTCTTTATTAAAAGGATTTAAAAATTCATATATTAGAATGCTTAATGAAAGAAATATTAATGAAGAAGATTTAACTACAATTTATAATAATATAAATAAAGTTATAAATATTTTAAATAGTAATGAAGTTTGTAGTACAGAAGATAAAGATAAAATACCTGATAATGTAAAAAGTACTTTGTATAATTTATATAATGAAACTAATAATATAATTCTTAAATCACCAAAGATAACGGCAGAAAATGAAAATAAGGAAAATGTAGAAAATAAAGAAAATAAAGAAAATAAAGAAAATGAAGAAACTAAAACTACCGTAAAAGAAGATACTAATATAGTTATTGATAAAAATAATGATGAGATAAAAATATATGATAATGGTACATTAAAGGATATTATTAAAATAAATAATAAACTAAATTATGTTGGAATTAATAAAATAGTTAAAATATTAATTGTTGGATTAAGTGTAACTTTAATAGCGTTAATCATACTTAAAATAATTAGAAGAAAATCTTTATTAGTAACTAGTTTAATATATTGTAATATTTTTCTACTTATTATTATATTTGGTTTTAAAGATAAAATAAGTATTGGTTTAGATGTAATTTCCCTTATGAATGTTCAAGAAAAAAGTACTTCCAAACAGGCGGTTATTAGTAATAATAAAATAATTTCTTATCCTTCCTATGGAACAAACTATGGGACTATTAAAATAAATGATCAAGTGGAGTCAATATATTTTGGTGATAGCGCTAGTATCTTAAAACAAGGTATTGGTACATCAAGTATGTATGCTATTCCAGGAGATAATAAAAAGGTTGTTTTATCAGGACATAATACTGGAGTATTTAGAAACTTGTCTAAATTAAAAATTGGCAATAAAATTAATATCCAAACAAATTATGCTAATTTTGATTATAAAGTTAAAGCAACTAAAATTGTTAGTGAAAATGATTCTAGTTCTTTAGAAAAAGATTATGATTTAATACTTTATACATGTTATCCTAATGATGATTTATATGGAAGTAAAAGATTAATTGTGTATGCTAGTTTAACCAAATCAAAATGGTTGGGAGAATCCAAATGAAAAAAATATTAATTCATTTTAATACCTTTATAATGTTTGTTTTAACTGTTTTATTTATTTTCTTTATTGAATTTGAAATAGAAATAAGACCTAATAATATTATTACTAATCTTGAAAAAATAAATTATTATCAAAAAGCTTATTCAAATATATTACAGGAATTTGATTATGTTATAGTTAATAATGAATTAAAAGATGAAATAATTAATTATTATACTTTTGATAATAGTAAAAAAGATATTAATTTAATAGTAAGAGGTAATAACATAGATCATTATTATGAAATAAAAGAAATAGTTAGTAAATATAGTAAAGATGAAAAAGTAATTTACAAATATAGTAAAGAAATTAATGATTTAATTAATAAGAATATATTTATGATAGATGAATATCATACTTTAAATAAGTTTTATTTAGGTATATTTGATTGTATATATATAATAATTGTATTTATAATTATTCAAATGATTTTAATAATAATTAATTATTTTTTAAGTAAAAATTTTTCCTACATTAAAGTTATATTGCTATCAAGTTCTATATTTATCGGTTTGCCTAAATTATTTATAAATTTAAGTGGTATTATAAATAACTTTACTTATGGTAATAAATATTTTAGTGAATTTCTTATTTTTGGAATAAATAACTTTATAAATGAATTATTTATTTATTCGATTGCCGGAATTGTATTTGTTATATGTTTAAACGATTTTGTAAGAAAATATTGTAAATAAATTTTATTGCTATTTAAATAATTATTATGTAAAATAAGTTTATGGAAATCAAAGAGTTTAAAAAGTTAAAAGGTAATGTTTATGAGTTAAAGTTTAAGAGTGGAGAAGATGTTAAACTTTATGATGATGTTATATTAAAATATAATTTATTAGTAAATAAAAGTTTTAATGATAAATTATATGAAGAGATAATTAAATATAATAAAAGTTTAGATGCTTATTATTTAAGTTTAAAATATTTAAATAGTAAACTTAGATGTGAAAAAGAAATAAGAGATTATTTAAAAAAGAAAGATTTTTCATTAGATATAATTGATAAAACGATAGAAAGATTAAATAAATATAATTATTTAAATAGAGATTTATATATAAAAAGTTATATAAGTGATAAATATAATTTTACATCTAATGGTCCAGTTAAAATAAAAAGAGAACTCATTAATCTTGGTTTTAATGAAGAAGAAATAGATAAATATTTAGATTTAGATTTTGATGATAAAATAAAGAAAATTATAGATAAAAAAGTTAAGAGTAATAAAAAATATAATGAATATAGTTTAAAGATCAATATTAGTAATTATTTAACTAATTTAGGTTATAAAAAAGAAATGTTTAATGAATATTTAAATGATGTTAAAATTGATAATTGTTTGGTTATTAAAAAAGATATTGATAAGCTAAAAAATAAATATCAGAAGAAATATAGTGGTAAGGATTTATATTATTTTATTAGGAATAAATTATATCAAAAAGGTTATAGAGAAGAAGAAATAGGAGACGTATTAAATGAAAATATATTATGATAGATTAAGCAAAGAAGAAAAAAAAGTACTTAGAAAGAATATAAAAAATTCTAAATTTGGTTCTTTATATAAAAAAATAAATTATTATTTATTTTTAAGCTATGGCTGTTTCTTTTTAATTATTGTAGATATATATTTTAGATTTTATTTTAATGGTAAAACGATTGATTATATAGTTGATGCTATAATTATGCTTGCTGTATTTATATTTTATTATAAATTATTAAAAATAAAAGAAACAACTTTAAATAAGTATGCGTTAGAAGAAAAGAAAAAAACAAAATAAAAAATTATCTTGAAATATAGATAATTTTTTTATTTTGAACTAGAACTACTAGATTTAGCGTTTAATAATGAATTTGAAACGTATGTTGAATATAACTTATTCATTTCATCGTCTTGAATATTCATTCCATATGATTTTCTAAGTTCAACTAATGCATTAATACTTAAGGTAGTATCACTAGATTTTAATTCAGTTGCTAAAGTATTAATAATTTCATCTTTTTTATCTTCTAAAGATGGTTTTTCTTTTTCATCAGTTTTAAGAATAATATGGTAACCATATTTGGTTTTTACTGGTGAAGTAGTATATTTTCCTTTTTTAAGAGCAAACGCTGCTTTTTCGAATTCTTTTAACATATCACCAGTATTGAAATAACCTAAATCTCCGCCTTTATCCTTGTTTGAAGTATCGTTTGAATATTCTTTAGCAAGATCATCAAATGATTCTCCATTTTTAAGTTTTTTGATAATATCTTTTGCTTTATTAAGTGCTTCCTTATCAGCAGCATTTTTTTCATCATCAGTCATACTATCAGTTACTTCTGGAGTAATTAGGATATGTTTACATGAAATATCACCATAAACATTTTCATCATAATACTTTTGAATTTGTTTGTCAGTTATACTTTTTTTAGCATAATCATTAACTGCTTCAGAACGATAATAATTTAATCTAATAATATCTTTGAATTTATCAATATCTGTAATTCCATAATATGTATAAATATCTTCTTTTAATTTAGATTCATCAAATTTACCATTATCATCTTTGTAATTATTTTTGATTAAGTCATATTGTTCATCAACATACTTGTTAGCATCACTTTCTTTGTCTGGATACTTATCTAATAAAATTTTAGTATCAATCATATCAAGTAAACTAGATAACGCTGTATTTTTAATTTTATTATATAAATCACCAGCACTGATTCCTAAATTTTCATTAGTAAATGAAACTAATGCTTCATCTCCATTAGGTAAAGTAGTAACTTTTCCACAACCACTAGTTAAGCCAAGTACAACTAAACAAATTAATAATTTCTTTTTCATTTTCCCTCCTACTTGTTATTATAACAATCAATTTCTTAAAATACAAGAACACTACCTAGGTTTTTTGAATACAATAAAATGAGAGATGAAAAGGAGGGAGATTATGAACGGTTGTTGTAATAATAATAACGGTGTAAGTGGTGCTGCATTTATACTTGTATTGTTTATTTTATTAGTAATTATAGTTGGTGCTGCAGTAATCTAGGGTAAGGAGGCGTTAAAATGCTAGGTAAAAAAGGTTGCAAGAATAATAATGTTAGTGATGCTTTTATAGTTTTAGTTTTATTTATATTACTTGCAATTATTCTTGGCTCAGTTCTAGTATATTAAATATAAGAGGGTAACCTCTTTTTTTAATTAAATTTTTGTGATAAAATTTTAAATAGAATAAGGGTTGATAAATATGTTTGGAAGAATAACTGAAATTATAGATAATTATGTTTATGTAGAAAATAGTGCTCATGAACTTAGAAGCAATATATTAAATATTCACGTTATATTTGAAGAAACAAATAGAAAAGTAGTTGGTGAAGTATTATCAGTTAATAAAGATATTATAAAAATATTTTTAATTGGAGAAATTAGAGATAATATGTTTTATCCAGGAATTATGAAAAAACCTTCTTTTCAGTGTATTCCTAGAATTGTTTATAAACAAGAACTAGAATTATTATTGGGAAAACAAGATGTATTGGATAAATCATATGTTTATTTAGGAAAGTCAGTAACTTATGAAAAATTTAATATTAATATGAATTTAAATGATTTCTTTTCTAGTCATTTTGCTATTTTAGGTAACAGTGGTAGTGGTAAGTCATGTGGAGTTGCTCGTATTTTGCAAAACATTTTTCAAGATAATAAAGCCGGAATTCCCAAAAATGCGCATATAGTTTTATTTGATGTATATGGAGAGTATAATGATGCATTTAAAAACGCTAATGATATACCTAATTTAGGATATAAATCCTATAATATGGATGAAAACTATAATACAATTAATGTTCCTGCCTATTTTTTAGATATTGATGATTTAGCGCTTCTTTTAAATGTAAGATCCGCAAGCCAATTACCAATCCTAGAAAAAACTTTAAAACTAGTTTATATATTTAATAGTTTAGATAATAATGTTCAAGAATACAAAACAGATATTATAGCTGAAAGTTTATTAGATATTTTATCTAGTGGTAGAAATCCTACTCAAATAAGGGATCAAATTATTGCAATATTAACAAGATATAATACAAAAGATTTAAATTTAGAAACACCAATAGTTCAACCGGGATATACAAGAACTTTAAAACAATGTTTAAATATAGATTCATCTGGAAAAATGACTGCTCTTGATTTAGTAATAAATTATTTACAACAATTTGAAAAGTTAGATTTATCAAATGTAATAATAAGTCATAACATTAAATATGGGTTAGAAGATATTTATTATGCTCTTGATTTTGCATTAATTAGTGAAGGTACTTTAAAAAGTGAAAAAATATATGATGAGTATAATGTTCTTAAAGTAAGATTGCAACAAATACTTAATTCCGAAAATAGAAGATTTTTTGATGAAGGAAAAGAAAGAATTACTAAAAATGAATTTGTAGAAAGATTATTTAATGCTGATAAAAATTATCAAGTTATTAATTTTAATTTAAATAATGTTGAAGAAAGATTCGTTAAAATATTAACTAAAATATATACGAGAATATTCTTTAATTATGTTACTAATTTAAAAGAAAGAGCTTCTTTTCCGATTCATATTATCTTAGAAGAAGCACATAGATATGTTCAAAATGATACTGATATTGAAGTTTTAGGTTATAACATTTTTGATCGTATTGCTAAAGAAGGAAGAAAATATGGATTATTATTGGGATTTATTACGCAAAGACCTAGTGAATTATCAACTACTGCGTTATCACAGTGTTCTAACTTTATATCATTTAAAATATTTCATCCAAGTGATATAAATATAATTAGTAATATTTCTAGTAATGTTAGTGAGGAGACTATTGAAAAAATAAAAAACCTACTTCCAGGAACCGCTATTGTGTTTGGAACTGCGTTTAAAGTTCCTTTATTGGTAAAACTTGATTTACCTAATCCAATGCCTAAATCAACGAGTGTTGATATTGTAAATAAATGGTATTAATTCCAGTTTATGGTAACTTTTTCTATTAACTTGCATAATAAAAGATGTGTGGTATAATAGATTTTATGAAAAAGAAAGTTAATGGAGATTTAATAATCAGTTTTTGTTTTTGCTTACTTATAATATTAAGTGGAGTAATGATAAAAGTAAATGATAAAAATAAAGAAAGTGAAGTTATTGCAAATTTAGATGAAAATATAATTACTACAGAAGAAGTAACAACTACTACTAGAAAAGTTATATGGGATGATTTAACTGTTGAAGAACTTACTTTAAAGTTAAATAAGAATTTATATAGTGATTTAGAGGGAACAGGCGAACATTTTGCTAGATATACTGAAGAAACTGGATTAGATCCATATTTAGCAGTAGCAATAGTTAATTTAGAAACTGGATGTAAATGGGGATGTTCTACTCTTGCTAGAAGTTGTAATAATATTGGAGGTATAAAGGGAAGTCCTTCTTGTAATGGTGGATCATATAAAAGATTTGATACCTTAGAAGAGGGAATAAAATCTTATTTAGATTTAGTTTATTATAATTATTATAGTATTGGTCTTGATACAGCGGAAAAAATGAATCCAAAGTATGCTGAAAGTATATCTTGGGCTTTCAAAGTAAATAATTATTATAACGATATAAAAAATACAATTATAGAAGATAGTTAGGTCTATCTTTTTTTAGTGTAAAGTGGACTTTAAATAAAAAATAATTTGTTTTATAATCATATTATGAATATATTTGAATTTATAAATACAATAGTTAATAATGTTATGAATGATTTAGGTGCGTTTGCTCCTATTTTGGCATGTTTCCTAATTATAATAGAAAGTATATTTCCAATTCTTCCGTTATCATTATTTATTACAGTAAATGCTTATTATATGGGATATGTACCGGGATTTATAGTAAGTTATATTCTTACTTGTGTGGGGTGTTATCTATCATATTCATTTTGTTCAAATAAATTAAAGAAACACTATTATAATATGTTAGATAAGAGTGAACATAAGAAGCTAAAAAGAATTACTAAACAAATACAAAAGTTAAAGTTAGAAGAATTATCACTTATTATAGCAATGCCATTTACCCCAGCATTTTTAGTAAATATTGCAGCTGGTCTTGCAGGAATTGATAAGAAAAAATATATAATAAGTATTATTATTGGAAAGATATCTTTAGTGCTATTTTGGGAATTTATTGGTACTAGTTTAATAGAAAGCATAAATAATCCAGTAACATTAGTAGAGATTAGTTTATTTATGTTAGTTGCATTTATAATAAGTAAAATTGTAAGTAAGAAATTTAGAATGGAGTAGATTAAGATGTTAGAATATATTATTATTGGTTTATTAGTGATTGTTATTATATTATTAATTATTTCTTTATTGAGAAAAAATAATAATAATGAAATGATAGAAAGATTAGGAAAATTTGAAACTAATTTTACTAAATCATTGGGTGACTTTAAATATGAATTTAGTAAAGATATTGATAAAGACTTTAAGGAAACTAATATGGTTATTGAACAAAGACTTAATTATATAAATGATAAAGTTAATGAGAGATTAGATGTTAATTTTGAAAAGACAAATAGAACTTTTAGTACGGTTTTAGAAAGAATTGGTAAGATAGATGAGGCACAAAAGAAGATAGATAATTTAAGTCAAGATATTATTAGTTTACAATCTGTTTTAACTGATAAAAAGACTAGAGGTATATTTGGTGAAACTAATTTAAATTATATATTATCTAGTGTGTTTGGTGATGTTAAAAAGGTATATAATACTCAGGTTACTATGAAAAATGGATATATTGCTGATGCAGTTGTTTATGCACCAAACCCAATAGGAACTATATGCATAGATTCAAAATTTCCTTTAGAACATTATGAATTAATGACAGATCGAAATTTACCTAAAGCGGAAAGAGATGCTGCTTTAAAAGCATTTAAAGTTGATGTTAAAAAACATATTGACGCTATTAGAAGTAAGTATATAATACCAGGAGAAACGGCACCCGAAGCAATATTATTTTTACCAGCCGAGGCAATATTTGCGGAAATTAATGCATATCATCCTGACCTTTTAGAATATTCTTATAAATCTAATGTTTGGATAGCAGGACCTACTACTTTAATGAGTACTTTAACTATTATAAATATGGTAGTTATGAATATTGAAAGAGATAAATATGCAAAAGTTATTCATGAGGAACTAAATAAGCTTGGTATTGAGTTTGGTAGATATCGTGAAAGATGGGATAAATTATCAAGAAGTATTAATACTGTAAGCAAAGATGTAGAAGATATTCATACAACAACAGAGAAAATAACCAAAAGATTTGATTCAATTAATAATGTTAATTTAATTGAACATAAAGATTAATAAAAACTATTTTGATAGTTTTTTTCTTTTAAAAATTATGATAATATACAAATGGAGTTGATTTAAATGAACTTAGTATTAAAAATAAATGAAATAATTAAAAAACTTGGTTATGATGAAACACCAGAAGTATCAGTTAGTAATAGACCTGATATAAGTGATTATCAATATAATGGAGCGTTTAAACTTGCTAAAACTATGCATAAAAGCCCAATGATTATAGCAGATGAAATAGTTAGTAAATTAAAAGATAATGATATGTTTAAAGAAGTATCTAATGTTAATGGATTTATAAATATAACTTTATCAGATAAAGCTTTAATAGATTATCTTAATGAAATAGTTAATAATTTTGATGTAAATACTTTTAAAATAAATACTGATGAAACTATATTCTTAGATTATGGTGGAGCAAATGTTGCTAAGGCTCTTCATGCTGGACACTTAAGAAGTCCTAATATTGGAGAAGCCCTAAAAAGATTATGTGAAGCAGTTGGTTACAAAACAATAAGTGATGTTCATTATGGTGATTGGGGTAGACCGATGGGATTAATAATCTGTGAAATTAAACATAGATACCCTGATTTAGATTTCTTTAATTCTAATTTAGATAGTTATTCTAAAGAATCACCGGTTACTTTAGAAGATTTATATAATATTTATCCATTAGCGAGTGCTAAGGCTAAAGAAGATGAAGAATATTTAAATGAAGCAAGAGAACTAACTGTAAGATTACAAAAGAAAGAAAAAGGAATCTATGATTTATATAAAGCCTTTACTAAATTATCAATTTTAGATATTGAAGATATTTATAAAAAACTTAATTGTACTTTTGATTTATATGAAGGTGAAAGAGATGCTGATGATTATATTGAAGATGTTTTAACAGTTACTAAACCTTTTACAACTATTTCTAATGGAGCAACAATTATTGATGTTAAAGAAGAAACTGATAAAAAAGAAATACCACCTGTAATGTTATTAAAAAGTGATGGAGGCGTACTTTATGATACAACTGAACTAGCAACTCTTTATTCAAGAATTAAAAGATTTAAGGCATCAAAATATTTTTATTTAACTGATGTAAGACAAGAACTACATTTTGTTGAAGCCTTTAGAGCTGCTTATAAAACTGGAATTGTGCCTAAAGATATAAGCCTAGAATGGTTTGGTTTTGGAACTCTTAATGGACCAGATGGAAAACCATTTAAAACTAGAGATGGTGGTATCATGTCTTTAAGAGAATTAATAAGTATCGTTAAAAATGAAACAAGAAAAGTTATTAAAGATAATATTAAAGAAGAAGATAAAGATGATTTAGCTGAAGTTTTAGCAATAGCTGCTATTAAATATGCTGACTTACTTCCTAATCGTACTAGTGATTATGTATTTGATCCTGTTAAATTTAGTGATATAAATGGTAAAACAGGACCATATATTCTATATAGTACAGTTAGAATGAAGAGTTTATTAAGTAAAAGTAATTTGAAATATGATAAATATTATAAGATAAACACTAAAGAAGAAAGAGATATTTTAATTAATATTATTAAATTAAGAAGTGTTATTGAAAAATCATTTAACATGAGAAGTTTAAATGAAATATGTGAATATATTTATAAATTAACTTCATCATTTAATGCTTTCTATTCAAATCATGAGGTATTAACTGAGAAAGATGAATGCATTAAAGAAAGTTATTTAACTATAATAAATGAAGTATATAAAATTAATAAATATTTACTTAATATTTTAGCTATCACTTTACCAGATAAAATTTAAAGGAGTATATATGAAAATAGAATATACATTAATTAAAAAAGATAAAAATTGTAACGCTAGATTAGGTAAAATTAAAACTAATTATGGTGAATATGAAACACCTATGTTTATGCCGGTAGGTACTCAAGCAACTGTTAAAACATTATCTCCTGAAGAATTAAAAGAAATAGATTGCGGAATAATTCTTGCTAATACCTATCATTTATGGTTAAGACCTGGCGAGACCGTAATAGACCATGCTGGTGGCTTACATAAATTTATGAATTGGAATGGACCTATTTTAACTGATTCCGGTGGTTTTCAAGTATTTAGTTTAGCTAAAAGAAAAGATATAACTGAAGAAGGTGTTAAATTTAAAAATCAATACAATGGTGATGCTTTACTTTTAACTCCCGAAAAATCAATTGAAATTCAAAATAAATTAGATAGTGATATCGCTATGAGTTTTGATGAATGTATTGGTTATCCTGCAACTTATGATTATTGTAAGCAAAGCGTTGAAAGAACTCTTAGATGGGCTAAAAGAGGAAAAGATGTTTTTAATAATGAAAGGCAAAGCCTATTTGGGATAGTACAAGGTGGCGAATATGAAGAATTACGTAAACATTGTGCTGAAGAATTAACTAAAATGGATTTTGATGGCTATTCAATTGGGGGAACAAGTGTAGGTGAGGATAAACCAACAATGTATAAAATGGTTGAAATGAGTACCAAATATTTACCAGAAAATAAGGTTAGATATTTAATGGGTGTTGGTGATCCAATTGACTTAGTTGAAAATGTTATACGTGGTATTGATATTTTTGACTGTGTTTCTCCAACTAGACTTGCAAGACATGGTCATGCCTTAACAAAATATGGCAAAATAAATATTAAGAACGCCAAATATAAAGAAGATTTTACACCAATTAGTAGTGAATGTAATTGTTATGCTTGTAAACATTATACTAAGGCCTATATTAAACATTTGATTAATTGTGATGAAACATTTGGAGCTAGACTTTTATCTATTCACAATATTAATTACCTAGTTAATTTAACTAAAGAAATGAGAAAAGCAATAAAAGAAGACCGTATGTTAGAATTCAGAGAGCAATTTATTAAGGATTACTATGGAGATAAATAAAAAAGGTTTAATAATTATAATTGGTTTAATTGGTTTATTTATTATTGGTGCAATTAAAGTTTATCAAAATCATGTTGATAGATTATATTTAGTTCTTAATAATGAAATTAAAGAATCAGCTAAAAAGTGTTTTTTAGAGAAAAACTGTGAAGGTGAAATAACGTTAGGAGATTTAGCAAGTAAAGGTTACGTTGGTGTTTTAGTTGATCCTGTAACTAAAGAAGAAGTTAGTAAAGATAAATGTTTAAAATATGAAAATAATGAAGTAGTATTCTGCAATTAAGATAATTCTATGGTAGAGTTTTTATTTTAAATTTACAAAAGTGTGATAATTTTAATGTAAATCTAAACAAAAGTGTGATAAAAATGTAAATATTTCTTGCAAAAGTGTGATAATATGTTGCTAAGGAGTTGATATTATGAAGAGATTTATAATAGAAAAGTTAATAAATTGGAAAAATAGTAAAGATAGAAAACCTTTAATTTTAAAAGGCGCAAGACAAGTTGGAAAAACATATATTTTAAAAGAATTTGGAAAAGAAAATTATAATGATATTGCATATTTTAATTTTGATCATGATGAAGGATTGGTAGAATTATTTGAAAATACTAAAGATCCTAAACGTATAATCGAGCAATTATCTCTTGTTAATGGCAAAAAAATAAATCCTTGTACAACATTAATAATTTTTGATGAAATTCAAGAATGTCCAAACGCCTTAAATTCCTTAAAATATTTTTGCGAGGAAGCTGGAGAATATCATATCGCATGTGCAGGATCACTACTTGGTATTAGATTATCTAAAACATCTTTTCCCGTAGGCAAAGTAGATTTTTTAAATCTTTATCCAATGACTTTTAGCGAATTTTTAATAGCAGATAATTCAGAAAATTTAGTAGAAGTTATGAAAAAGACAAAAGAAATAAAAGAAATTTCCAAAATATTTACTGACGAACTTATTGAAAAATTAAAAGTATATTATATAGTTGGAGGTATGCCAGAGGCAGTAAAAAGTTGGGTTAATGATAAAGATATTGAAAAAGTAAGTAAAATTCAAAAAAATATACTTGATGCTTATGAAAGTGATTTTTCAAAACATACTAGTATTAATGAAGCAAATAAAATATCCTTAATTTGGAACGGCATCCCATCTCAATTAGCAAGAGAAAATAAAAAATTTGTTTATCAAGTTGTAAAAGAAGGAGCTCGTGCAAGAGAATATGAGAATGCTTTAAATTGGCTTAATAATGCTAGCTTAGTAACTAAGTGTTATTCAGTAACTAAATGTGACTTTCCATTAAAAGCATATAATGATTTATCTTCATTTAAAATATACATGAACGATGTAGGACTATTAAGAAGAATGTCTAATTTAAATAGTAGTATTATTATTGAGGGAAATAAACTATTCGAAGAGTTTAAAGGTTCATTTACCGAAAATTATGTTGCTAATGTATTAAATTATTTACAAGAAGATGCTCCTAATTATTATACGTTTGATCGAAATGAAATCGATTTTGTTATTCAAAAAAATAATAAAATAATCCCAATAGAAGTAAAATCAGATAAAAGTACAAATAATAATAGTTTAACAAAATATAATGCTAATAACAACAATGAAATTTCATTTAGATTTTCTTTAAATAATTTATGTAAAAATGGAAAAGTAATTAATATTCCTTTATATTTTATTGAATACATTAATAATTTAGATTTATAAAATTTATGGTGTCACAATTTCCATATTACTAGAAATATTAAATAGTTTTTACGAGTGAATCAATTGAAAGTAATATTATTGCATTAATAGTTACCGTATTTATTAAAAGAAAACAAAATAGCAATTTAAGATAATTCTATTAATTGGGGATTATTTTTTTTATTAACAAATACTCTCATAATTTGACGAAATGGGATAACTATCTAAAGTTATTAGAAATATTAGTAAATGAATTAAATAAAATGACTCCTCTTCTTTGAATTGCAATTTTTATCTAGCAAGCAAATAGTAACAAAATAGTAGGAATTTTACTAGGAAAATACTAGGAAACATAGTTTAATTAACCTAATTATAATTAGAGTTCTTAAATGATAGATAAAATTGAAAATTTTAGAGTTAAATCTAAATTAAACCTTGTAATTTAGATATTCTTTTGATATAATCAAAATGCTTTTGGAAGAAAAAGCTCCTATAATCCGCTATATTTATATATGATTATCAGTGAAATATATTATGAAAGGACGTGTTTTATGAACTTAATCGATAAGATTAATGCTAAACAAATCAAACCTAATACTCCTGAATTTAGAGTTGGAGATATCGTAAGAGTTGATTTATGGATTAAAGAAGGTAAAAAAGAAAGAATTCAAGCATTCGAAGGAATTGTAACAAGTATTCAAGGTGGATCAGTTTCCAAGAGATTTACTGTTAGAAAAAAATCAGGAAGCGTTGTTGTTAAAAGAACATTTGCTGTTAATTCACCATTAATTGACAAAATTACAGTTGTTAAAAAAGGAATGGTTAGAAGAGCTAAACTTAATTTCCTTGACGAAATGGTTAAAGAATTTAAAGTTAAAGAAAGAAATTAATCTTTCTTTTTTCTTTACTCTAATTTATAATATTTATAGAATAGAGAGTGGATATAATGAATATGTTAGATATTATAACTAAAAAGAAAAATAAAGAAGTTTTAACTCATGAAGAACTATATTATGCTTTTAATGGTTATTTAAATAAAGAAATACCTGATTATCAAATGACTTCATTATTAATGGCTATTGTTATTAATGGACTTACTTTTGAAGAAACATTTGATTTAACTAAAATATTTATTGATAGCGGGGAAACATTTAAATTTGATAAAAAAGTTTGTGATAAACATTCAACTGGAGGTATAGGTGATACTGTTACATTAGTTGCTATTCCTATACTTGGGGCATTAAATATTCCGGTAGTTAAAATGAGTGGTAGAGGACTAGGGATAACTGGAGGAACTATTGATAAGTTAGAATCTATTCCGGGATTTAATGTTAATTTAACTAAAGAAGATTATTACAATAATTTAGATAAAATAGGTATTGTTGTTGGGGCTCAAACTAATGATTTAGTGCCACTAGATAAAGTTATTTATGCGTTACGAGATGTCTCTGGAACAACTGAAAGTATCCCTCTTATTGCCTCAAGTATTATGAGTAAAAAAATTGCTTGTGGAGCTGATTATATTTTAATTGATGTTAAATGGGGAAGTGGTGCTTTAGTTAAAACTAAAAAAGATGCTGATGTATTATCAAATTATTTAATAGAGATTGGTAAGAGATTTAATAGACAAGTTAAGACAATTATTTCCGATATGAATGAACCATTATCAACTTGCATAGGTAATGCGTTAGAAGTAGAAGAAGCTATAAATGTTTTAAAAGGAGAAAAAAATAAATTAAGAGAAACATCTTTAGAAGTAGCCGGAAATTTAGCAAGTATGTATTTAAATATTTCTTATGAAGAAGCATATAATCGTGCAAGTGAAGTATTAGATAATAATAAGGCTTATGATATGTATAAAGTTTGGATATCTAACCAAGGCGGAGATTTATCTAAGTTAAAGATTAGTGATAAAGTTATTTTAATTAAATCTAATCAGGATGGAATAATTAGTCATATTAATGCTTTAAAAGTTGGAGAGTTATCAGTTAAATTAGGGGCTGGTAGAATAACTAAAGATTCTAAAATTGATTATAGTGTTGGTATTAAATTATTAAAACAATCAGGCGATTTAGTTAAAAAAGATGATATAATTGCTAAGTTATATGTTAATGATCTAAATATTAAATTAACTAAAGATGATATAAATTTTTATAGTGTAAAATAGGAGATAAGTCCTATTTTTATTTTGATGAAATATAGTTTTAAATAAGCACTAATTTAAATTTAAAAAATCACTTAAAAACTATTTACGAAAAAAAATATTATGCTATAATAAATTACATATTCAGGAGGTGCAAAAGTGGATAAAAACTTACCAATATTGTTACTTAAGAAGTTATCTATTTTACCAACTGCCGAAGTACGTTTAGAACTAAATAATGAGTTATCACAAAAAATTATCGAAGTAGCACAAAATAAATATGATAAAAAAGTAGTTGTTATTTTACCTAATGAAACAAAAGAAGAATCACTTGGTGTATCAGATTTACCAAATGTAGGAGTTCTTTGTTTAATTAAATCTTGTGTCGTGTTACCTAATAAAAATTATAGAGTTGTATTAAAAGGCTTAAATAGAGTTAAAATAAATGAATATTCTAATTATCGATATAATAAATCAATATTAATAGGCAATGTTAAAATGATTTATATTGATAATGGGGAATCAGTAGAAAGTATTGCTTTAAAGAAAAAATTAATTAATTTATTAAAACAATATATTACTTCTTCTACTGAAGTATCTAATAGTATATTATCTAAAATAAATGAAAAATTAAGTTTGGATGAATTAACCGATATAATAGTTAATTTTTTGAAATTTCCAATAGATAAAAAAATAGCTTATATGAATGAATTTAATGAAGTAGAAAGAGCTAAAATGCTTGTTAAAGATATAAGTGTCGAATTAGAAATACTTTCATTAGATCATAAAATTGATAATGAAATAAGAAGTGGATTAGAAAAAGAACAAAAAGAATTTATTATCAAAAATAAAATTGATAAGTTAAATGAAGAATTGGGAGTTAAAAATAGTAAAGATACAGAAATAAGTGAATATTTAGATAAAATTAATTCATTAAATGTTAGTGATGATATTAGAAATAAATTATTAAGTGAATTAAAAAAGTATGAATATACTCCTGTTAATAATCCAGAAATAAGTGTTATAAGATCATATATAGATACTTTAATTAATTTACCATTTAATAAGGCAAGTGAGGAAGAAACTAATTTAAAGAAAATAAGTGAATATTTAGATAATACCCATTATAAAATGGAAAGTATTAAAACTAGAATTAAAGAATATGCCTATTTTAAGAGTAAGAATCCAGAACTTGAAAATCCAATAATATGTTTAGTTGGATCACCAGGAGTTGGTAAGAGTACAATTGCATCATCAATTGCTGAAGCATTAAAAAGAAAATTTTATAAAATAAGTGTTGGAGGAACGAATGATTCATCTGAACTTATTGGACATAGAAGAACATATTTAGGAGCATCTCCTGGTAAAATAATGGAGGCTATAATTAAGTGTAATACGAATAATCCGGTTATTTTAATAGATGAAGTAGATAAAATAGTTAAAGATTATAAAGGAGACCCTTCTAGTACTTTATTAGATATATTAGATAATAATTTAAATAAATCGTTTACTGATAATTATATCGAAGAACCTTATGATTTATCTAATGTATTATTTATATTAACTGCTAATGATGTAAATAATATTAATCCAGTATTAAAAGATAGATTGGAAATAATATATATTGATAATTATACGCCTTTTGATAAACAAAATATTGCTATAAATTACCTAATCCCTAAGATTAGTCGAAAGTATAACATTAAGAAGATAAATATAACTAAGGAAGAAATATTAGAACTAATTAATAGTTATATTTGTGATCCTGGTATTAGAGAATTAGAAAGATTATTAGATAAAATAATAAGATATATGTTAATTAATGGAGTAAAAAAAGAACCTAATTTTAAAGAAATATTAGGCAGACCTATTAATAATTTGGTTGATAATGAGTTGCATGTGGGTGAGGCAAACATCGTTGGAGTTAGTGGTTATGGAGGAGCATGTGTTAAAGTATCCTCAATAATTAACGATAAAATGATTGTTACAGGTAATGTAGGAAAAAATTTAAATAATTCAATATTAATGGTTATTAGTTATTTAAAAAATAATAAATATTTAAAATTAGAAGATAATATTCATTTAAATTTTAATGTTAATAAATATGAATTAGATGGATTTTCTGGGGGACTTGGTATTGCTGCTTCAATAATGAGTACAATATCTAGTAAAAAAATAGATAATAATATTTGTTTTATTGGTGCTCTAGATTTATATGGTCAAATATTAAAAGTAAATAGATTAAAAGATAAAATAATTACAGCATATAATAATAGATTAAATATAATTTATTTGCCTTTACAAAATAAAGTAGATGAAGATTTAATTCCTATTGAGATACTAGAAAATGTAAAATTAAGATATATTAGTAATTTTAATGAAGTATATAATGAATTATTTAAATAATTTTTGAATAAAAATAAAATATATGCTAAAATTTGATTATAAAGCTTGATTAAAACTTTAATAGGGAAGGAGATATAATCATGATTGATATTAAATTAATTAGAGAAAATCGTGAATTAGTAAAAGAAAATATAAAAAAGAAATTTCAAGATGAAAAACTTGGATTAGTTGATGAGGTTTTTGAACTTGATAAAGAGGTTAGAGAAGCAAAACTTAAAGGTGATAATTTAAGAAGTGAGAAAAATAATTTATCTAAAAGTATTGGTGTTCTTTTAAAAGATGGTAAAAAGGATGAGGCTGACGAAGTTAAAAAGAAAATAAGTGATATGGATGCTCAAATTAAGATATTAGAGATATCTGAAGAGAAGAAGAATAATCTTATTAAAGAAAAGATGATGGTTATTCCTAATATTATTGATGAATCTGTTCCAATTGGTAAAGATGATAGTGAAAATATTGAAGTTGAAAGATTTGGAGACCCAGTTGTTCCTAGTTATGAAATACCTTATCATGCAGATATTATTAACGCTGTAGGTGGTATGGATAAAGAATCAGCAGGTCGAACTAGTGGTGAAGGATTCTATTATTTGTTAGGTGATATAGCAAGACTACATGAAGCAATGATTGCTTATGCAAGAGATTATATGATAAATAAAGGTTTTACTTATGCTATTCCACCTTTTATGATTCATGCTGATGTAGTAACTGGAGTTATGTCTTTTCCAGAAATGGAAGCTATGATGTATAAAATTGAAGGAGAAGATTTATATTTAATAGGTACTTCTGAACATTCAATGATTGGTAGATTTAAAGGACAAATGGTTAAAAAAGAGGAATTACCAATTAGAATGACAAGTTATTCACCTTGCTTTAGAAAAGAAGGCGGATCTCATGGACTAGAAGAAAGAGGTTTATACCGAGTTCATCAATTTGAAAAACAAGAAATGATCGTTTTATGTGAACCTGAAAAATCTATGGAAGAATACAATAAAATGTGGAAATATACTGTTAAAGTATTTAGAAATATGGATGTTCCAGTAAGACAACTTGAATGCTGCTCTGGAGATTTAGCTGATTTAAAAGTTAAATCATGTGATATTGAAGCATGGAGTCCTAGACAAAAGAAATATTTTGAAGTAGGTTCTTGTTCTAATTTAGGAGATGCACAAGCTAGAAGATTAGGTATTCGTGTTAAGGGAGATAATGGTAATTATTATTTACATACCCTGAATAACACAGTACTTGCAACACCACGTGGATTAATTGCCGTTGTAGAAAACAACTATAATGAAGATGGAAGTATTAATATACCTAAAGTTTTACAACCATATATGGGCGGTTTAGAAAAAATAGTTCCAAAAAATAAATAATGATTAATTATTAAAGGCTTAAAACAATAAGTCTTTTTTTGATTTTCTATAAAAGTTATGAGAAATGTAAAATTCCATAAATTGGTACGCAAAAATTGTCAATATATGATATAATTTAATTGTTTACTATAGAAAGTAGAGATGTTTTGATGGAATTTATAGAACTTAAAGATGTATATAAAATATATAAAAATGGTGTAACGGGGCTTGCTGGAGTAAATTTAAAAATTAAAAAAGGTGATTTTTGCTTTATAATAGGTCAAACTGCATCTGGTAAATCAACCTTAATTAAATTGCTTTATCGTGAAGAAAAACCTAGTAAAGGAAATGTTACAGTTGGTGGAGTAAATGTAGCCAAACTAAGAAATAGTAAAATTTATAAATTAAGAAGAAAAATAGGAATTGTTTTCCAAGATTACAAATTACTTCCTAAATTAACAGTTTATGAAAATGTTTCTTATCCATTAGAAAGTTATGGACTTAGTTCAAAAGAGATAAGACCAATGGTACTTGATGCCTTAGAACAGGTTGGACTATCTAATAAAACAAGGTCATTTCCCTATGAATTATCAGGTGGTGAACAACAAAGAGTATGTATTGCTAGAGCAATAGTTAATAAACCAAAATTATTAATTTGTGATGAACCAACTGGAAACTTAGATCCTGAAACAAGTAAAGAAATAATGGATGTAATTGATAAAATCAATAAAGAAACAGGTACAACTGTTGTTATGGCAACTCATGATCAAGATATAGTTAATAGAATGAAAAAAAGAGTAATCGTAATTAAGAATGGCTTAATTAGTGGAGATTATGCGAAAGGAAGATATAAAGTAAATGAAGATATTTAGAATTATTGGTAGAAGCATTCAAAATGCGGGTAAAAGTATATTACGTAATTTTAGTTTAAGTATGGCATCTATTACTTGTTCTATTATTACCTTAATATTAGTATCTATTGGAATGCTACTTTCATATAATATTAACAATGTTACTAAAAATATTGAAGATGAATTAACAATTGTTATATTTATGGATAAAGATATTACAAGTGATGAACTTAATAAAACTAAAGAAGATTTAAAAAATATTGATAATATTAACAATGTAACATTTAAATCTAAAGAAGATATTAAAAATAGTATGGCTAATGAGAATGATACTTTTAATAAAATAATAAGTACTTGGGAAGAAGGAGAAAATCCTTTACAAGATTCATTTATCGTTGATGTAAAAAATGTTAAAGATATAAACGAGACTGCTACAACTATTAAGAATTTAGAAAAAGTTTCTTTAGTTAAATATGGAGAAACAACTGTTAATGATTTAATTAAAGTTTTTGAAGCAGTTAAAAAAATTACAATTGGCTTAGTTATTGGACTTATATTAGTTACAGCCTTTTTAATTAATAATACAATTAAAATTACTATTTTCTCTAGGAAGAGAGAAATAGACATTATGAGATTAGTAGGAACTAGTAATATAGTTATTAAGTTACCTTTCTTTATTGAAGGATTCTTTATTGGTTTTATAGGTAGTATAGTTCCTGTTCTTATCACTATATTTGGTTATAGTTATGCCTATAATGCTTTAAATACAGTTAATTTATCAAATATTATGAATATTCTTACTTTAGTTAGTCCAGGAGAAATTGTTTATAAGGTATCATTATTATTAATATTAATTGGTACTGTAATAGGAGCGTTTTCATCAGTTAAGGCTGTTAGAAAGTATTTAACAATATGAAAAAGATTATTGTTTTGTTATTAACTATTATATTATTTATTCCAAATGTATTTGCTACTAATGCAAGAACTTTAGGAGAATTAAAAAGTGAACTTGCAGCTTTAAAAACTAAGAAGGCTAATCAAGAATATAAAAAGAAAAGAACTAATAATGAAATAGAAAGTGCAAGAAATAATATTTATACATCGCAAAATGAAATAACTCAAAATAGAGAAAAGATTGCAAACGCTAAAAAAGAAGTTGAAGAATTAAATAATGAAATTGCTAGTACTAAGGAAAGTATTAAAAGATTAATTAATTCTTATGAATTATTACAGGGGGATAATATTTATTTAGAATATATTTTTCAGGCTGAAAGCTATGCTGATTTAGTATATCGTTATGAAGTTGTTAATCAAATTTTAGGTTATAATAATAGTCAGATAGAGTCTTGGGAAAGTAAAGTTACTTATAATGAACAATTACAAGTTGATTTAGCTAAACAGGAAGAAGAACTTAATAAGAAAATAGCATCTCTTGAAAGTAGTATTGATTCTCTTGGCAGTGATTTAGAAAAAATTAGTGATATAACAATGGATATTCAAGAGCAAATAGATGGAATTAATTCTTTAATTAAATATTATGAAGGATTAGGTTGTAAAGATAATCAAGATTTAAATGAATGTGTTTCTGTTAAAGGAGATACTATGTTTAGAAAACCATTAATTAAAGGAACTATTACTAGTTATTTTGGATATCGTATAGATCCAATTAGAGGAAGTTATAGATTCCATAGTGGTACTGATATTGGTGGTAATGCAGAAGGAACTAATGTTTATGCTACTGCTAATGGGGTAGTAGGAATGATTATTGATAACACCAGTAAAAAGATATGTGGTGGTAGACAAGTTTATATTTATCATACAATTAATGGAAAAAAATATACGTCAGGTTATATGCATTTATTAGATATAAATGTTAAAGTTGGTGATAAAGTAACAAGTGAAACCGTTATAGGTCATGTTGGTGGCGGAAGAAAGACTCAAAGCTGGGAAAGCTGTTCAACTGGTGCTCACTTACACTTTATGCTAGGTTATGGATGGTATGGTTCAACATATAGTTCATATAGTACTTGGATTAGTAATTTATTTGATGCTAAAAAGACACTTAATTTACCAAATAAATATACATATTGGTATAGTAGATAAACAATGTAGGAGACTATGTTGTTTTCTTTTGGGTTATTATCACTTTTTTTGCCTATTATGCATAAGTTAAATTAGGGAGTGATAGGATGAATAATAATTATAAAGAGATAGTTACTAAAGCAGTTATTGGTAAAAGTAAAAAAACAAGTAAAGATGAATATAGTATTTTAGTTGAAGAGGATATTAGTAATGTTTTAGGATGTTGGGTAATTAATCATACATTTAAAGGATATAATTCCAATGGAAAAGTAGCTGTAAATGGATCATATGATGTTAATGTATGGTATTCTTATGATAATAATACAAAGACTAATGTTATAGCTAGAACATTTAATTATAGTGATATAATAAATGTTAATTTAAAAGATAAATTAACAGATGGCAATGAGATTATTGTAAGAAGTTTAACTGCTCCAAGTGCAAGTGATGTTTTTGTTGAAGGTAATACTTTAAAACTTAAAGTTGAAAAAGAATTAGGAGTAGAAATAGTTGGAGATATTAAAGTTAAAATAAATGTTTTAGATGACTATGATGATTATGAAGAAGATAATTCTAATTTAACAGATGATATTAAGATTGATGAAGATTATCTTAATAAAAAGAATTAGATATTTAATTTAAAAATAAAATATTTTATGTTCACAATAAATTACAAAAATCTATAAATTAATACTGAAAGTATATAAATTAATTATACTTTCTTTTATTTTTAAATATAATTTGGTATACTAGTTAAAGAATAGGGGAAGATAAAGTGTTACTAGATAGATATGAATCAAAATTAATTCAATCAGGGCTAAAAATGGTAATGTATGTTGCTGTTAGAAAGTTATTTAAATGTGACGTTTATTTTATGCATTCATTAGATAAAGGACTATATTGCAAGATACAAAGTAAAAATAATTTAAATGCAGATGATATAAATAAATTAAAAAATATCATGGATGATTTAATTAAAAAAGACTTAAAGATTACTAAAAAAGTTATTACAGTTAAGGATGCTTATAATTTTTATATTAAAATAAATGAAATAGAAAAAGCAAATAATATACTTTATTCTAATAATAAAACATGTACAATATATGAATTATGTGGATATTATAATTACTTTTTAAGTGATATGCCAGCATCAACAGGAAAATTAAATTGTTATACGTTAAATTATTTAGGAGATAATAGTGTAGTTTTAACTACTCCTTATTTAAGTGATTACTCATTACCTAAATTTAATAACCAGGATATGATATTAAAAAGTTTTAGTGATTATAAAGCATGGTGTAATTTAGTTCATGTTAATTATATATCTGATTTAAATATGTTAGTTTCAGAAAGTAAGATAAAAGAGTTTATTAAGAAAAATGATATTATGATGGATAATCAAATATATGAACTTGCTAATTTGATTAGAAAAGAAAATAAGAAATTAATTCTTTTAGGAGGACCGTCTTCTTCTGGTAAGACAACTAGTACTAAGAAGCTTGCTTTATATATGAGTGCTTTAGGGCTTAATCCAATATATTTAGGTTTAGATGATTATTTTAAAGAAAAAGTTGACTCTCCTAAATTAGAAAATGGAGAATATGATTTTGAATCTATTGATTGTATTGATTTAGATTTATTTAATAAACAGTTAGCAGATATATTAAATGGTGAAGAGGTAAGTGTTCCAACTTATAATTTTATTGAAGGAAAGAAAGAATATAAAGGGAGAATAATAAAATTAAAAGAAAATGATATAATACTTATTGAAGGATTACATTGTTTAAATGAAAAGTTAACTAGTACAATACCACAGGATGCTAAGTTAAAAGTGTATATTAGTCCTTTTATGCCATTATCTGTTGATAGACATAATCATATATCTACAGTTGATATTAGATTGCTTAGACGAATAGTTAGAGATAATAGAACTAGAGGATATAATGTTCAAGATACTCTTAAGCTTTGGGATAAAGTACGTAATGGCGAGACAAAATATGTTTTTCCATTTACGAATGAGGCTAATGTGGTACTTAATACGGCTTATACATATGAATTAGGTATATTAAGAGTTTATGCTGAACCACTTTTATATAGTGTTCCAATAGATTCTAAATATTATAATGAATCAAGAAGATTAATAGATGAATTACAAATGTTTTTTCCAATACCTAGTGATTATTTACCAGATGGTAATATTTTAAGGGAATTTGTAGGAGATAGTTATTTTGAAAGAGGTTAGAAAATGAAAAAGGTAGTACTATTTATAATAATGTTTATTCCTTTAATGGTAAATGCAGATGTACAAGTTAATAATGAAAATTTAAAAGCAGCAGTTGAAGAATATAACCGTTCAGCAGAAAAATTTTCCATCACAAATGCAGAGCATAAAGAAGAAGAATTTAATGTTGAATTTGATTTTGATAACAATAAATATTATGTGACTAATGGAAATAGAAAATATGAAGCTAATTATGAATTTATTGAAAATGGCATTAAAGTTAAATATGTATATGATGTAGCGAAAGGCTTGTCTTATAGTGAAAGTTATTACAATGATGCCAAAGCGAATCTTGGACAAATTATGTATCAAATTGTAGAGTATATAAATGGTATAGATTATGATAATAAATATGGTTTACTTGCCTCATATTTAGCAGTTTACGGAGGAGAATTAAATATCAATATTGATACAAGTGTTGATGATGTATATTTAATTTATGACGATACGAATGACGATGATACATCCACATTTATTTGTGGTGAAAATAAAAAATGTATACCGCAAAGCAAATATGGCGATTATGCAGTTGAAATTGCTAAGTATGAATCGAATTATTATACTGCATTAAATGGTAAAAAAAGTAAAGACGGTACTGTAACTGTTAATTATAGTGTGAAAACTGATACAGAAGATAAATTTGAAGTAGATTGTATGATGACAATAAATACAGATGGAAGTTTTGAAAAACTTAAAGCAGCATTTGAAGAACGACAAAATAAAGATAATGAAAATAACAAAGATTCTGAAAATAATAATAATGATAGTGTAGGTAATAATAAAGATACAAATAGTTTTAAGAATGCTAATCCGAATAAAGATGGAGATGTAGTTGAAAATCCTAAAACCGGAATTATTGATTATATGTTATATTTGTTAGTTATTTTATTTATTGGTAGTGGCTTACTAATTGGTATTAAAAAGAAAAATATATTTAGTAAAATTTAAAAAGGAGAAGAAAAAATGAAGAAAAGAATAGCAATTAATGGTTTTGGTAGAATTGGTAGAATAGCATATAGAATGCTTCTTGGAAGTAGTGATTATGAGGTAGTTGCAATTAATTCAAGAGGTAGTGCTGAAGAAAATGCTTATTTACTTAAGTATGATAGTGTTTTTAGAACTTTAGATGAGAATATAAATGTTACTCAAGATGGAATTATAGTTGATACTATGTTTACAAGAGTACTTCAAATAGATGATCCAAAAGATTATCCATGGAAAGAATTAAATGTTGATTTAGTTTTAGAATGTACAGGTGCTTTTACTAAATTAGAAGATGCTTATAAACATATTGAAGCAGGAGCAAAGCACGTAATTATTTCAGCACCAGGAAAAGGTGAGATGAAAACAATAGTTTATGGAGTTAATGATAATTTATTAGAACGTAACGATGAGGTTATTTCTAGTGCTTCTTGTACAACTAATTGTTTAGCACCAGTTTTAAAATTAATTGAAGATAATATTGGGATAGAATCAGGATTTATGTCAACAATTCATGCTTATACTAATGATCAAAATACATTAGATGGTTCACATAAAAAAGGAATAGAATCAAGAAGAGGAAGAACAGCAGCTGCAAATATTATTCCAACAAGTACAGGAGCTGCTAAAGCTATTGGACTTGTTATTCCATCATTAAGTGGAAAAATGGAAGGCGTTGCTTATAGAGTACCAGTTATAGATGGATCTATGGTTGATGTAACTTTAACATTAAATAGAGAAACAAGTAAAGAAGAAATAAATAATTTATTTAATAATAATCAAAGTGAAGCCCTTAAATTTACAATGGATCCTGTTGTGTCAAGCGATGTAGTTGGAATTAATACTGGTGCCTTAGTTGATGGATTATCTACTAAAGTATTAGATGTAAATAAGAAACAAGTTAAAATAGTTGCTTGGTATGATAATGAATTTGGTTATACTGCTCAAATGATTAGAGTAATGGATAGATTATTAAAGTTATAAAATGAAAACAATAGTAGAATATAATATTACAGGTGATACAAAAGGGATGATGAGATGTTATCCTAAAAATAATAAAATAATTAATTATAAGAATATAGTTTGTAATAAATTAAATAGTTATAAAGAATCAAGTAAAAATCATTATAATATTTGGGAAAAATATGATGAATTTATAAATATGGTTAAAGAAGATTTAAAAATAGATATAGATTTAAATAATTTAATTAGTAATAAAAATAAATATAATAATATGAAAAATAATTCATCATTTTATACAGAAAATGATTTTAATGAAATAATTACTTTAATAAATAATGAGTATGAGAATATAATTAAAGACATTGAAAATAGAACTAATAAAAGATTTGGAAAAGATTACATATTATTGTAATTTTTTTTTGATGTGGTAAAATATTAGGTATGAGTTATATTAAAGGAAAGTTTAAACATATTATTTTTGAATCTGAATCAGGCTATAGGGTTGGTCTTTTTAAGGTTAATGAAACTGATGATGAAGATATTCCTACTAATAAACAAATTACTTATACCGGTTATTTTATGAAAACTAATGAAAATGATACTTATGTTTTAAATGGAAAGTATATATTTCATGATAGATATGGTTATCAGTTTAGTACTGATAATTATGAAAAGATTGTGCCAGAAGGAAAAGATGCAATAATTGAATTTTTAACTAGTTCTTTTGTTAAGGGATGCGGAGAAGCAACTGCTAAAAAAATATATAAAGTTTTTGGAAATGATAGTTTATATAAAATTAAAGAAAATAAAAGTAATTTAGAATTAGTTGAAGGAATAAATGATAAGAAGAGAGATCAAATATATAATTCAGTATGTAAATATTTTGATAATGATGCTTTAATAGTTGAACTTAAAAATATGGGGTTTAGTGTTAAAGAAACAATGAATTTAATTAATAAGTTTGGTAAAAGAATTAAAGATATAATAAATAAAAATATTTATGATTTAAATGATGAAGTTAATTTTAAGAAATTAGATGAAATATTTTTAAGTAGTAATGATATAGAAGATGATCGAAGAGTTAAGGCTTGTTTAATTGAAACTATTAAATATTTAACCTTTAGTTCTGGGGATATTTATTTATATAAAGAAGAGATATGTGCTGGTTTAAAAAAGTTATATGGTATAAATGTTGATATTGATAGTCAAATTAATTATTTATTTAATACTGGTAGGGTTGCTATTAAAGAAGATAAAATATATTTAAAAGAAGATTATGATGATGAGGTTTATATTGCTGATTATTTAACTAAATTATTTAAATTAAGTAGTAGAGTAAATAATATAGATAGATACATTAATAAGGCCGAAAAAGTTCTTGATATAAAATATAATGAAGAACAAAAAGAAGCAATTAGTAAATCTTTAATTAATAATATAAGTGTTATTACGGGTGGTCCTGGAACTGGTAAAACAACTATTATTAAAGGAATAATTAAAACATATTCGCTTATCTATAAAGTTAGTGAACAAGCAATTAAAGATCATGTATTATTATTAGCACCAACTGGTAGAGCAGCTAAAAGAATGAGCGAGTCAACTGGATATCAAGCAAGTACTATTCATAGATTTTTAAAATGGGATAAAGAAAATAATGTTTTTAATATAAATGAATTAAATAGTATGCATTATAATTTAATTATAGTTGATGAATCTTCAATGATAGATAATCATTTAATGGCATCGCTACTTAGAGGATTAGATATTTTTAATACGCAAATAGTTTTAGTAGGTGATGAATACCAACTTCCATCTGTTGGACCAGGACTTGTATTAAATGATATTATAAACACTAATATACCCCATATTAGATTAGAAAGGATTTATAGACAAAGTGATAAATCTTATATTCCAACTGTTGCTAAAAATATTAAAGATAAAGTTATTGATATAGTTCCTAGCGGAGATGACTTTAGTTTTATTTCTTGTGATAATTTAAATATAAAAAGTATTATTATTAAGTTATTGGATAAAATGCAAGAAAAAGGTATTGATGTCAGAAATGTTCAAGTTTTAGCTCCTATGTATAAGGGAGAAAATGGGATAGATAATTTAAATATCTTGTTACAGGAATATTTTAATCCGGTTGTTAATAAAAAAGATGAATTAAAAGTTGGTCCTATTACTTATAGAGTAGGAGATAAAATGCTTAATTTGGTTAATGATATTGATAATAATATTTTTAATGGTGATATAGGATATATATGCGAGGTTAATGTAAACTCTAAAAAAGATATATTAAGTATAGATTATGATGGCAATATAGTTGATTATAAAAGAGAGGATTTAATAAGTATTAGTCATGCCTATGCTATAACTATACATAAGTCTCAAGGATCAGAATTTGACTATGTTATTATGCCAATGTCATTAAGTTATAATAGAATGTTATATAATAAGCTGCTTTATACAGGAGTATCAAGAGCTAAAAAATCACTTATATTAGTTGGTAGTAAAGATGCTTATTTAAAGGCTATAAATAATGATTATAGTTTTAAGAGAAAAACTACTTTAAATGAATTAATTATGAATAAACTTTAAGATTTTGTTCATAATAATAATGGTGATAAAATGAAAAATACAATGATGATGATGGTTGGAGCTGCTGCCGGTATTGGTTTATATATGGGCGTAGAGAATCTAACTAAAAATAAAAAAGTAATTAAACGTAAAATTAATACTTTCATTGACGATACAGCAGATTTAGTAAGTTAAAATAAAAAACTATAGATTTTATAATGTTTCTATAGTTTCTTTTTTTATTGATAATTCAGGATTTTTTTCTTTAGATTCTTCTTCAATTTCTGTATCAGCTTCATCGTCAGATTCAATAAGTTTTAATATCTCTTCTAGTGAAGTTTCGCCAGATACTACTTTTAGTAATCCATCTTGAAAAAGAGTAGTTGTTCCTCCTTTACCATAAACCAATTTTCGTAATTCTTTTTTTGGCATATTAAGAACAATAGCGTCTTTTATATCTTGATTAGTTAGCAAAACTTCTTGAATAGCAATACGTCCTTTGTATCCTTGATGACAATCTTCACAACCCTTAGCCTCATATATTTCATCAATATCTAATCCAAGATTTTTTTTGAATAATAATTTTTCATATTCATTTGTTTTTCTTAAAACTCTACATTTTTTACATAATCTTCTAGCAAGCCTTTGAGAAATTATACCAGATAAAGCAGCACCAAGTAAGTAACGTTCTACGTTCATATCAGTTAAACGTTCAATCGTGTTAAGTGAATTATTAGTATGGATAGTTGATAAAACTAAGTGTCCAGTAATAGATGCACGAACAGCTATTTTAGCAGTTTCATCATCACGAATCTCACCAATCATTATAATATCGGGGTCCTGTCTTAAAATACTTCTTAATGCTGCTGCAAATGAAAGACCTACATCAGAATTTACTTGAACTTGATTAATTCCTTCAATATTCATTTCTATTGGATCTTCAACAGTAATTATATTAGAATCTTCAGTATTAAGCCTTTGTAAAATAGAGTAAACCGTTGTTGATTTACCAGTTCCTGTTGCACCTGTAACTAAGATAATACCGTTGGGAATTTGTATCATTTTTTTAACTTTTTCTAAATTATCATTACTAAAATCCAACTGTTCTATTCCTGCTGCGGACATCTTATAATCTAAAATACGAATAACAATTTTTTCACCCATATTGGTTGGCAAACAAGATACACGTAAATCTACATCTATATTATCTAAACTATTTTTAATTGCACCATCTTGTGGAACCCTAGATTCAGTAATATTCATTCCAGAAATAATTTTAATTCTAGTAATCATATTTTTTTCTACATATAAAGGAACCATACTATAATCCTGTAAAGCACCATCTATTCTTACTCTTATTTTAAGACCATCTTCCATAGGATCAAAATGAATATCAGATGCTTTCATTCTAATTGCATCAATAATTATGGCATTAACAATTTCAGTAATTGGTATTTCTTCGTAATTAAAAACAACAAGTTTAGAGACTGGATCTATAAGTTCTTGAGGATTTAAAGTATTACTAATTGTTTTTTCTTTATTCTTTTTATCTTCTTTCATATCCAATCTCTTTCTATTCTATATTAAATTCTAACAATTTTATTTCAATAGTTCAATAGAACAAACGTTTGTTCTTGACAGGAGGAGTCTTAGAGGTATAATTTATAAAGAATAGAAGCATAAATATGAATAAAAAACTCATTAAATTTTTTAATATAATAAAGAAAGATAAACATGTAAAAAAATATAATAATGTATGATTTTGCATAACATAATCCAAAATCTTCATTACTTAATGTAAATTTGCTTATGATATTATCTAATAAAGAACAAAATAATTTACATTATATTTTATAAGTGATATTATTTTTTTAGAAGGTGTTATAAAATGGCTGAAAGAAGTAAAACAAAAAAAGAAATTGTAGAAATGTTATTAAAAAAGAATCTTGAAAGTAATGATGAAGAAGAATTAATTAATATGTTAATAGATGAACCAATTGCCGTAGATACTGATAAACAAAGTGATATAAATCGTACTTTCGGAGATAAAGTAGCAGATAAAATAACAGAACTTGCTGGTAGCTGGAATTTTATAATTGGTATGGTTATTTTCTTAATATTATGGATAATATTAAATATTTATGTGTTAGAAAATGCTGATCCCTATCCATTTATATTGCTTAATTTATTATTATCATGTATTGCTGCATTGCAAGCTCCAATAATTATGATGAGTCAAAATAGAGAATCTAAAAAAGATCGATTAAGAAGTTCTAACGATTATAAAACGGATTTAAAAAGTGAACTTATTTTAGAAGAATTACATAGAGAAATAAGTAGATTAACTGTAAATCAAAATAAAATATTAAAATTATTAGAGGATAGAGAAGAAAATAAAAAAGATTAAAAAAATTTAATGAATAAATATTTAAAAATTATTTTAATTATTATAAGTTCTATTGTCTTACTAGTTGTTGTAGATTTAACTTGTATTTTTACAATTAACATACCAATTATTGCTATAAAGAAAGGTAATGCGTATTATGGATTATATGATTGTATGGAATACTCTATATTACAAATAAAACTAAAAGGAGCCGAATATTATTGTATAAAATAAAAAGAAGAAATCTAATTTTTATAGAAATCCTTATTTTATTTTTTAAATAAAGTTTTAACAGGTTTATTTTCTAATTCTTTTTGATAATCATTTAATCTATTTTGATTATATGATTCAATTTTATTTTTAATGTTTTTTAAACAATTAATTAATTCTAATTTCTTTTGTTCATCAATATTTTTAACTTTTCTAAGGATAAAAGATTCTGTTTTTTTATTGATAAATTCTCCATTTAGTATAATACTTGGAGAAATAATTGTTAGATTATCAAAATCATCTGAATAAATTTTGGTTATATTAGTTGATAAAATACGACTTTTGTTGTCCATGTTAAATTTTGGTGAACTTAGAGAAATAATTTTTCCTTTTATCACTGAATTAATTAGTAATATTTTTTTATTTGCTATGATGTCAATTAGAAAATAAATTTTATTATCTTGAAATATTTCAGTATTTTCTAATATTAAAGATTTTTTCGCATAAATAGTTAAATTATAACCATAATTTAAATTTATTGTATTATAATTCATATTTTTTAAAATTAAATCATTTACATTTATTATATAATTTTCAGGATTAAAAATATTTAAATTACAATTATCTATTGTACATTTTCCTTCAGTTCTAACATCTAATCCAAAATTAAAAATTGAGTCTTTAATTATAATTTCAGAATTATCTTTTATAATAATTGTTACATTTTTATTAAATTCAAGATTCTCTATAATATAACATATTTGTTTATTTATCTTCCTTTTACATGGATAACTAATTAGGCAATAAATATCTTTCTTTATTAATTTCTTTTTATTTATAAAGCATATTATTTTTTTATCAGTCTCTATTACTTTACCTTTATTACCTGTAATATATTTTAAGTAAAAATTTTTTTTAAACATACTAATCAATTCTTTTATTTTCATAAAAAATTTTCCTTTCAAAATATTTAGTTACTATAACATATTCATCTATTAAAGACAATATTTAGTTTATATGCTAAACTATAAATAGAAGGAGATACTATATGAATAAAGAACTTTTAATTAAAATAATTTTAATTGTATTAATATTTGGAGGATTAATTTATTATTTAAATTCATTAAATAATGCCAAAGTTACTCTAATAAAAGATAACAACGAATATACTCTAAAAAATGTTACTATGAACGTAAAAGAAAATACTTTAACTAAAAGTGGTGCAACAATTATTATTACTGATGATAATAAAATTAAGTATACGTATGAAGAATATTATAAATTAGAAAAAAGAATTGATCATATTTGGTATGAATTAAAACCAAGGGGTGATGTTTTATTTGATGAAATGGGATATTTAGTTGATGATAATAATGAACTTGAAATGAATATTGACTGGTCTAAAACATATGGTAATTTAACAAGTGGAAAATACCGAATTATTAAAAGAATATATGATGGAGAATATAAGTATTTTAGTGTTGAATTTGATTTATAAATTTTATTACATTTATTATTTATAAAATAGAACTACTTGATCACATATTAATTATACTAAATCAACTTTATTAACATAAGGTGAATTAAAATAACAAAATGTAACTTAATTGTAACTTTACTTATGATATAATTTAATTGTTGAAAGGAAGATTATATGGAAATATTAAAAGTTGAAAATTTAACTAAAGTATATGGTAAAGATAGCACTAAAGTTGTTGCTCTTGATCATGTATCTTTTAGTGTTGAAAAAGGAGAATTTGTTGCTATTGTAGGAGCATCAGGTAGTGGTAAGTCAACTCTTTTACATTTAATTGGTGGAGTAGATAGACCAACAAGTGGTAAAGTTTATGTTAATGGACAAGATATTTATAAATTTGATGATGATAAACTAGCTATTTTTAGAAGAAGACAAGTGGGGTTAATATATCAGTTTTATAATTTAATTCCAATACTTAATGTTGAAGAAAATATTACATTACCACTTGCGTTAGATGGAAGAACACCTGATAAAACTAAGCTTAATGATATGATTAAACTTTTGGGTTTAGAATCAAGAAAAAATCATTTACCAAATGAGTTATCAGGTGGGCAACAACAAAGAACAAGTATAGGTAGGGCATTAATTACAAATCCAAGTATAATTTTAGCAGATGAACCAACGGGAAATTTAGATTCAAAAGCAAGTGATGAAATAGTAGCACTTCTTAAGAAAACAAATAAAGAGTTAAAACAAACAATTATAATGATTACTCATAACATGGAAATAGCTGCTGTTGCTGATCGAATTATTAAAATAGAAGATGGAAAAATAGTAGGTGAATAACTATGAACTTACTAAAAAAATTAACTATTAAAAATTTAAAATTAAATAAAAAAAGAACCATTGTAACTATTATTGGAATTATGTTATCCGTGGCGTTAGTAACTGCAGTTGCAACTATGTATGCTAGTGGATTAAAATCTTTAGTAATTTATGAAAAATATATTAAAGGTGATTTCCATGTTGAATTTATGGATGTTCCAAGTGATGATGTTAAAAACATAAAGAATAATAATGGTGTTGAAGACGTTTATTTAACTAAAGAAATAGGATATGCTCCATTAAAAGATTCTAAAAACAGTGGTAAACCATATGCCTATGTTATGGGATTTAATAAAGGTGCTTTAGAAAATTTATCAATTAGGTTAAAAAGTGGTCGTTTACCACAAACTGAAGATGAAATTATAATACCCACTCATTTAAAAACAAATGGAAGAATGGATATTGAAAATAACAAAGAAATTACTCTAGAAGTTGGTGAAAGGGTATCTGATACTCATAAATTAAATCAATATGTTGGTTATGATGCTGATAATGAAAAGATTATTAATACTAAACAAAAGACGTATAAAATAGTTGGAGTTTATGAAAGATCAGCAACTAATATAGAGCCTTATATTGCCCCTGGTTATACATTTATAACCTATCTTGATGATAATAATTTTACTGGAAATGTGAATGTTTATGCTAAATATAATAAAATTGGTAGTAAAAATCATATAAAAGTTACTGCTGATATTATTGGTGTTAATGCAGAGGTTCTTGATAAATTTTGTTATGGTAGTTTTGATAGCGATGAAGAGTTAATTAATGCTCGTGAAGAACTTGATAAAGCAAGGTATGCAACTGATATTAATAGTTATTTGATTGCATTAGAAAATGATCCTATTAGTAATAGTGGTATTGGTAATTTAGGTTATGTTGTAATAATTGTCTGCATTATTATAGTGTTTACTTCCGTATTTTGTATTAAAAATAGTTTTGATATTTCAATAACTGAAAAAATTAAACAATATGGAATGCTTAGAAGTATTGGAGCAACTAAGAAACAAATTAAAAATAATGTCTTTTATGAGGCAACTATCTTAGGTTTAATTGGTATTCCTTTAGGTTTATTACTTGGATTTATTGCATCATATATTTTAATAATTATTTGTAATATTTTACTTAATGATTTGTTAACTGGTGGAATTAATATGGTATTATCATATTCTATAATATCATATATAGTTGCAATCATATTAGGTATTATAACAATTTATTTATCTGCTCTTAAAAGTGCTAGAAAAGCATCTAAAATAAGTCCCATTGATTCAATTAGAAATAGCGCTAATTTAAAGTTAAATAGTAAAAAATTAAAAGTACCTAAATTAATTAATAAAATATTTGGAGTAGGTGGAGAAATATCTTATAAAAATATTAAAAGAAATAAAAAGAGTTATCGTACAACTATTGTATCTTTAACCATTTCAGTTTTGGTATTTATTGCTTTAACTTACTTTATGAATGCTTTTATGAGTGAAATTAAACAAGAAGTTAATGCTACTGAATATAACATTAATTATTATATTAAAAATAATGAAGAAAAAAATATTATTAATAAAATAAATCAAACAGTTAAATTAGATAATATTAAAAATTATAGTATTATTAGAACAACAAACGGAACGTTTAATAATCCTAAATATAATATTGAACATGAAAATATTAATGACAATATTTATATTGTATCAATTGGAGAGGAAGCATATAAAAAATATCTTAAATCTTTAAATTTAAATTATGATGATGTTAAAGATAAAGGTATTTTAGTAGATGAAATTAAATATTCTGTTAATAAAGGTGATAAGATAGTTAATAAACAAGATAGATTATATAAATATAATAAAGGTGATATTGTAAGCATGAACTTATACATCGAACCAAATGAAACAAATATTAACTTATCTGTTGGTGCAATATCTGATGTTCGTCCATTTGGACTTCAAAAGAATACTGAAGAGGTTTATTTTGTAGTAAGCGATGAATATTACGATAAAATTAACGGTGGAAGTCAATATTACAATGTTTATTTCGATAGTACTGATGCTAGTAAGTTACAAGAAGATATCGATAAGATTCTAAAAGATGAAAGATATTCTGTAGATAATAAAGAAGAAAATGTTAGAATAATGCGAAATTTAATTTTACTAATTGGTATATTCTTATATGGTTTTATTACAGTTATTACTTTAATAAGTGTTACTAATATATTTAACACTATAACAACAAGTATGGAATTAAGAAAACCAGAGTTTGCTATGTTAAAATCTGTTGGTATGACAACTAAAGAATTTAATAGAATGATAAGATTAGAAAGTATCTTTGTTTGTATTAAATCACTTATCTTTGGTATTCCTATTGGTTTAGCCATATCTTATGTTATATATTTATTATTAAGTCAAAATGAAGGCTTAAAATTTGAAGTACCATTTAATGGAATTATAATTTCTAGTATATTTGTATTATTATTAATAAGTATATTAATGAAATATTCTATTAGTAAAATTAATAAACAAAACACGATTGAAACTATTAGAAATGAAAATATATAAAACTTTCCTTAGGGAGAGTTTTTTCTAAAGTTATTATAATTATATGTTGCATATATAGAACAATGATGATATTCTTAAAGTGGTGATTGTGTGAAAAGTAATTATGAATCTGAATTAGAAGAAATATTATATCAAGATTTTAACTTTGATTTTGTCTGTTTAAGACATGAGTTAGGATTAACTCAACAAGAAATGGCTGATAAATCTCATGTTTTAAGAGATAAAATTGCTAAAATTGAAAGAGGAATATATCCACCAAATATTAAAAGTGTGTTAAGAATTTTAGGACCTCTAGGATATACTTTAAAAATAGAAAAAATAGATAATGATAAATATAAATGTAAATAATATTTTTAAGGTCGCAAATTGCGACCTTAAACAAAAATCATTATAAAGTATGATTATTCAACTTTTAAGGTCATAAACTGTGATCTTAAAGAAAAGAAATATACTAAAATTAATATTTATTGTACAAACTTGAGGTCACAAATTGTGATCTCAAGATGAAAAAATTATACCAAAAGTTTAATATAATAGTGTAAATAATCTTCAAGGTCGCAAATTGCGACCTTGAACAAGAAAAGAATGTGATTCTAAATTTGAGGTCGCAAATTGCGACCTCATGTGTAAATACTTAAAAAATATTCTTCAAGGTCACAATTTGTGACCTTGAACATGATTTATAATAGAAAACGAGGATTTAATGAATGAAATTATAATAAAAGATAAACAAATAGAAAATATGATTTTTGAAGTAAGAGGAGTGCAGGTAATGTTATCTTCGGATGTTGCTACATTATATCAAATTGAAACTAAGCGATTAAATCAGGTAATTAAACGAAATATAGATAGATTTCCAAGTACATTTTGCTTTCAACTAACGGATGAGGAAATCAATAGATTATCTTTAAGGTCACAATTTGCAACCTTAAACAAAAGTAATAATTTAAGAGGATATAATATCAAATATCTTCCATATGTTCTAACTGAACAAGGAATTATGATGTTATCAGGTTTACTTAAAAGTGATATAGCTGTTAAAGTAAATATCCAAATCATTGATGCTTTTGTTAAAATGAGAAGATATTTTGCTAATAATTTTAACACTAATGAATTATTGTTAAATCACGAAAATAGAATTCAATTACTTGAAAATACCTTAGATTCATTTAAAGAACAAAAAATAAAGAAAATATTTTTTGAAGGTCAAATATATGATGCTTATTCAATCCTTATAGATATCTTAAATAAAGCAAAAAATGAAATAATAATTATTGATAATTATGCTAGCAAAGAATTATTAGATATTCTTAAAGACATAAATTTAAAAATTATTATAGTTTCTAAAAATATTGATATCGTTCTTAAAGAAAAATATACCAAGCAATATAAAAATGCCCTGTTTATAGATAATAATTCATTTCATGATCGTTTTATAGTATTAGATAGAAGTAAATTATATACATGTGGAGCAAGTTTTAAAGATTTAGGTAAAAAATGTTTTGCAATTAGTGAATTTAATGATATAAATTATTTAGAACAAATTATTAATGCATTAAATATTAATTAAAAAGAAAGGAATATAATTATGAATATTTTATTAATTGAAGATAATCTTAGTATAATTAAAGGTATAAAATATAATTTAGAGCAAAATAATTATCAAGTTGTTGCAAAAACAAATATAAGTGACTCCATTAATTATTTAAATAGTAACAATAAGATTGATTTAATAATTTTAGATGTAACTTTACCTGATGGAAATGGTTTTAATTTATATGAAAATAATATTAAAGATTTAAATATACCAACAATTATTTTAACAGCTGTTGATGATGAAGATAATGTTGTTAAAGGATTAGAGTTAGGTGTTAATGAATATATTACCAAACCATTTAGTATGAAAGAATTACTTGCTAGAATTAATCGTATTATGATAAAGAAAAATAATAATTCTATAATTAAAATTAAGGATATAACTTACAATTATGATAAAATGGAAATATATAAGAATAATCAAAAAATAGAGTTATCTTCATTAGAACTAAAAATATTAAATTTATTATTTAATAATATCAATAAAGTAGTTACTCGTAATTTATTATTAGATAAAATATGGGAATGGACTGGAAATGATGTAGATGATCATACAATTACGGTTTATTTAAAAAGAATTAGAGAAAAAATTAATACAGATATTATAATTACAGTAAAGGGAATAGGTTATAGGATTGACAATGAAAAATAAAAAGAAATATTCAAAATTAATATTGTTTACTTTAGTAACGTTTGGAATTATTATTCTACTTAATGTCATGTTATATTATCAAGTAAATAAAAATTATAATAATAAAATAGTGAATGTTATCGGCACTATTAAAGAAAAATATCCTGAAATAAAAGATGATGAAATAATTGATATTTTAAATAATAATGTTGTAACTAATAATTCATTTAATAAATATAGTTTTGATTTAGATGGAATTTTATTAATTAAAGAAAATAAAACTGTATTTCTAAGTTACTTTATTATTTTAATATTAATATATTTAATTATTTGTTTAGTATATCTAACAATAATTATTAATAACAATAAAAAGAAAGATAAAGAAATTAATGAAGTTATAAAAATAATTGAAGAAATAAATAATAAAAATTATAGTTTTAAAATGAAAGATATTAATGAAGAAGATTTATCATTACTTAAAAATGAAATATATAAGACAACTATTATGTTAAATGAAATAAGTGAAATATCTAAAAAAGATAAAAAAGAACTAGAGGAAAGCTTAGAAGATATATCACATCAATTAAAGACTCCCTTAACAAGTATTCTAATAATGATTGATACCTTATTAGATGATGAGGATATGGATCAAAATACTAGAGAAGACTTCTTAAGAAATATGAAAAGAGAAGTTATGAATATTAATTTCTTAGTTAAATCAATTTTAAAGTTATCGAGATTAGATACAAACACAGTGAAATTTATAAGTAAAAAAGAAAGTGTTAAGGAAATAATTAATGAAGCTATTTTAAATGTATCCTTGTTAAGTGATTTAAAAAATGTAAAAATAGAAACTAATTTAAGTGATTCGTTTATTAATTGTGATTATAAATGGCAAATAGAAGCAGTAACTAATATTTTAAAGAATTCAATTGAACACTCATATGAAAATAATAAAGTATTAATTGAAAGTAGTGAAAATAATGCTTATGTTAAAATTACAATTAAAGATTTTGGTACTGGTATAGCTAAAGAGGATATTAATCATATATTTGAAAGATTTTATAAAGGTAAAGATTCTGATTATGATAGTATAGGTATTGGACTTGCTTTATCAAAAAGTATAATTGAAAAACAAAATGGAAAAATAAGTGTTGAATCAGGTGAAAATGGCACAACATTTAAAATTAAATATTTTAAATAAAATAAATATAAGATATAATTTAATTAGAGATAGGAGTTAAGAAGTATGGATTTAGTGATTATGGCAGCTGGAATGGGATCAAGGTTTGGTGGATTAAAGCAAATTGAAAAAGTACATAAGAATGGAGAATTTATTATAGATTATTCTATTTATGATGCTATTAAAGCAGGATTTAACCGAGTAGTGTTTATAATTAAAGAAGAAAATTATGAATTATTTAGAGAAACAATAGGAAAAAGAATTGAAAAAAATATAGAAACTGTTTATGTTTTTCAAAATAATAATAATGTACCAAAATGGGTTAATCTACCTGATACTAGAGTTAAACCATTAGGAACAGCTCATGCAATTTTATGCTGTAAAGATGTCGTTAAAAATAATTTTGTTGTTATAAATTCAGATGATTTTTATGGTTATGATGCATTTAAAGTTGCAAGTGAATTTCTAAAAGATAATCAAAATAATAATGAATTTGCTAATATAAGTTATATAGCTGGTAATACATTAACAAATGTAGGAGCAGTAAAAAGAGGGGTATTAAAAATAACAAATGGTTATTTAGATACTTTAATTGAAAGCAGTTTAGAAAAGGAACAACATTTAATAAAAGCAACACCTGTAAATGGAGAAGATAGTTTTTATATTGAAAATAATAGTTTAGTTTCAATGAATATGTTTGCGTTTACACCCAAAATATTTGAATTATTAGAAAATGAATTTGATATATTTTTTAAGGATAACAAAGATAATTTACAAACTTGTGAATATTTATTACCAGATGTAGTTTGTAAAGGGATAAAAGATAATAAAATAAGGGTTAAAGCTTTATCTACAACAGCAGTTTGGTATGGAATGACATATAAAGAAGATAAAGAATTACTTGTTAGTGCTATAAATGAAATGGTTAAACAAGGATTATATCCTAATAATTTATGGAATTAATAGCAAAATAAAAATAACGAATTTACGTTATTTTTTTATTGACTAGCGAAATCTTGTTTGATAAAATGTATTTTAGGAACAACTAATTGTTTTGGTGGTTACCGCTCAAATTCTATAAAAGAAAGTGGGTGGTGGTTATGAGTAAAAAAATGTTATATTTTATAATATTTAATTTATTTATAATAATATTTTTATTAATTATGTTACTTTTCAAAGTAGCTAACTAATAAAAAACACCAAACCAGGGGGTTTGGATTTAATACCTTAAGGTAACCATCTAAACTTTCCAAATTAGATGTTCCTTTTTATTTTATGTAAGTCTTGCTTACATATTCATAATAGCAAATAATAAACGAAATTTCAAGATTTTTATCTATTTATTTACATTCATTATTTTTTCATAAATAACATTTCGATCAATTATTTCTTGTTTCTTCTTATAAACAGGAATTAAATGTAAATGATAATGTTTAATAACTTGAGTCATTCCATAGTTAACCAAGAATACCATACCATCTGGTTTTAATGCGTCAAATAACAATTTACGCATTTTTTTAGCAACATCATTAATATGACCTAAAGTTTCATTATCCATTTCATCAATATCTGTTATATGTTTTTTAGGTATGATTAAAGTGTGACCATTAGCATCAGGATAAGCATCTAGTATTACTTTAACAATATCATCTTCATAAATACATAAAGAATCACATTCATTTTTATTTATTTTACAAAATAAACAATCCATTTTATCACCAAATTAATCTTATCATAAATTTTAATAAATAAATATACTTAATAGAATAAATAAAATTATTATGATATACTTTTTGTTGTTAGAAAGAGGAAATTTATGAATATTGGATTAATTGGAACAGGTGCTTATGGTCAGGCTATGGCTATGATGCTACTTAAAAATAACAATAACGTAATAATGTGGACTGAAAATGAAGATAAATATAAATTTTATAAGGAAAATAATAGAATTAAGAGTTTAATAAATGGTGTTGAAATACCTAAAGAAATTAAATTAACTAATGATATTAAAGAGGCTTGTTTAGATAAAGATATAATTTTTATAATGACAACAGCGCATTATGTTGGAAAAATATGTGATGAAATTAATCCTTACATTACTAAAAAGACAATAGTATGTATTGCATCAAAAGGTATTGAAAATGTAAGTTGTAAATTTTTAAGTGATATTGCTTATGAAAAATTAAAAACTAAACATATTGCTATTATTTCAGGACCATCATTTGCTGTTGATATGGCAAATAGTTACCCAGTTGGTTTATCTATTGCTTCTCTTAGTAAAAAATCTATCAAACTAATTAAACAGTTTTTAGTTAGTGACTCAGTAAAATTAAGAGAAACATCTGACTTAATTGGTGTTCAAATATGTGGAAGTATTAAAAATGTTATTGCTCTAGCAGCAGGTATGTTAGATGGCATGAATTATCCTGAATCAACACAAAGCTTCTTAATTACTGAATCTCTTAATGATATAAAAGAACTTATTAAAGCACTAGGCGGAAATCCAAAAACTTGCTTGTCGTTTGCGGGAGTTGGAGATTTACTTTTAACTTGTACATCACCTAAAAGTCGTAATTTTAAGTTTGGTAAATTAGTTGGAAGTGGTGCACCTAAAGAAGAACAAGATAAATTTTTACAAGATAATACAGTTGAGGGATATTATACTTTAAAAAGTATTTATAAATTAGTTAAGAAGAAAAAAATTAAAATGCCAATAATTGATGTAATATATAAAATAATTGTTAATAATGATGATCCTAAGTTATTAGTAACTTTATTAATAAATAAAAAATAGAAAAGAAGTGATTTAAATGACCTTTACTACTCAAATTAAAGATGAAATTACAAAAGATAATTATGCTTCACCAGATGCATTAATCTCATTATGTATTTATTTAAAATTAAATAGTGAAATAACTGATAATAGTATAACTATATATACAGAAAATGCGTCAACTGCTAGATGGATATTTAAACTTTTAAAACAGTTTTATAATGTTGATATTCATTTGACATCAAGAACCATCAAAAGATTTAAGAAAAGAAATATCTACATATTAGAAATAAAAAATAAATTAGATATCATTGTTAAAGATATAGATACTACTATAAATAATATAATTAATGGTAGTAAAGAAGAAAAAATTGCTTTTTTAAAAGGAGTATTTTTATCAAGTGGCAGTATTAATGATCCTAAAAAGAATGTTTATCATTTAGAATTTTTGGTAAAAGAAGAAAATATTTCAAAATTAATAAATAGATTACTTCATTATTTGAAGTTTGATAGTAAAATAATTAAAAGAGAGCATGAATATATGGTTTACATTAAGAAGAGTGAACAGATAAGTGATTTTATTAAATATTTAAATGCAATTAACGCTTTATTTTACTTTGAAGATATAAGAATATATAAAGATCATAAAAACATGGTTAATAGATTAAATAATTGTGAACAAGCTAATTTAGAAAAAAGTTTAAAAAATAGTACTCAAATAGTTAATAATATAAATTATTTAAAAGAAAATGACTTAATGATTCTTTTAGACGATCGCACTAAAGAAATATTAGAGTATAAATTAAAATATCCTGATACATCTATGGATGAACTTGCTAAAATAGTTTCTATGGAAACTGATAAATCTATTACAAAGTCGGGTATAAATCATCACTTTAGAAAATTAAATGAAATTGTAAAAAAACATAAGGAAAAAAGTTAAAGAAAATAATGGAATAATGGTAAATACTTTATAAAAGAAAAAGCGTATATTTATTTTTGACTAGTGTTGGTACTTTTGATACACTAAGATTCTGGAACAACTAATTGTTTTGGTGGTTACTACTAAATTTCAAAATGAAAGATAGTGGTAGTTATGAGTAAAAAGATGTTATATTATATAATAATCAATTTATTTATAATAATTATTTTATTAATTATCCTACTTTTTAAAGTAATTAACTAATAAAAAAACCAAAACACGAGGGTTTTGGAGATACTAAATTGGTAATCACCTAACCTACGAAAATTAGATGTTCCTTTTTATTTTATGCAAGTCTTGCTTACATATTCATAATATCAAATTTAAAAAATTTTTACAATATGTTTGAAAGACATATTGCTAAAATAAATAAAAAGTGATAAATTATTTAAGAAATCAGTGATAAAGGACATGATTATTAGTTAACAAATTATAGAGAGTAAGTGGTTGGTGAAAACTTATTGAGTTATTAATAATTACTACCTTTTGAGAGATATAATAATATCCGAGTTATTCCCGTTAAGAATTATAAAAAGATAAATCAAGGATGGTACCGTCATTATTGACGCCTGTTACTATCCTTTTTTTGTTAAAGAAAGAAGGAAGAAAAATGATAAATATTAAAGAAAATGAAAATTTAAGTGTAATGAATCATTCATGTGCTCATTTACTTGCCCAAGCAGTTAAACATTTATATCCAAATGCCAAGTTTTGGGTTGGACCTGTAACTACAGAAGGTTTTTATTATGATATTGATTTAGGTGATGTAACATTAACTAATGATGATTTACCTGTTATTGAAAGAGAAATGAAAAAGTTAAGTAAAGATGGTAAAAAAATTATTAGACATGAGATTAGTAAAACTGAGGCTTTAGAAAAGTTTAAGGATGATCCTTATAAATTAGATTTAATTAATCGTATGGATGAAAATAGTACTGTTATTAGTATGTATACTCAAGGTGATTTTACTGATTTATGTAGGGGACCTCATGTAGAAACAGTTAAGGAACTTAAGTATTTTAAACTTTTAAAGGTAAGTGGTGCTTATTGGAAGGGTGATTCTAAAAATAAGATGCTTCAAAGAATCTATGGTGTTTGCTTTACTAATCCTGAAGATTTAAACAATTGTCTTACTGAAATAGAAGAGGCCAAGCAAAGAGATCATCGTAAGATTGGTAAAGATATGGAAATATTTATGACTGATGAGTTAGTTGGTGCTGGTATGCCTTTATGGCTTCCAAATGGTGCTATTATTAGAAAACAACTAGAAAATTACATATATGATAAAGAACAAAAGTTAGGATATAATCATGTTTATACTCCATGCGTAGGTACTGTTAATTTATATAAAACTAGTGGTCACTGGGATCATTATAAAGAAAATATGTTTCCAATGATGAAGGTAGATGATGAAGAGTTTGTTTTAAGACCTATGAACTGTCCTCATCATATGCTTGTTTATAAGAATAAATTACATTCATATAGAGATTTACCTATTAGAATAGGAGAATTCGCAACTGATTTTAGATATGAGGCAAGTGGCGCTGTTAAGGGACTTGAAAGAGTTAGATGTATGTGTCAAAATGATGCTCACTTATTTGTTACTCCTGAACAAATAGGAGATGAATTTAAAAAAGTTGTTAGTTTAATTTTAGATGTTTATAAAGACTTTGGAATTAAAAATTATAAGTTTAGATTATCATTAAGAGATAAAGAGGATAAAGAAAAATACTTTGATGATGATGAAATGTGGGATATGGCTGAAAATAAATTAAGGGAAGTATTAAATGAACTTAATGTTGAATATTTTGAGGCTATTGGTGAAGCTGCTTTTTATGGACCTAAGTTAGATGTTGAAGTTAAGCCGGCAGTAGGGCCTGAGGTTACCTTATCTACTTGTCAATTAGATTTTCTTCTTCCTAGAAGATTTGAACTTTCTTATATAGATAGTAATGGGGAAAAACAAATACCTGTTGTGTTACATAGAGCTATATTTGGTACTTTTGATAGATTTACAGCATTTATTATAGAAGAAACTAAGGGTGCTTTCCCTTTATGGCTTGCGCCTTTACAAGTAAATATTATACCTGTAAATAATGAATATCATTTAGATTATGCTTATAAGATTAGTAATTTATTAAAAGATAATAATATTAGAGTTGATGTAGATAGTAGAAATGAAAAAATTGGTTATAAGATGAGAGAAAGTCAAACTAAAAAGAATCCTTTAACTCTTATTTTAGGAGATAATGAAAAGAATAATAATTTAATAAGTTATAGAGAATATGGTAAACAAGATACAGTAACTTGTAGTGTTGATGAGTTTATTAATAATTTAAATAATTGTATTAAAAATAAAGAACAAAATTTATAATGATTAAAATAAAAGAATATAACCCATAATATAGTTGGTGATGATATGGAATTATTAACTACTGTATTAAGAACATTATTCTTTTATTTTTTTGTTACTTTTTCTTATCGCATTATGGGAAAAAGAGAGGTTGGGCAACTGGGAATTGTTGATTTAATTGTATCAATTTTGATTGCTGAATTGGTTGCAATTAGTATTGAAAATATTGATAAATCAATAATGCTTACTATTGCTCCAATAAGTTTATTAGTTGTTATTGAGGTAATACTTGCTTACCTTTCAACTAAATCTAGAATGTTTAGACAAATATTTACTTCTAGACCTTCTGTTATTATTAATCATGGTCAATTAAATTATAAAGAAATGGTTAAGCAAAGATATAGTTTAGATGATTTATTACTTAGTTTAAGACAAGCATCTATTAAATCGATTGAAGATGTTGAATATGCTTTTTTAGAAAATAATGGGAAATTAAGTGTTTTTAAATATAATTTATTTAAGACTGATTCTGATTATCCTGCTCCAATAATTGTTGATGGTAAAATTCAAGATAATACTTTAAAAAATATTCGAAAAAATAAGATATGGATAAAATTATATTTAAGAAAACAAAATTTGAATCAAGAAGATATTTTTTATGCATTTTATAAAAAAGGTAAGATTTATACTATATTAAAGTCTAATGTAAATGAACTGTAAATTTTCATATTATTTTACATTTTATAAACATAATAATACGTAAAGTGTTATATAATGATTTTAGGTGGTAAGAATGAAAGATTTTTTAGTAAATTTAATTAAATTAATATTAAGTGTGTTAGTAATAATGTTTACTGAAGAATATTTTTATAAATTATTAGATTTACTTAAGTTAAGTATTAATAGTAAAGCGTTAGTTTCATTAATTGTTTATATATTAATATTTATTATTATATATATTATTTATAAAGGAGAGGTTAATGCAGCTTTTGCAAAGTATAAACATAAGTTAACAACAAATATCTTTTATAGTGTTATTTCATTTATGGTTTTATTTATTGCAATGATGATTATAGATTATTTAGTTGCTGCTCTTGCTAAGGGATTTAATATAACATATGAAGGATTAAGTTTTGTAAATATATTTGATTATAGGTTTAGTTTTGAATTAATTGCAATTATCATTAAAGATATAATTATTGTTCCTTTTATTAAAGTTGTTATCTTTGTATTAGGAGTTAATAATATGTGTTCTAAGAAGACTGGGATGTTCTTTAGTGGATTATTATATTCCTTATTTGCAATTTATACTATGTGTCATTTTAATGCTTCAATAAGTTATGTATTAATTAATATGATTCCTTATTATTTATTATTTAATATGTTAAGTTTTATATATAAAAAGAATAATAATATAGCATATAGTATAGTATCTTATGGTTTATATGAGTTATTTACTAGTGTATTAATAAGAAGATTCTTGTGAGGTTACTATGAAAGATAATGTTAAAAATATATTTAAATTAATAATAAGTTTTGTATTGTTTTTTAATTTAAGTTTAGTAATAGCCTGTATATTTAAATTAGTAGGTATAAATTATAGTGATTTTAATTATATTGATTATGCTTGTTTAAATACTTTTATAGAGTTAATTATGTTTGTAGTAGTACTACTATTTTATAAAAAATATTTAAAAAAAGATTTAGTGTTATTTAAGTTAAATAAAAAAGATTATATAAAGAAAATTATTTCTTACTTTCTAATATTTTTGGTTGTAAAGTATGGAATAGCATTATTTTCGAGTTTACTTTTAGTTATGTTAGGATCTGATCTTGTTACAAGTGAAAATCAAGAGGCTGTAGTAAACTTAGCTAAAAAATTGCCTTTTATGATGATGATATCTACTAGTTTACTTGCTCCTTTTGTTGAAGAGGGAATATTTAGATTAGGAATTAAAAAAGTAATTAATAATAAATATTTATTTATTTTAGTAAGTTGTTTAATATTCGGATTTATGCATATATTTCCAACTGAACTACCATTATATGTAGCTTTAATAGAATCACTTAATTATGTTACTATGGGACTACTACTTGCATATATTTATTATGAGACAGATAATATATATGTTGTAGTTATAATTCATGCTTTAAATAATTTACTTAGTATGCTAATGATACTTGCTACTATGTAAAAAAATATATATAATAATAAGAAAAAATGGAGTTAATTATGAAAGAAACATTAAAAGATTTATTTGGGTTTATGTATTCACTTAGTATGGGAGATTATTTCTTCTTTATAGGTACATTTTTATTAATCGTTTTATTTATTTATATTATTTATTTACTTAAGACTGAACCTGATGAATTACCTAAGAAAAAAGAAGATAAATTTGATATTAGTAAAGTTACTAAGAATTTAGAAGAAAATTATAAACCTGCAACACCTAATATTAAATTAACTAGTTATGAAGAAGAACAAGAGAATAATGCCATTATAAGTTATGATGAACTTGTTAAAACTAGAGAAATGAATGTTGTAACGTATGATGATAATTTTTCTAATACTGAACCTGATTTAGATATTAAAAAAATTGATTTAGAGGGTACTGGTAAAATAAAGATTATTGATCCTAAGATTGAAGTTAAATTAATTGAATATGAAAAAGAAGAAGAGTTTTTAAAAGTATTAAAAGATTTACAAAGCAAACTAAGTTAACACCAAAAAAACGTTTGCTTTTTTTAATTCTTTATGATAGAGTATATGCTGTTAAGAAATTTATTATTTTTTTAGAATTGAGGAATTATATGAAAAAATATTTATTACAAGAAAAATATGAAGAAATAAAAGAAAAAGAACAAGCATTAGATAATAAAATTATAAATTGTGAAAATGAATTAAAAAGATTAAAAATAAAAAATAAATCTTTTAGAGTTAAAGTTAATATTATAATTTCATCAATTATTTTATTAATTTCTTCCACGAGTAATTTATTTCGTTTAATATCAAGTGTAAAAATTCTAAATTCATTATTTATTTTAGGAGTATTTTTATTATCTTATAATGTAGTTAATTTATCTTACAAAATTGGATTAAGTAAAAAATATAATATAGATTTATCTAAAGATATGCCAGAAAGTGAAAGATTAAATAAAGAAATAAAAAGTAGTATTAAATTAGAACAAGCAAAATCGAAAAAAAATATAGCATCTGCAACTACAAATTATTTGGCAGGTAAAATTAAACAATGTTACAATGGAATACCGTTATTTAGTAAATATCGTTTTATGGATCAAGAAGAATTAAAAAATAAAATCGAAAATTCAAACAAAAAAATTAAGGAAGAAAATTTAGAATTAAGTAAAAATATAGAAATAGGTTTATTAAATAAACTTGCAAAAAAATATTGTTTAATGAATGTACTTTTTAAAACATTATTAAATATTTTTTTAGGTGAAATGTTTATTTTATCGTTACCTGTTTTAATGAATTTTACAATTTCATCAGTATTCCAATTGCTATTATCTATCACATTTATATGGGAAGTTATTCGCAACAGTGTTATAGATTTTAAAAATAATAGAAATGTTTTTAAAAAATATAATATAGACTTAGTTTCTTTTAATATGTTTAAAAATATGGAAAAATATAATTCAAATATGTTAACAAAAAATAACAATTTAAGTAATGATATAATAGATAATATAGAAGCATCAATTATTTACAATTCAATAAAAGAAGATCAACAATTATCTAAGACATACGAAAAAAATAATATGAAATTATATGAATTTAATACTATTACAAAAAATCAAAAAGAAAATGAAGTTAAAAAATATGATAAAATTGAAGGAAAAAAATTAATAAAGAAAAAATAAGGAGTAAAATGAAAATATATATAGAAACACTGGGCTGCAAAGTAAATACTTATGAATCAGAGGTTATTAAAGAAGAGTTTTTAAAAAATGGTTATAAAGAAGCAGGAGATATAAAAGATGCTAATGTTATAATTGTTAATACTTGTTCTGTAACAAATCAAAGTGATGCTAAAAGCAGAAAAGTTATCCGTAATGCGAGAAAAAATAATAAGAATGCTATATTGGTTGTTTGCGGTTGTTCTAGTCAAAATCATCAAGATGAATTAAAAGAAATAGGTGCCGATATTTTAATTGGAAATAAAGATAAATCTAAAATTTATGATTATGTTAAAAATTATGATAATAAGCAAATTGTTAAATATTATGATATGATTAAAACTAATTTTGAAAAGATGAGTTTAGATAACTATAGTGAAAGGACAAGAGCGTTTGTTAAAATCCAAGATGGATGTAATAATTATTGCTCATACTGTATTATTCCTTACTTAAGAGGAACAATTAGAAACAAAGAATTAAAAGAGGCAATAGATGAAATAAATAATTTAGTTAATAATGGTTTTAAAGAAATTGTTTTAACTGGAATTCATACTGGAAGTTATCCAGATTTAGTCAAATTAATCAAAGAAATTAGTAAAAATGATAAATTAGAAAGAATTAGAATTAGTAGTATAGAAGCAACTGAAATTGATGATGAATTCTTAGAAGAACTGAAAAATAATAAAAAGATCTGTAACCATATGCACATTCCTGTTCAAGCTGCTTGTGATAACACTTTAAAACAAATGAATCGTAAATATGATATGAATAAGTTTATTGGTATTATAGGTAAAATAAGAGAAGTAAGACCTAATATTAATATTACTACTGATTTAATAGTAGGTTTTCCAACGGAAACAGAAGAAGATTTTTTAGAAAGTTATAATAATGCAGCTAAAATAAAATTTGGTAAGATTCATGTGTTTCCCTTTTCTAAGAGAGATGGAACTGTTGCTGCTAAGATGAAAAGTGTTTTAAGTGATACAGAAAAAAAAGAACGTACTCATAAAATGATAGAGTTATCTAATAAATTAGAAAATGAATATTACAATAAATTTTTAGGTAAAACCTTAAATGTTCTAGTAGAAGAAGTATTTGATGATCATAGCACGGGACATACTGATAATTACATTAAAGTAATTATTAATTCTAAGTTAGAACACAATAAGGATTATAATGTCAAAATTACTAAAATAGATGGTATTACTGTTTATGGAGAGATATTAAAATAATGTAACAAAAAATATATCTAGTTAATATAATACAATATGATGAGAGTTATTAATATAAAAGATTATAATAATGAAGGAGTGTTTATTAATTTAGATATATCATTTAAACCATATGAAAATTTACTTAATAATCATTATAAATATTTAAGTAAAGATAAAGAATATTATTTTTATTGCAAAGGTGGAGTTAAATCTAAAAAGGTAGCTAGTATTCTTTCAGCATATGGCTATAATACAGTTTTAGTTTTAAAATAGAAGAATCAATTATGATTCTTTTTATAGTATATATTTAAAATAATATTATTAAGGAACCTATAATGAACGATAAATTAAGTAATGAAAAAATAATTAGAATAACAGTATTTTTTTGTGATATCGTTGGTACAATTGATGGCTGTATTAATGATAGTTTGCTAATTTATTATGTAAATTATTTGGAATAGAATTAATTACAATTATACCTAAACATGGAGAAAATAACTTAGAATTTATTAATAAAGAAATCGAAAAAAATTTATTAATAATAATAAAATATAAATAAATTGTTAATTGTATTTTAATAGCTAAGTTGGTACAATTAAAATAGGTGAAGAAGTAATGATATATGAATGTGATAGATGTGGTTTCAAACATGAAGGAATGCTTCCAGATGGCTATCATTGTCCTTTATGTTTATCAGGTTATGATCATTTAATTCCTATTAAATTTGAAAATAAAGTTTATAAAAGAGTTACAATATCAAAAGAAAATGTTGGTCTTAGAAGAATAGACGAAAAATGTATTAATTGTGGTGTATGTTTAAGAACCTGTGAAAAAGTAACAAATGGTTTAGTTAATAAAGAAACTAATGAAATAAAAAATATGTGTTTAGAATGCGGTAATTGTGTACTTACTTGTCCAACTTCAGCGTTAATTCCTAAGTATGATTATCAAGAAGTTAAAGATTATATAAATGATTCAAAATACACGGTTATAGCGTTAACTGCTCCTGCAACCAGAGTAAGTATTGGAGATGCCTTTTCTAAAGAACCAGGAGAATTTCTAGAAGGAAAAATGGTTTCTGCATTAAAAGAACTAGGATTTGATTATGTTTTTGATGTGACATTTGGTGCTGATATAACATCAGTAGAAGAAGCACATGAGTTAAAGATTAGATTAGAAAAAAATAATTTACCAATGTATTCTAGCTGTTGCCCCAGTTGGGTAAAATATTGTAAAATAGTTCATCCAGAATTAATAAGCAATTTATCTACTTGTAAAAGCCCAATAGGAATGGCAAGCACAGTTATTAAGAAATTATTTGCTCCAAATGAGTATGATAATGATAAAAAAATTATAATTGTTGCAATTACTCCGTGTACTAGTAAAAAAAGAGAAATATTAAATACTGATACTGACTTTGTAATTACAACAAGTGAACTTGCCTTGATGATAAGAGAAAATGGAATTAATTTTAATAATTTACAAGATTTAGAATTTGATAAAGTTAAAGGATCTTTTTCTGGAACAATGTATGGTGCTGGAGGAGGAGTTGCTAAATCGGTTATTAAGTGCCTATATTATGAATTAACTAATAAAGATTTAAAAGAATCCGATTATTCTATTGAAGAAAAAGAATACTATAAAATATTAAAATTAAAAATTAATTCTAGAATGATAAGATGCATTATATTAAGCACGATGTCCAACTTTGAAAAATTATTACGAGATAATATTCAGTATGACTTTGTTGAAGTAATGAACTGTGATGGAGGATGTATATCAGGCGGTGGACAAATTTTAATGCCTATTAAGGACCGCGAATTAATTAAACAAAAACGAGCTAAAAGTTTAAATGAAAAACATAACGAAATAGAAAAATATCCTTATAAAAATGATTTGATTGATGATTTATATAATACATATTTAGATAAACCAGGAAGTGTGGAAGCTCTTAAATATTTACATACTAAACATAAAAATTTGTCATCCACAATAAAAGAAGAAATTTAACGTTTCTTCTTTTCTATTTTTTTAAAAATATTTTTAATCTTAGTTTTAAGTTCCTTAGTATCTTGATAATAATCATATGTTTCACTATTATGAAAATCAATAATGTCGTTTGCATCTTTTTGCAAAGTACAAATATAATCAAAATCAATTGGAGCAGGTGTACTTAATTTACCAAGTAGTTTATCAACTTGTTTTTCATTTAAGCCCATATAAGCATAATATTGGAAAATGGGAACCCTTGATTTTCCCATTTCTAAATTATAAACACATTCTAAATAATTATAATTACTAAAAGTAAAAATCATGTTATTATAAACATCAATTCCAAAATAATTGTCATTATATTTAATCAACGTAATTAAATGATTAGGTTTAATAGAAACACTATTTAAGGAAACTAATAACGTTTCTGATTTTAATCCTAATTTTTTAAATACATCATTTGCAAAACTATTCACATTACGACAAACTCCTTGTCCCATTGCTACATTTATACCAAAATAATAATTTAAATCAACAGAGTTAATGACATTAAATTCTTCCATATATTCACCAGTTATTCCTAATTCAATTAAATTAGATAATAACAAAGGATATAAAAAAAAGTTTTCATCTTTATTTAATAGATTTAATAAATCAGCAGTTTTACTTACAAATTCATCATATAATAAATCAAGTTCTAAATACTTGATTTTTTTCTCATTTTCTTTATCTTTATAATATGAATATGCCATCATCATTTGTTTAATTAAATCTTCACTTTTTTCTTTGCCATAAAAATATTTATCATCTAAATAAGTATTAACAAATTCATCGCTCATATTCTTCACCCATCAAAATAATACCATAATAAATTAATATAATTCAACTGTCAACCAAAAATAGTTGACACTACATAAAATTAATGCTATTATAACTTTAGTAAAGAAAAGGAGGCATATAATATGGCTGTTAAATTAAGATTAAAAAGAATGGGAGCTAAACAAAGACCTTTCTATCGTATTGTAGCTGCTGATTCAAGAAGTCCAAGAGATGGTAAGTTCATTGAAGTAGTTGGAACATATCAACCAATTTATAAAGAAAATAACTTTAATGTTGATGAAGAAAAAGCTCTTAAATGGTTAAATAATGGTGCTGAACCAACTGATACTGTAAAAAATATTTTAGTTAAATCAGGCGTTTGGTCTAAATACAAAAATAAAAGTGAGAAATAATTATGCATCAAGATTTAATTAATTTTACTAGTAGTTTAGTAAAAAATTTAGTTAAAGAACCAGATATGGTAAGTGTTCAAGAATTTCTAGGTGATGATGAATCAATAATGTTAGAAATAATTGTTCATGAAAGTGATATGGGAGCAATAATTGGTAAGGGTGGCAAAATGGCATCTTCAATTAGAACTTTAATAAGTGCATATGGCTATATTCATTCTTTAAATAAAATAAAAATAAATATCGATTCATTTTAATCGGTATTTATTTTTTTCTTTTTTTTATAATTAATATTATTAATCCAGTAAAAATACTTGCACTAGATATAACTATGCCTTCCACGAGTCCTGGAGTAGAGTATTTAAATTCAATTAAATGTTCTCCTTCTGTTAAATTAAGTCCAATAACTGCATCATATATGCTTGTAGGAGTAGTTAAAGTTCCATCAACATATATTTTCCATCCCTTGTCGTTTGCTATTGATGTATATAGTAAAGTATCCTCCTTAACATTAACTTTAGCCGTAAAATAATTATCTCCATGATAATTATTAATAACCATCTTATTGTTATTAATATTTCTAACAAATTTCTTATATACCTCATAATTTATAGAATATAAATGAATATTATAATCATAACTTTTTTTATCAACTGTTATCTTAAATTTAATATTATCTCCCTTATTAAGTAATAAAAATCCTCTATTATTAATGTTAGTTTTTTCATCATTTAAATAAAAATCATATTCATTCTTTGAATAATTATCATTATTTAAAAAGACAAATTCATCTTCTTTAGCTGTATAATCATAAAATACATAATTATTAGTACCATTAAAAATACAGTAATTTTGTTCTATACTACAATTAATAGTTTTATTATTTGTTTCTATTTCTTTTATTATATTTTTATCATTATTATTTATAGTCTTAACTAAATTATTCATATTTGATACAAAATCATCATTATAATCCAGTTCTAAAATTTTATTAGTAGTTAAAAATCCAAAAGAAGTAGCATCTTCATTTATATAAATATTATCTTTATATTCTTTATAATAATCTACATCTTGATTACTAATTATATATTTAATACCTAATAAACTATTAACAATAGGATCATTATAATAATATTTACCACTGCAGCCATCAGTTACAGTAACGCCAAGTACATCATTAACATATTTAAAAACTTTATTGTTTCTAACTGAAGAAAAATAACTAACCTCATTGTATCCATGTAACAATCCATTATTTAATATTGTTTGGTCATAAAAACCAATTCTAAATAAACTATTATCATCAATACTATCTATTTTCTCATTAACATAATTATATTTGTTAATAAATTTAGAATAAGTATTCTCATTACCATTATTTTTAAAAGTTAAAAATGCATTAAAACTAAGTTCAATAATAACAACATAAACTATATATTTTTTAAATTCTTTATGATTTAACATAAAAATATAATAAAACATAAATACAAAAGAAATACCTAAGTATATTAATTTAGCCATTAAATTTTGTCTTTCATCGATATCTAAGTTACCACTTGTTACAAAACCGATAAGAATCATAATAACGAATAAAGTATAAAACCCTAAATTAAATTTCCAATTTTTTTTATCATATCTAATAAAATTTCTAAAACCTAAATAAATTAAAAAGAAAGAGAATATAAATGAATATCTAACAGGGTAGAATATTGGCATTGACATCATATGCCAAAAATAATCAAGTAAATTAAAACTAACTGATATTAAAAAGAATAAACAAATACCAAGTGATGCTAATCTTTCCTTTAATTTAATCCTTGAATTAAAGAAATATAATAATGCATTAATATAAATAAACATACTAACATAAACATTTGGAGTACCATATTCTAAATCACCATTAGAAAAAGAAGCAAAAGTAAGTTTATAAAAAGTACTTATTCCATCTAAATCAAATTTAAAATAATCTTTAGCAAATTCACTGATTAATTCAGCCTTACCATTTAAAAGTTCTAATACCACTGGAATTAGCGCAAACGCACTAATTAGTCCTGATAAAATAGAGTAAAATAAATATTTAAATATTCTAGATTTATTAAATCCTTTAATAATGCTTTTATAAATAAAATATATAACACTAAATATACATATCATATATCCAATATAGAAATTAAAAATAATTGCAAGTGATAAACTAATAACATAAAGTAAATAATTATCTTCTTTAAATATCTTTTCAATTCCCATCATTACTATTGGAAACATAATAACACTATCAAACCACATATAATTAAAATAATATAAAAGATTATAAGTAGATAAAGCATAACAAATACTAAATAAATAATTAATTTTTCTTTTTCTAACATAGTTTAAGTATATAAACATGGTTAAACTACAAAGCATTATTTTAAATATAACAATGAAGTTATAAAATTGCATAACATTAGAAAATAATAAGCCAAATATATTAGTTATATTAAAAGTATAATAAACTAAAGTAGCATAAGTATTAAATCCTAGTAGTCCTTTAAAAGAATAAAACAAGTTTTCTTTTCCTTTAAGAATATTTAAAAAATTATTAAGCATTCCTGGATACTGACTATAGCCATCTCCCGTGGCAACAATATTATCTCCAAAAGGATAAATATGATTAAAAATATAAACTATAAGCATAATAACTATTGGTAATATAACTGCTAAAACATAATTTATATTCTTTTTTATAAAATTTTTCATACGATCACCATGTTTAATTTTATCATATTATTAATTATTGACAAATATCTTACACTAAAATTTGTTTTTTTTTAAGTAGTTTGTTATACTCTATTTGTTAAGGATGTGAATATGATGGCTCATAAATACGATGAACATTCAATTAAAATATTAGAAGGACTAGAAGCAGTACGAAAAAGACCAGGTATGTATATAGGATCTACTGATAAAAGGGGTCTTCATCATTTAGTATGGGAAATAGTAGATAACTCAATCGATGAAATAATAAATGGTTATGGTAACAAAATAAGTATTAAGATCAATAAAGATAACTCAATTACTATTGCCGATAATGGTAGAGGTGTACCAACTGGTATGCATTCGAGTGGAAAATCAACTCCTGAAGTTATTTATACTATTTTACATGCTGGTGGTAAATTTGAAACTGATGGATATAAAGTATCTGGTGGTTTACACGGTGTAGGTGCATCTGTTGTTAATGCTTTGTCTGACTATATGGAAGTAACTATTTTAAGAGATGGTGAAATAAATCAAATTAAATTTAAAAATGGTGGAGAAGTAGCAAGCCCCTTAAAAAAAATTGGTACAACAAAAGCAACTGGAACAATCGTAACATTTAAACCAATGGAAAGTATCTTTAAAAATTTAACATTTAGTTATACAACTATTTGTGAGAGAATGCAAGAAAGTGCTTTCTTACTTAAAGAACTAACTATTGATATTGAAGATATTCCTGATGATAAAAGGGTAACATACCATTATGATAATGGATTAATCTCATTTGTTGATTATATTAATGAAGATAAAGAAGTATTACATAAAGTTATTCCTATTCATGGTGTTAAAAACACTATTGAAGTAGATATCGCTATGCAATATACTGATTCTTATAATGAAAATATTATCTCATTTGTTAATAATGTTAAAACAAGTGATGGTGGAACTCATGAGGTAGGTTTTAAAACTGGTATTACTAAAGCCTTTAATGATTATGCTAAATCAAATGGTATATTAAAAGCTAAATCAGCTAATTTTGAAGGAAGCGATGTTAGAGAAGGATTAACAGCTGTTATCAATTTAAAGATACCAGAAAATCTGCTTCAATTTGAAGGACAAACTAAAGGAAAACTAGGAACTCCAGAAGCAAGACCAGTAGTTGAATCAATTGTTTATGAAAGTATTAAATATTATTTAGAAGAGAACAAAGAAAACGCTTTAAAAATAATTGAAAAAATGAGTAAAAGTAAAGTTGCTAGAGAAGCTGCTCGTAAAGCTAGAGAAGAAGCTAGAAATGGCAAAACTAAAAAGAGTGAATCACAAAGATTATCAGGAAAACTTACTCCAGCTCAAACAAGAAATCCTAAGAAGAATGAATTATTTATTGTAGAGGGAAATTCAGCCGGAGGTACTGCTAAAAAAAGTAGAGATCGTAAATTCCAAGCAATATTACCATTAAGAGGAAAAATACTTAATACGGAAAAAACAAGTGGTCCGGAAATATTTAAAAATGAAGAAATAAGTACTATGATAAACTGTATTGGTGCTGGTTACGGACAAGATTTTGACGTTAAAGATATTAATTATGATAAAGTAATAATTATGACCGATGCCGATGATGATGGTGCTCATATTCAGTGTTTACTTTTAACTTTCTTCTATAGATTCATGAAACCACTTATTGAGGAAGGACACTTATATATTGCAATGCCACCTCTATATAAAGTAGATTATGGTAAAAATCATGTCTATTGTTGGACAAATGAAGAATTAAAAGAGGCAACTAAAGGAAAACAAAACTATAAAGTTCAAAGATATAAAGGTTTAGGTGAAATGAATCCCGAACCACTTTGGACAACTACAATGGATCCTGAAAATAGAAACTTAATTAAAGTAAATATAAATGATGCTTTACTTGCAGAAAAACGAGTATCTGTTCTAATGGGAGATGTTGTTGAGCCAAGAAAAGACTGGATTAATGAAAATGTTGAATTTTCTTTGGAAGATGACTACATAATTGAAACAAAGAGATAAATATCTCAAAACCAATAAAATTTTATTTTAATTGTACCTATAACCGTCAAGTGTAGCAAAAAAAAGTTTAAAGCAAACCTGTGTTCGCTTGACGGGGGGGCAAACCAGGTTATAATTTCACTATAAGGATATGGTGAAGTTATATGAATAATAAAGAAAAACAAATAAAAGTATATGTTATGATAGGAACAATTATAATGCTCCTAGTGATATTTTCAGGAATAACATATGCTTTTTTTAGTGCGAATAATAATAAAGGAAGTACTTCTATAATATCAGCAACAAGTGGTAAGATGGTAATAAATTATGCTGATGGGAAAAGTGATTTATTAGTATCAAAAGATATACAGCCAAGTGATACAATATTAGTGAATAAGACATTTACTTTAACAGGAACAAATACAACCAGTGGACTAACAATGCCATATAAAGTAGGACTAAATTATGTATCTGAGTTTAGTGATGGACAAATACACTATTATATTAAAAGAACGAGTGCAAATACAAATGTAACAAGCACGTTAGTAGGAACTGCTAATCAAACAATACCAGGAAATACTACTGAAACTGGTTATACTACTGGAACACTTAAAAAAGGTAATAGATACCTAGAACTTGCAACAGGAGAGTTTAAAGCAAATACATCAAATCAAACCATTACCTTTAATTTAAAACTACAATTTCCGGATACCGGAGTAAGTCAAGATAGTGAAAAAGGAAAAATATTAACTGGTGAAATAGTTGTTAATTATGAGCCAAAAACAATAGTTCAAACAATATCTAGCTTAAATTATTCCGAAAATGGATTAGAAATAGATAACACAGAAGATAAAAATATAAGATATGTAGGAGCAAATCCTAGAAACTATATAACATTTAACAACGAAACATGGAGAATTGTTGGCGTATTTAATAACATTACAACTATAGATGATAATGAAAATGAAAAACAAGAATCATTAGTAAAATTAATAAGAGATGAACGTATAGGAAGCTATTCATGGGATAGTTCATCATCAGATATAAATGATGGTTATGGAATCAATGAATGGAGTCAAGCAGACTTAATGTATGAATTAAATTGTGATGGAACGTCTTCATCAAAATATTGTCGTGAGGATATACCTAATGGTTATTTATCAAATATTACAAATGGAACAGTTAGATGGTATAATGACACGAATAATATTCAAGGTGCAACTTATTATTATAGTAAAAATGTCAAAAAGGAATATATAAATTATATTGCAACAGCTAGATGGAATTTAGGTGGTGCATCAAATGACTCTAGTTCATTAAATTCATATAAAGAGGAACGAGGAACTAACCATATAAGTAACCCATCAGATGGGATATCAAGAAGTAACATTTGGGAGGGCAAAGTTGCCTTAATGTATCCAAGTGATTACGGATATGCATCAACAGATTCTCTATGTAGAAATAATATGTCATCTCAAACTAATAATGCTTATAACTGTCAAAATAATAATTGGTTATTTAATGGTACGTATCAATGGATTTTGTCTGCTCGCAATAATAGTGAAACGTATTTATTTAATTTTACTAATAAGGGGTGGATGGCTAATGTCAAAGCAAGTAGTAGCAGTAGCGTACGTCCAGCTCTATACTTAAAATCTGATATTGTAATAGTTGGAGGAACTGGTGAAAAAACAAAACCATATATTATATCATTTTAAAATTCAGATTAAAGCTGAATTTTTTTGTTTGACTTAAATTTATTAATCACTTATTATATATACCAAGGTGATTAGATGAAATTTAATGAATACTATGAAAGTTTAAATCCTGAAATTAAAGAATATTTTAAAATAATATCTCCTTATTTTCCTAAATTTTTAATCCCATTTATTGAAAGTAAAACTTTAATGAGATTAAAAGATGTAAGTTATTTTTGTGGAGCTATTAATGCCAGTAAAAATGTATATAATTTTAAATATGATATATCAAGATTAGATCATTCTATTTCTTGTGCATTACATGTCTGGAATTTTACTTATAATGATATTTTAACACTTGCTGCGTTGTTTCATGATGCTACTACGCCAGCGTTATCTCACGTAGTTGACTATTTAAATGGTGATTACTTAAATCAAGAAAGTACTGAACTAAATTTAGAAAAATATGTTAAAACTTATGATCCTGAATTATTTAACTATTTTACAAGGATTGGTGTAAATATAAAAGAAATATCTAGTTTTAAAGATAAAAGTGTTGTCGATTTACCTAGACCTTGTTTATGTGCTGATAGATTAGATTTTGTATTTTTAAATAATCTTGTTTGGTCAAGGAATTTAACAATCGAAGAAATTAGAAAAATATATCCTCATATAATAACAACTATAAATGAAAATGGTGAAGAAGAATTTGCGTTTGACGATGTATATGTTGCTGATAGAGTAGTTGAACTTAATGATATTGTAAATAACTTAACAAGACAAAATGATGATTATGAGGAAATGAATATTTTATCTATAATTGTAAAAAGATTAATAGATTTAAACTTAATTAATTATGAGGAATTGTATGTTTTAACTGATAAACAAATATTTGATTTAATAAAAACTTGTGATGATAAAATTATTAAAGAATTATTCTATAGGTATCAAAATATGGAAAAAGATGTAACTCCTACGACAGCAAACATTAAAAATCGTAAATTAAACCCTTTAGTTAAAAATATTAGATATACAAACTTTTAATAAATTGTTATAATTAACAAAGAAAGAAGGAAAATAATTATGCAATATAAAGTAATAAAAAATGCGGATAAAATAGTTAAGAATAGTCCTTATGTAGTAAATAATCCTGAAAAATATAAAAATAAATGGAAAGAACTATTTGGAAACTCTAATCCAATTCATTTAGAACTTGGAATGGGTAGAGGAGATTTTATTATTGATATGGCTAAAAATTTTCCTAATATAAATTTTATTGGTTTAGAAGTAGTAGATTCTCAAATGGTTATGGCTGTTGATAATTTAGAAAATAAAAAAATATCAAATTTAAAATTAATAAATATTGATGCAAAAGAAATAATTAATATTTTTGGTAAAGAAATAGACACCATTTATTTAACATTTTGTGATCCGTGGCCTAAGAAACAAGATGAAAAGAGAAGATTTACTCATCCAGTATATTTAAGATTATATGATCGAATCTTTAAAAAACATAAACATATTATATTAAAAACTGATAATAAAGGATTTTTTGCTTATTCTTTAGAATATCTTTCTGGTTATTGGTATACATTTGAAAAAGTAAGTTTAGATTTACATCATGATGAAAGAAATATTCCAAATATTATGACTAATTATGAAAAGCAATATTTTAAAGAGGGAAGACCAATCTATTACGTAGATGCAGTATATGAAGATTAATACCATTAATAGTGGTATTTTTTTATTTATTCTACCTAAAATAAAATATGGTTAAAATTAAGAATTCAAAATTATTAAAATTATTAATTATATTAGTAGATATCTTACTTTTATTAGTAGTTATAAGAGAATGTAAGATAACACATTTTTGTTGTACAATTTTTAACTTAATAAGTCCTGTTTTAGTTGGTTATGTTATAGCTTGGATATTAAAACCAATAGTTAATAGATTGAGTAAAAATTATAGTTATACTGCTAGTACAATTATATGTTATTTTTTAATTATAGTTGTAATTTTAATATTTGGATATTTTTTAGTTCCCTTTATTAGAAATGAATCTAAACACATTATCCCAATGTTAGAAAATATTTATAATCATATTCCCAACCATATTTTATCTAAAATCGATGTTAAGCAAATAAGTTATAAACTTATAAATATTACCATAAGTGTTAAAGACATTATCTTAAATTTATTTTATAGTTTATTTATATCTTATTATTTTCTAGTTGATAATAAAAGAATAACTAGATTTATTGCTAAATATACTCCAAGTAAGTTAATTACTGAAATTAGTAATAATTTAAGATTATTTGTTAAAGGAACTCTTTTAGATACAGTTATCCTTTTTGGCATGACAATAATATCATTTAAAATTATTAAAATGCCTTATGTACTATTATTATCTCTGTTTATTGCTATTACTAATATTATTCCTTATATAGGTCCATATATTGGCGGAGTACCTTCTATTTTAATTGGTTTTACCGTTTCTAAAAGAGTAGGAATATATGCTTTAATAATAGTAATTATTTTGCAGTTTATAGAATCAACTTTTATTCATCCAATTATTATGAGTAAATCTCTTAATATCCATCCTATCATTATTTTGATCGGTCTAATTATTTTTGGACACTTCTTTGGTATAATAGGTATGCTTATTTCAACGCCTTTAGTAAGCATAATAAAAAGCTTATATTTGTACTATAAGCCTTTTAAGAAACTTCTAAAAAGATAGATTTGTCATATTCATGTTCAGTTATATTATATCCTTCTAAAGTTGGAGTATCTATTAAATAAAATTTATGAAGTAGAGTATCTCTATTTGATCCTTCAGTTATTGGATCATCCCAAGTTAAATCTAAATGTAACCATTTATTATTTAAATATACCGCATTCCATACATGCGTTGATGATGCAACTCTTATATTTGGAACGTCAAATCGATCTAGAAACAAAGCCATTGCATCTGCATAACCATTACAAGTTGAATACCCCTGCAGTAAAGTTCCATAACTTATATATGATTTATATGTTGAATCACCATTCAAGGCTTCACTATCATATTTAGTATTATTTATAATGTAATCATGTACTGCTAAAATCTTATCTTCTAATGACATATTATCAGTTATAACATTTTTTATTATCTCATCAATCTTTTTATTAACTTCTTTTATTTCTTCATCAGTATATAGTTTATCAATTACTATATTTACTTCTCCCGTAGTAGAGTAAGAAGTTGTTATTTTCTTCTCACTATTAAATGGAGAAATAAAATAATTTAAATTAGATAAAACGGTATTATCTGATGAACTAATCTTTTCAATATCACTTATACAATTTATATATTCCTTTGGACAATAAAAAGTAAAATCATTATAACCTCTATCTAATACTGAATAATAAATATTAATTAAATCTTGCATACTATAAGGAATAAAATCAGTACTTTGTTTAACATAAGAATAATTTTTATTTTTAAAATACTTATTTGGTTCATCTAACACAACTTTATGATTTGAATCAAGTAAACTAGAAATACCATTAATTAAGTCATATCTATTATAATATATTATTCCTATTAAAATTAAATAAAAAATAAATTTAAATATTTTTTTCATATCATCACATTAAAAATATATCAAATTATATAAAAAAAAGAAATGATTAATTCATCTCTTTTACTTTTTTATTTAATCTTGCTTTTTGTCTAGCACAAGTATTTTTCTTAATTAAACCTTTACTAGCACATTTATCTAAGTTAGATACAGCTGTTTTTAAAATGCCATTTGCTTGTTCTTTATCATTATTTTTAACAGCTTTTTCTAATTTTTTAATACTATTTTTTACTCTTGAAGTATATGAAGTATTAGATGCTGTTTGTACTTTATCAGTTTTAACTGATTTTTTTGAGCTCTTAATATTAGGCATACCTAGGCACTCCTTTCCAAAATTCAATATTGATTATACTAAAGTTATCATAAAAAAGCAATTAATTATTGCTAAAAAAATTATTATTTGCTATCATTGATATAGAAAATAGAGAGGTTATTGATAAGCATATGGAAAAATTAATCAAAAAGCAAGTTACATTATCCATTTTTTCATTTGTATTAATAAGTTTAGTTGTAATTGGTACATCTACAGCACTTTTAAGAGGAATAGCAACAACAAGTTCTTATGAATCTAAAACAGGTAAATTAGCTGTAGAATTTTCTAATGGTAAAACAATAGAACTTAATACTGATCCAATTGAAGATTCTGCAGCTATCATAGATAATACACCTAAAAATATTTATAATTTTAAAGTTGTAAATAATGGTAGTGAAACTACTTCAAATGTTCCGTATACTTATAGAGTGCTTTTAACATCTGATTCTGTTTCACCCGTAGATGCTAGATTTGTTAAATACTGTCTTATTGAAGGGGAAGATGGTGTGGATGTTTCGGAAACTGTATTTAATGCAGAAAATTGTGTTCCTAAATCACTTAGTAATGTTTCATCATTTTCTAAAATTGAAATAACTAATAAAGAAAATTTGACAACTACGTCAAATATTAATAGTAAGTCGTATCGATTAAAGGTTTGGCTTGCTAATAATTATACAGATGCTGATGGAAATATTGTTTTAATTCCAAATGATGTAATAGGTAAAAGTTTTAAATTAAATATATTTATATGTGGTCAAGCAGGAACTACACTTGAGAGTTTAACCTCATGTTAATAAAGAAAGGAAATAAAGATGAATAATAAAGATTTAATTTTTGAAAATAAGGAAGAAAAAGAAGCAACTGAAAAAGTTTTAGCTACATTTAAAGGGAAAAAAATAAATGAGAATATTGATACTTTAGTTAGTGATATATTAAAATACGCTAAAGAAATAGATGAACTATTAGATAAAAATGGTATTAATTCCTCATATTTAGATAAAGTAAGTAATTTATCGGAAACTGAAGAAATTACTTTAGAAGAAACTATTGATAATAGTAAACTTAAAGAAGAAGTTGAAGATTTAATAAAAAGAATTAATACTAGAATAAAGTTAATTAAAGATAGTGATTCAGAATTAAATAAATTAACAAGTAAATATGATATAGATAATGTTAATTTAGATGAAGAATTAAAAAAAGCAAATTTAATCTAAAATCAGGAGGATATATATGAATACAGAAAGTATAGAATCTGCATATAAAATGCTAGCTGGAATGGATTTAACTATAGAGGATTCAACAAAATTTATTGATTATGTTAAAAAAAATGGTAAAGGTCTAAATGAGACAGTAAATGAAATTAAAGTAGCGAAAGAAAAAAGTAGTAAAAAAATTGATTATTCTGATTTTGAAAAAAAATTGGTTGATAGTTTTAAAAAAATTCAAAATACAATAAATAAAGATGGATTGTTTCAATATTCACATACAAAATATATAGATAAATTTAGAAAATTTTTTCAAGAAATTGTTGATAATTATGTTATAATCTTAAAACTAAAAGATGATAAAGATGAAGCAGCTAGAAAAAAGAAGGAATTAGACCAATTAAAAAGTAAAATGCGTACTATTATTAGTAATACTTCTATAATGCCTTCTGATGATATTGAAAAAATGAATGAATTAAATTTTAAACTAGGTGTTAAAAATATTGAATATAAAAAAGTTCTTGAATTAATTGAAGAAGATGTTCAGGTTATTACTAGAAATTCTGTAAAAATAAATTTTATTAATTTATTAGATGATTTAATTTATGATTTAAATAGTTTAACTGAAATATTATCTAAATTATCGTTAAATCCTAGTACTAGACAAAATGTAGAAGAAATGGTTTTAGAACTTAAAAATAATTTAATAAATAGAAAAAATGAATATGAAAACGATATTAATTATTTTAAGGAATTATGTACAATTGCTGGTATTGTTGGTGAATCATTAGAGAAAGATGATGTTGTTATTTATAATGGAAGTAAACCACTTTATGGAGCAGATTATACTAATTTATTACAAGAAGGAAAAGAATATAGAATTATTAGAACGATTATTAATGGTAATGGTAACGAGGAATTTTATATTGAAGGATTTGATAAACCATTATCAGTAACTTTATTTGATACTAAAATGGAATGGAAGCAGAAACAAAAAACAAGAGGTGATGATTTAAAATTTAATGTTGTTTCAAAAACTGAGATAAAAGAACCTGAATTTAAATTTGACATTGAACAGGAAGATGAGTTAAATAATTTAGAAGAATATATGCCAAGACGAAAAGATAAAAATGAGGAATATCTAGTAACTCAAGTAAGTAATAATTCACAAGATAAACCAGTTAATAAAGTAGAAGCATATGTAAATAGTGTTGCTAGCTTAACTAATAAAAAAGTTCAATATAGTTTTAGAAAAACAATATCAAATCTTTTGGCTCAATTTAAAGAAAAAATTAATAATATTAGACTTGATTTAGAAGAAGAATATTTGGATGATTATGTGTTAGAAAATTCAACTTTATTACAAGATGAATCTATAGATATAGATCAAAATGAATTTAAGAAAAGTTTTGAGCAAATGAAACAAGATGAAGATATTAAAAAAAGATAAAATGAAAAGAGTGGTTGTTAATGAACGTTGATACAATTGTAACTTTAGGACAAAATAGACGATATTATTTGGTAGATAAAACAATTCAAAATAATATAAATTATTTTTTAGGAACTAAATTATCAGAAGAGGATTTACCAACTTCTGAATCAGAAATATTTGAAGAATTTGTTGAGAATGGGAAAACATATTTAACTCCTGTTATAGATGAAGAAAAATTAACTTCATTAGTTGCAATATTTTTAACTAAATTTAAAAAGTTGTTAGAAGAAGAATAATTTCTTCTTTTTTAGTATATTTTTTTAATAATTATTTAAAATACTAATAAAGAAGGAGAAAAAATGAAAAAAAGAATAATATTTATATTTAGTTTATTATCAATTTTATTAATTATTACTGGTTGTACAATGAATAATACTCCAAGAGCTAAAGTAGAGACTGTTTTAATGAAATATCAAAAAAATAGTGATTCAATAGCAAGTGAATTAGATGATTATTTAAATACATTAAGTATACCAAGTGATTCGCATGATGAATATAAAAAAATTTATTTAAAACAATATTCTGATTTAAAATATGATATTAAAGATGAAATGATTGATGGAGATACGGCAACTGTAACAGCTCAAATAGAAGTTTATGATTACTATAAAATTGAAAATGATGCAACTAAATATATAAATGATAATCCGGATAAATTTTCAAATAATGATATTTATGATAGTGTTAAAGTATTAGAATATAAATTAGATAAATTTAATAATGCTAAGGATAGAGTTACTTATACTATAAATTTTAAACTTACTAAAGTAGATAATGAGTGGACAGTAGATAATTTAAGTAATCAAGATTTAGAAAAAATTCATGGAATATATGCACATTAATACTTATATCAAGTATTAATTTTTTTTTGAAATAAAAATTTGCGTGAAATTAAATTTAAAAATATTCTATCTTGAATAAAGTGATAATATATTGTAAAATTTTAATAGAAAGTAGTGTGGAGAATATGGGAAGAAGATTAAAATATATTTCATTAATTATAGTAATTATTCTTTGTTTAGGATTTATGTTTATTGGATATGAATCTTTAAATAAAAATAGTGTTAGTGTTAATGATGATGAGGTTATTGCAGCTAGTGCAAATGATAGAATTTATACGTTTGTAGTTCCAGATGGTAATGCGGGAACTTTGGTGCAAATAAATGAAAATGAAAATTTAAGATTATTAACAGGAAGTGATAATTCTTTAAAATATTATGGATGTGATAGTGGAATATTTAATGGAAGATATTGCATCGTTAGAATGAAATTTACTCCAAATAGTGGTTATAAGTTTATTGGATGGGCAGTAAATCAAAAATGTAATACAACTGATTTAAATAAAAATGAAATTTATGATACTTCTGCTTTTACTAAGAAAACTACTCCAACAATAGTTAGAGCTTGTACAGAACGTATTAATAATTCTAGTAGTACTAATAATTCTGGTGGTACAAATAATAATAATACAAAAAAAAGCAATTTTAAAATTAGAGCTGGTACGGGAATAAGTTATTTTACTTTAAATCGTCAAAGTGGAAATATTACAGCTCTTGAAGATAAAAATAATAGAATTAGTTTGGCATGTAGTACTAATACCTGCAGTATATCCAATGTTGATGTAAAAATGGCAACTGGATATGAGTTTGTTGGTTGGTCAAACGTAAATGATTGTAATAATATAATAACAAAGGAAATTAAGAATTTTTATTTTTCACCATCTACTTCATATGACTTTTTGGCTTGTGCTAAAAAGAAGACTACATCTAATACAACTCCATCTAGTTGTAAAATTAAATTAGATATTTCAAGTGGGGAAAAATATACAATATATGATAATGGTAAAGAAGTAAAAACAACTTCAAAGAATGGAGATACATATGATTGCCAAAGTTCACAATGCTATGCAAAAATAATATCTTTTAATAACAAATACAAAGGTTTAGCTGGTGATGGTGATTGTTCTACTGGAGTTAGGACGACCGGAACTGAGGTATATTGTGTAAATAGTGGTGTTACAGTAAAAGCATGTTATAATAATAGTTCTAGTGGAAATACTGGTGGTGGCAATAATTCTCAACCAGATAATCCAGTAGAAGATAATAAAACTGAAACATTAAATAGTGAATTTTATGCTAAAGATAAAGAATTTATGGGTAAAAGTATTAAATGTGGTGATAAACTATATATAACTACTTGTACAACAGGAGATAATGCATTATGTGATGTAACAACTATAAATGGAACTAAAGTATCAAATACTCAAATATATAAAAGTAATATTACAAATGATGAAACTAAAACAGGTTGTTATCAAAAAATTGAACGATATGTATCTGAAAAAACTTTTTATTTTACAAATCAAAAATTAAGTGAAAATAAAACTGAAATTAAATGTGGCTCAATTGTTACATTTAAGAAATCAATTGCTAATGCTTGCTCAGGCAATGCTTGTGAGGTAGAGTATGATGGCAAAATTGTATATATTGATAAATCATATATAACAAGTGATAAACCAGCATGTAGTGAGGCTAGTACTTGTGAGACAAGTAGTTATGTTAAAAATGCTAAAGGTGATGTAACCGTTAGAATTTGTGAAAAAGATGATAATGAAAATACAAGAAATAATATTGTTACTTGTGCAGAAGATTATGAATATACTTATAAAATGACTACTGATAATAGTTCTGAAACTGATTCTAGTAAAAGATATAAAGAATATGTTTATACTTGTAATTATATTAAAAGACCTGGTGTTAATGCTTCAGCTGGAGTTATTAATTCAAAAGGCGTAGGAACTATAAATATTAAAGGAATTACTTATGGTGATAATCCAGTTATAGGTTATTATGTATCAAATGGAGAAGCACCAACTGTAAATTCCACATGGATAAATTTTGATGCAGCAAATAATTTAGCAAGTATTGAAAAGACTGTTGGTACCTATTTTATATGGACTATTAATAATAAACATAGACTTAGTTATCCAGTTTTAGCTAAAATATATGATGCTGATTTAAGTACTACACTTGCAAGTTTTAAATTACAAGATGAAAATGGTAATGATATAAGTACTAACTTAAATTCATTAGATAGTACTGTAGGATATACTGATAATATTAGAGATTCTAAATATGCATTATTATCTAATGATTTACTATCTGATTCAATTGGCGGTTTTGATAGATTATCAACATCTTATGAATTATCAGTAACTTCTAGTAAAATAGCAATATATGCTACTTTAACAAGCGAAGATGCTTCATATGTATCAGGTTTTGAGCCAAGAACAATAAATTTAGATTATGGTAGAAATGTAGCATTAATTAAAATAGTAAATAAAGATGGTAAAGAAAGATGTTATTCATTTATAATAAATAGAGTTGATGATAGAAATAGTTCTAATTTACTTAAAAATATTAAATTAAGTAAAGGAAATATAGATTTTGATTCATATGTAACAAATTATGATGTAAAAATAAGTAAATTTACAAAGAAAGTAAGCATTAATGCTGAATTAGAAAGTAATACTGCTAAATTTGTAGAAGGATATGAGCCAAGAGAGGTTGAAATAACTGAGGATACACAGTCAGCAGTACTTAAAGTAATAAGTGAGACCGGAAGTATTAGAAGTTATGTAATAACTTTTATAAAAAGTGGAGAATATATAGAAAATGTAAATAGTACTTATTTAAGTAGTTTAACAGTTCCTGGAACAATGCTTGGATTTGATAAAGAAACATTTGATTATACGATAACTGTTCCGTATGAAACAGAAGATATTCCTATATATGCGTTTGCAGAAAATGAGAATGCGGAAGTAAAAGTAGGAAATAATACGGGATTAAAAGTAGGAAATAATTTAATTCAAATTGAAGTAAAAAATGGTAATAAAACTAGAATATATAGTTTACATGTAATAAGAAAAGAAAGTGGTTTAGATGTATCAAATTCTGCTAAATTAGGATCTTTAAATATAAAAAATTATAATATTGAATTTACCCCAGATAAATTAGATTATGAAATAAAAATTAAAAGAGAAAAGACATTGTTAATTAGTGCATCACCCGAGTCAGACAGAGCAGATATTTATATGTATGGAAATAACGATTTAACTAGCTTTAGTACTGTAAGAGTAAAAGTAATAGCTGAAAATGGTTTAACAAATATATATTCAATTGATATACAAAAAGAAGCTTATAATAAAAAAATTGAAATAATTGTTTCAATAAGTATATGTTTATTTATTACAATTTCTGGTATAATATTAATAGTTAATAGAAAAAGTAAAATAAGTAAAGAGTATATGGAGGGATAAGATATGAAAAAGATGTTTATTTTTGGGGTTTTATTGTTGATGCCTTTAACGGTTAGTGCAAAAGTTACAAGTGATACTGAAACGATAGGGGCTGCTGCTGGTGAAGCAAGAAAACAAGAAGTTAAAAATTCAATTAATCTTAATGATTATGATGAGATGAAAAAAGCAACTAATGGATTTTATATTGAAGGATTAGAAATATCTTGTGTAAATGGATCAAGAAAACTAACAATTATAAATACAGAAATTAGTAATACATTAGTATGTGCAAATAATAATAAAAATGCTTATTATGAAATAATTGGTAATGGTGCAAATAGTCTTAAAGATGGAGATAGTTGTAATCCGGATGAAGGTACACTTTATGCAACAAGGATTTATAAATATGATTGTAATTATTTAGCTGGTAGTACAAATGATAATAAAAAACCATTTAGTACAACAACTAAAGCAACTACAACTATTAATAAGGATACAGGAACAACAGATAATAAAGATACTGGAGTTGAAGATTATTTTATAGTTCTTGGTACGATAGGAATAGTAGTTACAGTTGTATTATTTGTAATAGATAAGAAAAATGTATTTAAAAAGATTTAAAAAATAATAATTATGTGATATTATTATTTTAGGTCTTGGTAGGATAATACCATTACTGGTATTATCTTTTTTTAGGAGTGTTTTTTATGAAAAAAATATTTATATTTTTTATTTTTTTATTTCCCATATTTGTAAATGCGAATAGTATGGATTTCGGTAATAGTTTACAGGAATGTTTGTCATTTGATTCTAAAAATGTTACAGCAAGTGGTACAGGAACACATAATTATTGTAAAAGGGCTACTTGTCTAAATGGCAAATGGCAACCCGCATTTGCTTTTAATAGAGAAACATTGGTATGTGCTAATGGCAATACAGATTTTTATTATTATACAATAAGTTCAGGTTGTACAAATTATGTTGGAACTTGCTCAACTAACAATAGTATAAAATATTGTGGAGTTGTTGTTGAATATGACTGTAATAAAATCAATAATGGTTCGATATATGTTCCAAGAACGACAACTACTACAACAAAAAAAATTATACCTCCTACTGTTAATCCACCTACAAAAACAACAAAAAAAACAAAAACTACTAGAACTACAAAAAGAACAAATACTACAACGACAACAACTACAACGACAATGCCTGTAAAAGATAGTAATTCCTATTTAAAAAGTTTAATGGTTAAAGGCTATAGTTTTGAATTTATAAAAGAAAAATTATCATATGAAATAGTAGTAGAAAAAGATATAAAAAATTTAGATATTACATATGAAACAGAATCAGATAAAGCGAGTGTAACAATTTCAAATAATCAAAATATAGATATAAATAAGCCTATTATTATTAAAGTAACTGCTGAAGATGGATCATCTAAAGATTATACAATAACTTTAAAATTAAAAAGTCTTTCAAATAACACTAATGTAAATATAACAATAAGTAATTATGATTTTGCATTTAATCAAACACAATATGAATATGATTTAAAAATTAATAAAGAAGATACCGTATTAGTTTTTAATATTGATTTGGATGATAATAATGCTACTTATGAAGTTGAAGGTAATTCTGATTTAATAAATGGTAGTAAAATTTATGTTAAAATAATTGCAGAGGATAAGACAAGTAATCTTTACACATTCAATATTATTAAAGATGTTGAAGTAAAAAAGAAAAGTAATGCACCAATTGTTATATTAATAATTTTATTATTAGGAATAATGGGAGTAGTTGCTTTTAAATTTATTAGAAGAATAATACCTGCTAAGGAGGATGAGAAATATGATTATGAGTAATTTAATTTCTAAATTTATTGTATTTAGTACATTTAATGTTTATGCTGATGAATACGTTGCTCAAAATTTTTGTCAGGATTTTTCTAAAACCTTACAATTATTATCTGTTTTTTTACTAATTATAAGATTATGTGTTCCTATATTTATAATTATAGTAGGATCCTTGGATATATATAAAACTGTAACTAGTGGTAAATTAGATGATCTAAAGAAAAATTTGCTTATTTTAGGAAAAAGACTTATTATAGGTTTAATTGTTTTCTTTATTCCAACTATTTTAAGATTAGTTATTAATAGTTTTGGTGAAGATAATGCTGATTATCAGATATGTATTAATTGTATAGATAATCCAAGTAATTGTAAATAATTTATTAGTGCAAATAAACTGTCAAATTATATTGATAGTTTATTTTTTTTGATATATAATAAAAATATAAAATAAAGGAGGAATTTATATATGAAAGAAGCATCAGGAGAATTAAGTATGACTGCTATCACAGTTGTTGCTATTGCAGCTATTGCTAGTGTTTTTTCTATAATTGTTTTACCAAGAATTAAGGCTGCACTAAAGACGCAAACTCAATGTATGAGTAAATTCAATTGCGATTCATGCAATAATGGTACTGCATCGTGTAATGTTTTAGATGATGATGGTAAGGTTTTACAAAACAAAGTTTCATGTCCATGTGATAGTGATGGAAGTACAGGAACAAATACTGGTACTGGCAAATAATATTTGGTAAAAATGCATGAGAGAATCAATTGGTGGAACTTGGATAGTTGGGATTGTAATTGTATTTATTGTTTTGTTTACTAGTTATTTAGCATTATCAGTAAATTATTCAAAGGCCTTTAAAGTAAAAAATGGAATTATTTCCATAATTGAAGAAAATGAAGGTCTTACAGATGCGGCTCAGGAGAAAATAAGAAATTATCTTAATAATACAGGATATTATGTTTATGGAGAATGTTCTAAAGTGGATATTGATTATGGCGATTATAAAGATGATGATACCCAATCATATGGACAGCTTAAAGGATATGAACAACAAAATTCAACCTCTGGTAAATATAAATATTGTGTATACACTAGAAAAGTAGATGATAAAGTTTTATCAAGAAAATATTATCGAGTTACTGTGTTCTTTAAATTTGATATTCCAATACTTGATAATATGTTTACATTTCCTGTAACTGGTGAAACAAAAGCTGTATATTTTGCAAAAGATTAAGGTGATTAAATGAATTTAGTAATTGTAAATAAAAATATAAATGTTATTAATTCATTAAATATTGATATTATTAAAACGCTTCATGGTGAATTTAGTGTTGATGATTTAAAAAGTGAATTAGTGAATTTTTATTTTAATAGAGTAATTATAGATATAACTGCAATTAAAAATTTTATCGTAAGTTCAAATTTATTTGATGTATTAAATTACTTTGGGAAAGACAAAGTAATTTTACTTTTGGATGATAATGATTATTGTAATGATAATAAGTTTATATCTGATTTAATTAATAATGGTTTTTATAATTTTACAAAAAATGCACAGGGAATTAGTTATTTAATTGATAGATCAAACACTTATGATGATGTTAAAAAATATCTTAAAACTGATACGTTTACTAGTGTTTTAACAGAAAATAGTAGTACTACAAATAGCATAAATCATACAGATCAATCTATTTATGGTGTTACAAATAATAATATAAATCAAACGGAACAACAAACTAATAGTGCTAAAAGTAATAATAAACAAATTATTATTGGAGTTCAAAATTTGTCTGAAGGTGCTGGAGCAACAACACTTATGAGTCAAATGGTAAAGCAGTTATCATTAAATTATAATGTAAAAGGTATTGAAATTAATGGACATGATAGTTTGTATTTTAGAAATCCTAATATATTGTATTATATAGATTATTTAGAAACTAAATTAAATATAGAAAAAAATTTAAAAGATATTCAAGTTATTATCATTGATTTAAATTATTTTGAGGATAAGGATCACTTATGTGATGACATAATATATTTATTAGAGCCTGGGATAATAAGATTATCAAAATGCATTAATAATATTTCATATTTTATGGAAAAAATTGAAGGAAAAAAAATTGTCTTAAATAGAAGTGCTTTACAAGATGATGAAATAAATTATTTTGAAAGACAAACAGGTATCAAAGTTTTTTATAATTTAATAAATTTTGATGAACGTAAAGAAAGATTGCTATCTGTTGATAAATTATTGATTAAATTAGGCTTTGATAAGCAAGAAAAGAAATAAAATTATAAATATTATAAAAAATAAAGAGATAAAAATTGACATATTTAAAAAAATTAAATATAATGATTTTAGATGTAAAGGAGAAGATTTATATGAACATGGCTGGATTTTGCGAAAATGCAAAAGATATTATGCAAATAGTAGGATGGATTTTATTAATATTTAAATTGGTTATTCCAATAATTATCATTGTATTTGGGGTTTTTGATTTAGGAAAAGCCGTTACTGGAAGCAAGGATGATGATATTAAAAAGAGTGCTAAGTCTTTAGCTATGAGAATAGTTGCCGGATTAATTATATATTTAATACCATCATTAGTTATTTGGATTTTTGGTTTAGTAGCTGGATTCCAAGAAGCACAAACCTCATTAGGATGGTCAACTTGTCAAAAATGTTTATTGCATCCAAGTGAATGTCAAGAATAATAAAATGGAATTAAAATAACAACTTTACTGTTGTTTTTTTTTATGATATAATTTTTTATGAAAAATGATATTGAATGGATTGATATTTATGAAGAAAAACATTATTAATATATTGCTACTAATATTAATGGGAATGACTATTTTTTCTGTTATTCAAGTTGATGCAACAACTACAACGAAGGCTAGTACAAGTACAACAAGTGAAAATTCAAATTGTAGTAGTTTAGGTAAATTTAAAGATGATTTACAATATATTTTTAAAGCTTTTAAGATTGTTGCACCAATTTTAACTCTTGCTCTTTCTTCTTATGAATTTGTAGGTGCAATTACTAGTAAAGCAGCCGAAGGATTGCAAAAGGCGGGAAAAAAATTTGGAACTAGATTAATATTAGTTGTTGTTTTATATCTATTACCTGTTATTTTAAATTTAATATTGAATTTAGTTTATCCAGGTACGGGAACTTGTATTAATTAATAAAGAAGAAGGTGATTATATGTTGTTTGCAATAGCTAAATTTTTAAAGACTGCGTTTTATGGACTTTGTTTTTTAATAGATGGTATATTTTATTCATTAATTTCTACTTTTTATCAAGTTTTTATTGCAGTAAGTAAAATTAGTTTATATAATGATTCTTCAGATCAAATTGGGGCATTAACTGAAAGAGTTTATACTATTTTAGGAATAGCAATGCTTTTTGTAGTTGCTTATAATATAATTCTTCTTATAATAAATCCGGATAAAGCATCTAGTGGAGGAGATAAATCTATTCAGGGAATATTTAAAGGCTTTGTTATTTCTGTAATTATTATAACGGTACTTCCTCCAATTTTTAAATATATGAGTATCTTACAAAATGATATTATTGATTCTCGTGTTATAGAACAAATGATTTTAGGAAGTGATGAAGTTAGTTCTTCAGAACCTAAAACAATGGGAAATAATGTTTCTACTATGATATATGCTACGTTTTATCATCCTATTACTACTGATGGAGAAGCAGTTTCTTATGAAGAATGTAAAAATGATAGTTCTTTATCAAGTTCTTGTTCTGATTTCGTTGATGCATATGCGACAGGAGTAGTTGAAAATGTTGGTAGTTTTATATGGGATTCTAAATTAGAAGATGGATTAACTAGTAAAAATCCTACAATGGAATTTTTACCCATAGTTTCAACTATAGGTGGTGTTATAGCATTATTGATGTTTATATCTTATGCTTTTGATGTAGGAATAAGAGTTGCTAAATTAGCATTTTTACAAATTATTGCACCCATACCTGTCATGCTAAGAATTACTAAACCAAGTGGTGGTGTATTTTCAAAGTGGCTAAGTAATATAATTAAGACTTATTTATCATTGTTTTTAAGACTTATTACAATATATTTTTCAATGTATATGATAGAATTACTAGTTAGTGGATTTAATAGCAATAATGGTGGATTGTTTGCAGGAATTGGTAATGTATCTACTATAGTTATGTTATTTACAAAATTAGTTCTGATATTTGGAGTATTGTTATTTGCAAAAGAAGCACCGAAACTTTTAGAAGAACTTACTGGAAATCTTAGCAGTGGTGTTGGTGGATTCATGCCAAAAGACATTGCTAAGAAACTTACTGGAGCACCAATCCTTGGTGGTGCTGCAGCAGCAGCAGGTGCTCTAGCGGGAAAAGGAATTGGTGCAGCAGCAGGAGCTGCTGGAAGTGCATGGTCAGCATTAAGAAATAATGCTGCAATGAAGGTTGGAAATAAACTTGGATTAAAATCAGCCAAAGGAATGACTAATATGTCCGTCGGTGCAGCAGCAAAACAAGGAGCCGCTAAAGGATTTGCCGGTGGTGGAGGTTTAAAACAATTTAAGAGTCAGGGTGAAAGTGTATACACTAATACATATGGTTATGGTAAAAAACAAGGTTTCTTTGGTGATAAATCAATTGAAACACAGATAAATGAAAAATATGGCAAGGCCTATGAAGATAATGTAAAACAACATGCCAAAGCTAGAAATGATGAAATCAGAAATAAAGCTATAGGACATGAAATACCAGGAAAAGATGATGTTGCTTCAGTACGTATGAAAGCCACAGACTATATAAATCAAAATGCTGAATTTAAGAATAAATCACCAATTTATGATAAAGCAAAAACAGCAATAGAAGCAGAAGAAAGTGCCAAGGGAATTCACTACACTGACGAAGAACGTAAAGCTAAAATTAATGAAAAACTTAGCCAAATATCTGCTACAACTTCTAATGTAAACGAAAAACGTGCAATAGATTCTTATTTATCTAGAGAAAGTGTTATTTCTGAATATAATTCATCTGTGTTAGCAGGAAATAAAGATGCTAATGATAAAGTTAAAATTGAAGCCAAAAATAAAACAGAAGCAATTGTAAAGGCTGAGATAGAAAGTAAAGGTGGAATTAATGCAATTGTTAGCGAGCCATCTATTAAAGCAAAATTAGAACAAAAAGTAACTGAAAGAATAAATGCTGATGTTAATAGTTCATTTACACCTGAAATGGAACAAAAAATACGTGATAGTGTTGCAAATATTTCATTTACAAATGCTGCAGATGCAGAAAACTATATTCAAGGAAAAATTACTAAAGAAAAAGAACAAATGGCAACTAAAATTAGAGGAGAAAGTGGCGATAAATATTATGATGATGCAGTACAATCTTATCAAAAAGAATTGGAAAAAACTATGTTTGATGCTAAAATTGATGAGGTTGAAAAAAGAACAATGGCAGATGCTAGAGAGGCTGCTGCTAATAAGATTGTTGAAGGTGTAATGAATTACGAAGAAGGACGTATAAGAGGAGATCATACAAACAATGCTGATGGATCACTTGATCAAGTATATAATGCTGAATATGCTCAAAATGAAAAGATTAGTAATGATGGTGTTAAAACTAAATCAGCTGAAGATCTTGCATGGGATAAAATTAAAAAGGCTGTCTTAGATAAAGATAAAAAATAGGAGGATAAATTATGGGAAATAATGAATATATGATACCTGCTAATTCAAAAAATTCTATGTTGATATTAGGAATGTTTAATGCTACGGATTTAATTATTGGAGGAACTGGAATGGCTATAACGTTAATACTTTTATTTATTGTTAAAGCTGACACGCTTATGGGGGCTTTTATAATATTGTTGCCATTGCTTGTTTGTGTGTTTTTAATCGTTCCTCTTCCTAATCAACATAATGTTAGAACATTTATAAAAAATATTTGGACTTATTTTGTAGAGCAAAAAGAGTATCGTTGGAAAGGTTGGTGTATCCGATATGACGAAGACACAAAATAAATATTCTGAAGATTGGCTTCCTGTTAAGTCAATTAGTAATGGAATAATTAATTTAGATAATGGATGGATGGTTACAGGAATCAAAGTAGAACCAAAAAATATCTTTATTTTAGATTATCAAAGCCAAAATAATATTATAATGAGTTTAAGAAATTTTTATAGTACTATTGATTATGAATTTTGGCTTATGGTTGCTGATAGACCAGTAGATATTAAAATGTATTTATCACAATTACAACTTGATTTTGATAATGCTAGTAATCAAGCAGTAAGAAAATTAATTAGTGAAGATATTGAAAAAGCGGAAATGTTTTCTAGTAATCAATATAATGTCGTTGATACTGAATATTATATTTTATTTAGAGATAAAGATTTAGAGAAAATAAATAAACATGTACAACAGCTAATTACTGGTCTTGCTAGTAGTGGCTTGATATCAAGTAAAACTAGTGATGAAGATTTGAAATTTTTGTTACAAAATTTTTTAAATGGTGGATTAAAGAATGAATTTGGGACGGTGATAACTAATGAGTAGAGCTAATTTAAAAAGTGAAATTGCTCCTAAGGGGATGAAATTTAATATTAATGATTTTTATATTAGTGATAAATATGCAACTATTTTAACGGTAATTAGTTATCCTAAAACAATAATGCCTGGATATTTATCAAATATTACAAGTATTCCAGGAATAAAAATTGTTGTTAAACATATACCTATACCATTTTCATCAATGACTAAAATGCTTAATAAAGAATTAGTTGATTTAAAGGATAGATATCAAAAAGAACATGATAGAACTTTGCAAGAAAGAATAAGACAAGATTATGAATCGCTAGAAGCATTTACGCAAATGCTTGCTGCAACTCAGGCTAAAATATTTGATTTTCAAATGCATATTATGATAACTGCTGATACTAAAGATGAGCTTGAAAATAAAAAGATGCAAGTTAGAAATTATTTAGATAGTATGGGCATGAGGGGAATTCCTATGATGTTTGAACAAGAAAAGGTTCTTAAATCAATGTTGCCAATATTTCCTAAACAAGATATTGAAGATAGAGTCGGTATTCCTATTCCGAGTCCGACAATTGCTGCTATGTATCCATTTGTGTTTGATAGTATAAAGGATCCTGGATCTAGCACATTACTTGGTGTAGATTTCTCTGGTGGTGTTGTTTTATTTAATCAATTTTTATATCAATTGAAGAAAGAATATAATCGTAATAATGCCAACATAATTATACTAGGAACATCGGGAAGTGGTAAGAGTACATCTGCTAAACTTTTACTTAGAACTCATATTAGGAATAATTGCAAAATAATTGCAATTGATCCAGAAGGCGAATTAGAGGAAATGACTAAAAACTTTGGAGGAAACTTTATCGATTTAGGTAAAGGTGGAGCTTATGGTCTTATTAATCCACTTGAAGTAATAATGGATGCTGATGAAGATGAATTAAAGGATGGAGCAGGATATTCTGTTTTAACTAGAACTTTGCAATCAATTAAGGCATTTTTAAAATATTATTATCCCTCTATTGAAGATGATGTTTTGCAAATGTTTAGTGAAGTATGTCAAGAAACGTATAAGAGATTTAATATTGACTTTAATACTGATTTTAGTAATTTTAAATCATCTGATTATCCAACTTTTGATGATGTTTATTCAACAATTAAGGGAAAACTATTATCAATGCCAGAAGCAACTAGAGAAAAAGATGTTATGGAAAGACTTGAACTTAGAATTAGACCTTTTATAGGTGAATTAAGATATTATTTTAATGGTCACACATCTTTGCAAACTGATAGTAATTTTATTGTATTTAATATTAAGGAACTTATGAATAGTGATGCTAATATTAGAAATGCTTTGTTTTTTAATATTTTAAAATATGCATGGGGATTATGTCTTGATAAATCTACTAATACGGTTATGTATGTAGATGAAGCGCATGTTTTACTAGGCGCTGGAAATGAACTTGGTGCTGAATTCTTAGCTCAAGTTCAAAGAAGAAGCCGTAAATATAATACAGGTACAATAATTATTACCCAACAGCCAACTGATTTTGCTGATCCTAAAGTGTTTGTTCATGGTAAAGCTATATTTGATAATGCATCTTACTATTTGGTAATGGGATTGCGTAAGCAAGCAGTTGAAGATTTAGCCAAATTAATTGATTTAAATGATAATGAAAAGGAAAGTATAAAAACTTATAGTCAAGGTGAAGCATTATTTGTTTGTGGTAATAGAAGAATGCGTATTAATGTAATCCTTACTCAGGAGGAATTAGATTCATTTGGTTCTGGTGGAGGACTATAATTAAAGAAGGTGTAAAATTTAATGAAAGTGATAAATAAACATTTTAAATTTTTATTGAAAATGATATTATGCATATCACTTTTTTTGATGTTTAGTCAAAAAGGTGAGGCTGATGGATATAATTATGCTACCTTTAAATGGGAAGATTTTAAAGAACAATATCAGGATTATTGGTCTAGCACCTGTGAAAATGATGAGGATAGTGATAAATGTACTGAACAAGTATTAAAATCACAAAAGAAATTTTTTAATAAATTATATAAAATGCTTACTAAATACGAAAGAAGTGGATTATATATAAAAGATGAAATAATTGTTAGTACGTTATATTATGGGCTTAATCCTGATGCTTTTAGAGATGATAATAGATTTTATAAAAATTGGTTTAGTAAAATATCATTTGATTTTGACAATGAGGATGATGATATTGATGTAGATGATAAGAGTGATGCAACGACTCTTACAAAAGAATCTAATTCTATTAAATTATTAATAAAAGCCATGGTTGGATATGAAGCTACGTGTTCTACTACTTCAAGTCCCTCATATGAGACTAAAGATGGAACTAGCACGCCTTATTGTAATCAAGGCTCTTTAACTAAAAATGATGATGGTAGTTTTACCTGTAATGTAGTGATTTCAACTAATATGGTTAACTTTGGAGAACAATTATTAGTAAATTCTGGTCTAACAAATTTTTTTGGAATAACAAGAAGTAAAAAACATCAAGAATGTTTAGATCAAGGTGGTATATATACAGTTGCAAGTAAAAAAACAGTTAGTGAGGAAGCATATTGGCAATTTTTAGAAGACAGTCAGTATTTTGATAATAAACCACATTTTCAAGATAGATTTGATCATATTATTGAAAAAACTGATTATGAAACTATTATTGATTTGGAAAATGCGATGGAATATGATGAAAATTTATATAATGAATATCATGAAAAAATAATTGCTGAAAGAAAAGAAATTATATTAGAAATTAAAGAATGTCTTGATTTATTTTATAATGAACATCCGGAAACTGTGTCTTACTTTAGTAGTATTAATAATATGTATTACTATCCGATTGGTAGTGCTGAAGTAACAAATGAAAATGATAAATATTTTGCAAAAGGTGATCCAGTTAGTTCTTATATTTTAAAGGATTATAATCCTGGCTCAAATGAAGGAATAGACATTGGCTCATTTGAAGATAATGTTAATATTATTGCTATTAAAACTGGAATAATATCTAAAATAGTTAATACATGTTCACCTGGTGATCGAACTTGTAATTCTGGTTATGGTAATATGGTTGTGATATCTCATTCTGATGGTACTTCAAGCATTTATAGTTATTTAGAAAGTGTATCGGTTGCGGAGGGACAAAGTGTATCTCAAGGAGAGATAATAGGAATAATGGGAAATACCGGTGATACTAGTGAAAAAGCACTTCATTTTGAATTAAAAGTTTCTAGTGGTGCAAGGGTGAACCCAAATACTTATATAAGTATGCAAAATCCAAGACCAAAAACAAATAGTGTAGGAACTGTTTTGGGAGGTAGTAATCAACAAACTATTTGTTTAACCTTAAAGGAAAGCGGTGCATCAGATAATGGAATTGCTGGAATAATGACTAATATTGCTGCTGAAAGTGGATTTAATCCAATAAATTTACAAAATGATTATGAGTCAATGCTTGGATACACAGATGAAAGTTATACCACAGCAGTTGATAATGGTTCTTATAATAATTTCATTAATGATTCCGCAGGATATGGAATATGCCAGTGGACATTTAAGACTAGAAAGCAAGGTTTGCTTGGTAGGGCAAAATCAAATAGTGTTTCTATTGGAGACATGGGAAATCAAGTTAGTTTTTTATTTCAAGAATTGCAAACAGGTTATAGTAGCTTATATAATTCAATAATGTCAGGTAATGAAAGTGCAAGTAGTATTGGAGCAACTTTTTGCCATAGTTTTGAAAATCCAAGTAATCATACTCAATGTGATACTACAAGAGCAAATAATGCAAATGCATATTATACATATGTTGCAAGTGGATGTAAGTAGAGGTGTAATATGAAAAATAAATATAATTTTGTATTGTTAATCATTTTTATAGTTTGCTTATTTATTCTAATATTGATACTTACTAAACAGGAAAATGAAAAGGTAAATAATTCTATAGAAAATAAAGAAATTTATTCCTTAGTAATAGATTATAATGATTTTTATACTATAGAGAATTGTGCTAATAAATATTTTAATTATCTTTCAGTAAATGATATAGATAATATAAATAAACTATTAGATGAAGACTATAAAAGTAGTAATCAAATTAATAATATATACTTAAATAAAAATATTAGTATTAAAATAAATGAGATGTATAACTTTGAAAATAATTATTATTTAAAAGGAATTATATATGAAGAATTAAAAAATGGATTAAATAAATTAGATGAGAATTATTTATTAATTAAATTAAGTCATGATTCTAAATTATTTACAATTACACCTATTGATAAAAATATATATGATGGAGTAATAAATGGAAAATAAAAACAATAATAGTTTTGTCATAATAATTAGTATAATAGTTATTATTGGAACATTGCTATTTGGTTTATTGTATAAAAAAGTCAAAAATAAAAGTAATACATATAATGAATTCAATGAATATTTTCATGATTATAAAGTTAATGAAGTTCAAAGAATTTATGTTTCTATTGAAGAAGTTGCAAATAAGTATTTAGCAGATACAGTATCAAATATTATATACAATCCACAAGATATATATAATAAATTAGATGAGACAACTAAAGAAAAATATTTAACTTATGAAGAATTTAATCACATGGTATCAAGAATTAAAACAATTAAATTTTTAAATGCCAGGGTCAAAAGTTATTCATCAGGCGTGATTGATGGAAAAAGAGCAATTTATGTAATAGATGAAGATGAAAATAAATTTGTTTTTATAGAAAATAGTATTAATAATTATTTAATAAGAATTAATTAGAAGGAGTTTAATACATGAATGATGACTATGAACTTTTAGATAATGTTGAAGAATTAGATGATAGTATTGTTACTAACACTAATGCCCAAAAAACAACTTTAAGAAAAAATGTACCAAACTATCAAAGTTATTATAGAAAAAAAATTGATTTGACTAAACAAATTCAAAAAAATAATGGTTCTATGAATAAATTAAAAAATAATTATCTAAGTAAAAAAGTAATTCCTAATGTTAATACAAATAACTATAATAATCAACAAAATGATGAACAAAAAAGTAATCCTTCATCATTAGATGATAAAAATCAAAGTATTATTCAAAAAAATAATGAAAAAAGTAATAATAAAACTAAGAATATTTTAAGTGGTTTTCTTAATAATGGGAAATCAAATAGTAAAAATTTAATAAGTTTTTTGGGAAATGGTAAAGGAAAATTAAATTTATTAAAAATAAAAATTTATTTAGGTATTGGTGGGGTAGTATTTATATTATTTATTTTTATTTTTATTATTCTTTTCCTAGATTCTGCTATGAGCAATTTTTTAAATATTTTAAATTGGAATTTTGGCTCTAGCGATTCTGTAGATAGTGGTGTTGATTATTCTCATGATGATACTATTACTACAATAAATAATAGTTTAGTAACAATAATTGGAGAAGATGGAATTAATAGTTTAACGGAAAAAATTAATAGTTCTGGTGAAAATTGTACAGGAACTGGAATTGCTAGTAAAGTGGTGACTTTAATTGATGAATTAAATGGTTATAATTTTAGAATTCCTTACGGTGGAACAAATGATGATAGTTTAATTGTTAATCCAGATTGGGGAAAAGATTCTAGTGGTGGCATTCATGGATTTTATGATGAAACATTAATTAATTGGGCATTAAATGCTGGCAATGTAAAAAAAGTTGCTAATAAGATAAGTGATTATAAAAATCTTGGTGAAAAAATTGATATTGAATATAGTAATCCAGGAGATATAATTATATATGGTTCTAAGATATATATGGTACTTCAAAATACTGGTTCTTCAGTAACAGCTGCTTATGTAAATGGCGGTGGATTAGCTTATAAAAAATTTTCATCTAATGCTTTTGATACATATGATGTTTACAATATGAATTTGTATTATTCAAGTAATTGTAATAATTGAATTAAAAATAATTATGGTGTATAATTTAAAGAAGAAGAGAGGGAGTTAATGTGAAGTTTAGAGTATCATCAAAAGATTTATTAATGTTTATTATTTATAGCATATTTTTACTCATTTTATGTTCACTAGCAGTACTTAATTTATCATCTTTACTTAATGAAGGTAAATTATATGGTGTAAATTTTTTTGCAGGTTTTTTTCCCCCATATTTGTTGCCAACACTATTAGTATTTTTTGCAGTATTAATTGCGATATTTTTTAGTGTTTCTTCATATATTTTTGAACATGAAAAAGGTTCTGGTATAGGGCTTAAAATTGGTGATAAAGAAGATGAAAAAGGATATACTAGATTTGCTACTGAGAAAGAAATGAAAAATGCTGATGATGTAAAAAAAGTAGTAATTAGTAATTTAGAAGCTGATGGGGCAGGGGTACCACTTGTAAATGATGGAAAAGATATGTGGGTTGATGATGGTTCTTTTCATAGTTTAGTTATTGGTTCTACTGGTAATGGTAAGAGTCAGTGTGTTGTTGAGCCTATGATCGAAAGTTTAGGACGTAAGGGTGAATCAATGATTATAACTGATCCAAAGGGTGAACTTTATAGAGATCATGCTAACTTTTTAAGAAGTAAAGGTTATAATATTATTACTCTAAATTTTAGAGATCCTCAAATGGGAAATGCTTGGAATCCTTTAGCAATTCCATATGACTTATATAAACAAGGTAATGAAGATAAAGCAATTGAACTTTTAAAAGACGTATCATTTAATATGGTTAATGATCCAAAAGCAAGTGATCCTTTCTGGGGAAATGCTAGTATGGGATATTTTAATGGACTTGCTCTTGGATTATTTCAAGATGCTGAAGAAAAATATATTAATATAAATTCAATTAACTATATGGCAGCTGTTGGAGAGGAAAGTTTTGCTCCTAGTAATTATGCTACTGCTTACTTTGATTTAAAAGGTAAAGACTCAACTGCTTATAACTTTGCTAAGTCAACAATTACGGGTCCAACTGAAACAAGAACTAGTGTTTTATCAGTATTTAGTGAAAAGATGGAAAAATTTACAACTCAAAAGAATTTAAGTGAAATGCTTTCTTATAGTGATTTTGATATGCGTAGTATTGGACTAGAAAAAACAGCGTTATTTGTTGTAATTCATGATGAAAAAACAACATATCATCCACTTGCAACTATTTTCTTAAAACAAGCTTATGAAGTTTTAGTAGATGTTGCTCATAAATCTCCAAAAGGAAAGCTTCCAATTAGAACAAATTTTATTTTAGATGAGTTTGCTAATATGCCACCACTAAAAGATGTAACTGCTATGGTTTCTGCAGCCCGTTCAAGAAATATAAGATTTACATTTATTATTCAAGGATTTTCTCAGTTAAATGATGTATATGGTAAAGAGCAAGCAGATACTATTAAGGGTAACTGTGGTAATAAAATCTTTATTAATAGTAGTGACTTAGCTGACTTGGAAGAAATAAGTAAATTGTGTGGAGAGGCAAAATCTAAAGAGAAAGAAAAAACAGCTTCTCGTCCATTATTAACTTCAAGTGATTTACAAAAATTAAAAAAATTCCAAGTTGTTATTTTAAGACAAAGAATGAATCCATTTAAAACTAAATTAACACCTAGTTATCAAATTAATTGGGGACATAGTGATGAAGAATCTAAATTTATTGAAAGAACATCAAGAGAAGTATCGATTTTTGATTTTAGAGAATTTATAAGAGAAGAAAAAAAGAAAAAGTTATTTGGTAATATGGAAAATATGAGTGGAATGCCGAATCAAAATGGGTTTAACTCTGGTACTCCTTTAGGAAATATATTTGAAGGATTAAATAAACCAAATAATAATAATCCTTTTGGAGGGTTTAATAGTCCTTTTGGTTCGAATAAATCAGTAAATCCAAATTTAGATAAGACTGATGTCTTAGATTTAAATGAATTACAAAATCAAATGAGAAAACCAGATAATAATTCAGGTATGTTTGATGGTGGTATGGATATTGATAGTTTAGTTAAAAAGATTGATGCTAAAATAGCTGAACTTGAAAAAGAAGAACAAGAAGAAAAAGCTAAACAAAATAATTTGGAAAATAATAAACTTACAGATTATGATAAGTTAGATACTACAATGGTAGAAAAATTTGATGATTTCTTTAAAAAGGATAATAATAGTAATACTAAAGAAGAACCAAAAGTAGTAGTTGATAAAGATAGTGTTGTTGTTGGTAACGATAATGATGATGAATATTTTGATGATTTCTTTAATGAATAATAAAAATTAATTGAAGTTTAATTTAATTTTTAGTAATATTAATATAGAAGGTGATATGCTTGTGAGTAAATCTAATTTTATAATGATTTGTATAAGTTTAGTTGCACTAATGGTTCTTGTTACTTTTGGTATAACTTATTCATATTTTTCACCAATGTTTATAAATGGAAACTCAACTTCTAATATTGATTTGACTAGTGGTAAAATGATTATAAATTTTACTGATAAAAATCCAAATATAGTGTTTAGTAATGTTATACCTGGACCAACTACTTCAGTAAATGATGCTATTTTAAATAAGAGTTTTGTGATAAGTGGAACAAATACAACAGATTTAAAAATGGAATATAAATTAAATTTAGTTGTGAAAACTAACGAATTTGACAATAATGATATAGGTTATATATTGGTAGGTAAAAATAATAATAATGGTTCACTAGTTACTAATGCTAAAACTGCATTTTCATCAAATAGTATTAGTAAAATAAATAAGGGAACTAATTTGACAATTAACTTAGGTACTGGATATTTTACCAAAAGTGGTGATCAAATAAATCATGAATACACGTTATATATGTTTTTTATTGAAACGAATAAAGAGCAAAATGTAAATTGTAATTTTAAAGCTTATTTAGGTTTAATTATTTAATAAAGGAGAATGAATATGACAAAAACAAATAAAACTTTATTAGGGGTAATGATAGTTGCTATAATTGTAGTTGTAACTATTGGAACAAGTTTTGCATATATGACTGATAATTTATCAGGAAGTATAGATATGGATGTTATTAATGTAGCAAATGGCAAAATGGTAGTTACATATCAAGGCAATAGTGCTGTATTTAAATCAAGTGATTACGAAATGTCAGGCAATATGGCTGGTTCAAAAACATTTTCAATTACGGGAACAAATAATAGTGATGTGGATATTTTGCCTTATAAATTATTACTTGATGTTAATTATAATCAATATGCTGATAACGAAATATATTTTATTCTTGGTGGTAAAACCGATGGAAATGGTAAAATTACGGAAAAAGCAGATGCTAAAACTAAATATTATTTAAATAATTTAAAAGGTGTTAGCACAATAGATTTAGGTGAAGGTTTTTTTAGTACTGGTACTGAAAGTAGTGTTCATACATATATAATTTACTATTATAGTAATAATAATAAAAATAATAAGAAGTTTGAAACTAAAATTAGATTTAGTGCAGTAAATGAATAATAATAATCAGATATTTAATCTGATTTTTTCATTTCTATAAATTGCTACAAACATTTATTTTATGATATACTTACCATAAGGTAGTGATAAATATGGAAAGTGTTACAAAAAGAGAAATAATTAATTCAAATAAGCAAGATTTTTTGGATTTTTTAGATAATGATTATAACGGAGAAATACTTAACTTGTTGGATGACGAAGGTGTTCATTATTTAAAAGATTATAATTACGTAGAAGATAGAATTACATACATTTTAAATTATTCCAATTATGTAGATCTTTTATTTAATAATCAAAAATTTTTAGATTTATTTTTAAGTACTGATATTTCTAAATACTATGCATCGTTAAAAAATCTAAATAATAAAACATACGATTTAATAGTAAATAGATGCTTAGAACTTAATAAAGATATAAATTTAACAGGTCAGTTAATTAGTTATTTTAATAAAGATTATCGATTAAAATTTATTGATAAGTATGATTATCCAAATGATTTAATATATGAAATGTTAAAGAGAAACCCTAAATTACTTGGTAAAAAAATATTAGAAAAATATAATATCGATTTAACATCACATAATATATCAATAAAAGGTTTGATAGATGCTGGTAAATCCCTATCATTTGAGGATATGGCCAAAAGAAATGGAGATTCATTTGTTAGTTCATGTGGGGAAATCTTCTTTTTATCATCTGATTTATTAAACACAGAAGTAGCCCAAAAATTATGGAATGAGTTAAATGTTTATGAGTATAGATTCTTAATTAATGATGCTAATTATTGTGGAGATCCAACCAATTTAAATAATTATGCTAAAACAAAAGAAGAAGAATTTATTTTAAATATTGATTATCCTGAAACATACCAAAATATTTTTAATATGATAAATAAATTAAGCAATCTAGATTCAAGTTCTAATGAATATCGTGATATTTTTAGAAATTTAATTAGACAAATCCAAATATTTCCTAATGAATATACTAATCTTAGAGAGCTTATATTTAATGGTAAATTTGATGAAGTAATTAATTTAATAACAAAATCATTAGATGAGAAAAAGTCAGATTACATTATAGATTATCACTTTGAAGAAAACTACTATAATGTAATGTACGATTTAAAAGAATTATTAGAGTTTTATTATGCTGGAAATATAGATATTCCTGAAGATAGACTTTATTTATATCAACAAATAGTAAATATAGATATGTTATCTTCACAAGAAAAAATCGAGTTACATAATGAGTTAAAACAATATAATATGATGGAAATTTTTTATGACGACATGTCATTTGCTAGAAAACAAGTTAGAAAAGCCATAAAAGATTATTCAATGGTTAAAGAAGAATTAGTTAAATTTAAAGATGAAGAACTATCTAATGAATATGGTGTTGATGTTTATAATATTGAAGATAATCCTTTCTTTGCTATTGTTAAATCAAATATAAATCGTGAAGATAATTTACCAGTTGGACACTCTTACTCGTTAGTTGGAAATGGTTGTATATCTGTTTTTGGCACTCCAAAATATAATGACACATATGTATATGATTCTAGTGACTTAAATCCAGAACAAATTGTTCATGTTTTTCCAAGAGATTCATTTACAATGTATAAACCTTTTAGTTTTACATCTAATGCAACTAATAGAGTTGAACAACTTATGATGCCTGATGAATTACTTTATAATAAAAGAACATATAATGAAATATTAATATTAGAGCATGGTAGAACTCAAACTGATATAGATTCTAGAATACCTAAATTAAAAAGAATAGCGTTATATTGTGTTGATCAAATTACTGCTAAAGACGTTGAAACAGCAAAAATACATAATATTGGAATAATGCTAATTAATTCTAAGAAATATAATAAGGGAATTGAAATGCCATCAAGCATATATAGACATCTTGGAAATGATGATTTTAATACGTATATGAGTAATGGTGATTCATATGAAATTGAAGAACATAAGAAAAATAGATAAAGAGGAAAACATAATATGTATAAAAGAATATATATTGAAATAACCAATGTTTGTAATTTAAATTGCCCATTTTGTCCTAAAAGCAATAGAGAAAAAGAATTTATGAGTGTAAATGAATTTGAAACTATAATTAATAAAATTAATGGTTATACTAATCATATTTATTTACATATTAAAGGAGAGCCTTTAATGCATTCTAATTTGGATGAAATAATTAAAATAGCAAATGAGAATAATATAAATGTAAATATAACAACTAATGGAAGATTATTAAAAGATAAGTTAGATATTATAAATAATAATAAAATAAGACAAATAAATATCTCATTACATAGTTTTAATTCTTTAGATGAAGTAAAAGATATAGTTAAGATATGTGATAGTATTAAGAATACATATATTAATTTTAGGTTATGGAATGACTTAGATAATAATGAAATATTTAAATTTTTAGATGAACACTATAAGGTTAAAATAGATAGAAATAGTTTAAGAAATAACTTAAATGATCATATATTTTTAAGTATTGATAAAAAGTTTGATTGGCCTAGTATGGATCTACCTGTTATTAGTCGAATTGGTACATGCAGGGCTTTAAAAGATCAAATTGGAATTTTGGTTAATGGTGATGTTGTTAGTTGTTGTTTGGATAATAATGGAGATAATAAACTAGGAAATATTTATAAGCAAGATTTAGATGAAATTATTAATTCTAATATATATCAAGAAATGTTAAGTGGGTTTAATAGGCGTGAATTAGTAAGTCCTTTATGTCAAAGATGTGGTTATAGAGAAAGATTTAAATAGTTAAAATAAGGCATAATTTATAAAAGTCGTTCAAAAAACGTGTAAATTTATGACAAAAGTCGTTCAAAAAACGTGTAAATTTATATCAAAAGTCGTTCAAAAAACGTGTAATTTTTGACTTTTTCTAACTTTTATAGTATATTTATAGTGGTGATAGAGAATGAAAAGAAAAATCTATAATGAGTTACTAAAGTGGAAAAATGATTCATTAAATGTAAAACCTTTAATGATATTAGGTGCTAGACAGGTTGGAAAAACATATATTATAGAAAAATTTTGTGAAAAAGAATTTGAAAATTTTGTTTCTGTAAATTTATTTCAAAATGTTGAAGTGGTTGATTTATATAAAAGAACTGATTTAAATTCAGAACAAAAGTTAAACTATTTACAAACTATAGTTAATTTTGATTTAACAAAAGAAAATACTGTACTTTTTATTGATGAAATACAGTGTAGTGAAGAATTAATATCAGAGTTAAAATTTTTTTGTGAAAAACATAACAATATAAGAATTATTTGTGCTGGTTCATTACTAGGGGTAAAGTTAAAAAGATTAAATTCATCATTTCCAGTTGGTAAGGTAAAAATGATAAATATGTATCCAATGGATTTTGAAGAGTTTTTAGTTGCTAACAATAAAGAAATGTTAATTAACGAGATAAAAAGATGTTATGAAAATAATTCAGCTATGATAGAGCCTTTACATATACAAGCAATGGAATATTATAAGTATTATTTAATTTGTGGTGGAATGCCGGAATCAGTTAAAAATTTTATAGATAATGGTTGTGATATCATGAAATACGATTCTACTATTAAACAAAATATAATAGATTCCTATTTTAAGGATATGAAAACATATGTAACTAGCAACTCAGAAGCTTTAAAAATAGAAAAAATATATCGTTCTATACCTAGCCAAATTGCAAATTTATCAAGAAAATTTCAATTTAGTAAAATTGAAAAAAATGGAAGGGGCAGAGAATACGATACACCACTAGATTGGTTAAATGCAAGTAATATGATTTTATGTTCATACAAAGTGAGTGCACCAGAAAAACCATTAGCTGCATTTGTTGATTATGATAGTTTCAAGTTATATCTTAATGATGTTGGATTACTTAATCATTTATTAGAAGTTAAATATAAAGATATTTTAGAAGATGATTTATCTTTGTTTAAAGGATCTATTACGGAAAATTTTGTTGCTACTCAGTTTGCTAGTAATAATATTAGTTTGTATTATTGGTTAAGTTCTGGTAAAGCCGAAATTGATTTTATGATTTATAATGATGATGGAATAATTCCAATCGAAGTAAAAGCAGCAAGAAATACTCAGTCAAAAAGTTTATCTTTATATAATAAAAATTATAATCCAAAATATTCTATAAGAATAAGTTCTAAAAATTTTGGATATAATGAGGAAACTAAAATTAAAAGTATTCCTTTATATGCTATCTTTTGTATTAAAAATTAAAATATATTCCAGATAATTATCTGGTTTTTTTAAATTTATTAAAAGTTATTACTAAACATGATATACTATTGTTATAAGATAAAGATAGAGGAATACAATGAAGAAAAGGTATTGGATATTAATAGTTATTATTATACTATGCATAGGAATATCTATTTTATTATTAAATATTGTTATAAGAAATAATACCCATAAGTTAATAATCAAAGAAGTAGTAAAACCTTATGGAGAAATAGTTACAATAAATGATTTTCTAAAAGAAGATATAAAAAATGTAAAATGTAATCAAGATTTAGATAATATTAAAGATATAGGTAATTATGAAATTAAAATTAGTGTAGGTAATAATGAATATTCATCTAATTTAATAATATATGAAAATATTTTAGATAAACTTGAATTAAAAGAAATAACCATTTACATAGATGAAGAACTACCTACAATAAAAGATTTTATTGTTAATGATATTGATTTATCTTTGTATAAATATGATGAGTTATTGCTAAAAAAAGAATTAGGTACGCAAGATGTATTAATTAAAATTTATGATGATTATAATAATAAATTTGAGAAAAGTACTAAATTAACAATAATAGAGGATAAAGAAGGACCAGTATTTAAGGGACTGACAAATATTACATTAGAATCTGGAAATAAATATAATTTGTATAATAATGTTAAAGCAGTAGATGAGAGATTTGGAGAGGTTGATTTTATAGTTGATGATAGTAGTGTTAACTATGATATACCTGGTAATTATAAGATAAAATATTCTGCTGAAGATAAATTAGGAAATAAGACTACTAAATATAGAAAAATAACAATTATAGAAAAAGATGTAACTTATCAAATAAATAATTTTCCAACCTATAATCAAAATCCAGATTATCCTAATGGTTGTGAAAGTGCAGCATTATATAATTTGCTTAGATTTTACAATGTTAATGTTAACATGAGTCAATTAGTTAATGCATTAAAAAAGGGTGATGGTCCTCATTATGAAGATGGCGTATATTATGGAGGTAATCCTGAACTTGAATTTGTAGGAGATCCTTCTGATAGCCATGGTTATGGTGTTTATCAAAAACCGATAATAGAAGTCGCTAATAAATTTAAATCAGGAATGATTGATTATACAGGTCATTCTCTAGATGAAGTACTTGCAATAGTTAAAAAAGGAATACCTGTTCAAATATGGGCATCAGTTAATATGCAAAATACAGATATATGTACTACCTGGATTTATAAAGAAACAGGTAAAAAAATAAATTGGATTTGTAAACTACATAGTGTTGTTGTAATTGGCTTTAATAAAAATAAAATAATTGTATCCGATTCTTATACAGGTAAAATTGTAAGTTATAATCGTAAACAAGTAGAAAAAATATACAATCTCTATGGTAAAAGAGCTATATACTATCCTAATTAAAAAATAAATTCTACAATTTTGGAATTGAATTCCAGATTTGTGGACAAAAAATAGATAACACTGTAATTTGTATGACGAAAAATATATTGAAGTACTTAACGAAATTAATTATATGATGCCAATCGAATATATTTAATAAAAACATTTTAAGATTATCTTACATATTTTAATATTTATGATACAATATTAATTGTGGGGTGATAATGGTGTTATCAGAAATGTTGAATAGTAATATAGATATAAATAATATTGATGCAACAAATGCGCGTGATTTATTTTATTATTCATATCTATTTGATGTAGATGTGACCGAAAAAATATTAGCAACTAAAAATAATAGATATATTAGACTTTATATAAATCATGCTAAACAAATTGACAAATCAATATTTCTTAACTATGTTCTTAAAAGTGAAGATGCAGCATTTGTTTATTATTTATGGTATGACAATGAAGAATATAATATGAATTCAAAATATACATATTTATTTACTAAAAAATTAATAGAATTAAAATCAGAAAGATATGTAGGATTGCTTTTATATAATTATTTTGTTGTCAAAAAATTAAATGATGAATGTATGATTAATATTGCTTCTTCTATTATGAAGTGCGATAAGAAAGATATAATTAATACTTTAGAAAAACTTCTAAAAAAAGAAAAAGATTCATATGAAATTAATTATGATAAATATACTAAAAATTGTTATAAGGGACATAATAATTTAATTCCATTTATAATTGTAATGCATATTTCTAATGTATATGAGAGAATAATTGATACTTTTTATAATGATAAAAGTGAAGTTTCCTCACATTTTGTAGTAGCTAGAAGTGGAGAATATAAACAAGTTGTAGACTTAAATGATTCAGCATGGGCAAATGGTACATCAATGAATGAAAGCAGTGATATTTATTATTTACTGGCAAAAAATAAATTTGCAAAATCTATTAAAGAAAATTGTAATTACTATTCTTTTTCTATTGAACATGAAAGTTTTGATGGATCATTAACTGAAAAACAATATAAAACAAGTTTGATGATCGTTAAGAAAATTATTAAATATTTAAAAGATACATATGATTATGATTTTATTATAGATAGAGAACATATTGTTGGACATAATGAGATTAATCCTGTTGTAAGAACAATGTGTCCTGGAAAAAAATTTCCATTTGATAGATTTATAAATGATTTAATAAAAGATAAATAAAAATACAGATAATAAAGATATTTAAGCATATTCGCGAATATCTTTTTTTGCTATTCATATAATTATTTTGAAAAGAAAGGAAAATGATATATGAATGAAGTTTATACTTTAGATAGAGACTTTTTATTTAAATCAAAAATATTTGAAATAACATCTATTTCTGTTGAACAAAATTTTAAAGTAGATGGATCAAGTATATATGGCGATTTTATAGTTTCTGGTAGTTATCGTTTACATGAAATAAGCATTAATAAAGAAGATTTTAGTTTTAAAGTACCATTTAAACATGATTTACCTTCTAACATTAATTTAGATACTGTTAAGTTAGATATAAGTGATTTTAGTTATAATTTTAATAATCTAGATGAATTAAGTGTTCATATTGAATACTTAGTTACAGCTGAAGAAGGAGTAAAAGTATTTGAAAGTGAAGAAAAATTAGATGATTTTCTAAATGAACAAAAAAAACAGGATGTAGATATTGTTGATTTAAGAAGTGAGCCTGTTGATTTACCTAACGAGATTATGATGCCTATTGCTAAAGATGAAAAGGAAGTTAGTACAACTTCTACTGAAAATAAACAAGATAAAATAGATGAAAATATGATTATTAATTCAATTAATGATAAAGATGAATATGTCTTATATCATGTACATACAGTTGGAATAAGTGATTCAATTGAAAGTATAACAAAAAAATACAACATCAGTGTTAATACTTTAAAAGAATATAATACTTTTGATACCTTAGAACTAAATATGAAACTAATTATTCCAAATGAAGAATTATAGAGAAATTTTTAATCCAACTAAAATAACTATTAGTGGTAAAAGTCATATTCTTACAACTCAAGATGGAAAATATGTTGTAAAAGAAAAAAAGAAAGATTTAAAATCTTTATATAATTACTTAGAAAATAGAAGTTTTAATAAATTTCCTAAAATAATAGATGAATATGATAATAACTATGTCTATGAATATTTGGATGATATAAATGAGCCTATTAATCAAAAAATGATTGATGAGGCTAAGACTTTAGCAGAACTTCATTATAAAACTAGTTATTTTAAAAATGTTAAAATAGATAATTTTAAGGAAATATATGAAAATATAAGTTCCAATATTAATTACTTGGAGGATTATTATAATAAATTATTTGATAAAGCTTTAAGTGAAGAATATATAAGACCATCTTTATATATTCTTATTATTAATTCAAGTTTAATTAGATCTAATATCAACTTTCTTAAAAGAGAACTAGAAAAGTGGTACAAAATGGTTAATGACTTAGATAAAATAAGAGTAGTTTATAATCATAATAATTTAAGCATTGATCATTTTATTAATAATAAATTCATTAGTTGGGATAAATATTTAGTTGATAGTCCCGTAATAGATATAATTAATTTATATAAAAATGACTTTAATAAATATGATTTTAGTTTATTTTTAAATGAATACTTTAAACATTTTGAACTACTTGATTATGAAAAAACATTACTATTTATAATGATTTCGATGCCTAAAACATATGATTTTGGAAATAATGAATTAGATAACACCATCATGGTTAGTAAATCAATAAGTTATATAGAATACACTAATAAATTAATTAGGCCATATTATTCTAAATAATAAATAAAATTGTAAAAATATTTCAATAAATAATATAATTATATTCCATCTTAAAGGAAAGAAAAAGGTAATTATTGCTTGATAAAATATTAATGTACATAATATTAAAAAGAATATAAATAAACTAAATTTATTAAATGGATTATGAAAGTTATTGAAATTATTACAGTTATTGTTAAAATTATTACAATTCATGTTTATCACCTAAAATATAATATGTTTATTATATTTGATAGGTTAATGTTTGTTTAAAACACTTATAAACAGTGTTTTTCTTTTGGTCATATCCATTTATTTATTATAAAAATAATCGAAATTATGTATAGATTTTAAATATAATATATTATATAATTGTGATAGACTAGAAGGGATAAGTATGAATAAGAGTGGATTTATTGCAACATCTTTATTGTATTCATTTTTCTTGTTATTTTGTGCTTTGATACTTGTATTTGCAATAAATATAGGACATAATTCTATCCTTTTAAATAAAGAAAAAGATAAGATTAATGAGGATATTCATTCAAATAAAAGGATTATGCATGCTGAAGTGGGTAGTTATTTTAGATTAAATGTATGTGTTGATAAAGACAAAAGAAAATGGTTTAATTCTGCTGATACTATGGATTATATTCTTTTTCAAAACGATAATGGCTTAGGACACTTTGTTGCTAAGAATTTATCTTATAAATTAAATAGTTTAGAGTTATTAAATGAAATTTTGAATTCAGTGTATGTAAAAAATGGACAGGATAAAATTACTTCTAGAAGTATGAGCGAAAGTGATTATAACACTATAGTTAGTGAAGAAGAAGGAAAAAAACTAGATAAAAATATTAAAAATATTATATTAAATAGTGATTTTGATGATGATAGTGAAGATAAAGAACAAAAAGGAAAAGATACAGTTAAATATTTGCTTGCTAATAATAGAAATAATTATTATAGTGGTAGTAAAGTATATAATGTTTATTTACAAAAACCTGAAGATAAAGAAATATCTTCTAATTCTTCAGATATAACTGAAGGAAAAATATTTGTTAGATTAGTGTTTGATATAAATTCATTAACTAAAATTATTGGAGGAGATGGAACTTTATCTAATCCTTATGTTTTAGAAGGTGGTGCAAGTGGTTGTGACTAATAAAAAGGGATTTGTGTTGATAGAAACAATTATAGTAATGAGTGTACTTTTAATTGGTATGATAATTTTGTATTCTAATTATAATAAAATGATTATTAATTCAAGTAAAGTGAATTATTACGATAATGTAGAGGATATGTATACTGCATATTATGCTTATAAATATGTAAATGATTTAGCAACTTGGAATAGTGATAGTGATTATAAAGTTATTAAAACAGGTGATCTAGGTGAAAACTTTAAGAAAATATTTTCTAATTTGAATATAGAAACGATATATTATTTTTCTAAAAAAGGATTTGAAAATATATTTAGCGAAAAAGATGGGAAGTGTGAAGATAAGCCAAATCAATTATTATGTTATGATGGTACAACAATTAATTATTTAAGAAGTATTGAAAATAAAAATGATACTTCTAAGTGTGATGATAGTAAT